>JAMCWD010000012.1 GCA_023475345.1 Chloroflexota bacterium | reverse complement strand
GAGCGCCTGATAAAGCATCATGGAGTTTCCAGGGAGAAGTTTCCTCTATATCTGAAGGAGTTGGAATTTAGGTATAATCACCGGGAAGAGGATATCTTTCACCTGATGGCCAAAATGATCTGTAATTTTGGATCAAATGTTGGGTAATTACCAAATTAAAAACAGGAGAAAATAATGAGCAAAAACTTAAAAGAATATTACAGCAAAAGAAACCCCAACAAATCGCCGGAGCCGCAGGGCAAACTCGTGAAGAAACCTGGGAAAAAGCCGATATTTGTTATCCAGGAGCATGCCGCTTCCCACCTCCATTACGACTTCCGCCTGGAGATAGACGGGGTGCTGAAATCATGGGCCGTTCCCAAAGGCCCGTCAACCGACCCTTCGGTAAAGCGCCTTGCAGTGCCGACCGAAGACCATCCGCTGGAATACGCCGGTTTCGAAGGAGTCATCCCGGAAGGAGAATATGGGGCGGGCGTCGTTATCATCTGGGACACGGGGCCTTATGAGAACCTCAAGGAAAACGAAACCATGTCCCGTGAATACGACGAAGGAAAGATTGAAATTTTCCTGGAAGGGCACAAGCTGAAAGGCGGCTATGCCCTTATACGCACCGCACGTGGGAAAGATGAAAGATGGCTTTTCTTCAAAATGAAAGACGAATACGCAGACACCGGCAGGAACCCTGTGGAAACCGAGCCGGAATCCGTCGTAAGCGGGAAGAAAATACAAGATTTCAAGAGGTGATACATAATAAGCCTGATCGGCAATCATCAGAAGAGGAGCCGAAATGAGCGAGAAGACATACGATATAAACAAGAGAAGCATCCCCGCATCACACCTGGAAAAAGTTTTCTTCCCGGCATCCGGCATAACCAAGGGCGATATCGTGGAATATTATTACAGGATAGCGGGCGTCATGCTCCCCTATCTCAAAGACCGGCCTTTGAACATGCTCCGGGCGCCCGAAGGGATGAAGGAAGAGCCTTTTTTCCAGCAGGACATGCCGAAATATTTCCCGGAATGGATAGCCAGTGTAGTTGTCCCGAAGAGGGAGAAAGGGACAACCCGGCATGTCGTATGTAATAACGCCGAGAGCCTGTTGTATCTTGCGGGGCAGGCCTGCATCACGTTCCATATATGGCTCTGTAAAGCCGGAGATCTTGAAAAGCCCGACAGGATAATTTTCGACCTGGACCCGCCGGAGGGGGGCGATTTCCCGCTTGTCCGTTTCGGCGCTCAAAAGCTGAAGGAGTTCTTCGATGAAATCAAGGTTGAAACTTTCGTCATGACCACGGGATCAAGCGGGCTTCACGTGGTCATCCCCTTAACGCCGTCGGCGGATTTCGATGAAACAAGGATATTATCGAGGGATATCGCAGAAATGCTTGTAAACCGTTACCCGGGTAAGCTGACCGTCGAGACGGCGAAAGAAAACCGGGAAGGGAAACTTTTTCTGGATTACCTGAGGAACTCTTACGGCCACACGTCGGTTTCTCCGTATTCCGTCCGCCTGAAAGAAAACGCCCCGGTGGCGGCCCCGCTTGAATGGGATGAAATCGAGGATCCGAAGCTTACGGCCCGGTCGTACACTATCGAGAACATTTTCCGAAGGCTGTCCAAAACCCCCGACCCGTGGAAAAACATGAAGGGCAAAAAAGGCACGATTGATAAGATCAGGGCCGCAGTAAAAAATCCTCCGAAAATAACAGGTTGAAAACCGGCGAACTAAAAAAGGGACCTGCAAAAAGCAAGCCCCTTTATACTTCTTCGGTTCTAAAATTAATTCCAGAGATAGTTTTCCGGGTTGTCTGTCGTTATCTGGGTGAGTCCCGTGCCGTCCGGATTAATCTTATATATCTGGTAGCTTCCGGTTCTGTCGGATGAGAAGCCTATCGTGCCGTCCGGCAGGAACCTGCAGTAATCATCATCGCCTGCATCATTGGTAAGACGGGTCTGATTTGAGCCGTCGGCATCCATGACATAGATTTCACTGTTTCCGTCACGGTCAGATGAAAAACAGATCTTCGTCCCATCGGGAGAATAATAAGGAGCCGAATTGTTTCCTGTATTTGCCAGCATTAGATTACCGGAACCGTCGGGGTTTATGGTGTAGATGTCCTCGCCGTTCAGCGAATATACTATCCTTGACCCGGAAGGATTGACGCTCGGCAGGCCCGACCATGTAACACTGTTGGTAACGTCAAAAATATTGGTCTCGTCCCAGTTCATTGTGAAGACGTTCCTGGTGCCGCCATGGTCGCGGTCGCTCTGAAATAAAAGCTTTGAGCCGTCGGGCCATGATGTGGGATAGCCGTCAAACGCTACTTCGTGAGTTATCCTGGTCTGGCTGCTGCCGTCAATACTCATTACATAGATTTCGCTGTTTCCGTCCCTGCCTGAACGGAATACGATATTGCCGTTCGGCATAAAAGCAGGAGAACGATTCCAGCCTTCGCTCGTTAACTGGACCTGGTTCGAGCCGTCCTTGTTCATAATATACACCTGAAAGGTTTCTGTCCTGTCGGAGCAGAACACGAGTTTGTCTCCAAAGCCGCCGGGAGACCAGCCCCCTCCGGTATCGCCGCCCTGTCCCGTCAGCAGCCTGTTGACAATGTCAGTCGCAGTGGTGGAGCCGAAACATCCCTGAACGACAAGGCAAATCACCGCGATTAGCGCAAATACTGTGATTTTATGAGTAATTTTAATCATTGTTCATTCCTCCTAAAAGCTGGTTCCCAAATTTAGGTGTATCCCGCTCCATGAGGTCATGCCGGTAGTAGATGCCTCGAAACTGTCTCTCCTGTACCCCAGCTTGACATTCCATTTCTTCGTATCATACTTCAGACCCAGGTCGTAATTGAGATTGCGGAGCGAATAATTCTTTCCCGAAAGCGTGGGGAAATATCCGGCCTCGAAAAAAAACGGAGGCTTCGGCGGATAATATCCCAGCTTTAACCCGAAGCCATTAAAGGTTTCTTCATACGTGGAACCGAAGGCATCTGTTTTCATGTTGAAAAACCTGTACCCCACACCCATTTTAAACCCTTCGTCCGTGAGACGGGTAATATCGAGTTCACAGTCTCTCAATCTTAAATCGATATGGTTCGTAGTGCCTTTGCCTTCCTTGTACAACGCGGCAAGCTGCCAGTAATCCGACACCTTATATGCGCCCTTTATCCCCACTGTAGGCAGGCTGAAAGTGCCGTCGGAAACGGAAGTGAATATCGATTGATAATACTCCAGTTCCGCATCGAACTTCTCACCTGCCAAGACGGGGCAGGCCAGGAAAGCAATGAAACAAATGACCAGGAAGCATATTATATAGTTTTTTCTCATATAACCTCCTTGAATAAAGTTGAAGAAATTATTTTCGTTATTTCAAAAAAGAATCCTTCAAAATTGTGATTGTAACCGGAATTTTTCAAATTGCTCCCCGGCAAACAAATCCCCCTGTGCCATACAAAAGAACATCCGATATGAAGGGCAGAAAATGGCAATAATGCCCGTTTATAAATGTTTCTGAAGGTATAAACAAGGCGCGCATAGAAAATATAAATAGGGGGATTTATAAACGACCGGCATCAAAATGCCTGTTAACCCATTAGAAGATCAAGACCCTCTAAAAAACGGCAAAGGAGAGATTCTCATGAAAGACATGTTGGAAAAAACACTGCTGGCGGGGTTCGGGGCTCTCGTCCTGACAAAGGAAAAAGCAAAAGGACTGATGGACGAGCTGACAAAAAAAGGTGAGATGAGCCAGGCGGACGCTAAAGAATTCATCGATTCGCTCATAAAAAAAGGCGAAGAAGAACAGGAGAAGATAAGGACGAGCATAAAGGAAGACGTAAAAAAGAGCCTGGAAGACCTGGGCACGCCTTCGCGCGAGGAATTTGAAAATCTCAAGAAACGGGTTGAAGCTTTAGAAAACAGACACGAGCAAGATGAAGCGCTTTATACGGAAATTTAGACGCTTAAAAGAAATAGCAGCAGTACTGACAAAGCACGAACTCGGCTTCCTGGCCGGGTGGATGGGTCTTTCGCGTCCCGGCCCTGAAGACGATACAACCAAAAAGTCCCTCCCTCTCCCGACGGTCTATGAAAGGATAAGGATGGCGCTGGAGGAACTGGGAGCCGCTTTCGTCAAGCTGGGCCAGTCATTCAGCATGAGGGCGGACCTTTTGCCGCCCGAATTGATAAAGGAGCTGGAGAAGCTACAGGATAACGTCTCTTCGGTTCCATACGACGATATCAAGGTCGTCGTAGAGCAGGAACTCGGCCGGAAAGCCGGGGTGATTTTTCAATCCATCGAGCATGCTCCCCTTGCGGCGGCGTCCCTGGGCCAGGTACACCTTGCAAGACTTCCCGGCGGAGAAAAGGTAGCCGTCAAGATCCAGCGTCCCAACATCGCCGAGGAGATGGAAGCCGACTGCGACATCATCAGCGACATAACAAACTTTCTCCAGAAATACAGCCCCTGGAAAGAAAATTATGATTTCATCGGCATCGGGAACGAGTTCATCGAATCTCTCCTTTCCGAGTTGGATTTTTATAATGAAGGCAAAAACGCCGACCGCTTCAGGCAAAATTTCGAGGACGACGAAAAAGTCAAATTCCCGAAAATTTACTGGGAATACACCACCAGGAAGATACTGGTGCTGGAACTTATTGAGGGCACGAAAATAAGCAACATCGAGGAGTTGAAGGAACGGGAAGCCGACCTGAAAGAAATCGCCGAAACCGGCACGAGGACTTATCTCAAGCAGTTCCTCGAGGACGGCTTTTTTCACGGCGACCCCCACCCGGGCAACCTCTTTTACACTTACGACGGAAAACTGGCCTTCATAGATTTCGGGATAGTGGGCTTCATAGACGACGACCTGAAAGGCAAGGTCGCCGACCTGATATATGCCATTACAAGAAAAGACCCCCAGGGCATACTTAACTCGTTTTTCGAGATCGGCGTCGTCCCTTCCGACGTGGATGTCAGGCTTCTCAAGCGGCAGATAAGCAAGATGGTTCGGAAATATTACGGCATATCGGCAAAGGATGTAAGGGCCGAAGAGATCATCGACGACATGTTCACCCTGACTACAAAATACAAGATCAGGGTCCCACCCGACTTCACGCTCATGGCAAGGACCCTTTCGATACTTGAAGGCATCGTTACGAAACTCTCCCCGGAATTCGTCGGGGTGGAAGTTTCCAGGCCGTTCCTTGAAAAGCTCGTCAAGGAAAGAGTCCTGTCGAAGTGGGACCTCAGACAGCTTCTCGAGAACTTCTCCGATTCGGCGACCGCCCTCGTATCTCTCCCCGGCCATATCAAGTACATGCTCGAAAGGATCGAAGAGGGCGAGATTATTTTCAAGCACAAGCCCATAGGGCTGGATAAATACACCGACCAGTCCCGCAGGAACGCCGATAAAATCTCGCTTGCAATAGTCGTATCCGGGCTGTTCATCGGCTCCGGCCTTATACTGAGCACGCCTTACCTATGGATAAGTATAACCGGCTTCGTCCTGGCATCCGTGCTCTGCATAATCCTGGGCGTCTCAATCATACGGGATAAAAAATCTTCAAAGTAAGCGGGTTGAATAATTTTTAACATTTTGTTCACATAATCCTGTTGTTTCCGGGAGCAACTTCAGATATTATAAAAAATGGAACAATAGTTCACTTTTTCTTATTATTGAGAAGGGGGAAACCAGATGGATAACATCAAATCATCGGGAATATCCCAACCCGGAGCATCTCAATCAAGCCTTCCTCAGAAATCGAAGCTCCCGCCGAAGATAAAGACGCCTTCCGGACAGGCGCCGGAAGATACCGTTTCTTTGAGCAAGGACAAGAAAAAGTGGACCGTCCTCATGTACATCGACGGAGACAACAACCTGGCGCCGCTTGCAAAGCGCTCCATGAAAGCTGTCCAGACGGTAGGCTCCGATGAAAACGTCAATGTGGTCGCACAGCTTGCAGTACAGGGGTCTGACGCCAAACGCGGCCGGGTGATAAAAGTCGATAAGAAAGAAAATACAGGGGAGTTTATAGGCGCAACAAACGTCGGCCCAAAGGATATGGGAGACCCCGCGACCCTGAAAGATTTCCTCAAATGGGGCATGAAACAATATCCCGCCGACCATTACGCGCTGGTTATGTGGGATCACGGCGCGGGCTACATCGGTTCCATGTCCGACGACGGCCCTCCCAAGACCCTGCTGAAGAACCAGCAGTTGGCGGACGTCCTGGAAGATGTTAAAAAGGAAAATCAAGGCAAGCCCATAGATGTCGTCAATTTCAACGCGTGCCTCATGGCCCAGACAGAGGTGGCATACGAACTGAAAGACGGTGCTAAATACCTCGTCGGCTCGGAAGAGACCGAGGCCGGGCTTACACTGCCCGTCCCCAACGAATACGGGACCACCCCCCAGCACAAAGTCCTTGCCGACCTCCAGAAAGGGATCAAGGAAAAGGGCGACATCGCCCCCGACGAGCTTGCCCGTCTTTACGTATTCGAATCAGAGCACCAGCTTCTTTCACAGATCAATACCGTTACCCAATCGGCAATAGATCTTTCGAAGATTGGGGACGTGGCCAAATCGGCTGATACGCTGGCCGGGTCGATCCTCGATGCCATGGCCAAAAAGCCGGAGCTTGCAGACCGGATCAGGGACAGCGTGGAAAAGGCACAGCACTATGATCAAGAGATGCCCGTGGTTCCTTATGAGGATTTCAGGGATCTGGCTCATTTTGCAGAAACCCTCGAAAAGGATAAAAAATTGCCGCCCGAGATCAACCTTGCCGCTAAAGACGTCAGGGACGCCGTTAAAAACAGCATAGTCGCGGAGCACCATCACTCGACTGACGTCATGGGCAATATCGTAGGCGATTCCCACGGGCTGTCGGTATATTTGCCGACGGGCGCAAAGGAAGACGCATCGAATACAAAATTTTATGAACTCCATAAAACCACCGGCTTTGCTAAGGCGACAAAGTGGGACGAAATGCTGGAAGCCATATCCGGCCCCGACAAGCTGACTCGTTTCCTCAAGAAGCGGGGCCTGTCGGACAAACAAATCAAAGCCTGCAAGATAGGCAAGACCATACTCGCCAGTGCAGGAGGCGGCGGGATGGCAGGCTCTTATTTCAGCCTTGACCGGATATTTAAAGCTGTAAATGTGCTTGGCGGGGGAACCGAAAAAATAGGAGCTTTCGGCGCGGGCTTCGCATTCCTCCAGGGCTCGTCACAGGTGATAAAAGGCGGAAGTAGAGTCGCCCATGCCTTAAAGAACGATTGGAAAATTTCAGACAAGGCCAAATTCGTAGCTGAAAACTCTCTCGACATAGTGGGCGGTCTGGGTACAATAGGCTTCGCGGTCGCAATGACGGCAGGTCTGCCGGCGCTTGCTCTCCCTGCAGCCGGAGTCATGCTCGGCGCGATGGGCATAAAGCTGGCAAAGGGAGCAATTAATATTGCCGCAAAATACATAAGCAGCAAGCATGCGGACAGGATGGAAGTTTCGAAGAAACTTGCGGAAACTCCTAACCTGCTGAATGAGAACGAAAAGGCATAAACTAAAAGCCCCCGCCCGGCGGGGGCTTTTTTAATTTCGCAAAATTATGAAAAGCAAAAAAAAGAAAAAGCTGATGGCCCCGGCAAAGAAAAAGAAATTGATGGGCAGGATTATTCTGAAGGCGACAAGGGTCATGAAAGACCGGAGAAAGAAAAGGGATAAAAACCCCTACCGGGAAACCGAGCCGGATCTTAATCCCGGCATTTGAAAGACTAGCATTGTCCCGATATTTGTTACCCTGCCGCATGTTATACAGTTATCAATACACCAGATCGAATAAATACCTGTAAATGTCGGCAAGGTAAGGATCATCGATAACGAGCAGGTTCTCGTCATTGGCCGTAAAGCCCTGGTTGCTCCAGTTCACCGAGCCTATCGCAACCTTCGGATCGCTGTCCGTCCCCGCGTCTATGATCATCAGCTTGTGATGGAGGAGCCCGTTGTACGGGTCTTTCACCACACCGATCCCGGCGGCGGCGAGGTTGTCATATTCGGCCCCGGCCAGCCCGCTCTGGTATTCGTCGAACACACCTTTAACTTCCACGCCGCCCGTATGCTTTGCAATAAGGGCGTTTCGGACATCATCGTCGGTAAACGAAAAAATACAGAAGTAAATGTTGTAATTTGCCGACTCGATAGCATCGAGCAGCTTTTGTTTCGTGTTTCCGTTAGGTGAAAACGCCCATACCACCTGGTGCCCGTTTATGTTAAGAGAGCCGGACGACTGGTTCTGCTTGTTCGTTCCGAAACGGCGGTTTGTAAACATCTCTTCGAACTCGGTTGTAAATTTCTGCGATAACTCCGGCGAATCTATCGATATAACCGAATTCCCATTATTATAAGTACAGTTCTGTGTCGCGTTATACGAGCCTGTCCAGAGGAAACGGCCGTCTATGATGAAAAATTTGTTATGGTTGTAAGTGGGCTTGTCGTCCCTGACAACCGTTATCCCCGCCGCTTCAAGGTCGGCAAAAGGCCCGGGATTTTGATAGTTGTCGTTTTCCGTAACGACCCTGACATTCACACCCCGGTTCTTCGCGTTGATCAGCGCGTTTGTTATCCCCGGAAGATCCAGTTCGTAAATTGCGGTATCGACGGAAACCTGTGCGCCGTCTATCAATGAAATCAAATCCCCGTCTATGGAACGAGAATCGGGAGGGTCGTTGTAATACGGTGTCCCTGTAATTTTTTCGCCCGGCGGCAGAAAATATACCAGCACGGACGAGAAGTCTTCCAGGACGCCGTCGGAAACAGTCAGGCCGATGTTGAAAAGCCCCGTCTGGCCGGGGGCAAATACCGGCCCTGCTCCTGTCAGGCCGACGTCCCATGTATAAGAAAGGTCATCCCCGTCGGGGTCGGAACTCCCCGATGCGTCCAGCGCAACCTGGCTTCCTTCCACGATCCTGTCTTTCCCGGCATCGGCTGCAGGCGCCCTGTCGGCAGTCGGCGCGAACGGAAATTCCCCCGGGTTCCCTGTATTGCCGCTGTCTCTCCAGTCGGCGGCAGAATCGGTATCGTATAAGGACTGCCTCTCTATGGACATCCCGGCTCCAGAAAGAGATTCCCAACCCGTTGTTTCGAAACCTACCTGATCAACTGTATTATCCGAAGGATCTTTCAAAGTAAGAAGATCCCCGCCGTTGTTAAGGGATAGCGGAAACCCGTCAATATCGGGATAAAAGCCGTACAGGTTGAAAAAACCGTCCCTGTCTCTTGCCCATACCAGGGTGCCGTTGGCCGGAATTATTGTCCCCCTCGGAATTGACGCCGCCTGGTCCATGTCGCTGATGCTGTACCCCGTGAGGTCCATGGGGAAACTGGCGGGATTGTACAACTCGATCCATTCTTCCAGGCTGTCGGTGCCGGGGGTGTCATATAAAACTTCGGAAACCAGGATATGAAGGTCGCCCTGGATTATGATGGAAAGGTCTTTAGACGCCGCCGTTCCCGCCGCATCCGTAACTTGTACCTGGAAATTCCATGTGCCGTTAAAATAAGGCCTGCCCGATATGACGCCGTCATGGGAGATGGAGAGTCCCGGTGTAAGGGATTTCGAATTTTCAAGTCCCCATGTATAAGGGGGCACCCCGCCCGATGCCTGAAGGGTTGCCGAATAATCCTGGTAAACAACGGCGTCTGACAGGTTTTCGGCCTGTATCTCAAGGCCGCTGCCTGAGCCTCCTGCCCCGCCTCCTCCACCACAACCGGATGCCAGTAATATTATAAAAAACAGGGTTAAAATTTTCTTCAAACAGTTCACCACATTTATTATACCTTATAGGTCCTGTATTATCCATCGGATCGGGCGCATGGACAGGGCCGGGAAATTTATAAATTTTTGATCCTTCCTGCTTACATTTAAAAAAAACATACTCGCAAGAAGGAGGGATTCGTTGTATAATTTTAAAAGAGGCCGAGAAAAAAAAGGGGGGTTCCAGGAGAAACGGAAATGGGAAGAGAAAAAAAGAGTATTGTGAAGAAGAATACTCAACATTCGGTATCTTTAAGTCCAGATGAATTGACGGAGAAGATCCCTCTGCCTTTCGTCATTTTGTCCGCCGACGGCAAAATCCTCAATTCAAACAAGAAGGCGCAAGAGCTGCTCTCGGGATGGAGAGAGAACCTGGGCATGGATCTTCTTGAGACCGGTTTTATGAAGGACATAATTGCCGGGATGCAAAAGGGTAACATCTACAACGAAACACAGCAGGATATAGGAGGCGGGACATATCTTTTCAGTGTCACATATCATTTCGACCCGGTGAAAAATGCCTCCGAATATTTTGTCATTTTCAGAGATATCTCCCGGAATGTAAAACTTGCCGAAGATCTGCGCCGCTCACAGGAAGATTACAGGAACCTCCTTGAATCGCTGCCTGATGTTATATGGAGAGTGGATTCCGATCTGCGATTCACTTATCTCAGTCCCCAGGTCGAACAGATGTTCGGTTATAAGCCGTCGGATTTGATCGGGAAAAAATTAACGGACTATCTTTACGACGACGATGAGAGGCGCAGAGTTGCTGAAAGGCTGGAGGCCGCATTCAGGGGCGAATTCAAAGAACCTCAGATGAAAGCTTCGTTTTGTCACAAGGAAGGCAGGCTTGTATTTATCGAGAGCAGCTTTCATTTGATCAGGGATGATAACGGCAAGATTGTCGGGGTTAACGGCGCGGCAAGGAACGTTACTTACCGCAAGATGATCGAGGATAACCTCCGGCGGCTGGCGGCCGTTTATCAAAATGCCACGGAAGCCATTTTCCTCTTCGACAGGAATGCGAACATCATTTCAGGGAACGCAAAATTTTACGAATTTTACATAAGAAATCCTGAAAACACCCTGGGGCGCACGATTTATGAAACAATATGTCTCCCGGAGGATATAGAGGCAACAAAACAGGTCGTCGAGGGGGTTTTCCAGGGCAAAAGATTTAACAGGGAATGGACGGATGTGAGGCCTGACGGCTCGAAAGTTTATGTAAGCACGACCATTTTTCCCATAAATTCCGATGGCTTGAAAGTGTTGTACGGAGTCAGCATGAACCATGACATAACGGATCGCGTCGAGTTGGAAAGGAACCTTGTCAATTCGGAGAAGAGGTACAGGAGCCTGGCGGATAATGTGAACGATATTATTTATTCTTACGATAATAAAGGCAGGTTTATTACGGCAAACAAATTTGCCCTGAATATTCTCGGGATCAGTGAAAGCGAGATCCGGGGGAAACTGCCTTCCGATATTATGCCTGCAAGCATGTCTGAAGCAATTGAGAAGAATGTCCGGAAAGTCATCAGGAACAAAAGGCCGCTCCATGTGGAAGAAAAGATAAACATGTTCGGCAAGGAAAGATTTCTCATAACCGAGATCTCGCCGATACTTGACGAAAAAGGGAATTTAATGCAGGTAGCGGGCGTTTCGCATGATGTTACCGAGATAGTCGAGGCCCGGCGGAGGGCGGAAGAAGCAAACCGGATGAAAAGCGAATTTTTTGCAAACGTCAGCCATGAGATAAGGACGCCTTTGAATGCGGCGATAGGCTTTGCTTACCTGATAAAACAACTTCTTCAAAGCGACAAAGGTAAACCCGGCGAAATAAAAGAAAAAGCCATCGGCTATGCCGATGCCATCGAAGAATCCGGCAGATCCCTTTCACGAGTTCTCGAAGATATCCTCAATATGGCCAGGATTGAGGCCGGCAAGATAAATATCGTCAAGGACAAATTTTCTTTGCGCGACCTGGTTGTAACACAGGTGAACATTTTCAAGAAACAGGCTGAGGAAAAATCACTTTTATACACTTTTTCGATGGATGCGGACGATTATATTCTTCATTCCGACAGGGCCAGGCTCGGACAGATAATATTGAACCTGGTCGGTAACGCTGTAAAATTTACCGACTCGGGAAGCGTTAAAGTCGCAGCTTTTGGAGAAAAAGACGGCTCTGTCCGTCTCGACGTCATCGATACCGGCATCGGCATAAGCTCGAATGAAACCGGGAACATATTCGAGCCTTTCATACAGGCGGGCGCCGGCTCCGAGCTTAAATACGGGGGATCGGGACTGGGCCTGACAATTTCAAAGCGGCTGTGCGACCTGCTGGGATTTGCCATCTCGTATAAATCCAGGCTGAATAAGGGTACGACTTTTACAGTAACGATTCCGAGGGAAACGGTAATCAGGGCCGTCAAAACGCCCGAACAGGCTGAAGATAACGGCGGCAGGAGCAGGCCGGTTCTCATTATAGAAGAAGACGAAGCGTCGTTTCAGTCTCTGAAAGAATACATCGAAAGCCACGGCCTCGTTGTCATGCGGGCGCACGACGGAGCAGAGGCGCTTGATCTTGCTTCGACCAATAATTATAAAGCGGTGTTCATGGATTTAAAGGCGCCGAAGGCCGAAAGCTATGAAACCCTGGAGAAATTAAGGAAAATAAAAGGCTATAAGAAAGTCCCGGTTTATGCGGTTTCTGAAAATGACGGCAAATCAAGCCGTGAAAGATGCCTCGAGAAAGGCTTTGACGATTTTATCTCCGGGCCGTCATCTGATACCCTTCGCCTGATCGTCTCCAGGCTTGCGGCTTCCTGAACAAGTTCACAACAATATCCCGGCGATAGTCGCCGTGAGGAAGTTGGCAAGAGTGCCCCCAAGCATAGCTCTTAATCCCAGTTTTGCTATGTCGTGCCTCCTGCTCGGGGCAAGAGACCCTATGCCGCCGATTTGAATGGCTATAGACGCCAGGTTTGCGAATCCGCATAAAGCGTAAGTTGCTATGATAAAAGACCTGGGATCCAGGCCTGCCTGAATTTCTCCCAGCTTCATGAAAGCCACGAACTCGTTAAGGATCATGCGTGTTCCCATAAGGCTCCCAACCGTGGGAGCATCATGCCAGCTTACGCCCATCAGCCAGGCAAGCGGCGCAAATATCCAACCCATAAGCTGCTCCATGCTGCCGGGGAAGAATTTGCTGAAAAAATCCCCGGCAGAGGGAACCGTTGACAGGAAAGAGTGGGCTAATGAAAAACCGCCGTTAATAAGGGTGACTAAAGCAACAAATGCGATGAGCATCCCGGCTACGTTCAGGGCAAGAAGTCCGCCTTCGGAAGCGCCCCTGGCGGCGGCGTCGATTATATTCACGTCGGTTACAGGGACTTCCACCTTCATGTCTTTCCCCGTCCTGGGACTGTCGGTCTCGGGTATCATCATTTTTGCAAGCATTATGGAACCGGGCGCGGTCATTATGACAGCGGTCAGCAGGTGCTTGATATCGACTCCTGCGATCATGACGTAAGCGGTCATTATCCCGCCCGAAACATGCGCCATCCCAGATG
Source organism: Chloroflexota bacterium (assembly GCA_023475345.1). Taxonomy (GTDB): domain Bacteria; phylum Vulcanimicrobiota; class JAMCWD01; order JAMCWD01; family JAMCWD01; genus JAMCWD01. The sequence goes on along the minus strand of JAMCWD010000012.1, from coordinate 11,822 downwards.
TCATAAGCACCATAAGCTCGGACATGGTAAGCCCTTCAAGATAAGGCCTGATGGTAAGTGGAGCCTCGGTCTGCCCCATGAAGATGTTTGCGGCGACCCCCGTGGATTCGGCTCCCGATGTGCCCATAAACCTGCTCATTACCCTGGCAAGAAAACCCACTACTTTCTGCATTACCCCGAGGTAATAAAGGATGGCGAAAATAGACGCCACGAAAATAATGGTCGGCAAAACCTGGAATGCAAAAACGACACCCCACGGCTCCTTGTTCAGGGCAAGAGGGCCGAAGACAAATTTTGAACCTTCGATAGTACAATCTATGATTTTTGATATCCCGATTCTTGCAAGGTTGAAGAATTTTTCAAGGAGGTTCCCGTAAAGCATGAAAAATATAAAAATCAGACCCTCTATAGAAAGGACGCCGGTTCTCGAAGAATCTCTTTTCATGTTTTTATAAGTGAAGTAAAATACGAAGCCCATTATCAAAACCATGCCGGATGACATGAGATCAAAACCGCCGCAGTTAAGCGACGGCAGCTCGATTATCTTATGCAGGTAAATGCTCATGTCCTGGCCTTTTAAAACGAATACCGCAAAAATTATCTGAAGCGAGAGCCCCATGAAGAAAGTTTTTTTATTGATGGCTTTTTTGTTTACGGAGAGCAGGTACGCTATAAGGATTATAACGAGCATGCCCAGGATAGCAGGAAGGCGATTAAGCATTTTATTTTTTCCTTTCTTCTCCGGGTTTGGGAGGCTTTTCGAGAGCCGGGGGCTTGAAGGCTTCAAGTTCTTTGGAGGTCGTCGGTATTTTCAGGCTCCCGTCTTTTATCATATTGGAAAGGTCGAGGACATGTTTCAGCGTTACGGCGCCTATCAGCAATTCCGTATATTCCATCGGGGAAAGAGAAACCCCGTCTTCCTTAATCCCGATTTCCACTATGCCGCCTTTAAATTTGTTCTTTGCAGCGTTTTCCATCGCATGGTAAACCGCCGAATCGGTCCTTTTAATTACGCTCGTCAATATTATGCCGGGAGCAAGTGCATCCTGGTCCGTATCCACGCCGATTATGTAATGCCCCTTGCCTTTTTCTTTACAGGCTTCGATAGCTCCCAAGCCGCTCTTCCCGGACGCGTGGAAAATTATATCCGCCCCGTCGTTATATAATTCGAGGGCGTCTTTCTTCCCCGCCGCCGTATTGCTGAATGACCCCGTATATCTGCTTATGACTTTACAACCGGGGCATGTCGTCATAACGCCTGCCCTGAAGCCGGATTCGAATTTATGTATTACCGGGATATCGGCACCGCCCAGGAACCCTACTGTCTTGCGCCTGGAAGTCGCCCCAGCCAGGGCTCCTGCCAGGAATGCTCCCTCTTCTTCGTGGAACCGTATGCTCATCACGTTCGGCATATCGGCTAAATCCCCGTCAACCAGGGCGAATTTTACGTCCGGATATTTTTTTGCAACTTTTCTGACTGCAAAAGAAAGTTGTGACCCCAGGGCCACCACCAGTTCCGGCTTCTTCCCGGCTGCATCCATCAATGTTTTAGCGTATTCGCCTTCCTTTTCCGGCGAGATGCAGATTACGTCAAATCCGAATTCCCTGCCTTTAAGGAGACCCCTGTATGCCGAATCTATAAAGCTTGAATCACCGGGGCCTCCTATGCTCGTTACCATTATGGCTTTCGGGTTCTGCGGTTTACGGCCGGAACATCCGGGCATTAAAATTAAAATTAAAATTACTGCCGGGATGGCCAGCCGGAAAAATAAACTTGATTTGTATCTCGTTATCATACCTGTTACATCGGCAATTCACGGACAAAATCCGAGACAAGTTTGATAAAGACGGGTTTTGTCCGTTTTGAAACTTCCAGAACTTCTTCATGCGTTACCGGGGTAGTCCCTTCTTTTTTCAGAATTGCATTCGTGATGCAGGAGATCCCCATGACTTTGATCCCTGCATGTCTTGCCGTTATCACTTCGGGCACCGTTGACATGCCTATGGCATCGACGCCAAGTGTCCTCATGTAGCGCACTTCCGCAGGAGTCTCGTATGAAGGCCCCGTAACCGCGCCGTAAACTCCTTCCTGGAGCGGCACATTGTCTTCGGCGGCGATTTTGCGGACGAGGCTGCGGTAACCGGGATCATAAGCATCAGTCATGTCGGGGAAGCGCACGCCGAGGGATTTCTCGTTAGCGCCTATCAGGGGATTAGACCCCTGGAGGTTGATATGATCTTTTATCAGCATGAGGTCGCCGGGCTTGAAATCAGGGTTCACGCCGCCTGCTGCATTGGTAACCACCAGGGTTTTAATTCCCAGGTTCTGCATTATCCTTACGGGGAATGTAACCTGCTTGAGGCTGTAGCCTTCGTAGAAATGGATCCGGCCTTTCATGACAAGGACGGGCTTGCCGTCAAGGCGGCCTATGACCATCTCGCCCGCATGTCCCTCCACTGTCGAAGGCGGGAAATTCGGGATTTCCGAAAAAGGGATCCTTACAGCTTCCATCACTTCTTCGGCCAAGTCGCCGAGGCCCGACCCCAGTATCATCCCGATAAGAGGCTGGATTTCGATCCTGGAACGTATGTAATCGCCGGCATTTATAATCCGGGTAAGACTCAACTGCATAATTTACCTCCTGCCCTGTCAGTTGTCCTGTGCCGCAAGTATTTTAACGGCCTCGATGGCTGTTTTAATGGCTTCGTCAATTCCGACTTTCTTTACGATAGGCGCATCGTCCCACGTGAGGCCGATAACCGCCAGGATCTCGCCGCAGCGAAGCTTTCTGATCGATGCTATTGTAAATAAGGCCGATGCCTCCATAGCAGTTGCAAGCACGTTCGCCTTCTGCCACACTTCCCATAATTCGGCGGTATGTTTCGCAAGCGGGAGATGCTCCGCATCCTCGATATAGAAGGCGTCTTTGGTATGCGATATGCCGACATGGTAACGGAAACCCAGCTTTTTCGCGGCTTCCCGCAATGCAAGCGTTACATCGAGATCGGAAACAGCAGGGTATGAAAGGGGCACGTACTGCCTGCTGGTGCCTTCTTCCCGCACGCTGGCCGTAGATACCACAAGATCTCCGAGTCCCACATGTTTCTGAAGCGAGCCGGAAGTCCCGACCCTGATGAAAGTATCGGCGCCTACCTTTGCCAACTCCTCGATACAGATGGCCGCAGACGGGCAGCCTATCCCCGTCGAAGTGGCGGAAATCTTTATGCCGTCCACATAGCCGGTGTATGTTGTATATTCGCGGTTCTGGGCGATCATATTCGCCTTGTCGAAATACTGGGCGATATGGGGCACCCTTCCCGGGTCTCCCGGTAAAAGGACGTACCTCCCTACATCACCATACTTCAATCCTACATGGTATTGCTTTTCGTCGCTCATACTCTGCTCCTTCCTTAAATTTGATTAACCTGTTCCGAATATTTCTTCCGTAGCCCTTTTCACATCGCGGAGGTCATGGATTTTCGGCAGGCTGCCTAAAAGCCTGCTGATCCCTTCCGCGATATCCGGCAGCGTCTCCTTCGTAACCTTGGTCTTGATGGCGTCACACACATACAACCATTCCGGGTGTAAATCACATGTAAGGTCCAGGTGGTTGGTGTCTATTATCAGTTTCCGGTAGGGATATTCCTCGATCCATTCCTCATAAGCACCGAGAAGCGTCCTCATGTAATCGACATCGATATCTTTTTCCATGTCCCGGTCGCGCTTCCTTACCCTGGTCATCAAAGTATCCAGGTTTGCGCGCAGATAGACATTGAGGTCGGGCGGCCCGAGCAACTCGGTCAATGATTTGTAATGCGGGAGGTAAGCCCTGAGATAGTCGTCGTCGTCCATATCGCCGCGAATGTGCTGGACTTTTGCAAATATATTGTCTTCGTAAAGGCACCTGTCCGCCACCACGTCCCTGCCGCTTTTGATGGTATTGTAGTGTTTGTCGAAGCGATCCCATAAAAAATACACCTGTGTTCTGAAAGCGTATTCCCTTGGGTTCTTGTAAAATTTCTCAAGGTAAGGATGCCCTTCCACGGTTTCGAATAAAGGATCGAATCCCGTTATACGGGAAAAGATCCTGGTAACGGTCGATTTGCCTGCCCCGATTGATCCGCTTACTACTATAAACAATTTTTATGCCTCCGGAATCGTTAAGACTCTATAGTTTATATTACTTTATATTTTTTCCTGCCGCGCGGCGGGGGGAAGAAGGGATTTCGTTATTTTTTGGAGAATGAAAGTTCATTATGCGAAGGATGAGAAAAAACCGGAGGCCCTGGTATTCAAGCCTGCCGTCATTCGGGCAGTCGATTATTGTTGACGCAAATCCCGTCAGGCAGCGGATCTCGATGCCTTTTAACAATATCCCCATGAAGAATACCATTGAGCCGAGCAGCGTTGAAATAGTTAACGAAGATGTTTCCATAGTTTTTGCGGTCAGGAAGAACAAATCCCGGGATAATGTCGGAAAAAAACACAGGATAAGGCCTCTTGTGCTTCTTCCCAACGGGCTTTTATTGATATACCTGGATCGTTATTCTAAAAACAGGAATAATTAACTACTTAAAATCCCGGCTTTCAGTTTTCTTCTTGTTTGTTTTCTTTTATGGTTTCAACAGGGGCCGGGAACTCTTCCCCGGCAGGCTCCGGCTTCTCTTTTGTTTCGGGCGGGTTATAATCCCGGTTAAGGAACAGGAGAGCCAGCAGGCTCAGCATGTAAATGCCGACAAAATCCCGGAGCAGGTTAAAACATGAATTGCTTATTTTTCCAAATACAGGTAAAGTCAATAAGGCTTCATAGAAAACATGGTTAAACATCAACTGGAGCAATGTCGCTATGCTCCCGATAGCCAGCATAATAAGCAGGAATAACGCCGTCTGCCACCAGCGGTAATCGGTCAGGCGCCAGCTGTATTTGACCGCCCCCAGGTAGCGCTCGCCCCGCAGGATCACCGCGTTAAAAACGAATACCAGCTTCACCATTATATAAAACGCGGGGATTACCCATAATACAACTGTTCCCGGGTAAGGCGGCAGGAAGCAGAAAATAAGAAACAAAATCAAAAGCCCCGTGGTCTTCCACCAGCTCCTGCCTGTTATTTTCCATAAGAACTTCACTGGGATTACCAGGAACAGTGTCTGGAAAACATAAACGAAGGCGGTTATGAAAAAGGTCAAAAGCCCGTAAACCCAGTTCAATAATGACGTCCTGAGCGCTTCCATGAAATTTGTCGGCTCGTTTTGAATGTCCTTTTCTATCAAAAAGGGGACGGCCATTGTTGTAATGATGCCGAATACTATGGAAAAAAACAGTTGAATTTGAAAATATATTTGTTTATCAACGCTGATAAACGCAGTAACCAGGGCGACGATTATCTCGACAGGGATCCATATCGTAAGCCAGAGCGCCGCCATCTTTTTTATGTCCCGCAGGAACAGGGAGGTTCCTTCGGAGATTATTTCCCTGGTGCTCAACTCCCTGTCGTGGAAATCTTTTCTCAGCATGGCTCACCCCCTGTTGTTAATTTGACTTTTATTCCCGGCATCCTTTTTTCCGGGGCAAACTTTAACGCACAGGCCGCATATATACTGGCTGGTCCGGCCCTGGCGCTTGAACTCTTTCAGCATCTCAAAACATGAAACATGCTCGAAATCTGCAGGGTCTTCCTTTATTGCGCCTGCCGGGCAGATGTTCATGCAAGCGGAGCAGCCGCCGCATTTGAACTCCTGGAGCAAAGGCGCGGCATCGACGGGGAGATCGGTCAACACGCTGACAAGTCTGAGCCTGGAGCCGTATTCGGGATGGACAAGCAGGTTATTTCTTCCTTTCCAGCCAAGCCCGGCCTTTATGGCCAGTTCCTTGTGCGAGACATGCCCCTGCTGATCCTCCCAGCCAATGACCTGGGATGCGGCTACAGGTATGGCCCGGAAGCCCTTCTCTTCAAGTTCGTACCCGATCCTGAGCGCGACCCTGTCCAGGAGGTAATTGGCCTGCCTGTAATGATGAAAATAAAGCTGGTTGGGGCCGTCCTTCACCGTGTTAAGAACAGCCCTGGAAAGCGGGAACCCGAAAACCAGAGCCATCTTAAGCGTATCCGTAACTCCCTCAAGCTGGAGTGTCTTCATATCCCCGTCCAGGATGGCGGCTCCCATAACCGGCAGTCCCTGTTCCCCGGCAATATTTTTAAGATCGGCCAGCAGTTTTACCGCCTCCATCATTTCCTCCTTTTACAACGGATCAGGAGAGCGCTGATTGCAGCAGGAGTTACGCCGGGGATACTGTTCGCCTGTCCCAGTGTACGCGGCCTGATACGCTTCAGCTTGTTCCTGATTTCTGTCGAGAGAGCTGCGATGCTGTCATAATCGAGGTTTTCAGGCAGGGGGAAATCTTCCAATTCGCGGTTTTTCCGGGCCTCTTCTTCCTGGCGGCCCAGAAAGCCTGAATATCGGATCTGTATCTCCGCCTGCTCGGAAATATCCGGCGGAGCCTTTTCCCACCCTGGCACGAGCCGGGGGATATCGTCATAACCGATCTGCGGCCTTCTCAAAAGTTCTTCCAGGCTTATGCCCGAGTGTATCGGAGACGTGCCCAGCGCGACGAGAGCGTCGTTGACATCTTCGGAAGGCGTGATGCGGGTTTCGGCCAGCCTCTTGAGTTCTTTTTCAATCGCATCCCTTTTACCGCCGAACCTCTCGTACCTGTCCTGAGGCAGAAGGCCCGCATCGTATCCCATCTGGGACAGCCTGAGATCGGCATTGTCTTCCCTGAGGATGAGCCTGTATTCGGAGCGTGACGTAAACATGCGGTAAGGCTCGTCCGTCCCCTTCGTTACAAGGTCGTCGATCATGACGCCGATATACGCCCGGTCGCGTCCCAGGACGAAAGGCTCTCTGCTCTTAACGCGAAGGGCTGCGTTTATGCCTGCTACCAGGCCCTGCCCGGCCGCTTCTTCATAGCCTGTCGTCCCGTTTATCTGGCCTGCGAAATAAAGGCTTTCTACGAGCCTGGTCTCAAGAGTCGGGTATAACTGGGTCGGGTCGCAGTAATCGTGCTCTATACCGTAGCCCGGCCTCATTATCCTTGCGTTTTCAAGCCCTTCAACGGTATGTATGAATTCGTACTGGACATCCACCGGCAGGCTTGTAGAGATGCCGTTGGGATAAATCTCCGTAGTGTCCCTCCCTTCAGGCTCCAGGAAGATATGGTGATGGTCCCTGTCGGCGAATTTAACTATTTTATCTTCAATGGAAGGGCAGTACCGGACGCTCCGCCCTGTTATCTTACCCGAATATAACGGGCTCCTGTCCAGGTTTTTCCTGATTACCTCATGTGTTTTCGTATTGGTGTATGTGATGTAGCACGGGAGCTGGGGTTCGGGGAATTTTTCGGTATCGGAAGAAAACGGCACCGGCTTTTCGTCTCCGTGCTGGGCTTTGAGCCCTGTAAAATCTATGCTGCGGGCGTCCAGGCGGGCGCATGTCCCTGTTTTGAAGCGGCCTGTAACGAAACCCATCTCCCTTATTGATTCCGCAAGCTCCACCGACGGGGGGTCTCCCATCCGGCCTCCGGAGAAACTGTCCATCCCGATATGCAAAAGCCCGTTAAGAAACGTGCCGGGAGCCAGCACTACGGCATCGGAAAATATCTCATCCCCTGTCATGAGGCGGACTCCTTCGACTTTTCCGCCGGAATTGAGGATCCCTGTAGCAACCCCCTGCCGGAGTTCGAGGCCGAACTGGTTTTCCAGGACGCGCTTCATGTATGCCTGGTAGAGGAACCTGTCACACTGGGCTCTCGATGATCTGACGGCAGGGCCTTTGCCGCTGTTCAATCTCCGGAACTGGACGCCGCAGCGGTCGGCGGCTTTTCCCATCTCGCCTCCGAGCGCATCGATCTCCTTTACCAGGTGGCCTTTTGCAACTCCGCCGACAGCAGGGTTGCAGGACATCTGCCCCAGGGTATCCAGGTTCATGCTCAAAAGCAATGTCCGGCAGCCGATGCGGGCTGACGCAAGCGCGGCTTCTATCCCTGCATGGCCGCCGCCGACTATAATTACTTCATATTTTTCCAGTCTCATGATTTTATTTTCTAAACCGTTTTCAGGATTTGCCGATATCGGAGAATTCGCTTTCAACTCTTGAAAGCAGGTCTTCTGCAGTTTTTCCGTCTTTGCTTTCGGCGAGCAATCTTATGACCGGCTCCGTGTTCGACGCCCTGACCTGGAGCCATGTCCCGCCGGGGAAGATCACCTTGACCCCGTCCGTTGTACTTATCTTATTTTCAGGGAAAAGCTCTTTGATCTTATTTACGTAAATTGAAAAATCGATATCCGGAGACCTCGGGATTTTCACCTTGTATCTGTAATAACGGGGAAGTTCGTCGATCAACTCAGAAAGCGGCTTGTCCCTTCCCGCCATGTATTCCAGCACGAACGCCATGGTAATAAACGAATCCCGCCCCAGCGATATGGGGGGGAATATGACGCCCCCGTTGCCTTCCCCTCCGAAGGCAAGCCTCCTCTCGGAAAGAAGCTCTGCCAGCGCCCTTGAAAGGTTGACTTCGCCGACTTTCGTCTCAACGATTTTTGCGGAATATTGATGGACAAGATCGTCTATCATGTGAGACGTCGAAGAGTTCCGTACAACTACCGGGTGATACTCCCTGTACTTTTCAAGAAGATGTTTCGTAACCAGGGCCAGGGTATAATCTTCCCCGATGGCTTCGCCTTTTTCGGTTACGAGCGCCAGGCGGTCGCCGTCCATATCCTGCGCGAAGCCCACTTGGCAGCCGCGTTTCTTGACGATTTCGCAAAGCTCGCCCAGGTTTTCGGGCACAGGTTCGGAATTCCGCTCCGACCTCAATATCTCATAATCACAGCCCAGCTTCTCAAGCAGCCTGGCCGCCAGCTTCTCGCCCGCTCCCTGGGCGCCGTCCAATTGGACCGAAAAATTCATCCCCTTTATGAAATCCAGGTTAACATAACGCAGGACTTTATTCAGGTGCATCTGGAGCGCCCGCTCCCCTTCGTCTATGCCCTCGATCAGAAGCGAGCCTATAAGCGACGGCGAAATAACATCACCTTTTTTGATCCTGTCGTATAGTTCCATCAATTCATCCATCTGGGGTCCGTCCAATATCGTGTTTTCAGGCGTTACGAAAAACTTGAAGCCATTCCATTCGATCGGGTTGTGGCTTGCGGTTATCATGACGGCCCCGTCGGCATTGAAATCGGTGAGAGCCTGCTGGAGCGTCGGTGTAGATATTATTCCCAGGTGCCTTATCCTGCACTCACCCGTGGCCAGGCCGCTTATTATTGCGCCCTGCAACAACTCCCCGTGAGGGCGCGTATCGCGGGCTATAAGAATCTTAGGAACCCTGACCCGCTTCTTTAAAAACTTGATGAACGCCCGGCCCAGCCCCCAGGCCACGATGGGGGTCAGCGATTCACCGACTATGCCGCGAATACCCGAATAGCTTATCCTTAAATCTTTGCTTATTTTCATAATTTTATATTTTCTACAATGGAATAAACAATTCCCCTTCATCTCATTATATAAATGCCACAAAACCGCCCCGGCCGTTAAGGCTTAAAAAGTAAAATCCTGTATTTGAAATTACGGCTTAAGGCCGGGGTTTTTAACTGACAATATCTGAAAAATCCTTAATATGGCAGGAATTTTCAATTGCCTGTCCTATAAATGTTAACAAAAATGTAACATTGTAAGCTTTACCGGCGGTACCGGCGGTGTTAATATTATATTGACAGAAGTATCTTCGTAATGTTTCTGAAAGTTTTTTTTCGGGAATACATCATCAGTATGGGAGGCTCGACAAATGGATAATGTAAACAGGGGCATGAACCCGGCAATCCACAACCCGCTTTCGACCCAGTATATAGATGCCGCGACACGGAACGTGTCCCAGCAGATGGGGGTTCTGAAAAAGCAGGACGAAATAGATTCTGATCATTCAATGTCTTCGAAAGATATTGAGGATCTCTATCTCCATGGAAAAGACGATGTGGAAGTAGATGAGCAGATGGAAGCGGCAAGCCGTACCGGCTTGCTTTCCGAGCTTGATAAAGGCAAGAAAAAAGATAAATCCGAAAATCTCCGGGAAACCGCCGATGAAGGATTCGGCGCCAGGGAAACCGCCGGGCAGGAAAAAAATCAGACGGCTCTCAAGTCGGAGATGGAAAAAACCCTCGGCAAGCTTGAAAAGCTTTCCGTAAGTAAAGAGAAGATTGACAATATCCGAAAAGACGTTCCGCCCGAGAAGTTCGAAGCCGCAAAGAAAATAGTCAGCCAGCAGATAGACACTGAAAAAATGGAGCCGAGCGAATCTCTCAAGATGATGAAGCCGGTTCCCGAAGCGGCGGAAATCAACACGAAGCCCGCCGAATATCACCCCATAATCGGCATCCACGACACCATGAACCTCCCAATGTCAACAAACATCGAGTAAAATATTTCAAAGGCCGAGACTCCTGACCCCGGGTTGACCGGGGTCTTTTTTTATACGAAAAGATTCAATTCGCCGGCGGATACCGCCGCCCGGTAAAAATATTGTTCGAGCCTGCCGGGAACTTCTCCATCTTCTCTATGAGACCACAACGTCGCCCGGACGAAGAATAACCGGCAGCCCGGACTGGATTGGATCGCTCTGTCATCTTTTCAACTTTTGAACCTTCATAAGCCGGTCTGGTTACGAGATTTATAAATTATATTATTGACTGTATGCGTTGAATGATTGTAGAATCTAAATGTTTACTGAGCTTTGATTGACTTGCGAGGATTTAAGCAGTTTATGAAACCTGGGAAAAGAATTAAAATTTCAACGGTGATCTTAATTGCAATTATCGTAATATTTGCAATATTTGCAATTCTAGTGCGGGCCGGGGTTTTGAGGAACCAATGGATAACTCTTCAGGGGGCGGTGCTGGCCCGTGTTGATAATTTTCTTCTTTCCAGGGATATGCGCCGCCAGCGGATCCCCATATTGAAATATCTTATAAGCATAAATGATTACCCGGTTTACAGGTCGAACCTGGGCGAAACATATTTCTACATGGGAAGATACGACGAGGCGGAAAAAGAGATAAAGAAAGCGCTGGAATCCGATAAGCGTTTCATAACCATGTTCGATGCCGAAGTTCTCCTCTCCCGCATATATCTTATGAGCGGAAGAAAAAAAGAAGCAATCGAGGAGCTCCGCAAGGTTAACAAGCATCTCGGAAATAATTTTTCAGACAGGGAAGCACAGGTGGTTTTCGGGATGGTCCTCTTTACTCTCGACACTTATGACAAGGCCACGAGACCAGATGGCAAAAAGCGTACACCAGATCTGGAAAAGCATTTCTCCAACCTGTCGCAGGACTTTGCGAATAACCGCTATGCCGGAGCAAGAGAAGAAATAAAGTACCTGCTGGACTTCCTGGAAAAAAGCGGGCCGGAATCGGGAGAAATCGTAAGAAAGAAAGAGCTTGAGAGGTTGGGCGAAAAATACCTGATAAAACACTGACTGGAAACTGGAGACCGGAGACTGACTCACCGTCATCCCCGCAAAAGCGGGGAGCCAGTGCAGAGATGCGAGCTTCAGTCTCAAACCTGTGTGGTTCTAAACCAGTTCCCCTCCACCGGGAGCGGTGCCGCAATTAGAGACTGGAAACCAGAGACTAGATAATGGAAATAAACATCCACCCGCGTAGCGGGTGGTTTTTCTTTGACCCTATAAGGGTCTGATACCAGCGGCACCTCAAAGTGCTCTATTTTCGCCAACCGCTTTTGTCGCTCTAGCGACCCTTAAAAGGGT
>JAMCWD010000064.1 GCA_023475345.1 Chloroflexota bacterium | reverse complement strand
TTGTTGGTTTTTCCAGCAAAATCCCAACAAGTATTTTCGAGCCACCGACTCGTTACGAATCAAGTCCTCATAAGCTTCGATCTCCATGACACCACCTTATCATGGGATCAAATTCTAGGCAATTACCTATAAGATTATAGCGGGGCCGGCGATACGGGAATTTAATAGCTCCCCAGGACTGAAGTCATAGGGAGCTACAAAGGATCAGCATGTCCCCTAAATCGAAATGTTAACGTTGAACGAACTTTACCAGTTTATCCGCGGCATTCGATGCCTTGCTCAGACCTTCCACCAGGTTAGAAAAATTGCGCTGTACCGAAAAAGTCAGCATCCTTTCCAGACCCTCTTCGAACTCCCTGACTGAAGCTATAAAATCGGTACAATTCTCTTTTTCTTTCTCGGTTTTCAGAGCGGGAAGCATCTTTTCAAAAATTTTTCTCGTATCCTGGGCCTGTTTCAAAAGACTGCCGACGACCGCTTCCATTTCCGGTATGCTCGCCTGCCTGTTTTCAAGCCGTTGTACCAGTTCCTGAAGGATCATCAGGTTCTGTCCCATGCTCCCCTTCGGGCGGCCCGGCTCCCCTTCCTTGACGGAGAAGTGTTCCTGGTCGGAAGCGATCAACTTGGCGAAAGGTATAAACGCCCCGCAATTAATACAATGCTGGACTTCAGCTATATTCGGAGCGCCGCATTTAATACAGAATACAGTTTTCGTTTCCATCACATCGCCCTTCTGCTGGGGCAGCATCCCGATTATCGCTTTGACGCCTGAATCGATAAGGCGCCATCCCTCCATGAGGTGCTCCTTGTTCCTGTCTTCCGGGTACAACTTCAGTTCTTCCAGGCCTTCCCTCTGGGTATCCAGGGCATTGAGAACAATTTCACTGGTTTCATTCTCTATCAAATAAAGCAGTCTGTCTTCGAAATCATTGAGGATCTGCCGGAAATATCTGAGCGGGATCCTGCCCTGCTGTACCCCGAAAATCAGGTTCCTCATGTTTTCGTAATCGGTTGCCTTCTGGAGGCCGCCCATCGTAATTTTCAGTTCGTTTTTTATCGCCTGGAAATCGTTCTTCAACCCGATGCTTATAGCCTTGTATTCGTTGAGCATTTCCGGGTTATACAGAAGTTTTGACAATATCTCGTCCTGTTTTGCCAGTTTTTTACGGATCCCGGGGAAAAGCTTCCGCTTGAATTCTGGCGAAAGAGGCGAAGCCTCCAATTTTTCGAGACTCATATAAAATGCCTTGTGGACTTTCCTTATCCCTTCAAGGAGCTTTTCCAATGCTTCTAATTTTATGAATCCTTCTTTATATGCGCGAAAGGCGAAATTAATCTTTTCCACGTAAGGCACTTCCGAGCCGACCCATTCTTTCTTGAATACCTGGCCAATCTTTTTCAATACTTTAATAAATTCGTGTCCCCCCACAAAAAGCATCTGGCCGCCTATATACAGGTCTTCCCTGTTGCCTTCTTCCAGGTAAACGTTAAATGCCCCGACACTGTTTTTAACGAGCCTAATCGTGTTGTTATAAACATCGATAATTTCCCTCTCCGCCGGGAACAATACGGTAAACTCTTTCAGGTCTGCTTCCATCTCAAACACGAACTGTACCAACTCCGGCATGAGGACCCTTATCAAAGCAGGCCTGGCGTTTTTCTGGTAAATATTCATGCAGGCTTTTATAACGTCGTCAAGAAGAGGTATGTTTGAAAACCGGCACTTATCATCGACTACCTTCAGGTTTATGGAGTTGCCCGCGACAGCAATAGAGCCTTTGATTACATCATCTATGCCGTTTGCAAGACATTCCGGGTTTTCATTTTCCAGGTAACGCCTCAGGGTTACCAGGCCTTTCTTCCTTTGCTGAAAGCCCTCTTCAATGGCTATGCCTAAATTCTGTATCTCGATGCGCTTCGGCCTGGAGTCGATATATATATTGAACCTGTTCTTTTCGGATTTGTCGAATTCCCGTGCTTTTGCAAGAGCATCCTCGAATGCCCTGATATCGCCTCCGCCTCCTAAAAGTTCATCTGTTACGTCAATAAGCTGCGTAATCTGAGGGGCAAAAACCAACATCCGTCTCACCTGCTTTCAAAAAATATAAGGAGAGGATTGCCCTCTCCTTATAGCTTACTTTTTCAATTCTACCTCAAAAGAATACTGAGTAAATCTACTCAATAGTTTCAGGAGTTTCAGTAGTTCCCGAGGCTTCTTCTTCATCTTCGCCAAACAAGTTGGTCAGCCAGTTGTTGCTGTCAAAAATCGAGGTGGCCTGCTGGCCGAAGCCCATCGTTGTAGCCGCCATCGTGAAGCCGCTCATGCCGTAAGTGCCCACCATGCCTGAGGATTCAAGATCCGAGGTACCTATCATTTCCTGGGAACCGAAATCGAGATTGCCGGCTTCCTGGCGCCGCATCACGTAACCGCCCTTTGTATCTATATAAAAGATATTGGCCTGCTCTGCAGTGCGCAGTTCGCCGTCGTCGGTTACGCCGTCGGCGTTCGCATCAACCCAAATTTTAACATCTTTAAGTTCGTCACCCTTTATCGTGCCGTCCCCGTCCTTGTCGAAAAGGTCGCGAACTTTGTCCCATCCGCTTGCATATTTGCTCTGGGTGCCGTCTATCCCAACTTCATTCATGATCTCGCGGCCGTCATTTATTTTCCCGTCCCCGTTCGCGTCATAAACCACGAGGGCGTCTCCTTTGACCCATTCGGTCCTGTCCATCAGCCCGTCGGCATTTACATCCCATGTAATTCTTTCAGATGCGTTTTCTTTACCCTTCGTGCTGACCTCGCCGTTTCCGTCCCAATCTATTATAACCGGGTCGCGGGTAACTACCTGGCGCTGGCCCAATTCGGTGGTGAATTGATAATCCCATGCCACGTTAGTTGCATACTCATAAATGGGAAGATTCAACGACCACCCTCCGCTCAGGTTCGTACCGTCGAAAGATATAGGATCTACCGTTGAGCCTGAACCCAGAAGACTATCCGTAGAACTGCTCAAAAGCTGATTCAAATTGGTATTTTGGGTAGTAGAATATGCTCCGAGTTGGCTTAAAGCATTCACTCCATCAAGGTACATACGCTATAACACCCCTTTCTCGTTTTCTTATTCCTATTATCACAGCAAATATTTCCTTTGTAAAGGTCAAAAAGGCAATAATTGCCAAATTTTTTCTTCTTTTTTATAATATTTTTTTGCAGTTTATAAATATTTTTTGCACCGGGAACATGAATTGAATTTACGAGAAACATAATCTGAAAAAATCACCTCCGGCAAGCCGCATGATGCTTCATTTTTGACAGATTCTTAAACCGTTATTACGTTGTATCTCCCAGCCACCCCGGCAGGGCCATGGTGATTTTATCAAGACAATCTTCCAGAAATTCCTCGTAGTCGCCGACGATAAATGAATCGGCCTTCACGATAAGCCCGGCAACATAGACGGGAGAAACGCCCGCGATGCCGTGCTTGTGCTCAAGCTGGCCTGCGAATGCCGCGCCGAGGCTCACCTCGTCGGGGAGCGAAGCCGGGATAAACGATTGGAGGATACCGTAAGCTGAAATTATATCGCCCGGGGAAACTCCGAAATGCCTCCCGAGCGGCCCCGAAATAATCGAAAGATTCTCTGTCGAATTGAAAGCCTGCTCCAGGAATTTTTCCAGTTCTGGATACAATCTGGCAATCCTCACTTCAACGGCCATCTCTATTACGTTGTGCGATTTCCACAGTCCCATTTCACCCGGCAGGTTGCAGGCCGAAACGACTTCCCCGACTATGCCGGGGGCTTTACAAAAAGAGTAGCCGGGCTTTCCCGGAGCCATACACTCGTCCCCATAATAATCGAGGCCGGGCGGGTTCACGCTGTGAGCGAAAAACCCGGTAAGAAAAGGCATTAAAAGTCTTTTCTCTTCCCGCTGCAGGGAACCGGCAAATTCGAGCCCGTGTCTGTGGGTATCATCCCATGAGAGGTGGCCTGCTATGCAGGTATCCGGGAAAAGACTGCCGAGTACGGCAAGGTCATCAAGCTCTGTTATTTTCGACAACAGGAACAGGTGAGTTAAAGGGAACACCTATTCTCCCATCCAGTAATCTTTCAGCCACTGTGTCCGGTTGGGGTTCCTGAGCTTCCGCAGCGCCTTGGCTTCTATCTGCCTGATGCGCTCCCTGGTTACACCGAATTCTCGCCCGACCTCTTCCAGCGTGCGGGAACGGCCGTCTTCCAGGCCGAAACGGAGTTGGAGTACCCTGCGCTCCCGGGGCGTGAGGTTTTCAAGAACGCCTTCCATGCGCTCTTTCAGAAGAATGGCGGAAGCGGCCTCGGCAGGCGCGACGGCATCGGAATCTTCGATGAAATCGCCGAGGTGGGAATCTTCTTCCTCCCCTATCGGCGTCTCTAGCGATATCGGCTCTTGGGCGATTTTCATTATCTCGCGGACGCGCTCCAGCCCGAACTTCTTCCTCTTTTCAACTTCCTGGCGGTAAATCTCATCCTGGAGTATCGCGCCTTCGCCGCCGAATGCGTTGGATTCGAGAATCTGGTCAACGTGGCGCATGACATCATCTTCATCTACAGGGAACATTTCCTGGGCTATCTCTTCAACGGACGGGTCGCGTCCCAACTCCTGCAAAAGGCCCCTGGAAACGCGGATCAGCCTGTTGATGGTTTCCACCATATGGACGGGGATCCTGATGGTCCTTGCCTGGTCGGCCAGCGCTCTGGTTATCGCCTGTCGTATCCACCACGTCGCGTAAGTGCTTAATTTATACCCTTTGCGGTAATTGAACTTCTCCACCGCGCGTATGAGGCCCAGGTTCCCTTCCTGGATGAGATCCAGGAATAACATGCCGCGGCTTACGTATTTCTTTGCGATGCTTACTACAAGCCTGAGATTGGCTTCGATAAGACGCCTTTTCGCCTGGTTGCCCTCTTCGAGCTTTGCTTCCAGTTTTCTGAAATCCTGGTAGTCCCTGGCCACATCCTTGAGATCAGGCGCGTGACGCTTCCTGCAGGCGTTTAATTCTTTTTCCAGCCCGTCGATAAATTTCGAAAAAGCCTTCTCGGCCTTTACCAGCCTGCCCTCCTGCTTTTTCTTTACCGACTCGGCCTGCTCTTCGGCTTTCTTCTCTATTTCTTTAATCTCATTTTTCAGTTGTTCTATCCGGGAGCCGATATTTTCTTCAATAAAACCGGTTTCTTCCTTTTCTTTCCGCTTAACCGCGTCAAGCTTCGTTTTAATATCGATCAATAATTTTTTGGCCTTGATCTTTTCTTTCTCAAGTTCCGCGGCCACTTTCCGGGCCTGATCAAGAGAGGCTTCCATTTTTTCAATCCTGGCCCCGACCTTCCGGACTTCGCCCCTCTGCGGCGTCAGTTTCTTTTCAAAATCTTTTTTCCTCAGGTCGGTGTCCTTAAGATCTTTTAAAGCCGACTTGAGAGATGTCTCCGCTTTCTTCAGAACTTTCTCCTGCCTGTCAAGAGCACCCGGCTTTATTTTGCCTTTTGAAGATTTGACATCTGCTTTCAACTGCCTGTACTGTTTTTCAGCCCCGGATTTTTGCTCTTTCAAATCCTTAACTTTATTCCCGGCAGCCGCAAGCAGCTTCACTACCTTCATCAACTGGGCCTCGGCTTTTTTATGCCTGTCAATCTGGGGCTTTACTTTTTTATA
>JAMCWD010000043.1 GCA_023475345.1 Chloroflexota bacterium | reverse complement strand
GCCCTGTAAGCGGTTCCCAGGTAGTTACGGTTGTTCCTACAGTATAATAGAAGGTGTTGCTGTTAATCAGCGTGCCTGTAGAATCGGCAACCGCAACAACTACATTACCTGTCCTTGCTCCGAAGGGCACGTAAACTACTATCTGGCCATCTGCCCATGAGATAGCGTTTCCGGCATTTAATGCAACACCTGTTCCATCAAAGAATAATACGCTTGATGAACCCTGTGTCGGTCCGAAGTGTGAACCGGTAATGGTTACTGGAGTGCCGAACTGACCTGCGGCAGGCAGGTTCTGGGGAGTAATATCGGTAATAGATGCCAGTATTGTGAAAGGCTGGCCTACAGTGGTTCCGCCCGAAGTTTGAACGATTACATCGCCCGATTCAACCCCGTCGGGAACTATGGCCACGATGCTGTTATTGGTCCAGTGGGTAACCACAGCTTCAGTGGTGCCGCAGAAGATTACCTTGCCTGTGGTGCCCTGAGCAGAACCGAAGTCGGTTCCTGTAAGAGTTACCCTTGTTCCATAAACGCCGGATATCGGTAAAATTGAAGTGAGCGTTGGTCCGGTAATTGTGAATTTATCGCCGGAAACGGCCTTGCCGCAATACCTTGTTATGCTGGCAGCCGGGTCAGTTCTCTGCTTGTCAGAGAGAACTTTGATCCTGCCGTAAACGGCGGTAGTAGGCACAACCGCTATAACCTGGTCATCTGTCCAGGATATGATAGTTTGTGCCCAGGCAGTGGACGTCGTTGATTCTGTGAATTCAACCAGCGTTCCTAAAGTTGAGCCGAAATTCTGACCTGTAATAGTTACCAGGGTCCCGTTAGGACCGGATGTCGGGGCTATGCCTGTAATAGTCGCGCCGACCTGGTATAACGCATAAGAACTTGAAGCAGTGCCTCCAATTATAATGTTGACCGAGCCGTCTGTCGCCCCGTAAGGAACGTTTACCACTATGACAGTATCCGTCCACGAGGATGCAACAGGCGCTGGAATTGTATTGAAAGTTATAATGCTTCCGGAACCCTGCGCGCTTCCGAAATTCGAGCCTATAATAGTTACCGCCGTATCAAGCCCGCCGAATCCGCCGTCTGCCGGCTGGAACGGGGGAGAAATACTGGTGATTGCAGATTCTATAACGAACAGTATTCCATTTGAAACACCGCCGGAAGTGCGTATGATAACATCGCCCGTCTGAGCGCCGTCAGGCACGACAACTACGATCATTTCATCGGTCCAGTGTTCATACTCTGTTGCTACGATCTGTCCGCAGAAGGTAACGAAGCTCATTGTGCCCCGGAAATTACCGAAGTGACTACCGGCAATCGTCAGCCTGCTGCCTGCAACTCCAGAGAACGGATTCTCGCCTGTAATTTCAGGCGCGAACATCGTGAACTTCTGACCCGATACTGCGTTTCCACCCCTGGTGGTATCCGCAGAAGCAACGGTCAGATAACCTGTTGCCGCAGTTCCGGGAACCTCGGCAATAATCTGGTTGGCCGTCCATGAAGTTACGGATGCAGCCCAGGCACCGTCAGCAGCGCCGGTAGCGCTTGTTAAGTAGAGGCGCCCCGTTCCCTGTGAGTTGCCGAAGTTATAACCATTAATAGTAACACGGTAACCGCTTGCGCCTTCAACCGGCGTAAAACCGGTTATGGTAGCGCCGACGTTATAGAGGATACCGTTGCTGTATGCTGTTCCGCCTATGATCACGACTACATTGCCGTCAATAGCACCAGAAGGCACATTGACGACGATCTGATTTTCGCTCCAACTGAGCGCGACTCCGGCATCGACCGGGCCGTTAACACCATTGAAGTTAACCGCGGAACCTGATCCCTGGGATGTGCCGAAGTTGCTCCCGGTAATCGTTACCTGTGAAGGCACCGAAGTCGG
The DNA here is from genome assembly GCA_023475345.1 of Chloroflexota bacterium. Classification (GTDB taxonomy): domain Bacteria; phylum Vulcanimicrobiota; class JAMCWD01; order JAMCWD01; family JAMCWD01; genus JAMCWD01. The sequence goes on along the minus strand of JAMCWD010000043.1, from coordinate 23,590 downwards.
GAGGGTTTCACGGCCGCTGTCGGCCCATTGATACTGGGGAGTAACCCCGGTAATCGAGGAGTTGATAGCGAAGAGCATGCCGTTCGATACTCCGCCTGAAGTGCGAACGACTACATCGCCGGTCTGGGCTCCTGCCGGAACTTCAACCACTATTAAACTGTCCGTCCAGTGTGAATAATTGGTAGCTACGGTCTGTCCACAGAATGTGACGAAGCTCATCGTTCCCTGGAATTGACCGAAGTGAGTACCGGTAATGGTCAGCCTGTCACCGATCGAACCGTTTGCCGGAGACAATTCCGTAATTGCCGGTGCGAACATCGTGAACTTCTGGCCCGATACCGCGTTTCCACCCCTGGTGGTATCCGCAGAAGCGACCGTTATATAACCGGTTGCCGCAGTTCCTGGAACCTCGGCAATAATCTGGTTGGCCGTCCATGAAGTTACGGACGCAGCCCAGGCTCCGTCAGCGGCGCCGGTAGCACTTGTGAAGTGCAGGCGCCCTGTTCCCTGGGATGTGCCGAAGTTATAACCATTAATAGTAACACGGTAACCGCTTGCGCCTTCAACCGGCAAAACACCGGTTATGGTAGCGCCGACTTTATAGAGGATACCGTTGCTGTATGTCGTTCCGCCCACGACCACGATAACATTGCCGTCAACTGCGCCTGATGGCACGTTGACCACGATCTGATTATCGACCCAACTGAGCGCAACCCCTGCATCAACGACAGCGCCGAAGTCATCGGCAAAAAGCACCCTTGAGCCTGAGCCCTGGGTATTGCCGAAGTGGCTGCCGGTAATCGTTACCCGTGAAGGCACCGAAGTCGGGAGGGTTTCACGGCCGCTGTCGGCCCATTGGTACTGGGGGGTAATCCCGGTAATCGAGGAGTTGATAGCGAAAAATACGCCGTTGGAGAACCCTCCGCCGGTCAGAACCTGTACGTCGCCTGATTCGGCGCCTGACGGCACTTCAACCACGATGGCGCCGTTGGTCCAGTGTCTTATCCTCGGATCATTTCCTCCTACTTCAATATTGCCGCAGAAGATGACGGTTCCGCGAACATTGCCGAAATTATTACCTGTTAAAGTGATGAGATCCCCATAAGCTCCGTTTAACGGGGTTATCTGGGTGAGCTCAGGAGCGGGTATCTGAAGAAGATCCGCGCTCAGCGCGGGACCTATAAATGAAAGATTGGGATTAATAACCCTGATCCTGCCGGATATTGCAGAAGCCGGGAGACTTGCAACTATCTGGTCGTTATTCCAGGTAATTATGCTTATAGCCCATGCCGGAGCCGCTCCATCGCCTGCAAATCCGAGAGCAGAACCTGCAGTTGTACCGAAGTTATAACCATTAACAGTAATACGACCGCCGTTAATAACACTCGCAGGCGTAAAAGAGTAAATCGTGGTTCCTACATTATAAGGTTTTGCGTTGCTGGGAGTATCTGCCACGCTAACCGTAACACTAACATTTCCGCCTGTGGTCCCCAGCGGCACATGAGTTACGATTATAGTATTGGTCCAGGTAAGCGCCGACCCGATATTGGTATTGCCGAATGTGACGGTACTGCCTGAAGCCTGCGTGCTTCCGAAATGATTACCCGTAATCGTTACCCGGGTAATATTTTCAGTCTCGGCGTTCAGACCTGCATCGGCAGGCATATCCGGCGGTGAAACACTGGCAATCGTGGGATACACCGTGAAGAACATCCCGTTTGAATCTCCGCCCTGGTTACGGACGAAGATATTTCCGGTTTCTATATCGGAGGGAGTTTCAAATGTAATGGATGTATCCGACCATGCCTTAATATAATTGGTAGTCATTGCTACCGAACTGCCCAGGGAATTATAGTAATACAACTGGCCCCAGATATTGCTGCCGGTAAAATTACCCGTGCCATAAGCAGCGCCGAAGTTCGTACCGGCGACAGCTACCTGCGTGCCTGATCCGGGAACGCCGGTATTGGCATAACCAGCGGATGGAGACAGCGAGGTGATCGTGGGAACATTGATATTAAATATGCTTTCAGGCTCGGCATAATCATCGCCGACCGGGTTATATATGGGGGGATCGCTCCTGTAAGCGCGCAAAATACCTGAGGTTGCGCCGCCCGGAACTTTTACGATCAACTGGGTATCTGTCCAGCTGACAAAATATTCCGGATTACTGGCTATTTGAGCAACGGTCAATCCCAGGCCGAACCTTGTGCCCTGGGTTGAGCCGAATCCTGCGCCGTTGATGGTGATCAGCGTGCCCATCGAGCCGTTAGCAGGCGTGAAGCTCTGGAACGAAGTTGCTATCGGAAGATTTTGGCCGTTGCTGGCTATACCGGCACGGTTTACATAAACCGGGCCGGAAATAGCTCCGGCAGGAACCTTTACAATAATTTGGGTTTCAGTCCATAAAGTGGCAAGGGGCGCATTAACTCCGCCCTGGAACGCAACCAAGCTCCCTGTACCCTGGGAGGGTCCGAAACCCTGACCTATAACATGAATATAACTGTAGGGATGGGCGGCCCAGACGCTCCATGCATTGGGGTCAATACCCGGTCTGCCATGATCCCCGACATATCCGGCCTGAGTGCTATAGCGATATATTTCTTGAATTACCGGAGCCGGGCTGTTAAACATTACGCCGTTGCTCTGGATGCCGTCTCTAATCACATGGACAAGCCCTGTAATCGTCTGTCCTGCGGGCGGCGTAGGAGCAAAAACAACTATCCGGCCGGTGCCCCAGTTAATCACGCCGGATGTGGCGTCTATGCCGTTGAATAAAACCTGGTTGGCGCCGGAACCTACCGACGATCCGAAATTCAGACCGTCGATGGTAACTACCGTACCCGGCGAACCGCTGTTCGGGGTCAGGAGTGTTATAACCGGCGAATCCTGGTAAGAAATATTATTTGTTCCCTGGAGATAGAAATCCGAACGTGTCGCAGGAGCCGCGATCTTACTTTCGCTAACTGCCTCGACAACATCCACTTTCAACTGATTCCCGGTAGGAGGAACCGGGGGAGAAAGCAGGTACGCGGTCGCTAAACCGCTTGCATTCGTAAATACTTCGTAAGTCTGGTGGCTTGTAGTATTGGTATAAGCGCCGCCCGTATCGTAAGTAGGAAGCGGCGAATTGGACGCATCTACAAGGGTGGCGCCCGAGAATGCCTGGCCTGCTCCCGGAGCCTGAAGGCTCAGAATCACTCTTTCATTAACTATGGGCTGGTTATTTTTATCGACAACCTGGACGGTGAGAGTCGCCCTGTCGGTATGGTTACTGTTAAGGAACTGCTTGTCGCTTGAGAGGATCAGCCAATTGTCACCGGTATAGGTGGCATCATCAGTCATTTGACCGGCTACTACGTGAATCGTGGGATAGGCGTAACCATTGCCCACCCATTCATCATACGTGATGGAGAAATTCGCCGTCACGTAACCGGTGCCGTCGGTTGGAACATCCTGAACTCTCGGCAGGCCGTAGCTGGGGGTGAAGCGTACGGGCTGGTTCTGTACGGGATTATTATGCGCATCGACAAGCTGGAACCTGTATTGATAATATAAGGTTCCGTTCACAGTATAGACATGCGTAAACGTGCGATGCTGTGCTTCATCGGGATTTTGCGCCGCCTGATCTCCTTCGTTCTTGCCGATAGCGGCGAGGGCAAGACCTGCCAGCAATGCTACGAACCCGGCACTCATACCCGTTCCGCCGGGAGCGGCTTTACCTGCTTCCTTAAGCATCCTTGCAAGCCTTTCAGGCGTCGGGTTGAAGACTACCTGGAACCTGTCCGTGGTATTTATGATTGTATCGGGATGAAGGTCGGTGATTACCACGTCGGAGTTTCCGATATCTGAAAGCTTTGTCACGTGACCGGCGGCTATAGGTCTGCCATCCCGGGTTACGATGATTTCGGCCCCGTCATTCAGACCTTCGATAGCGCCCTTGTCAATAACGATCTTATTGTCGTCCTTAACTGAAATAACGGCACCGGTCAATGACAGGTTGTCCAGTATTTCCTTTGTCGCGAACCGGGCCGCCATTTGGAAGGCCTCTGACATAAGAAGCGAATCGTTTGCTTTTACCATTGACTCGGCGCTGCTTGTCCCGGTCATCTGGGACTTGCTCAGAATATAGCCGGTACTGGTATCGACCAGGTTCAATACGATCTCGGCCTTATAACGGACCGGATCCTCCAGTTTGGTTAATTTCAGAACCTTGGCCATAAGAACCGTATCGGTATGAAGTCTTTGGCCGACCTCGACGGCTCTTTCCAGGGTTAGCGGCGGCTTAAGACCCATCTCTGTAATTATGGGATTTACATCTGCCGGATCCGCTACCGTAAACCTCGGCGATTCCTCAAAGGCCTTCAGAATGGCCTTGTCCGCCTCGGTCACTGCGGCTTTAATACCGGTATTGTCTGCTGTGCTTACCAGAGCGGTCGAAAGCTTCGGCCCTGCCGGAGCCTGTTCTGCGCCCTGGGCATAAGCAGCCGCCCCAAACACTGCCGGGAACGGCACCGCGCCCATCAAAAAGGCAATCAGCAGAATGTACGCTAGTATCCTACTCCTCACTTTAGCTCTCACCATCAATCCTCCCTTTCTCTTGTGAATTTTCTTCCGATTATCATTAAAATTATTAGTGCCCGAAAAATTATCGGCTCCCGATGACCTGTTCCTTTCCAACTCACACCTCCAATAAATTCCTATTTTATTTCCCATATATACATATAAATAAGGCAAACCCTTCTCGTCCCTTTTCGGGAAAAAGAAGCTTACTCCCTGAAAATAAATTAAGTTTGGGATTCTATGAATTTCTAAAATTTCCTGCCTGAAAACAAATTTTTTTAGGACGGGAAATTTTTTTTCTCAACCACTCCTTCCTGCTAAAAAACCGGCAAGCTCCTTCAGACCCTCTACAGCTTTGCCGCCGCGAAGCCCTGAAAGCATCGATAAGGCCCCGGCGGTATATGAATCCGCTTTCCCCCGGACAGCCTTTCTCACGTCCACAGATTCCATAATCCTGAGAACTTTACGAAACGACTTCCTGCTCATTTTCTTTTTTCCGATCATCGACTTCAGGAATTCCTTATCTGCATCATTCACCTTTTCAAGTGCAAGTATCAACGGAAGAGTAACCTTGCCCTCGGTCAAATCGTTACCTACAGGCTTGCCTAGAACTTCCTCATTTCCCCAGTAATCGAGGTAATCGTCACATACCTGGAAAGCCATCCCGAGGTACAACCCGTATCCTGCAATCTTTTTTATATCGGCTTTGCCCGCGCCTGCCGCCATCGCACCGAGCCTGCAGCATGACGAAAACAAAACGGCTGTCTTTCCCTCTATTACTTTCAGGTATTCATCGATGGCCAATTTCGAATTACCCACATTTTCCATTTCCAGTAGCTGGCCCGCCGCCATGCAGTTCGTAGTCTTAATTATCTCTTTGAAGAAAGCGACATCGCGGAACTCCCGGGCCACGGTTTCCATGCTGCGCGAAAGTATAAGGTCGGCCAGGATAACTGCTACCTTGTTGTTCCAGTCGGCCCGGACTGCGACGTGTCCCCTTCTCGTACCCCCGTTATCAACCACGTCATCATGCAGAAGCGATGCGACATGGACGGCTTCCATAACCGCCGCAAGGGCAAGCACTTTGCCGGTAACCCTGCCGAAAACATCCGCGCTCAAAATCACCAGCGCCGGGCGTATCCTCTTGCCTCCCGCATCGAACAGGTAATTCACCAGTGTCCTTGTTTCCCCGGTATCCGCCGAAAACAGATCATATAAATACTTTTCCGTGCGCTGGAGCACGGAAGCCCACGGGGCAAGCGGCGGAACGGTTGGCTGCAACATCCCCTCTTTCATTCCGCCTCCTCTTTCCGCCTCATGTTTTCAAGCGCAATCCCTGCGGCCTGGACGGTGAATTCTATTTCTCCCCCCGAATGAGCGCCTGAAACAAAGGCCGCCTCAAATCTCGACGGCCCAAAATAAACGCCCGCTTCCAGCATCTCGTGGAAGAACGACGAATAAAGCTCTTTATCGGAAACGGCCGCACTGTCATAATCGGTTACGGGGCCTCCGGCAAAAAATACGGTGAACATTGAACCGGCCCTGTTAATAGTTACGTTGTATTCATATTGCCGGAATAATTCCAACAAGCCGTCGGTTAAAGATTTTGTCTTATCGGAAAGATCTTTATAAAAACCATGGAGCCTGCTTATCGATTTTATTGTAGCTACACCGGCGCTCATGGCAACCGGGTTCCCCGATAACGTCCCCGCCTGATATACAGGCCCCTGCGGGGCCAGCATTTCCATTATGTCGCGCCTGCCTCCGAAACATCCCACCGGCAGCCCCCCGCCTATAATCTTACCCAGGCATGTAAGGTCCGGCCGTATATCATATAATTGCTGTGCGCCGCCCGGGGTGAGGCGGAACCCTGTTATCACCTCATCGAAAATCAAAAGCGTTCTCTTCAGGTAACATTCCGTCCGCAATGCTTCAAGAAAACCCCTGGCGGGCGGGATAACACCCATGTTGCCCGCTACCGGCTCAACGATAACGGCGGCCGCGTCTTCACCTTTTTCAGCCATAAAATCGATGAACTTATCTACACTATTATAAGGAAGTGTAACCGTGAGACCCGCCGCCTCCGCCGGAACACCGGGCGAACCGGGGATATCGCCTTCCATAATGCCGCTCCCGGACTTGCCGAGAAGAAAATCTGAATGGCCATGATAACAGCCCTGGAACTTAACTATAAGCTTGCGCCCGGTAAACGCCCTTGCCAGCCTTACCGCGCTCATCACCGCTTCCGTCCCCGAATTCACCATCCGTAAAAGCTCGATAGAAGGAAATGCCGATTTGATCAGCTCCCCCAGTTCCAACTCGACGGGACACGGCGCGCCGAAGGAAGTGCCGCGCATCGCGGAGTTCCTGACGGCCTTTATAACATCGGGGTGTGCATGGCCCAGTATCAGCGGCCCCCATGAACATACATAATCAATATAACGGTTCCCGTCCACATCATATATATACGGGCCTTCCCCTCTCTCTATAAAAACCGGCTCCCCCCCGACGGATTTGAATGCTCTTACAGGGCTGTTCACCCCTCCCGGCATTATATCGACCGCCTTCTCGTATAACTGATGAGACGTGTTTCTAATCAAGCAGGTTCCCGCCTTAATTTTCATTAACAGAAGCGGGGGGAAAATTCCCCCCACTATAACCCGATTCGGAAAAAACCTTTCGTCGATTTCCTGACTATTCCTCCCGCGAAAAAGGAGAGCGGAAAAAAAGATTGAATTATGCCCTTCAATTATGAGACTTGAAGATTTTGATTACCACCTGCAGGAAGAGCGTATCGCGCAGCATCCTTTACACGACAGGGATTCGTCTCTCCTCCTCCACCTGAAAAAAGATACGAGCGAAATCATCCATCGCAAATTCCACGAATTCCCCGACCTGCCCCGGGAAAACGACCTGCTGGTAATGAACGATACCAGGGTTATACCTGCAAGGCTCTTCGGCAAAAGAGAAAGCACGGGCGGCAGGGTGGAAATTTTCCTGGTGAGGGAGTTAAAGCCGGGGACATGGATAACGCTTGCGCGTCCCGGCAGGCGCCTGAAAGCAGGGGCAAAGGTCGGTTTCGAGAACGGCCTGTCCGCAGCGATAGATGAGGTTCTGCCCGAAGGCGAAAGAATCGTTACGTTTTCGCCTCCCGGCTCCCTCTGGGATTATATTTCAAAGCATGGGACAGTGCCTCTCCCCCCTTATATCAAGGCGGATTTAAGCGACCCCGAAAGATACCAGACAGTTTATTCCATATCACCAGGGGCAGTTGCGGCGCCGACCGCCGGGCTTCACTTTACCCCGAAAATCCTTGAAAAAATTAAAAATAGAAACATAGAAACCGCTACGGTAACATTACATGTCGGCCCCGGCACATTCCGCCCCGTATCCGCCGACGAAATAGACAGGCACGTCATGGACGAAGAATTCTATAACGTTCCCGAAGAAACCGGCAAGCTTATAAATTCAGCGGTCAAAGAGGGCCGCAGGATAGTGGCCGTGGGCACCACCACCGTCAGGACGCTTGAAAGCGCCTTCGATACCGAAGGGAACCTCGTAAAGCCGTGCGGCGGAACAAGGCTTTTCATCTACCCCGGCTACAGGTTTAAAATCATAAATTCAATGCTGACAAACTTCCATCTCCCCAAAAGCACCCTTATCATGCTGGTCTCGGCCCTTGCAGGACGGGATAACATCATGAAAGCTTACAACGAGGCCATCGAAAGAGATTACCGCTTTTACAGCTTCGGCGACGCGATGTTCATAGAATAAAGGCCGGGCAATCTGAAAAATCAATCCCGGAGATATCCGGCAATAAAATAAGCCCCTGCTATTTCACCCCGACGAGCGATTTGTACTTGTTATAAAGGCGATAAAGTTCAGAAGGGTCAAGCTCCATAGCCATCTTGAAATATTTGTGAGCTTCTTTCGTATCTTTTCTTTTCAGGGCAAGCTTTCCCAGGAGATATAGGACTTCGGGGAATTTCTCAAACAGGGATACCGCAAGCTTCAGATATTTGTCAGCTTCATCATCACGGCCCAGGTTTAAAAGGCAGGCCCCGATATATCCCAGCGCATCGGGGTTTTCGGGGTTCTTCTCTTCCACTTTTAAAAATATCTTGAGGGCTTCTTCATAATTATTACAATGGAAAAAACATTCCGCCATATTGAACGCATTGGAATAAACTTCGGGCTCAAGCTCGTAAGCCTTAACAACGAACGGCATGGCCGCCTCGTACTTCCCCGCCCGCAGGAGCCTTCCACCCCTGTATCCAAGCCATCTTGATTTCAGCATGATGCGGCTCCCCTGCCTTCGAGACTGTTTTCCATTTCCATCAAAAGGTACGATGCCAGGTCCGGCTGCGGGATGGGGCCGTAAGGTTCGAGAAAATCGACGGCCTCTTTGTAGCTGCCCTCTTTCATCGATATAAGCGCCCTGTATCCCGATACAACCCTGTTCTCCGGCTCGATTTCTATTGCCCTGTCGAAAGCCTTTTTCGCCGATCCCATATCGCCTGTTTCCAGGAATGCTCTCCCCTTGTACAACTGAACCGCCGGGTTATTCGGTTTTGCGGATTCCGCCTTCAGCGCCAGTTCCAATGCCTGTCCGAACTCTCCGGTCTCAAAATATAATCTTATAAGCGCCAGCATTAAGGCTGTATCGCCGTGTTTCGATCCGATGCCTTTGACAAGCATATCCCTTGCTTCTTCGAAACGGCCTTCTTTAAATAATTTATCAGCTCGATATAACATATTATCTTGAAGTTTTAGAAAAGCCGGAGAATTCCTTCTCGCCGGTTCGATGTGAGGACTTATTCTTGTGCCCTGTCAACTGTGATGATATGATCGGAGCATGATTGAAACAACGACTTCGGGATTTTCATTCAAAGACTGGAAGAGGACCGTATATCCCGAAAACCTCAAGCCGTCCGATTACCTTGCTTATTTCAACAGGGAACTGGGCTTCAGGCTTGTCGAAATCAACTCCACATACTACAACTTCCTTTCACATAAAACCGCATATTCATGGATGAAAAATACCGATGACGATTTTAAATTCGTCATCAAGCTGAACAGGGGACTGACACAGAACGAAAGCAGGGATTATCCCCTCAAGGAAATTAACGCCGCTGTCGCAGCGGATTTCATGAATTCTATCGAGCCGATCGTACAGGAAGGCAGGCTGATCGCTCTTCTGGCCCAGTTCTGCCCCATGTTTACAAGGAACCGGGCACATGGGGAGTATCTCATCAAGCTCCGGGAGTCGATGGGCGACCTCCCCCTGCTGATAGAATTCAGGCATCCTTCCTGGTTGAAACCGGATAAACGCGATGAAACCTTTGCCTTTCTTGCCCGGCATAACCTGGGTTACGTAACTGCAGACCTGTCCGATAACCCCGGGCTTCCGCCGATTACGCCCAATGTTGTAGGAGATACAGGCTACCTGCGGCTCCACGGCCGTCCCGAAAAGTGGTTCGGCGCGGGAATGGCACAGCGGTATAATTATAACTACAACGACAGCGAACTGAAATCTTTCATACCTGTATTGAGGAGCATGGATAAGATTGGGAAGCTGACGATAGCGGCATTCAATAACTGCCACGGCGGCCTGGCAATGCACAACGCCCTCCGCCTCAGAGGTTTACTGGCTGAAGAAGAGAATATTTAACTGAAATTAAATTCCAGGCGCCGTTAAACGGTGGGAAGTGTGAGTTTCCGGTAGTAGCGAACCGCAATAATCGAGCCCAACCCTGGAATCCTTAACCTGTAAACCGCATCAAAAAATTAATATCTTACCGGCCCGATTTTCGATATAATGCTAAAAACAGGTTTCATTTATATCAAAGAAGGGTAAAAAAAATATAAAAGCTGAACCTTTCGAGCCGGATGCTGCAAATACAGGAGGCTGAATTAAATGGAAGCAACAAAAGTCTTTGGAGAAAACAAAGGGAACATCATGATGTACACCCTCAGCACCTGCGGGTGGTGTAGAAAAACCAAGGAGTTTCTAAAAAATGAAGGCTTAGAATACAGCTATCTGGATGTAGATCTCCTCACCGGTCAGGACAGGAGAGATGCTATGGACGAGATAGTAAAATGGAACCCATCCCCTTCTTTTCCCACAATTATTATAAATGATAAAAATGTAATCGTGGGATATAACGAAGAAAAAATAAAGGGGGCGCTTGGCTTATGAGTGAGTTAAAAGAGGCCGAAATCTCTGAGGAAGAAATTCAACAGCTTTATGAAAAGCTGAACAGGGAAGCCGAAGAATCAGGCTATCACCTGAACCCCGATACCGATCAAACTAAGTTCCTTATCCGGGGCATACTCATCAACCAGAAGAGATACGGCTATTGGAACTGCCCGTGCAGGCTGTCATCCGGGATTAAGGAAGAAGATATCGATATCATCTGCCCCTGCGATTACAGAGACCCCGACCTTGAAGAGTTCGGGGCCTGTTACTGCTCGCTCTATGTTTCGGACGAAGTGTTCGAAGGCAGGAAGAAAGTCCGCAGTATCCCGGAACGGCGGGGGCAGGAGAAAAAGAAAGAGCATGAAAAGGTAAATCTATCGCCGGGCGCGGCGCTCGGGCTGGCTTACCCGGTATATCGTTGTAAAGTCTGCGGTTATCTTACCGCAAGAGATCAGCCTCCGGGCGTATGCCCCATCTGTAAAGCAAAAAAAGACCGGTTTGAAAGATTTTTGTAAGCGGGTTTTTCAAATCCGGGCGCCAACGCCTTGAAAGGAAGTAAGATATGGAATTAAGCGAACTTATTAAACCTCTCGGTATCGGTACATATATATTTGTGCTGCTGACCCTCATATCCGGTTTTTTCAGGTGGAAATTAAAATTCCATAAAACTCTGGCTATAACCGTCATAATTCTTGCTACAATTCACGTTCTCACGGTTTTGCTTTCGGATTAAGTCCCTGCGTAACTAATAAAATAAAAATCAGGAGGAAAGAAAAATGAGAAGGAATATTTTACTGGCGTTGTTATTCATCGGAATAATGGCCGGGAGCGCATTTGCGCATTGCCAGATTCCGTGCGGCATCTATGACGACCACATGAGGTTCGCAATGATGCGCGAAGAGATTAAAACAATTGAAAAATCCATGAACGAGATCAACACCCTTTCTATGGAGAAGGACAAGAACTTCAACCAGATCGTCCGCTGGGTAATGAACAAGGACGAACATGCGGACGCCCTCAGCAACATAGTTACTTATTATTTCATGACCCAGAGGATAACGCCCGTCGAAATGCCCGATATGACAAAGATGATGAACATGAAAGATACGAAAGGGATGAAGGGCATGGAAGGCGCTAAAGATGCGAAGGACACGCAAGACACTAAAAACGCCAAAGACATGAAGTGTATGCAAGGCATGGAGGGTATGAAGAGCACGGAAGGCGCTAAAGATATGAAATGTATGATGATGGACAACCCGGAGATGAAGGCCCATCACGATTACATGAATAAGCTGAAGCTTCTTCATCAGATCCTGATATACAGCATGAAAGCAAAGCAGACAACCGATCTTCAATACATAGATAAACTGAACCAGGCCGTAGATGCTTTTGAAAAAGCATACTTCGCAGGGCAAGAGGAAGGGCATGAGCACTGATGCCCCATAACGAAAAAAATATCATAAGCCCCGATACCGGGAGGAAAGACCGCAGGCCGCCAGGCCAGACCGTGATAGGAGACCTTTCGCTCCTTCATTTCGACGGGGTGCCGAAATTCGACGCCGCGGCCTGGAGGTTTAAGTTTTCTGGCCTTGTCGGAAAGCCGTTCGATTTGACTTTCAAGGAGTTTTCAGCCCTTCCCATGGTCAGGTTGTATGCCGATATTCATTGCGTTACCGGCTGGTCCGTCCTGGAAACTCACTGGGAAGGGGTAAGCAGCCGGACGCTCATGGATATGGCGAAAGCAAAGCCTGAAGCGGGATACGTGATGATCCATTCGTCGGACGGCTATACTACAAACCTGGCGCTCCCCGATTTCCTCCGGGAAGACGTGGTATTTGCAATGAAGTACAACGGGGAATTGATTGAGCCTGAACACGGATTTCCCGTCAGGCTGGTCGTCCCGGGGTTATATTTCTGGAAAAGCGCCAAGTGGGCCGACGGGATGGAATTCATGAAACACGACAGGCAGGGCTATTGGGAATCGAGGGGCTACCATAACAGGGGCGACCCGTGGAAAGAGGAAAGATACAGCATTTGATCCGGGCCGAAAAATCATGCGATATAAGCAGGAATAATTCCTGCTTATATAATTTACACGGACACCGCCCGATAAATAAAAAATCATCCCTGTGATTTAAAACCTGGAGATGAAGGACTTCCGTCATATACGATGAATTTAAGATTCATTTTTTGCCGAGTGATAGACCGGTTTAAGAAAGGACAATAATTATGATTATGCCCTGGTATATCCCGCTGCTTATATTCTGTGCAAGGATCTGCGACGTATCGCTGGGAACGATACGCACCATACTGATGGTCAGGGGGAAAACCATGATCTCGGCCCTGATGGGTTTCATGGAAGTTACGGTATGGGTGCTTGCGATATCCGGAGTATTCAAATACCTTTCACACCCGATGGCGCTTATCTCGTACGGGCTCGGCTTTTCGACGGGCATAATCGTCGGGATTTACCTGGAGAAACTTTTCGTATCCCGCTACCATGCAATAAGGGTCATCAATACCGACAGGGAAACCAGGCTGACGCCGTGCCTCCGGGAAAAAGGCTTCGCCGTAACTGAAATGGAAGGCAAAGGCAAAGAAGGCGATGTGGAAGTCTGCTTCGTCGTTATCCCGAGGTCGGAATTCAACCATCTTCAAAACACCGTCAACGACTGCTCGCCCGGCGCTTTCATAACGGTCGAAGACCTGCTGGATACTTTCGGCGGGGTAAAGAAAAATCTATATTCCAAATCCCCGGCATGGTTTAATATCAGGAAATTTGTTTAAAAGGGAATTTTCTTCTCCGGCACCAAATCATGCCGCCCTATAAAAAAAGCCCGCAACATGTGCGGGCTTTTCGTTTTCTTTACAGTTCTTATTTCCCCTGCGTCAATAACTGCGCCTTCTGGGGATCTACTCTTACTCCCGGGCTCATGGTAGAACAGAATGTTATCGTTTTCAGATATGTCCCCTTGGCGGAAGAAGGCCTGGCTCTCACGACCGCGTCGGTAAGGGTTTTGAAGTTTTCAATCAGCATCTGTGTATCGAACGAAGCCTTGCCTATCGGGCAGTGGATTATTCCCAGCTTGTCGGTACGGTACTGGATCTTGCCCGACATCAGTTCCTTTACGGTCTTGCTGATATCCCGGGATACGGTGCCCGCCTTCGGGTTTGGCATGCGGGGTCCGAGAACGCGCCCCAGCTCCTTGCCAAGCTGTCCCATCATATCGGGAGTTGCGACGGCGATATCGAAATCCATCCATCCCTTTTTCACTTTTTCGATGAGATCGTCATCGCCTACTTCCGTCGCACCGGCTTCTTCAGCTTCCTTAATCATCTCGCCCTTTGTAAATACAATCACCCTGGGGGTTTTGCCCGTCCCGTGCGGGAGTACAACGGTACCTCTCACGGTCTGGTCGGATTTCCTGGGGTCTATTCCCAGGCGGTAATGCGCTTCGACGGTTTCGTCGAATTTGGCCGTGGCCAGCTTCTTTACGATATCGACAGCTTCGGTCGGGTCGTAAAGAATATTGCGGTCAAACTGTTCCAGGGCCGACTTTTTTTTCTTGGTAACTTTAGACATGATATTTTCCTCCTCGTGGTAATGCGGAGAACAAGCTCCTCCCACTATATTCCGGTTGCCCGTAAACGGGCAATTGCGGTCTAGCCTTCGACTTCCAGCCCCATGCTGCGTGCGGTGCCTTCGACTATCTTCATTGCGCCTTCGATGTCGTTGGCATTGAGGTCCTTCATTTTTATCTTCGCTATCTCTTCAACTTTTTTCCTCGGGATCTTGCCGACCTTGTTCCTGTTAGGCTCGCCCGAACCTTTCGGGATCCCGGCATGTTCCTTCAAAAGTACCGCCGCAGGCGGCGTCTTGGTAACGAAGGAGAACGTCCGATCCTCGTAAACCGATATCTCGACCGGGATTATAGTCCCTTTCTGTTTCGAAGTCCGGTCGTTATACTGCCTGCAAAAATCCATGATGTTCACGCCGTGCTGACCCAGCGCCGGCCCTACGGGAGGAGCAGGGGTCGCCTGTCCCGCCTGTATCTGTAACTTAATCTTGGTTTTAATTTTCTTCGCCATTTTGAACTCCCCTTATAATTTTTCAACGTGCCCGAAATCCAGTTCCACCGGGGTTTCACGCCCGAATATGGATATCAGCACCCTGAGCTTCTCTTTTTCCTCGTTCACTTCTTCAACTATGCCCGAGAAATCCTTGAACGGCCCGCGTATTACGCGCACTCCCTGCCCTACTTCCAGGTCTATCTTTACCTTCACCGGGGCCTCCATGCCCATCCTGCGCAATATCTCCTTCACTTCCTCCTTGGGAAGCGGTATGGGTTTTACCCCGGGCCCTACGAACCCTGTAACTCCCGAAGTATTGCGGACTACATACCACGAATCCTCGGTCATTATCATCTGGACCAGCACATAGCCGGGATATATCTTCTTCTGGACAGTCTTCTTCTTCCCGTCCTTGAATTCTATCTCTTCTTCCGTAGGGACGAGCACCTGGAATATCTTCTCCTTCATGCCCATGGATTCGATCCTGCGAACGAGGTTATCCCTCACCTTGTTCTCATACCCCGAATACGTATGAATCACATACCACTGCTTGTTCGGATCATCATCCTCCGCCTTCGGGAGAAGCGTCTCTTCTTCTTCCTCAATCTCCTCGGCCTGCTCCTCTTCCTCCGAAACAGCTTCCTCTTCAATATGCCCGGTTATAGATTCAAGAGATACCTCGGCCAGTTCTTCCGCTTCCGGGGAACCCTTCTCTTCGTCCAACGGCATATCGACTACCGTAATTATTTTCTCATATTTATCGGAAGCCGTCTCGACAAGCCCTATATGAACCAACTCGGCCTCTTCGAAAAGTTCTTCGTCCTTTTCGATCCGCTCCAGAAGCTGTGCATCCTCGCCGGTTTCAAAAGCCGAAACTTTGATCGTTCTTTCGACCTCTTCGATTTGTACGGGCTCTTCTGCTTCCTCTGCGGTTTCTTTTTCCAGGCGTTCTTCGTCGGTCATAATCTCTTCATCAATATCCGGGCTTAGCTCTTCGGCCAGTTGTATTCCGGGCTCGGATTCAAAGAAATCCGTATCGACGGACGTCTCGTCCATCTCGCCTGCCTTTACTTCACCATGCTTGGAGATAGCGCTTTCCGGAAGATCTTCTTCATCGGTATCCATGGCGTATTCTTCAACAGAAGACTCATCCAGTTCGCTTCGGATCTCCGCAAGGGGGCGTTCGATAAAACCTTCCCCGCCGGATTCCTCGTTAATCTCGAAATTGTCTCTATCAGTCATAAATCAGCAGGTGTATTGAAACACCTTCCTCCATAAACGTTCCGAATACCCGGTTTCCTATTTGCCGTGGAAAGCCCTAAATATCGTGGCAAATATTTGCTCCCATAAAAACATATAGCTTGTTACTATAATAAGAATCACGATGACTACCACGGTGCCTTTTCTCACTTCGGGCCACGAAGGCCAGGTCACCCTAGTCAGTTCTACCTTGACTCCTTTAAGAAACTTGACTATATCGCTGTAATAGCCCTTCAGCTTTTCCAGCATCAGAGGTTTCCTTTCCTTTCGCCCTATCTTACTTCTTTATGAATAGTATGTTTCTTGCATGTAGGGCAGTATTTTTTAAATTCGATTCTGTCAGGATTCTTATGCCTGTTCTTGTTGGTCGAGTAATTCCTGTTCTTACATGTCTGACATGCCAGAGTTATAATCATCCTGGCTTCCTTTTTTGCCATGACTTATTCACTCCTAATCTAAAAGAGAGGCTATATTTTGCCTTCAACCTATTCCAAAATTTCGGTAACAACGCCTGCGCCAACGGTGCGTCCGCCCTCGCGGATCGCGAAGCGCAGTCCCACTTCCAGCGCTATCGGCTGAATCAGCGTTACTTCCAGCGCAACGTTGTCTCCCGGCATTACCATCTCCACTCCCTCAGGCAATACCACCGAACCCGTTACATCGGTCGTGCGGAAATAAAACTGGGGACGGTATCCCGAGAAAAACGGCGTATGGCGCCCTCCCTCTTCCTTGCTCAATATGTAAATTTCACTCTTGAACTTCGTGTGAGGCTTTATAGAGCCCGGCTTCGCTATTACCATACCGCGCTCCAGGTCCCGACGGTCAACACCGCGCATCAGAAGCCCGACGTTGTCTCCCGCCATTCCTTCGTCCAGGATCTTCCTGAACATCTCTATGCCCGTTACCACAGTCTTGCGGCTCTCGGGTCTCAAACCCACTACCTCGACTTCGTCCCCTACCTTCACGATGCCACGTTCCACACGCCCCGTACCTACTGTGCCGCGGCCCGTTATCGTGAACACATCCTCTATCGGCATCAGGAACGGCTTGTCAACCGGACGTTCCGGGAGCGGGATGTATTCGTCAACGGCCTTCGTCAGGTCAAGTATCGCCTGGACGTACTTGTTGCTCGTATCCGCAGGGTCGGCTTCCAGTGCCTTCAGCGCGGAACCCCTGACTATCGGGATCTCGTCCCCGGGGAATTCGTATGTATTCAGGAGATCCCTGAGCTCAAGCTCTACGAGGTCGATAAGCTCGGGGTCGTCAACCATGTCTATCTTGTTAAGGAACACCACTATATAAGGCACGTTCACCTGGCGCGCAAGCAGGATGTGCTCGCGGGTCTGCGGCATCGGGCCGTCGGCGGCGGATACCACCAGGATAGCTCCGTCCATCTGGGCGGCGCCGGTGATCATATTCTTGATATAATCAGCGTGACCCGGGCAGTCCACGTGGGCGTAATGCCGATTTTCCGTCTCGTATTCCGCGTGGAATATCGCGATGGTCAGGCCGCGGGCTTTCTCCTCCGGCGCGTTGTCGATGTTGTCAACATCGAGAAACTGCGTATTGCCGTGAGCCGACAATACCTTCGTTATCGCCGACGTCAGCGTCGTCTTGCCGTGATCCACATGCCCTATGGTACCGATGTTCACGTGCGGCTTCGTGCGCTCGAATTTCTTCTTTGCCATTTCTATGTTCCCCCTTTGCTGGTTTGGCCATCAGGCCGTTTTTCTCATTATTTTTGGACAAAAAGTCCATACCAATTCTACATCAAATCAATAAGTCCTGCCTGTTACCCGATTTAAAATATTTTTTCCTATGTTTTTTGGAATTTCCTCATAACGAGAGAACTCCATAGTATATGTCCCGCGTCCCTGGGTCAACGATCTGAGATCCGTAGAGTACCCGAACATTTCGGACAGAGGAACGTTTGCGCTGATGACTCCCGTGCCGCCGACGCCGGGTTCCATCTTCTCTATTTTGCCTCTCCGGGCGTTAATGTCCCCGATGACTTCTCCCATGTTATATTCGGGGATAACAACTTCCACGTCCATGACAGGTTCTTTGAGAATGTTTTCGGCGTTGCGGAGAGCTTCGGTTACCGCCATTGAAGAAGCTATGCGGAAAGAAAGCTCGGTTGAATCGACTTCATGGAACGAGCCGCCGATCGCCGCCGCTTCCACCCCGATGACGGGATACCCGGCAAGGGCTCCAGCATCGAGGGCTTCTCTCATTCCTTCGAGGACGGCCTGGTGAAATATTTTGGGTATGGCGTTCTCATCGGCTGCTATCTTGAAACTGTTCGGCTGTCCGTCAGGAAGAGGAAGGAGATTCACTTTTACATGTCCGAACTGTCCCCTGCCTTCCGCCTGGCGATCAAACTTTGCTTCTGATACTACCGGTTCTTTTATCGATTCCTTATAAGCCACCATCGGCTTGCCTACATTTGCATGAACCCCGAACTCGCGCTGGAGACGATCTACGATAATCTCCAGGTGGAGTTCGCCCATGCCGGATATTAAAATCTGCCCTGTTTCCTCATCGACCCTGCTATGAAAAGAAGGATCTTCATCGGCGATCCTGAGTATGGCCTGGTTCAGCTTGTCCTGGTCCGCGCGGGTCTTGGCCTCCACTGCGACCGAAATAACCGGCTCAGGGAAACTTATCGGCTCGAGTAATATCTGGTGGGCTTCATCCGTGAGAGTGTCTCCTGTTACCGCTGAACGGAGCCCTACTACGGCGCCGAGATCACCCGCCTGTATATGTTCGATTTCCTGGCGGTGATCGGCGTGCATGCGCAGAATCCTGCCGATACGCTCCCGTTTTTTCTGGCGTACGTTATACACGGTTTTGCCGACCTTCACGCTCCCCGAATACACCCTTATATAAGAAAGCCTTTCAACGAACGGGTCGGACATCACCTTGAAAACCAGCGCGGTAAAAGGCCCTTCGGGATCCGCTGTGCGCGTGACATTATTGCCTTTCAAATCTTCACCGGTAACGGGAGGAGTTTCAAGTGGCGACGGCAGGTATTCAAGAACCGCGTCAAGTAAAGGCTGGACGCCTTTATTCTTAAGGGCGCTGCCGCAAAGCACCGGCACGATTTTACAACTTATCGTACCTTTATGCAAAACATCGTTGATTTCTTTAATGTCAGGCTCCCGCCCGGCTACATATTTCTCAAGAATGGCGTCATCTATTTCCGCGAGGCTTTCTATCATTTTCTTGCGGTATTTTTCGGCTTTTTCTTTCAAGTCTGCGGGGATATCGGTTTCATCATAAACCTTGCCCAGTTCTTCTGTATAGATATAAGCCTTCATTTTAACGAGGTCGATCATCCCGCGGAAGCCCGCTTCTTCGCCTACGGGTATCTGTATCGGCACGGGATTGGCTTCGAGCACTGTCTTCATCCTGTCGATGACGCGGTAGAAATCGGCGCCAACCCTGTCCATCTTGTTTACGAAAGCCATCCTGGGGACTTTATACCTTTCGGCCTGGCGCCATACGGTTTCGGACTGTGGTTGTACGCATCCGACGGCGCAGAAAATAACGACAAGACCGTCAAGGACGCGCATGCTGCGCTCGACCTCGACCGTAAAGTCCACGTGTCCGGGCGTATCGATAATATTAATTGAAAAACCTTTCCAGTAGCATGCTGTAACCGCGGAGGTAATCGTTATGCCGCGCTCTTTTTCCTGTATCATCCAGTCCATTGTAGCGGCCCCGTCATCGACTTCGCCCATCCTGTGGATTTTCCCGGAATAGAACAGTATCCGCTCGGTCGTCGTCGTCTTACCGGCGTCGATATGAGCTGCAAGCCCGATGTTCCTTGTTTTTTCGAGTGATAACTGTTCTTTCATCTTATATCAAGAACCGAACCCTATCTATTAGGCCGAGCCCTGTCGGGTCCGGTTCTCATACCTTCTTTATTACCATTTATAATGTGCGAACGCCTTGTTTGCTTCCGCCATCTTATGGGTGTCTTCTTTCTTTTTAATCGAAGACCCTATGCCCTGTGACGCATCCATCAACTCGGATGCGAGCTTTTCTTCCATGGTATTGCCGGAGCGGCTTTTGGTGTAAGTGAGGAGCCAGCGCATCGCAAGACTGATGCGGCGTTCCTGCCTGACCTCGACCGGTACCTGGTATGTCGCGCCGCCGACTCTGCGCGGGCGGACCTCCAACACCGGCATCACGTTTTCCATCGCCAGCGTGAAAACTTTGAGAGGATCTTTGCCTGTCTTTTCGGCGATTATATCCATGCTGTTATAAAAGATCCGCTCGGCAAGGGAACGCTTGCCGCGCGTCATTATCTTATTAATGAACTTGGAAACCATCGTATTCTGATAGACGGTATCCGGTACTACTTCCCTTTTAGTCGGGGGTCCTTTTCTGGGCATTTAATTATACCTCCCTAATTTATGCCTTTGCTTCTTTGGGTCTTTTTGCGCCGTATTTCGACCTTCCCTGGCGCCTGTCTGAAACTCCTGCTGCATCCAGCGCACCGCGTATGATGTGGTAACGGATGCCGGGGAGATCCTTGACGCGGCCGCCGCGGATAAGCACTACCGAGTGCTCCTGAAGGTTATGACCTATGCCGGGTATATATGCCGTAACTTCGATCCCGTTCGTCAGCCTTACACGGGCCACTTTGCGCAGTGCCGAGTTGGGCTTCTTAGGCGTAATCGTTTTCACCTGGGTACAAACACCCCTCTTCTGGGGAGCGCCCGGTACCGGGATCATTTTCAATTTCAGCGAGTTATATAGATAACGCAAAGCCGGAGACTTGGTCTTTTTCTTGACCTGTTTCCTGCCTTTCCTTACCAGTTGATTAATAGTCGGCATGAATAAATATCCTCCATTTATCGCGATTTCTTAAACCGGCATCCCTTAGGATGCCGGTCATTCCTGGCAAATTTCGATCTGCCTTGAAACAGACTTGCTTATTCTATCACTCAAAACTCTTATATGTCAAGAGTTTTTCCAGGTATTTTCAAATAAATTATTTCTTCCCGGCCGTCTTCTTTTCCTTACCGGCTTCGGCCTTTTTTGGTTTTGCTTTTTCCTTTGTCTTTGCGCCCGTATCTTCTTTCTCTGCCTTGCTCCCGGCCTTTTTCTCGGTCTTCTTCTTCGCAGTTTCCTTGCTTGAAGATTTCTTTTCAGGCTTTACTTCTTCCGTTTCCCCGGCCCCGGTTTCTTTCATGACTTCCTTTAATTTCTCTTCGGTTGCCGCGGTAATCGCATCGATTATGTCCTGGACGCTCGAATCCCTTTCCGGTATATCTTCGAACTCATCTTCTTCGTCGGGGGCGTTTTTGAGAATCTCGGCAAGATGCTGTTCAGGGGTAATCGCCTGGGGAGAAAGCTGCCGGAAGAAACTCTTCTTCCTTTCCAGGCCGGTGCCTGCAGGTATCAGCTTCCCTATTATGACATTCTCTTTAAGTCCAAGGAGGTGATCGACCTTGCCTTCGACCGCGGCCTCCGTCAGCACCCTGGTGGTTTCCTGGAAGGAAGCGGCTGAAAGGAAAGATTCCGTTGCAAGGGATGCCTTGGTGACACCGAGCAAAATAGGATGCGCGGTAGCAGGTTCCTTGCCCTCGCTCATAACCTCTTTGTTTTTATCCTCAAAGTTGAACGAGTCTATAAGACCGCCCGGAAGAAGATCCGCATCGCCGGGATCGTCAACCTTGACTTTCTTCAGCATCTGGCGCGTTATAACCTCGATATGCTTGTCGTTGATATCCACACCCTGGGAACGATATACGTTCTGAACCTCGTTAATGATATATTTCTGAACATCGGGAAGCCCTTTTATTTTCAATATATCATGCGGATTTAAAGCGCCCTCTACCAGTTGGGTGCCGGCTTCGATATGGTCGCCGTTTTCAACTCTAAGCCTCGAATTGAACGAAGCAATATAAGAAATTTCTTCATGCCCTTCGATATCGGAAACCGTTATTTTGCGCATGCTTTTCTCTTCGCTGACAGATACTATGCCCTTTATTTCGGAAATATAGGCATTGTTCTTCGGCTTCCGGGCTTCGAACAGCTCTTCGATTCTGGGCAGACCCTGGATAATATCCTCGGTCGTCGTGATGCCGCCGTAATGGAAAGTACGGAGAGTAAGCTGGGTACCAGGCTCACCGATAGACTGGGCCGCTATAATCCCTACAGCCTCCCCTGTATCGACGATCTTGCCGGTGGCGAGGTCGCGCCCGTAGCATTTCTGGCACAGGCCGTGTCTCGTGCGGCAGAAGAGCACCGAACGGACGTTTACTTTCTCAATGCCTGCCTGGACTATCTCTTCCGCCTTATCCTCATCTATTTCTTCCCCGGTGCTCACTATTACCTCACCGGTTTCAGGGTTCAACACATCTTCAACGGTGGTCCTTCCCACCAGACGTTCCTTAAGGCTTATTACGTCTTCGGCGCCTTCTTTCAGGGCTTCGATAGTCAGGCCCTGAGCCGTCCCGCAGTCTGCCTCATGTATAATTACATCCTGGGCTACATCGATAAGCCTTCTTGTAAGATAACCCGAATCGGCCGTGCGCAGAGCGGTATCTGCAAGACCCTTGCGTGCGCCGTGAGTCGATATGAAGAATTCCAGCACCGTCAGGCCTTCACGCAGGTTGGAGCGGATAGGCATCGGGATAATGCGGCCGGAGGGGTCGGCCATCAGGCCGCGCATACCGGCAATCTGCTTTACCTGTGCGGGGTTACCGCGGGCTCCGGATATAGCCATCATGTATATCGGGTTGAAAGGATCCACCTGGATCTGTCTCATCATCGCTCGCTCGACTTCATTGGTCGCATCGTTCCATATATCGATCAAGCGGAGGTATATCTCTTCCTCGGTCATCAGCCCTTCATTATGAAACTCTTCGGCGACCTGTACTTTTTCGTCGGCTTCCTGCAGGATAAGTTCCTTGGTATCCGGTATCTGCACGTCGTCTATCCCGATGGTAGTGCCCGATTTTGTCGCGTAACGGAACCCGAGATCCTTCACACGGTCCAGGAATATCGTAGTTTTCTCATTGCCGAAAGACCTGTGGAAATTGGCTACAAGGCGCGTCAGGAAGCCCTTATCAAGCTTCTGGTTGATATACGGCCAATCAAATTCCTCTGGTATTATCTGGTTGAAGAGCAGGCGCCCGACGGTCGTATCGAGTTTTTCTCCTTTATAGCGGACTTTAATGCGGGCATGCAGTTCTACTATCCCCTGTTCGTAGGCGATAACAGCTTCTTCGAAGCTTGAGAAATACTTCCCTTCGCCCTTCGAATTGTCATGGTCTATAGTAAGGTAATAGCAGCCGAGAACCATATCCTGGGTCGGGACCGTAACCGGCGTTCCGAAAGCAGGCTTCAGCAGGTTATTCGTCGAGAGCATAAGCTCCTTCGCTTCCTTGCGCGCGCCCAGGGAAAGCGGGACGTGGACGGCCATCTGATCACCGTCAAAGTCAGCGTTATAAGGGGCGCACACCAGCGGGTGAATCTGTC
>JAMCWD010000051.1 GCA_023475345.1 Chloroflexota bacterium | reverse complement strand
TCCAGGGAGAAGTTTCCTCTATATCTGAAGGAGTTGGAATTTAGGTATAATCACCGGGAAGAGGATATCTTTCACCTGATGGCCAAAATGATCTGTAATTTTGGATCAAATGTTGGGTAATTACCTTAAAATTTAAGGAAAAATAAACATTTTTTTATATGGGCCGGGTCATAGACCCGGTACTGCTTTGTAGTGATATAATATTAATAATATTAGAAGGAGGTGTACTATGGCTGAATCATTGATAATTGGCGCAGTAGTACAAGAAGGTATCAAGGCGTTGTCAGGTTCGGGACAACAGGGCGGCCAGCAGGCGGCCCAGGCACCGCAGTTGCAGATCCCGAAAAATGATGTCGAGATAGCAAGCCCGGCGGCTTTAGACGGAACATCGATTTCGGAAGAAGCCAAGGAAGAAGGGCTGGGAGGCTAGCCTTACCGGATGGGTTACAGGTCGAATTTTACCTTGATTTTGTAAGTTTTAAGAGCGGGCAGTAGTTGAATTTCATCTAAGCCCGCTTTTGATTTTATGTTCGAAATTATTTCTTCTGCCTTTTCCCGGCTTTCAGCGTTTATCGTGAACCAGATATTATATTCATGGTCTCTCTCGTAGTTGTGAGTAACTTCGGGGTATGAGTTGATTATTGAGACCGCCTGTTCGATCTTTTCTCCGGGGACTTTTGTAGCGGCAAGGGCGGTGAACCTGCCGATCTTATCGGAAGCTACAGTTCCCCCTATGGAGCGTATAATGCCGCAGTCTATCAATGCCTCCAGCCTTTCCAGGACTTCGGATTCATCTATGCCGAGTTCTTCGCCGATTTTCTTATAAGGGCGCGGCTCGATAGGGAAACCGTCCTGGAGGCGGTTCAGGAGAGCTTTATCGACAGCGTCTAATTTTTTTCTTTGAGCCATGCGGCGGCCTCCAGCGCATGGTATGTCAGGATGATATCGGCTCCGGCCCTGGCTATGGACGTGAGGATCTCCATGACAACGAGGCGCTCGTCAAGCCAGCCTTTCGCCGCCGCCGCCTTGACCATCGAATACTCACCGCTGACGTTGTATGCGGCGACCGGGACACAGACGGCATCGCGGACTTCCTTTATCACATCGAGGTATGAAAGCGCAGGCTTTACCATTACGATATCCGCGCCTTCTTCTATGTCCAGGAGAACTTCCCGCAGGGCTTCACGCCTGTTTGCCGGGTCCATCTGGTGAGATCTCCTGTCCCCGAAAGACGGCGTCGAACCGGCGGCGTCGCGGAAAGGGCCGTAAAACGCAGAAGCGTATTTTGCAGAATACGCAAGTATCGAGATGTCCTGGAAACCGTTCTCGTCGAGTTTTTTTCTTATAAAGCCTATGCGGCCGTCCATCATGTCCGAGGGGGCGACGATATCGGCGCCGCATTCCGCATGGGACAGCGCCGTTTTTGCCAGCAGATCCAGCGTTTCGTCGTTAAGGATTCTGCCGCCTTCCAGCAGGCCGCAATGGCCGTGGTCGGTGTACTGGCACAGGCAGACATCGGTTACGGCTATGATTTCCGGGAAATCTTTTTTCATCAGCTTCAGCGCCCTCTGGACAGGCCCCGCAGGGGAGTAAGCAACGGATGCCGCGGCGTCTTTTTTCTCCGGGATGCCGAAGAGCATGACGGCGGGGACTCCGGCCTCTTTTACCCTCGTAAGTTCTTCAGGGAGCATGTCGGTGGAAAACCGGCTGATGCCGGGCATGGAGGGGATCTCCTCTTTTATTTTATGCCCGTGAGTAACGAAAACCGGGTATATAAATTGAGACGGGGAGAGCCTTGTTTCTTTTACCATTTCTCTCAAGCCCGGCGATCTCCTGAGCCTTCTCATCCTTGTTGCTGGAAATCCCATGCCGATAATACCTCCGGTTCAGACTATGCCGATTTCTGTATCTTTCATGTAGCATGCCGGGTCGGGCGCCCATATATCCCCGGTTACGGCTTCAGCCCGTACCCTCATGTTTCCGTTACAGATTTCAAGATACTGGCATTTCCCGCAGCGGCCTTTTAAAAGTTCTTTCCTGTCCTTGAGACCTGCCATCACGGGGTCTGACGTATCCATCCAGATTTCTGAAAATTTCCTGTTTCTGATATTTCCGAAAGAATAATGCCGCCAGAACTGGTCTGCGTGGACTTCGCCCGTATTGCCGATACAACCGATAGCCACACCGCTTTGATTGCCGCCGTTCCAGCGGAGCAGGTCGTAAACTTCGTAAGCTTTAACCGCGTCTTCTTTCATAAGCTCCTGGTATAGGAGCACCCCGTCGCAGTGGTTATCCACCGTAAGCAGTTCCAGGGACATCCCGGCTTCGTTATATTGTTTGAGCAGTTTGAAAAGTTGTTTTACGGCGAACCTGCTTTCGGCCTTCGTAAGGTCCTGATCCATAAGTTCGTTTGCCCGTCCGGAATAAACGAGGTGATATATGCAGACGCGCGGCACGCCTTCCTGAACGATCTTATCGAGCACAGGCTCCAGGTCCTGGAAGTTATTTGCAGTCAGCGTATAGCGGATCCCCACCTTGAGGCGTTCGGCCAGGCAGTTCCTGATGCCTTTCAGAGCTTTTGCAAAAGCGCCGGGACGCCCTCTTAACCTGTCGTGAGTCCTGGGCAGCCCGTCTATGCTTATGCCGATATAGTTGACGCCGAAATCATCCAGGCGCCGCGCTGTCTGGCGGCTTATCAGGGTGCCGTTGCTGGAAACTATCACTCTCAGCCCTTTTCTTGCCGCATAATTTGTAAGCTCGAAAATATCCGGACGCATCAGCGGTTCCCCGCCTGAGAAAATCAGGGCAGGGACCTTGAAACCGGCAAGGTCGTCTATCATCGCACGGGCCTCGGCGGTCGTCAACTCGGCGGGGTCGGGCTCTTTTTTTGCATCGATGTAACAGTGGGCGCAATCCAGGTTGCATTGTATCGTACAATTCCAGACAACTACGGGCTTCCTTTTTTTCCAGTGAGGGGCAGGCGTGCCTCTCTCATCTTTCCCGTATCTCAGATCATCGGCCCAAGAAGACTGGCCGAGCATCAGCCTGGATAAATCCAACATTACAACTATCCCCTTTTTTAAATTAGCCTTGCGGCTATGAGGCCTGCGGTCAAAAGCAGGCCCGTGCCTAGGTGTATTATTATCGTGAAGGCGTTGCTGGGGATAAGTTTCGGAGTGGTCGCATAATATTTTACTGCGTTCATGTATGACTTCACGGCAAGCGGAATAGTCAGCAGGATGAAAAGACACGGCCAGGGGAGGTAGCCCAGGGCCACGGCCGCTGCCGGGACTATGTAAGTAAAGAAGAGGAGGGCGAAGTATCCGTAAAGCGCGCGCTCCTTGCCGAGCCTGACGATTAACGTCCTTTTGCCGACGGCGGCATCGGCGGGCATATCGGGGAATTCATTTATGTAAACCACCGCCGCTATGAGAAGAGTTACCGGGATTGACGCCCAGACGGCTTCCATGCTGAAAGACTGGGCCTGCACGTAAAATGCGCCCAGGACGGGGAGGAGGCCGAACCCCACCCCGACAGACAACTCGCCGAACCCCGAACCCGCCAGGAATACCGGGGGAGCGGTGTAATAAAAGGCAAGAAATACGCCGATTATCCCGATGATTAAAATAGGCCATCCTCGTGTAACTACAAGGTACAGGCCGAGTACAGAGCCTATGGCAAGCGCTATCAGTGCGGCTGTCAGGACGCTTTTTGGAGAAAGAAGACCATCCTGGATGACCCTGCTCCCGCCTGAAAACGGCGTCAATTCTTTGTTGATGTCATCATTGCCGCTTTTGTGATCGAAATAATCGTTGGCCATATTACAACCGGCATGCAGTGCCAGCATGGCAACGAGCGTTATTATGAAATCCGCGGGTCTGAACGGCGCGCCCAGATACCATGCGGCGGCTGTCCCTACAAGCACGGGGACTATTGCGGCGGTAAAAAACGGCGCCCTTAATGCCTTAAACCATATTTTCAATTTGTTATTCATCAACTGTCCTCCGGGAAATTTATGAATGGGTTTTCTGAATTTTGTAATAAACTCCTTTATTGCCGGGCAAGTTCCAGGCATGCCCGAACAACGCCCGGGACCGAATGAGGAGATGCTTCGGCATCCGGCTCCCGGCCCAGTTCTCTCAGCCGTCCTGAAGTAACCGGGCCGATGGAAACGATCCTTACATTGCCGGGCAATTTTATCATACCGGCTCCCAGGATTTCTGATATTGCGTCCGCGGCAGATGATGAGGCGACAGTTATGATGTCGATCTCGTTGTCATGTAATATCTTATATAATGTTTCTCCGCTTTCGGTTTTGATTCGTGTTTTATATAACGTCAGTTCTGTTACTTCGGAGCCGAGTTTTTTCAGGCCTTCCGAAAGCAAGGGGGATGCGCTTTCGGCCCGCGCCAGGAGAAATTTTTTTACTGAAATGCCGGGTATTGACGACAGTTTCGACAGCAGCCCCGCGGAGGTGAAAGCGTCTGATACGATGTCGGGATTCACACAGTACTCCCGCATCGAATCTGCGGTGGCTTCCCCGATGGCGGCGATCCTTATCCCGGCGAGTTTCCTTATGTCATAAGATCTCGAAAAAATTCTCTTCATGAATATTTCGACGCCGTTTGAACTTGTGAAGACGAGCCAGTCGTAAAGGCCGATGTTATCTATCGCGGAATCGATCCGCCCGTAATCGTCCGGCTCCTGTATCTCGATCAGGGGGAGATCTATGACAAGCGCCCCTTTTTCAAAAAGCGCTTTTTTCAAGCGGGCCGATTGCCTCCGTGTCCCGGTTACCATGATTTTTTTTCCGAACAGCGGGAGGCGCTCGAACCAGTTAAGCTTTTCTCTCAGGCTCACGACTTCGCTTATGACCGTTATCACCGGCGCATCCATTTTCGCCCTGTCGGCAAGCGAAGCTATATCTCCCAGTGTTCCGGTAACGGTTATCTGCTCTCCGCGGGTAGCCCACCTTATAACGGCCGCAGGGGTGTTTCCGGGAAGGCCGCATTTTATTAAACCCGAGGCGATTTCCAGGAGGCGTTTCCTACCCATGTAAAACACCAGTGTTCCGCCTGTTTTTGCCAGTGCGTTATAGTTGAGCGTTGTATCTTTATCATCGGATTCGTGGCCTGTTACAAGCGTGATGCACGAGGCATAATCGCGGTGAGTGGCCGGGATGCCTGAATATTCACATGCTCCTATGCCTGAAGTTATGCCGGGAATAATGCGGAAAGTGACGCCGGCTTCGGCAAGCGTCAGAGCTTCTTCCCCGCCCCGCCCGAAGATAAAAGGGTCGCCGCCTTTCAGCCGGACAACTTTTTTTCCGGCCTTTGCTTCCTCTACAAGTTTTTGATTGAGATCTTCCTGTGATTTAAAAAGGTCTCCGAAGCCTTTACTGATACAGATGGCTTCGGCTTCGGGGTTGATGAATTCGAGTATGTCAGGGTTGACGAGGTAGTCGTAATAAACCACGTCGGCATCGTTAAGGCATTCTACCGCGTTCAGAGTCAGAAGGCCGGGGTCTCCGGGGCCGGCTCCGACCAGATATACTTCACCGGCTTCCATATTTAAAGCTCCTTTTCCAGTATGTCCCGTGCGCCGAGGTCTCCGAGTTTTTTAGCAAGTTCCCGCCCCACAGCTTCAGGATCTTCAGCCGGGCCGCTCACGGAATCTTTTAATAAGATTGATGCGTCCTGAGTTGAAACCATGCCTTTCAGGACAAGCATGCCGTTATCAATTTTCCCGTAAGCGCCCAGGGGTATATGACATCCGCCCCCCATAGCATCAAGGAAAGCCCGCTCGGCGTCGGCTTCTTTGCGGGATGCTCCGTCTTCAATCGCCGAGAGTTTTTCAAGCAGCCATCCGTCATCGGCACGGGCCTCGATCCCCAGCGCGCCCTGTCCCGGAGCCGGCAGGCAGTCGGAAAGAAGAATGTCGGTAATTTTCAGGTCATCCCGGAATCCACCGAGCCTTTCAATGCCTGCACGCGCAAGGATCAGCCCGTCAAAGTTTTGCTTTTCCATTTTTTCAATGCGGGTGGTTATGTTGCCCCGTATATCTTCGAAAATTAAATCAGGCCGGATGTGGAGCAACTGGGCTCTTCGCCTCGGGCTGCCGGTTCCTATGCGGGCGTTTTCCGGAAGCTCAGGGATGGCGTTATATCTATATGATACGAGGCAATCGTTCGGAGGTTTTTTTTCCGGGACACAGCCGAGGCATAAGCCTTCGGGCAGTTCGGTGGGGAGATCTTTCAAGCTGTGGACAGCGATATCTATGGAACCATCCAGGAGGGCATCTTCAATTTCCCTTGTAAACAGGCCCTTCCCGCCGATCCCGGATAAAGGCGAAGCGGTAAAGATGTCTCCTTTAGTTTTTATTATTCGGACAGTTATTTCATATTGAGGAAAGCGTCCGGAAAAAAGCCTGATCACTTCTTCGGCCTGTGCGACGGCAAGCCTGCTCCCACGGGTCCCGACAGTTATTCTGTTCCGGGGCATCTTTCCTCCAGGCCGCCGCTTAATTCGCTGATTTTGCTTATAATAAATTTTTGATCATGCTTGAAGGCGTCCAGTAAATTTACTTCATTAAAGAATTTATCCCAGAATTCTTTTCTTTCTTTTTCCGAATGAATATTTATTTTAACCTTTTCCCTGAGGCGGAAAAGCGCCTCCAGGATGTCAATACAACAGGGCGGGAATAAAGGCTCCAGCTCGTTTTTGATTTTTCTCGAAAGCCCTGCGAACCTGCCGCTCGTCGATACGCTTATTGCGAGGTCTCCCCGGCGGAGAGTCGAAGGGACGATGAAACCGCATAGATCCTCATCGTCAACCACGTTGATTAAAATGCCGAGCTTGCTGCATAAGCCGGCGATATTGGAATTAAGCCCGCCGTCGCCGGTCGCCGCGATCACGAGGAATGCGCCGTCAAGGTCAGGTTCTGTAAACGGCCTCTCTATAAGGGTCAAGCCTTTGCGGGATCCCATGTTTTTAATATCGTTACCGATCTGTTTCGATATGACTTTAACAGAAGCGCCGCAATCCAGCAGGTCTTCGGCCTTTCTTGCGGCAACAGGGCCGCCGCCGACAACAAGGCATTTTTTTGTTTTAAGGTTAAGAAGAACAGGGTAATACTTTTGCATATCAATTAAATATTCGCCGGAGACGGGTTCAATCCTTGCATGTCGAGGGCGCTTCAAAAAGAGGGTAATCGCCGCTTGGCTAGTATTCCTCATATAGAATATGAGCTTTTCGGATTTAAAAAATAGCGCCGGGAATGACAAGGTTTCGATAATTTCCGTATGCGTTACGCATAAGAGATGCCCTGTCGATATCAGGGAGAAGCTTGCCGTGCCGCCGCGCATGCTGGGCGAATGCCTGATGCGGCTTTTATCAATTTGCAGGGAAAGCGAATTTTTTATCCTGTCAACGTGTAACAGGACTGAAATCTATACGGCATCGTTCTTCCCCGATGAGATCAAGAAGAGCATAACCAGTTTCCTTGCCGGTTACGGCGGATTTGACGGCCCGGAAATTCTTTCGCGCGGCATTGAAATTTTCGAAGGCGAAAAGGCCGTTGAGCATCTGGTGCGCGTTGCATGCGGGCTTGAGTCCCAGGTGCCGGGGGACGGGCAGGTGCTGGGACAGGTCAGGGAAGCCCACGGCGCCGCTTTAAAATCAAGCGCGCTGGGGCCGTATCTGGACAGGCTGGTGAGGGATGCCATAACAGGCGGCAAAAGAGCCAGGTCGAAAACAGGTATTGGAAAGTCGGGGACATCGATAAGCAGCGCTGCAGTCGGCATGGCGAGGGATAAGCTCGGCGGCCTTAAAGGACGCAGTATTTTGATCCTGGGGTCTGGCAAGATGGGGATAGCCGCCTCCGTTTTAATTAAGAAGCATGGCGCAAAACAGGTTATCGCCGCCAACCATAATTATGAGAAAGCGCTTGAAACCGCATCGCGTTTCGGAGGAAAAGCCATACGGTATGATGCCGTTGAAGATGAGATTGCCGCGTGTGATATCGTGATATCATCTACCGCCGCGCCTCATTATGTTTTAAAAAAAGATTTACTGGAAAGGGCGGTATCGAAAAGAAACGGGAAGCCGCTGGTGATTATCGACATCGCGGTGCCCAGGGATGTCGATCCTGCCGCTGGCAGCCTGGAAAACATCCATCTTTTCAATATCGATGATTTGAGTGAAGTCATAGACAATAACCTGAATAAGTTTATGAAAGAAATCCCCGTTATCGAAGAAATAGTAAACGAAAGAAAATCTTCTTACATGGACTGGCTCGAAGGTTATCGCAGGTCTCACATAATAAGGACGATGCGGGGCCGCTGTGAAGCCATTCGAAAGGAAGAAACCGAAAATCTCCTGAACCGCCTGTCGCATCTGACGCCTGAAGACAGGGATAAAATCGAGGTTGCGACACATGCGATAATAAACAAGGTACTGCACGCGCCGAGCCTTGCATTGAAATACGGCGAATACAACGATGATCAGTTATCTTTCCTGCTGGAGTTTTTCGGAACAGATGAAAAAGGCGGCGGAAAATGATTTTAAGCGCTGGAATCTTACGCATCGGAGACCGGATATGGCCCTGGAAGTTTTGACATGGGATGAAAGATACAGGCAGAAGGGGCGTGAGCCTTACAGCGGCCCCTCGGTTTTTTTGGAGGAAGTGCTGCCGTTCTTAA
Source organism: Chloroflexota bacterium (assembly GCA_023475345.1). GTDB lineage: Bacteria > Vulcanimicrobiota > JAMCWD01 > JAMCWD01 > JAMCWD01 > JAMCWD01. Next base: position 17,528 of record JAMCWD010000051.1, on the reverse strand, counting down.
CAAGGGGGAGGGCGCTCGATGTGCCGTGCGGGCAGGGGAGGGATTCCATTTTCCTTGCTCAGAACGGCTTCGTTGTCGATGCCGTCGATATTTCACGCGAGGGCCTCCGGCAATTGAATTCGGAAGCAAGATCGCTCGGGCTTCATATCAGGACTGCGCAGGCCGATATTATCGATTGGCTCGAAAATAAAAACGAAGAATACAACCTGATCATTTCGTTCAACTACCTGAACCGCGAAGCCATGCCCCTGATGGAGCGGGCGTTGGTCCCGGGAGGCAGGATAGTCCTGGAGACATTCAACACCGACCATGCAAAGTATAATTTTTACAGGGGGCCGCGAGACGGGAGATTTTTATTAAAGCCCGGGGAGCTACCGTCGCTTTTGCCGAACTGCATTACTGTAAAATACCGCGAAGGCGTAGTTAAAAGAAGAAAGTGGTACATGAGCAAGGTTTGCTACCTGGGTGTCAAAAGATAACTTGCCGGTTTTTCCGGTTAAATATATTCTGCGAACAGTTCTTCCCTGGGCGAAGGTATGACGATTTTGTTTGTCAGCAGGCCTCGCTCCGCCGCAGGCACGACGCCAGCTTCGACGGCGGCCCTTACAGCGCCTACTTCTCCGGTTAAAAGGAGGAAGCCCTTGCCGCCTATCGCCATCGCCAGGTGTATCCTGAAGAGCTTGACTTCCGCAGCTTTTGCGGCGGCGTCGGCACATTCAATGATCGATGTTGCGCTGAAGGTTTCGATGATCCCCAGGGCCTTGCGGTCCTCTTCCGTAAGCGGTACGGTGCCGGGGATGGCGCTGAAAACAGAGGGGTGGACGTTGGGTATCACGAGGTGGTCGATGAGGGAATCTTTTGCCGTATCAAGTCCCGCCTTGATACTTGACTCGACGGCCCCGACATCACCTCCGACAACGACTATATATTTGCCGGAACAGATAGTGCGCGCAAGCAGCAGTTCGACCGCCGCCGCTTTGAGCATGGCGTCTTCGACATCGTAACCTGCCCCTATGCTGGAAAGTTCCACCATCCCAATCGCTTCGTGCATTTTATCACTCCTCCGGCAGAAAAATCATGCCGATTAAAATCTCTCTATAACGATTGCGCTTTTCGTTACCTTCGATACCATGCCGTCTATCGAAGAGTGTACCGGCGCGCCCAGCTTGCCCTCGGGGACTCTGCCTATGAGATCTCCCTTTACCACCTGGCTTCCCTGCACGACTACAGGTTCACACGGCGCGCCTATGTGCTGGCTTAAAGGTATCGTAACTTTCAGAACAGGTATGGGATAAGGCGTGAGAGGGCCTTTGTTCGTTAACTCGTGGAGGCCGATTTTTCTCATCAGCCTGGAAAGCGGTGCGCGGCGCTCGTTCACGAGGGGATGTGCCTCCGGCGATCCCAGGTTTTCCGGGCGCATCCCGGAATCGAATATTGCTTTTTTGCTTTCGGCGCAAACCAGCTTCGGGTCGAGATCTTCGGGACATGCGTACAGGCTGCATAGGTTGCATTCGCAGCAATACAACGAGCCCATGTGGGGATCGGTACCCTGCCTGTTGAAGACGAGGCTCCGCATGGCAATGTGGGGCTTGAGCGGGTGGCCGAGCAGGTAACGCGGGCAGAGTTCGGTACAAAAAGAACACTGGTCACAACCGGCTTTTCCCACCCTTATGGATGAACCGGAAGTCCTGGTATATTTGAGGGCCAGCGGATGATCGACGGGGAGCACGATAATTCCGCCGAGTGTTTTCGTTACCGGTGTATCGAGGTTTTCAGCGACTTTCCCCATCATTGCGCCGCCTAGCAGAACAGTTTTATCATCGGGCCGTTCAACACCTGCGCCGTACAGGACTTCACGGATTGTTACGCCGACAGGCACTTCGAAAGTTACGGGGTTTTCGAGATAGCCCGCCACCGTCAGGAATTTGGATACTACGGGCTTTTGAAGCCCTATGTGGTACAGGGTTTCGACATTTGAAACCACGACGCCGACTGCAAGCGGAAGCCCTCCCGGCGGGATCACTTTGCCTGTTATTTCATAGACCATAGTGAACTCGTCGCCCGCAGGGTAAAAGTCCCGCATGGGATGGATGCGGACACCGTGCGGCAGCAGCGGCTTCAGGAGATCGATTACATCTTTATACTTCCCCTTGATCCCTATTATGCCTTCGTAAGCGCCGACCAGTTCCATCGCGGTCTTGAGGCCGTCGATAATTTTATCGGGATAGTTTTTAAGAAGCTCTTTATCTTTGTGGAGAAGCGGCTCACACTCGGCGGCATTAACGATAAAAGTGCCGACCTCGGCCTTGAGCTTCACATGCGTGGGGAATCCAGCCCCGCCGGAGCCTACCACTCCACATTCCTTGATTTTTTCCAGATCTGCCGCGCTGTCCATTATGATTACCTCGTCAAGTCCAAGGTTTTTTCTCTCCTGCCCGGAGAAATCCTTTTTGTTTAAATTCGGTATTATGGAGGAAAAAACCCCGGCCGGATATAAATAAGCATTACCTGCATGGGGGCATTGAGGAAAAAGCTGCCATGTTGTATTGGCAGCCGGCGCCGACATTGCAGGATATGAATTTTGCCGGCGAAAAAAATCGGCCGGTGCTTCGTGTATGACAAAAAAGAAAGAAACCAGGCGGTTTATAGGCCGGAAAGAATATTTCGGCTCCCTTGTATTCGACATGGAAGTCGGGGATTACATACCTTTCGACAGCGACGCCACGTTGATTTTTGAAAAAAGCAAAAGGGCGAGCCTGGATAATATTTACAAGCATCTCGAAGATAACCTTGAGAAAAAATCGTTCGATACGTTTATAGAACTTTCCAAAAGCGTGGGGCTGCTTGATCCCAGGGGCAGGTTTACAGGCATATTTCTGCCGAATGCGGAAGCCGATGGGAGGCTTTCGGCTCCCGTAAAAGTTTACCTGTCGCTTACAAGGGAGTGTAACCTTGCCTGTGCTTACTGCTATAACGCTTCAGGTGTGCCGCTGCCCGACGAGCTTAAGACCCGCGAGGTCAAGGATTTAATAGACCAGATGGCGGACATGGGGGTTTTCGAATTGAGCCTCGGCGGAGGAGAGCCACTGCTCAGAAAAGATTTTTTTGAAATAGTAAGTCATGCCAACAAGGCCGGGATCCAGGTTGAAGTATCGACCAACGCCACGGTCATCAACTCCGCCCTAGCGGAAAGCATTAAGGACGTCGATATACGCTGCTTGAAGATAAGTGTCCCTGCTGCAAGCGAAAAAACTTACGACGCCGTCCGCGGGGTGAGGTCTTACCGGAAAGCCATATCGGGGATAGAAGCAGTACAGTCGATAGAGGCTGCACCGTTTTATTTTTACATGCTTCTTATAAAAGACAATATTTCCGAGATCCCCGGGGTTATCAAGATGGCGGAAAGGTACCGGGCAGATAAAATAGTATTCGACGAGGTTATGCCTTCAGGTCGTGCGGAGCAAAACAGGAGCCTGCTTTTCAATGCAGAGGAAGCAATAGACGCATATAACAAGATTTTCAGTTTTATGCAGATGTCGCGGGTGCGGATGGAAACTCCCAACAGGGTGCCTCCGGGCGGGAAGCGGAGGATAGTGGAAGGTTTCGGTTGTGATTGCGGGCGGCTGATTATCCACATAGACAGCACGGGCAAAGTCGCGCCCAGCGGGTTCCTTCACGAAAGGCTGCCGTGCGGGAATATACGCGACAAGATGTTAAAGGAGATATGGGAATCCGCGCCTGCTCTCAGGAGCCTCCGCAAACTTGAAGGCGAAAAAATATGCCTCGAATGTGATTTCTTCAGATCCTGCAGGGGCGGGTGCCGGGGCCGCACGCTTTTGACACTGCACGATCTCGAACTGCCTGATCCTTTCTGCCCCGTCGCCATGGAAAAAGAAAAGGAGCGGAAAGTCAGAAGGGCCTGAAACCGGCGGGTCAATCAGTTTTCATATACCTGTCCGTAATATATTTTTCAGCTTCTTCCCTGTTTTTAACAATCCCGATTGCCGACGCCTCGGCCAGGTCTTCGAGGATTTTTCCCACCTCCGGCCCTGGCGGCATATCCAGGAGCTCCATGACGCCAACGCCGTCCATGTAACGGGGAGGCTTTACCTCGCTGCTCTTTCGATCATATTCATTCAAAAGCCGGATACAAAAATCTTTATGCCGGGCCTGCATCTCGTCGGATGATGCGGGGCCACATCCTGCGGCCATATCGGCCATCGTCAGCAGCATGAGATCGGGGAAATATTCTCCCGTGTCACGGAACAGGCGGTACCGCGCGCGGGAGGTAACGTCGGCAAGCCCGGAAAGCAGTATCGGGCGCATGTGATGCTCGACGAGGAGCGCAATATAATTTTCTTCCTTCTTGCTCAACATCAGCCGGACCGCAATTTCTCTGACAATTTCCGAACCTGCCGTCTGGTGCCCGTAAAAAGTAACCCTGTCGTCTTTAAGCTCCCTGGTACCGGGCTTGCCGACATCGTGAAGAAGCGCGGCAAGCTTGAGGAGAGACGCCCTTTTTCTGCCGGGAACGATCTCTTCGCTTAAAAAATTACTAGGCTCATTTAACCGGGGGAAAAAATCCGAAATATTATTATTGAATATTTTTTCCAACTCGCCGACAGCCGCCATGCTGTGGTTGAAAACATCGTAAAGATGGAACTCGTTCTGAGTTACACCCTTGCCGTTTATGATTTCAGGAAAAAGTTCCCCGAGGAGTTTCAACTCGTCGGCCCTTTTGAAAATTTCTGCAGAACCGGACCGGTCTAAAATTTTGAAAAGCTCGTCTCTGATCCTTTCGGGCGCAGCCCGGTACAACAGCGGGGCATATTGAATTATCAGGTTCAGGGTTTCGTCTTCGATATCGAAGCCAAGCCGGCTTTCCAGGCGGATTGCCCGGAGCAGCCTCAGCGGGTCGATTTTCAAATTTTCAGGATTAAAAGCCCTGATTAATTTTTTTTCTATATCATTCATGCCTCCGTATAAATCCGTCAATTCGCCGGTAACTGGAGACCATGCTATTGCATTGATTGAGAAATCGCGGCGGGCCATGTCCTCTGACAGTGTACCTTCCATCGGCTGCGCATCGATGTACCATCCTTCATCGGAAAGGAGGCGCGCAAAGTTACGGCGGTCTTCAAGCATGAAGCAAGGGAAGTCTTTGCTTTTCCAGAAGGCTATGGCATCGGAAGAAAAATTATCATCGCCCGAAATGTCCCAGTCCGGGACAGGCCTTCCGAGCAGGATATCACGGACAGCGCCCCCGACAAGATAAACTTCGTGCCCCTTATTAAGGAGATCATTTATGAGTTCCTTTACGAGGGGCGGGATTTCTTTTTCAAACGAGATTTTTCCCATGTGATGGTTTTCAATAAAAAAGAGCCCGCTCCTGCGGACTCTTTTTTTGTTCCTAATGTTCCGTAAGTATCAGCAGACTTTTTCAGCCGCTGCTTCCTGTTTTTTATGTTTGCTGTGATTATTATTGTTATTATTGTTGTTGATTTCTTCCGGGAGTCCGGCCAGCTTTCTTATTGCTTTGACCTTGTCCAGTCTTTCCCACGGGAGGTCGAGATCCGGGCGGCCGAAGTGGCCGTAGGCCGAAAGCTGTTTGTAGATAGGCCTGCGGAGCTTGAGGTCTCTGATGATGGCTCCCGGCCTGAGATCGAACGCCTGCCGGATTATTTTTTTCAGTTCAAAGTCTTCCATTTTACCGGTCCCGAAGGTATCCACATGAATGCTTACAGGCTCGGCGACGCCGATTGCATAGGCGAGGAGCACCTCACAACGGTCGGCAAGTCCTGCGCCTACGATATTTTTCGCAACGTACCTGGCCGCGTAAGCAGCGGAGCGGTCAACCTTGGTGGGGTCTTTGCCGGAGAAGCAGCCGCCCCCGTGACGGGACATGCCGCCGTAAGTATCGACGATTATTTTCCGGCCCGTAAGCCCGGTATCCGCCTTGGGGCCTCCTTCTACAAAACGCCCGGTGGGATTGACCAGGATTTTAGTTTTCTTGTCGATCAATTCATCGGGGACAACCAGCTTGATTACCTTATTTACTACATCTTTCCTGATCACATCAAGCGGTATCTCAGGCGAATGCTGTGTAGAGATTACTATCGTGTCGATACGTACGGGTTTGTAGCCGTCGTATTCCACGGTTACCTGGCTCTTGCCGTCAGGCCGGAGATAAGGTATGTCGCCGTTTTTGCGTGCGGCGGTCAGCATCCTGCAAAGTTCGTGGGCCAGCGTTATCGGGAGCGGCATCAATTCTTCGGTTTCGTTACAGGCGAAGCCCATCATCATGCCCTGGTCACCGGCACCGAGTTCCTCGTCGCCGTTTTTGGTTTCCATTTCGCCGCGCTTGGCTTCCAGAGCCTTATCGACTCCCATTGCTATGTCGGGCGACTGCTCGTCGATGGAAAGCAGCACCGCGCAGGTTTCGGCATCGAACCCGTACTTGGCCCTGTTGTATCCGATCTCGTCAACGGTATCTCTTACCAGCTTGCCGATATCGACATAAGTTGAAGTGGAAATCTGCCCGGCCACGTGAACACAACCGGTATGGATAAAGGTTTCACATGCCACCCTGGCATCCGGGTCGTCCTTGATTATTGCATCAAGGATGGCATCGGAGATCCTGTCGGCCATCTTGTCGGGATGCCCTTCCGTAACGGATTCCGATGTGAATAGATATTTTTTCATTTGACTGCCTCCTGTATTACCAGATTATGATAAGGGACGCGGCTGGTTTTCGAATTTGCGCCCTGTTTTCTTTTCTACCGTCGATATAAGCCTGTCAAGGCCGGAAAGGGATGAATCGAACTGGACAGTCCTTCCCGCCCTGCGGCTCTGTACCTGGAATTCCTGCAACGAACCCGTCGGGTTGAAGTATGCCAGTTTTATTATGTCCTCCCACAACGTTTCTCTTTTTCTTTCTCCCTGGATAAATGTCAGCTTGTCGTTATCCGTTACGAAGCTTTCATTTGAATACCTCTGCATACGCTTTGTTCCCTCGCGTATAAATACGCTTTCCAGGGCCAACAGCGCTACTGCGACGAGGACCATGAAAAATACCCCTCGCTCGCGGAAAGAATATGCCACATAAATGCCTACCGTGGCAAGCAGTACCGCAACGAATAAGATGCTTATTATGAAAAATAAGTTCCCGCTTGTCTTGTAATCGAATCTTTCTTCCATGTTTACACTCCCCCCGTCTTCCGACTTTAGGTTCCTTCACTCCATTCGGCAAGGTATCTTTTCTGTTCCGGTGTCAAATTGTCGATGGCTATGCCCATAGTCTTCAATTTAAGGCGTGAAATCTCACGGTCCATGACTTCGGGGAGCCTGTAAACCTTTTTATCCAGGCGGCTGCCCTTTGGGGGATGGAACAAGAATTCGCTGCCAAGAGATTGATTTGCGAAACTCATATCCATAACGTGAGCTGGATGTCCCTCGGCCGCCGAAAGATTTACGAGCCTGCCTTCCGCAAGAACAAAGATACGACGCCCGTTTTTAAGGAGGTACTCTTCTACGGAGTCTCTTATTCTCCTTTTCTTCTTGGTCATTGAGACAAGGTCGTCAAGGGCCAACTCGACATTGAAGTGGCCGGAGTTACAAACTATTGCGCCGTCTTTCATCAATTTAAAATGTTCTCCCCGGATACATGAGGTGTCTCCTGTAGCCGTGCAGAAAATATCTCCGTGAGATGCCGCTTTTTTAAGAGGCATTACCCGGTAGCCGTCCATAACGGCTTCGAGGGCCATGAGCGGGTCAACTTCGCATACTATGACGTTTGCGTTCATGCCCTTTGCGCGGCCTGCTATGCCGCGGCCGCACCAGCCGTAGCCCACTACTACGAACACGGAGCCTGCCAGCAGGACGTTGGTGGCCCGCAGGATCCCGTCGATTGTGCTCTGGCCCGTCCCGTAGCGGTTATCGAAAAGATGCTTGGTTTTCGAGTCATTGACGGCTATTACGGGGAATTCCAGGACTCCCTGTTTCTCCATGTTTTTAAGCCGTATAACGCCGGTAGTAGTTTCTTCGGTGCCGCCGACTATGTTCGGGATAAGCTCTCTCCTGCTTTTGTGAATGGTAGAGATGAGATCCGCGCCGTCATCCATCGTAACGTTAGGCTGGTGATCCAGCACCCAGTTTATATGATTGTAGTAAGTAGCTTCATCTTATATTTATATTGCAGACACGGGGATATCATGTTTCAATGCAAGAGCCGCAGTAACATCGTCCTGGGTGCTCAACGGGTTCGAGGCGCAGAGGGCGACGTTCGCGCCGCCAGCTTTTAAGGTCAGCATCAGGTTTGCAGTTTCCGTAGTAACATGGAGACATGCGCCTATCGTTTTGCCTTCAAGAGGCCTTTCTTTTTTGAACCTTTCCCGGATACTGCGGAGCACGGGCATGTTGTTTTCCGCCCACTCGATGCGAAGCTGGCCCTGGTTGGCCAGATCGGGGGACTTGATGTCGTATTTGGGGGCGCCTTTCTTGCTTTGAGTTTTAAGTTTCATATATTGCTTCCTCCTTTTTTATGATCAGCCAACGTTCAGAAATTTTCTTCAGATCCAGTCGGGCCGGGCGAGGGCTGTTCTTTTAACGGAACATCCTCGAGCGGGGTCTCTTCCGGCGTGATGTCTCCCGAATTGTCTTCCTCCGGTTGCTGGTTTCTTATTGTATCATTTTCTCCGGGAGTTTCAAGTGTTTCGCTTTCTTTTATTTGAATTTCTTCTGTATTGGTTTCAGTTTCAGTCGGCTCCACCTGTTCAGGAACGGTTCCGGTCACGGCTTCAGGCGAAAAATCCGGTTGTATTACTTTGATGGTGCCTTTTTTCTCCCTTACGTTAACGTTTGTTTCCTCTCCCTCGGTATATGAATGGGGCCTGATAGTCGGGGTTACTACGGGGGTAGGGGACGGGTTTGTATTTAATCCGGGGATAGATATGTTGATGCTTCCCTGGAGGGGGGAAACCTGTTTTTTGAAAATCTGGACCCGGTTATTCCCCGTGTCTGCAATATAAATATTATCGTTTTGATCGACGGCGATGCCCTGGGGGCTTATAAACTGGCCGGCTCCGGACCCTTCGGAGCCCCAGGCTATAAGAAACTTCCCGTCGCGGTCGAATTTCTGTACCCGGCAGTTCCCGGTATCGATAACGAATAAATTCCCCTCCGAATCGAATGCGAGCGCCATAGGATTGTTGAACCGGCCGTTTTCCGTCCCGCTTGTTCCCCATGTCAGAAGGAAGTTGCCGTCTGCGTCGAACTTCTGGATGCGGTTATTCAAAGTGTCGGCGACATATATATTCCCCATCTTATCTATTTCAACATCCATCGGGCTTTCGAATTGACCTACGTTAACGCCTTTCTCTCCGAATTCGCTGAGGAAAGAACCCGACGGGGCGAATTTCTGAATCCTGTTATTGCCCGAGTCTGCGACCAGGAGGCACCCTGTCCTGTCAACCCGCATGCCGGAAGGTAGATTGAAATAGCCCGGTTTTCCTCCTGTGGAGCCTATGGACATTTCGAACTTCCCTATTGTAGAGAAACGCTCCACCCTATTATTTTTCGTATCCGAGATATAAGCCAGGTCGCCTTCCGGGGTTAAGGCAAGCCTTGCCGGGGAATAAAAACTTCCGGCTCCCGAGCCCTTGCTTCCGAAGATAACGACAAGCCTGCCGTCAGTGGAGAATTTTTGAACCCTACAATTCAGGCTGTCAACGACGTACACGAACCCTTTGTTATCGAGCTTTACATCTGTAGGCCCGTTGAAATTTCCGGGCCCGGCGCCTACCTCTCCCCACGAGTTCACGAACAGGTGTGGGAGTTCCGCCTGGGAATAATAATAAATTGCGCCGATGATAAGGCCTACGACCAGGATAATAACTCCAATCCATATTAACGCCCGGGTGCTCATTGCTTTATCCTCTATGCAAGATGTTTGCCGTTTTTCATGATTTCAATCCCGTCGATAGTTACCGTCGGCGATGTGATAATGCCGTCAAGGTGTGACGGTACATCGACAGTCCCTCCGAAATGGAGGTTGTTTCCGAGCGCTATGTGGATGGTGCCGAGAACTTTTTCATCTTCCAGCGCGTTGTATATGATTCTTGCGGCGGGATTTGTTCCTATGCCGAATTCGGCGATATTGCGGGCGAGCCTGCCGTGTTTGTCGAGGCTCTCTTCAAGCTTTTTTGCGCCTTCGCCGCCTGTTATTTTTGTCGCAAAGCCGCCTTCCACTTCGATCCTGATAGGCTCTTCCAGTTTTTCCAGGCCCGCCATCGCCCCGTCAACGACGAAGATGCCGTTTGCAGTGCCTTCAAGCGGCGCAATATAAGCTTCTCCTGCAGGCAGGTTCCCGAATGCACCTGGCGTTGTATAGATGCCGGTATCGGGGTCGGGGCTTCTGCCTTCCAATGAAAATGATATGTCGGTGCCTCTGGGCGACGTTATATGGACGTTTTTCCCCTTTTTAAGTATGTCGCACAATTTCATGACAAGCTTTTCCATAGTTTTATAATCGACGTCCAGCGCCCTGCAGATGATGTCTTCCGTAATGTGAGGGAGCGTTGCGCCGCGGACACCGGCATTCGTTGCTTCTTTCCTGGCCTTTGTATGCGTGATGGACCTCGATGTGGGGGCAACGAAAACATCGGTCAGCTTTAAAGCGGCGGCCACGGCATCAGGAGGCTCCTGCCCGTCGTTTTTTCTGGGCAGGATCATAAAAAGCATGGATTCGGCGCCGAGTTCTTTTCCTATTTGCCAGAACCCCTGCCCTATTTTTTCGGTTAAGGGGTCCGCTATTACAAGCAATTTTTCCCCCGGTTTTAAGGCAAGGCATTCTTGCAAAGCCCTGCGGATACTTGCCTCAAGTTTTTCTGTAGAAACTGTCATTTAATTTTCCTCCTTAACGGCGTCATGTATTTTTATTAGCTCCTGGTTCAGGAGAAGCTTGATAAATTCTACAAGCCTGGGGTAGGTAGGCTTGATTTCGTCGCCGAATTCTTCTTCGAGAGAACGGCCGATATCCATTATTTTCGTCCGGCCGTCACACATTTTCCATACCGCGCTCCCGTATTCATCAAGTGTAATGCGGGTGGTTTTCGGCGCGCGGAAAAAATTTTGAAGAAATTTATCCAGTAAAGATTTATTCTGCTTTTTCAGGTTTATTTTTTTTTGTTGTTCCTCCCAGGCTATTTCATTATTTCTTGACGGGCATAACAGGAGAAAATTATCCCCGGGTTTCTTCACTGTTATTCGCTCCCCCTGTCTTTAATGCCCATAACTTCATGGATAGTTTCCAGCACTTTTGCAGGTGAAAACGGCTTTACGATATAGCCTTTCGCCCCGTTGGACATGGCTTCTTCTACGAAAGGCATTTGTCCCATTGCAGATACCATGACGACGCGTGCATTGCCGTCGTACCCGATAATCGCCTTAAGGGCAGTCAGGCCGTCATATCCGGGCATAACCACATCGAGCGTTACAAGATCCGGCCGGTGCTCTTTAAAAAGGTTCAAAGCTTCGGCACCGTTTTCAGCTTCGCCGACTACCTCGAAGCCGTTCCTCTCCAGTATATCTCTCAACATAAGTCTCATGAACCTCGCATCATCTGCGATAACGACTCTCTGCATTTCAAACCTCCATCAAGAAATACCCTGGAGATAGGGATTGCCTTCCAGTTCCCACTCCAGCCTGGTGGATTCACCGTGACCGGGAAATACTTCCGTGCCGGGCGGCAGCCCTGCGATCTTTTTCGCCAGGCTTTCCATAAGCTGTCTTGTGTTTCCCCCGGGGAAATCGGTGCGCCCCACGCTTCCGGCGAAAAGCGTATCGCCCGTGAAAAGCCGGCTCCCGCATAGAAAGCATACCGACCCCGGTGTATGCCCCGGGGTATGGATCACTTTCAATGCTATGGAATCCTGTGCAATTTCCTCCCCGTCGCTTAAAAGACAGTCCGCATCGAGGCCATAGAACGACGAGTCTTCCGCATGAATACAGACAGGCGCGCCTGCAGCCTCCGCCAGTGAATATGCCCCGCCTACGTGGTCAGGATGCCCGTGAGTACAGAGTATTTTAGAAACTTTCAGGCCCTCGTCCTTCAGGACTTCAAGGATTAGATCGGTGTCGCCACCGGGATCTATCACCAGGGCATTGCCGGTATTTTCATCACCCATGATGTAGCAATTCGCCTGTAAAGGCCCTACTTCAAGTTTCTTTAATATCATCTCACCAGGCTTCCCAGATTAGTAAACTAGTATTAATTCTATGGATGTTTTATGAATTCCTTCAAAAAAGTCTTTTACTGTCAAGGATAAAAGTAACCGGTCCGTCATTGACCAGCGAAACCTTCATCATCGCCCCGAATTCCCCCTGCCCTGTTACTACCCCCAGATCTTTCATTTTTTCGATAAAATACTCGTACAACGATTTGCCTTTATCGGGCGGTGCGGCGTCGGTGAAGCCAGGTCTTCTGCCTTTCCTGCAGTCGCCGTATATTGTAAATTGAGATATGATAAGGGCTTTCCCGCCGGTATCGATCAGCGAAAGGTTCATCTTGCCTTCTTCGTCTCTGAATATTCTCAGGTTGGCGATTTTCTCGGCCATGTAATCGGCGTCGGCCTTTTCGTCGTCCGCCCCTACGCCTAAAAGTATCAGGAGCCCGTCGTCTATTCGTCCCAGTACTTTCCCGTCAACCGTTACAACGCTTTCGGTTACCCTCTGGATTACAGCCCTCATCCGGTTCTCCTTAAGAAGTTAAATATTCCGTTATGAGTAAAATAGAAAAATACGGCATCCGATAATTATTCTTTATGCTCGGTCAGCTTTGTGGCCCTTGTAACGTTCAGGACATTTTTAACTTTTTTTATTCTATTGCTTACTTCTTTCAGTTCGTTAATATCTTTGACCTGTATGCGGAGCTTTACCAGCGCCGTATCTTTTTTGGCGGACGCGCTTATTGATAAAATATTCACATCCATTTCATTGACGATATTCATGATTTCCGAAACCAGCCCGGCCCTATCCCATGCCTCGATCCTGAGATCGACCGGGAACTTTTTGCCGGGTACCGTTTCGGAGGACCATTCAACTTCCATGAAGCGTTCCGCCCTCTGGGTCAGGTAATCTATGTTGGGACAGTCTTTTCTATGGATGGTAAGGCCTTTGCCGAGTGTGATGTAGCCTATCACATCATCTCCGTAAACAGGGTTACAACAGCGGCCGAAAGATATGAGCATCCCTTTCATGTCCTTGGCCTGGATCATCTGACTGGATTTTGTCTTTGTTACAGGCTCTTTTTTCTTCTGTGCCGGGATAAGCGCCTCGCCCTGCTTTTTGGGCAGCACGTCCTTGAACTTGTTAAGAACCTGAGTTATTGTGGTTTCTCCGTATCCCAGCGAGGCCAGGAGGTCATCTTTGCGGGAGAAACCCAGTTTTCGGATAACTTTTTCCCATAACTTTTCATCATCCATCAGGGACAAAAGCGAGGTTCGCTTGAACTCGGCTTCAAGCATACTCTTGCCGCTTTCCAGGTTCTCAGAGTATTTTTTCTTCTTGAACCAGTTTCTTATTTTATTCTTGGTATGAGAACTCTTACAGATGCGGAGCCAGTCCAGGCTTGGCGTGGCATGCTTGGATCGTACGATCTCGACTATATCGGCATTTTCAAGCTTGTGATCCAGGGGAACGAGCTTGGCGTTAACCTTGGAGCCGACGGTCGTATTCCCCACGTCGGTATGGATTCTATACGCGAAATCTATGGGCGTCGAGCCTGCGGGGAGGTTGATAACGTCGCCTTGGGGCGTAAATACGTAAATCACATCGTCGCTCAGGAGGTTAGTGCGGAGAGTTTCCATGTAAGCGCGGGCGTCCTTGCTTTCCTCTTTCCAGTCGAGGATGTCCTGGAGCCAGGGATAATCGTCCTGGATAGGTCTGGAGAAGTCGAGACCTTCCTTGTAAGCCCAGTGAGAGGCCACCCCGAACTCGTTGACCTGGTGCATCTCCCATGTTCTTATCTGTATTTCAAGGGGAACCCTCTGGGGGCCGAGAACCGAGGTGTGAAGAGAACGGTACCTGTTCGGCTTGGGGCGCGCTATATAGTCTTTTATCCTATCCATGAACGGGATCCACAGGTTGTTGACCTCGCCGAGGACGGTGTAGCATTCCTGGACGCTGTTGACTATTACCCTGATAGCGACAAGGTCGTATATTTCTTCGAAGGGGACGCCCCGTTTGGTCATCTTCATGTAAGTGCTGAAAATATGCTTTTCCCGGCCACCGATTTTTGCCCTTATGCCCATCTGGCCGATTCTTTCCTTGAGAGTCTCTATGGCTTCCCGTATGATGCTCTGACTCTCGGTCTGGCGTTGTTCAACCCTGTCAACAAGGTCGGCATATTTTTCCGGCTCAAGTATTTTGAAAGACAGATCTTCAATTTCGCTTTTCAACGTCCAGATGCCGAGCATCGACGCAATAGGGGCATAAATATTCAAAGACTCTTCGGCGATGCGTCTTTTCTTTTCCTCCGAAAATTTCGGGGACATTGTCCTGAGGTTATGGAGCCTGTCGGCAAGCTTGATCAGAATGACCCTTATGTCCTCGGCCATGGCCAGGAATATCTTCCTGAGGTTTTCCGCCTGGGTTAAGGAAATTGAATAGTCGCCGTCTTTAATATCCGGCAGCACCGCCTTTTTTTTGTCGGAAAGCTTGTTTATTTTAGTAACGCCTTCAACAAGCTTTGCTATATCCTCGCCAAACCTTTCCTTGACTTCCTTCATCACCGCTTCAGGTTTCCTGCCGTCTTTGCCTTTCTCGGCGTCTTCAACGGCATCGTGAAGGAGGGCGGCAGCAAGGGTTTCGGCATCCAGCCGGTAATTGGCGAGGATGTTGGCGACTTCCAGGGGATGTGTTATATACGGGCTTCCGTCATCGCGGTAAACTCCGTCATGTATTTCTCTTGCAAATTCAAAAGAATCACGGAGGAGATCAAAATCAACCGTGGTATCGAATTCTTTGATTTTTGTTATTACATCTTCAATACCCATAATTTTCCGAGCCTTATTATATCACATTATTACAAGTCATTATTATACCATATCATGGAAGGGGTTAACAGCCGGAAAAAGGTTGTATTTCAACTAAGAAAGCTTTATGAATATGATTTTGTTTTCAGCCGCCGGAAGGAAGGTTAACATGCCTGAAAGAAAACTTTACAGGGTTCCGGCGTTATATTTTTACGGATATGCCTGCCGGGACACATGATATCGGATGCCTTGAATCGCCGGGCAGGAAAGGACTTGATTTTGACAAGACTCGTATTCATAATGGCAGGCGGGTCGGGAGAGCGTTTCTGGCCCATAAGCCGCTCCTGCAAGCCCAAGCAGCTTTTGTGCATGACCGATTCCGAGCAGACCATGCTTGAGGACGCTATCGAAAGGATCTCCTCCCTTATTCCTCCCGAAAGGATTTTCATAATAACCGGGGAGCTTCTGAAATATTCCGTATCGGAGGCGATGGAAGGAATTCTGCCGGAGGAAAACATCATCCTGGAGCCTTTGAAGCGCAATACCGCCGCGTGCCTTGCCCTGGGCGCGGCTTATGCCGGATCGAGGTTCCCGGAAGATGACGTGTCTATAGCCGTCCTGACCGCCGACCATATAATCGGGGAGCCTGAAACATTCCGCGAAACGGTCGATAGGGCGCTTGCTTATGCCGAGGAAAACCCGGCCCTCGTTACCATCGGCATAAAGCCTGCAAGGCCGGAGACCGGGTACGGCTATATAGAAGCAGGCGAGGAGGCCGCGCCGGGCGTTTTTAAAGTTCACAGGTTCAGGGAGAAACCCAACCGTCAGACAGCCCAGGAATATGTCGATTCGGGAAGATTTCTCTGGAACAGCGGCATGTTTTTCTGGAGCCTGAAAACTTTCAAAGACGGCCTGAAGCGTTATATGACGCCGCTTTTTGAATCTTTCAAAGTTATGGAAAAAGCCGTCAGGGATAATGACGGCGAACTCATGGCGGATACCTTCAACGGACTGGAATCCATTTCCATAGATTACGGCCTCATGGAGAAAGCCGACAATGTTTTTGTTACTCCCGCATCGTTTCCGTGGGATGACGTGGGGACATGGGACGCGCTGGAGCGGACTCATTCCCGCGACAAAGACGGCAATGTCGCCATCGGTGGCCCGGTGCTCCTGGATTGCCGCGGTTGTATTGTCAATAATCACGCCACTGCGGAGAAGATGGCGGTCGTGGTGATGGGGATGGAGGACGTTGTTGTCATAACTACACCTGACGGGATCTTGATCTGCAACAAGGAGCAGGTGCAGGAGGTCCGCCGTGCCGTGAAGGTGTTGTACGAGCGCGGAATGGACAGGTTCTGTTAAGGGAGGAGGGACTTCTTGAATTTAAATTTCATGTCGCCCGGCATTGAAGAAGTCAGGATCTTGTTTTCAGCTTTCGTCTTACTCGGCGTGATTATCGTAGCGGTAGTTTACTATATCTTGAAAAAGATGGAGTCGCCCGAAAAAAGCTATCAGTACAACGATATAAAAAACAACCCTCCCGGGCTGGCAAGTATCGGAGGCGGCGCGGGAAGGCTTGCCGGGCTGGTCATTTTTTCGCTTGTCAAAAAGGGACTCGTTACAGTTGAAAAAGGCGATATAAAAAGCGCGGAAGAATCTCCCGGCGGCCTGGCGGATTATGAAGAAGAGATCCTGAAAGCGGCGGGGTCTTTCGCCGGACGAAGCTACAACCAGCTTCAGGGCGATATTGTCAACGACCCTGCTAAATACAGGGAATTTTACGCATATTATTCCAGCGTGAGAAAAGAGATGGAAAGCTGCGGCATGGCGCTTTCCCAGGAATCAATGAAAAAGAAACTGCTGGTTGTTATGCTCGGAGATTACTTGTTTTGCATGGCGGGCTTGATAGTCGTACTTGCCGCCAATAAAGCGGGTGCGAATATTTTCATCATCCTTACGGTTATTATAATGATGCTGTTTTCCGCAGCATTTTTGCCGGTATATCTATCTTTCGGCAAATCTTTCAAAGGGAAGAAGATCCTGAAAGAAGTCGAGAAAGACTGCTCGTTCGTAGAGCACGGCGGGGTGCCTCTCGATTCGGATTATCCAGAGCTTACCGTCGTTGCGGTTAAAGGGATCGAAGGGGCAAAAAATTCTCCGATGATTTCAGGGTACGGCTTCTGATCCTGATAGATTCAAGGAAAGCAGCGGCTTTATCCTGGGAGGTATGCCACAATAATTCCCTTCCTGGAGGTTGCCTGAAAGTCCGCAGAAAGAAATTCCCCTCCCTGGGGTGCCCGAAGGGCGGGGTGGGTAAATTATAAACATAGTTTTACGTTACGAAACCCACCCCTTAATCCCCTTGTACAGCCCGACACATGGTTTACACATTTGTCCGACACATGGTTTACACTTTTCGGTAAATTAACGGCATGGAGGTGATTTTCCATGCCCTTGAAGGTGATGAATGTGTTGCTACAAAGGCAGGAATTTGTG
>JAMCWD010000060.1 GCA_023475345.1 Chloroflexota bacterium | reverse complement strand
TTGTTGGTTTTTCCAGCAAAATCCCAACAAGTATTTTCGAGCCACCGACTCGTTACGAATCAAGTCCTCATAAGCTTCGATCTCCATGACACCACCTTATCATGGGATCAAATTCTAGGCAATTACCATAATCTTTTATATCGGCGCGTGCCTTCTGGACGGGTAGGAGGTCTCCAATGCTTTTTGGGGGACATACTTTATCCTTTCTGTCCCGAATTTTTAGACGTATAATCGGAAAGAGCGCCCTTAAGAAGGATCCGCGGCACCCCTCCCAGCCGCCCTTGCAGGTAACTTTTTCTTATGTCCTTGTCATATCGAATTTCCTTGAATTCATTAAATGAATAAAGTGTTGATGAACCTTCGCGGTCATGCTCCGTTACCCACATTTCGTCACGTCTCATAAGATCCTGATCCATCAATAAAACATCATGAGTTGTAAATATCAGTTGGGAACGGCTGTCTTTCGAACAGCTTTCCAGGTAACTTTCCAGTAATTGACGAATCAGTAATGTGTGTAAACTCCGATTAATCTCATCAATGAAGAATACAAAATTAGAACATGGCTCAGATAAGCTTATAAAAGCAGGAATAAGATCAATTGTTCTAATTGTACCGTCGGATTCATCAGACATTTCAAAACTTATGTTTTTGCCCTCAATATTACGGTGAGAGGTAAAAAGTTTTTTAACTATTATCTTGTCACCTTCAAGAGTAAACAAATATCGGTCACCAGAGAATGATAAAACTAAACCAATATCTTCTTCAGTATTTTCTTCAATGATTTTTATTGGAAAATCTTTTAAGGCAGGTACGCTATCAATACGCACAGGTTTCTCTTCTAAACCATGAATACCTGTATCCAATGACGAGAGGGTATCAATCATTTTTTTGTTTGAAGGATGATCTTTTTGAATATAATTTCTAAGCCCCATATATTCTGATTCCGGCGAAATCAACACCAGTGAATTTTTAAACCAGTCATACACCGGTTTGAAAGAATCAACTTTTTGTGTAACCGAATTATTGAGAAAAAGTTGATTGTCTCGGGTTCCTTCAAATACAAATTTAAGCCGATCGTCATTATCAAACGGTTTTCCAAAACTGATTTTGTTTCCTGCGCGTTCATACAATTTATATTCATTACTGCTCTTGATCTGAACAAGCTTCTCTTTCAAAACGCTTTTACGGGTTACTGAAAAACTGAATTCATATAAATTATCTTTTATCAGGATCATAAAAGAAAAATTACTCGGCTTTTTTTTACAGGAAGGATCAAGGCGAAAAGGATCAACAGGAATCGGTCTTTCAAGTTTCAATCCATTAACAATGATTTTTTTTGAGAATTCAAGAGCCTTGAATAAGTTTGATTTTCCCGACGCATTCCCCCCGTAAACAGCAGAGATGGGGAGGACCCGCATCTTATATTTTTTTATTTCAGGCACCCTGTCGTTATGCTGCTTTTCTCTACCGGCGATCATGGAGAATGTTACTTCATTACGAAATGATTTCCAGTTTTCAAGGGTAAAGCTAATTAGCACAGTAACGCCTCCAGGAGAAATTTTCTCGTTATATTGATAATATATTATTTTTTATAGATAAATGTCAATAGCCAACGAGAAATTTACTCATTAAAGGTTGGAGGCCGCCTCTCTTTATCTCTATTTCATGCCCTCCAGCATCGTAAGCCGGTCTTTCATGGCATGGAGCCTCTCGCCTATGGCAAGGGCTTTTTCCCGCTCGGTTTCAACTATCTGCTCCGGGGCCTTCTCGACAAACTGTTTATTTTCAAGCTTCTTATTAACTCTCTCAATCTCGCCCGCAGCTTTTTCGATCTCCTTGCCGAGCCTTTCGATCTCCTTCTGGAGCTGTTCTTCATCGATAGGAAGATAAATGACGGCGTCTCCCACCATCGCGGAAAGAGCCGATTTCGGGCGGTTAAACTCGCCGACAGGTTTCATCTCCCTGACCTTTGCAAGGAATGCGGCCATCTCTTTTGCGCCTTCGACGGCGTGTTCAAGTTCGTCCGGCGCTTCGTATAAAATTTCCACTTCGGCAGAAGATATGTTCAACTCGGCCTTCATATTCCTTATGACACGGACGAGGGACATTCTGAAATCCATCAGTTCCTCGTCTTCCGGGTATATGAGATACGGGTCGGTCTTCGGCCATTCGGATACCATGAGCGGCTTTCTTTCGCCGGGAAGCGCCCCCCACAACTCCTCGGTAATGAAGGGTATAAAGGGATGGGCAAGCGGGAGAAAAGTTGAAAGGACATGGTTGAGGACCTGCCTTATGGCGCGTTTTTCTTCTTCCTTGTCATCGGCATAAAGCACGGGCTTTGAAAGCTCGATATACCAGTCGCAGAACTCGTCCCAGAAAAATTCGTATAAAGCTTTCGATGCCTGCCATAACTCGTAATTGTCGATGTTCATCGTTACGGTTTCTATGAGCCTCTGTGTTTTTGAAATTATCCAGCGATCCTCCGTCCTCAGAAGAAGCTCATCCCAGGGGAGTGCGTCTTCGTCTTCTTTGAGGAACGAAAGGGTGTACCTGGCCGCGTTCCAGATCTTGTTCATGAAGTTGCGGCTCATCTCAATCCTGTCCTCGGAATACTTGAGATCCTGCCCCTGCTCCGTCTGGATTACCAGGCCGAAGCGGGTGGCGTCCGTCCCGTATTTTTCAAAGAGTTCAAGGGGATCAACGCCGGTGCCCAGCGATTTGCTCATTCTCTGGCCGGTCTTTGCAAGGATCGTCGGGTGGATGAACACATCGCTGAAAGGTATGCCGCCCATGAACTTCAGGCCGTCCATGATCATCCTGGCGACCCAGAGGAATATTATATCGCGGGCGGTAACAAGGACATTAGTCGGGTAGAACCTCTGGAGGTCGGCCGTCCTTTCCGGCCAGCCGAGCGTTGCGAAAGGCCACAACCCCGATGAGAACCACGTATCCAGTACATCCTCATCCTGAAACCACTGTTCTTTTTCGCCACATTCCGGGCAGCTTCCGGGGTCTTCCCTGAAAGCGTTTTTATAACCGCATTTCCCGCATGTCCATACGGGGATGCGGTGTCCCCACCACAACTGCCTCGAAAGGCACCATTCCCTGATGTTTTCCATCCAGTTGAGGTAAATGCGGTTGAACCTTTCGGGGATGAACTTCACCCTGCCGTCGTTTACAACTTCTATGGCAGGCTTTGCCAGTTCATCCATCTTTAAAAACCACTGCCATGAAAGATAAGGCTCGATGGCTTTAAGGCACCTGTAGCAGTGTCCGACAGCATGGTTGTATTCTTCGATTTTTTCAAGCAGGCCTTCTTTTTCAAGGTCTTCCACTATGGCCTTGCGGCATTCTTCCCTTGTCATGCCTTTATAGCGCTCGCCTGATTCCTCGTTCATCCTGCCGTGCTCGTCGAGCACGATGATGGATTCGAGGTTATGTCTCTGGCCCACTTCGAAATCATTCGGGTCATGGCCCGGCGTTATCTTCAGTGCGCCGGTACCGAACCCCGGCTCTACATAAGGATCCGCGATAAGCGGTATTATCCTGCCGACCATCGGGAGCACAAGTTTTTTGCCGACCTTGTCTTTATACCTGTCGTCGTCGGGATTAACGGCGACCGCTACATCGGCGAGTATCGTCTCGGGGCGGGTGGTGGCTATGACGACATAGCCGCTTTTATCTTCGAAAGGATAGCGGACATAATACAGGTGTCCCGGCACATCGAAATGTTCCACTTCCAGGTCGGAAAGGGCGGTGAGGCAGTGAGGGCACCAGTTGATTATTCTCCTGCCCTGGTGGATCAGTCCCTTTTCGTAAAAGCTCACGAAAGCCTCGCGCACGGCCCGGTAATAGCCTTCGTCAAGCGTGAACCTTATCCGTGACCAGTCGCAC
Source organism: Chloroflexota bacterium (assembly GCA_023475345.1). Taxonomy (GTDB): domain Bacteria; phylum Vulcanimicrobiota; class JAMCWD01; order JAMCWD01; family JAMCWD01; genus JAMCWD01. The sequence continues at coordinate 22,443 of JAMCWD010000060.1, read as the reverse complement.
GAACAGCCCATCCTTTTCAATTGATGGATGATCGTGCTGCCGTATTCTTCCTGCCATTCCCAGACGCGCTTTATGAAGGCCTCTCGCCCCAGGTCGAACCTTGTCCTGCCTTCTTTTTTTAATTCTTTCTCGACGACGGCCTGTGTTGCGATGCCCGCGTGGTCAGTACCGGGAACCCATAACGCTACAAACCCTTTCATCCTGTGGTATCTTATCAGCAGGTCCTGTATGGTGTTGTCAAGAGCATGTCCCATGTGGAGACTGCCCGTTATATTGGGCGGCGGGATGGAAATTACGTAAGTTTCGCCGGGAGCTTCAACATCGGCACGGAAAAGGTTGTCTTCCTCCCAGCCGTTGTAGATTCTATCCTCCACGTTTTTAGGGTCATAAGTCTTGTCCAGTTCATGCTTGATATGTTTCATCGATCCAAACTTTCCTTCCAGGCGGTATTTATCTTTCAGGACAGGCCGTGCAGACATTAAAAAAGGCCGTTACGGCCCTTCTTTGAAAGAGCAAGGCATGCCGCGTCAGAGTAATATTAATTATTCTTATCTTTGGTTATTCCTTTTTCCAGATGTATTTCAATTCTTTATCGAACAGCTCGAAGAAGCTGTGTATGATGCGGGAGTTGAACTGGGTGCCGCCGCTGTCCTGGAGCCTTGAAATGGCCTCTTCGGGTTCGAAGCCCTTCCTGTAGGGGCGGTCGGAAGTCATGGCGTCGAAAGTATCCGCAACCGCTATTATCTGGGCGCCCATGGGGATTTCATCGCCTTTAAGGCCGTCGGGATAGCCTTTCCCGTCATACCTTTCATGGTGGTGGAGCACCATGTCTAGAACTTCCTTATCGAGGGAAGATATGTCTTTAAGTATCCTGAAGCTTGAAGAGGCATGGTCGTTCATGATCTCGCGCTCTTCGTCGGTGAGTCTGCCCGGCTTCAAGAGGATATGCTCCGGGGTGGATATCTTGCCTACATCATGCAAAATTGCGGCCTTTGCAATGATTTCAAGCTCGTTGCCTTTTATGCCCAAATACTTGCCCAGACGTACCGACAGCCAGCGTACCCTGTCAACATGGCCGCTGGTATAAGGATCCTTGGCTTCCACAGCCTGGGAAAGGGCTTTTATGATCTCCAGGTACGAGCGCTCCAACTCGTCGTATAAGACTGCGTTCTTATAAGCAATGGCGGCATCTGTTGCAAGCAGCGTCAGGAAATCTTCCTGCTCGACTGCGAATTCTTCCCCGACGAGGAGGTTTGAAACTCCCAGCACCCCGAGCGGCCTCCTGTCCATCTTTGTCTGGAGGGGCACGCATAAAATATTCCTGATCTTCTCAAACGAACCGGAGAGGGAGTGGAACCTGGGGTCGCGGTCGGCGTCTTTCTCGGACAGCCTGACAGGCCGCCCGGAATCGGCAACATCGCCAAAAAGCCCCTCGCCGACGCGGCATTCGAAAATTTTCTTGCTCGGCTCGGATATCCCCTGGCTGGAGATCAGGTGTAATTTATCATCGAAGACAAGCATCAGGAAGCTTATCTGAGAGTTCATGTCATCCCTTGCCTGCTTGGTAATAAACTCCAGGAGCGACTGGGGATTGCGCGTGGTGGCCATAACGCGGGAAATCTGGATCAAACCTTCGAGCTTCCGGGTCTGCTCCTGCATCTGCCGGTTCTGCACCTCCATCTCCCGGACCAGCTTGCGCGACCTGTCATACTGCTCCTCGAGCAGGCGGTCTTTGTCAACCGACTTTTTGGATTTGTCGATATGGACTGTTTCCGGCGGCCTCCCTACAAGGAACCCTATCGCAAATATCAATGTTTCCCTTATTATGATCGATTCCACCGGGAAAGGGCCGCCCTTCGAACCTGTAATCGCAAAAATCATCGTGAGCAGACCGACTACAACAGCGGAGCCGACAGCTATGCCATAAGGCTGGTCTATCCCCGCTTCAGCGACTATGAAAAAATAAAAGTAAAAGAAATGGCTCGAATACTGCCCGGTTGAAATTACGAGACCGGTTATCAAAATAAAATCTATGATTATTGAAGAGTACCGGTATGTCTGGGGCGAAACCCTGCCTATCAGGAAATAAAAAGCCCCAAGGTAAACAGCCGCGGCCACCGCGAGGTAAATCAATACGTTCTTGCTTCCCGGCCCATTGGAACCGGAAGACGCCAGCAGGTAACCTATGAGAAGGATCAGGAAGAAAAGAAAAAGGCGAAGAACATAAAAATTTTTTTCCCTTCTCCATTCTCTGTCAAAGTGGCGCATCGGGTTTGATTCAGCCGGGATTTACTCCGGTCAACTGGCCTCCTTCCTCTTTGCTTCGGCTTCTCCGAAGATCAGGATCGGCGGCTCGATTTTCTTGACCACGTCAGGCGTTATGACGCACTGGCGTACGTTTTCCAGCGATGGTATCTCGTACATTATATCAAGCATGATTTCTTCCAGTATGCTCCGGAGCGCTCTGGCGCCCGTTTTGCGGACTTTGGCCTCTTCGGCCACTGCGGCGACGGCTTCCTCGGTTATCACAAGATCCACCCCGTCCATGGCCAGGATCCTGCGGTATTGCTTGGCAAGGGCGTTGCGAGGCTCGACAAGTATCTTTCTCAAGTGCTCCTCGTCGAGTTGATCCAGACCCACCGCTATGGGAAGCCTCCCGACGAACTCCGGGATCAGGCCGTACTTCAAAAGATCCTCCGGCATCATTATGTTGTACAGGTCGGCCAGCTTCTTTTCTTCCTTCTTCTTGATATTGGCGCGGAACCCGATGGACTGGTCTTTTACCCTAGTTTCGATTATCTTGTCCAGTCCCTCGAATGCGCCGCCGCATATAAAAAGCACGTTGCTGGTATTGAGCTGGATAAATTCCTGGTGGGGGTGTTTCCGCCCGCCCTGTGGCGGCACGTTTGCGACCGTCCCTTCGAGGATTTTAAGGAGAGCCTGCTGGACCCCTTCTCCCGATACATCGCGGGTAATGGAGGGGTTTTCGGCCTTGCGCGTGATCTTATCGACCTCGTCAATATATACTATGCCCTGCTCGGCCCTTTTTACGTCATAATCTGCGGCCTGGATCAATTTGAGAAGTATATTCTCGACATCCTCGCCTACATAGCCCGCCTCTGTCAGGGAAGTGGCATCGGCGAGAGCCAGGGGCACATTGAGAGTCCTGGCAAGCGTCTGGGCGAGATAAGTCTTGCCGCAGCCCGTAGGCCCCACCATGAGGATGTTGCTTTTCTGAAGCTCTACATCATCCTTCTTTTTCTTGCTGTACACCCGCTTGTAATGGTTATATACAGCAACGGAAAGGATCTTTTTCGCCCTGTCCTGACCGATGACATACTGGTCGAGGATCTCGTTTATTTCTTTGGGCTTGGGGAGATTTTTCAGCTTGCGCGGGTCTTCCGGCTGCTGGGTCAGCTCCTCTTCGATAATCTCGTTACAGAGTTCGATACACTCATCGCAGATATAAACACCGGGGCCTGCTATGAGCTTTTTGACCTGCTCCTGGGATTTGCCGCAGAAAGAACATTTTAATAGCCCTCTGTCATCACGAAAACCAAACATAAAACTTGAGGCTCACCTCTCCCTCTTAATTATACAACCTTATTTTAGCCTGCCGTTAGATTTATTTCCAGTGTTTTAACGCTCTTTCTTGGATATGATCTTATCTATTAGGCCGTAATCCAGGGCTTCCTGTGCGGACATGAAGTGGTCCCTGTCGGTATCGCGTTCTATGGCTTCCAGGGGCTGCCCGGTATGCTTGGACAGGATTTCGTTGAGCGTTTTGCGGTTCTGCATGATTTCTTTGGCATGGATGTCGATATCGACCGCTTGGCCGCCGACTCCTTTGACCCAGGGCTGGTGGATAAGTATGCGGGAGTAGGGGAGAGCGAAACGTTTTTCTTTTGCCCCGCCTGCAAGGAGGAGGGCCGCTGCGGAAGCCGCCAGTCCCATGCAGATGGTGGAAACATCGGGCTTGACAAGCTGCATGGTATCGTATATGGCCAGTCCTGAGGTTACGGAGCCGCCGGGGCTGTTGATGTAAACATCGATGTCCTTATCGGGGTCTTCCTGCTCCAGGTATAGAAGCTGGGCGATCACCAGGTTTGCTACTGTATCATCTATGCCTTCGCCTACGAATATGATCCGGTTTTTCAAAAGGCGGGAATAAATATCATAAGCCCGCTCGCCTCTGGGCGTCTGCTCCACCACCATCGGTACCAGCGTCTGCATCCGGATTGTCCTGTCTTCTCTCACGACTAACCTCCTGTTTCAATCCTCTTCCTCATTCACATGAAGAAGCTATTCAGCAGTATCTTATCGACAACCGGGCCTTAACGGATCATTTATTCACTAACAGGCTCTTCGATTTTTTCTTCGGCTTTTTCTTTTTCCTCTTCTGCTTTTATCACCCTGTCAACTTTTGCGTTTTCTGCGAGGAACTTTAAAACTTTCCTTTTCAGCAGGTTATATTTCAGGGCGGGGATAGTGCCTTCGTCCTCCATAGTCTTCTTGATCCTGGCGGGATCCTGGTCGGTTTGATCCGCGAAATCCTGTATGTCTTTATTGATGTCTTCGTCGGTTACGGCGATACTTTCAAGCCGCGCGACGGCATCTATTATCAATTCGATTTTTGCAAGGCGCTCGGCCTGGGGACGCAGCTCGGTTTTGAGATTCTCGATAGACTGCTTCTTTGAAGCCAGGAACGACTCCAGGCTTGCTCCCTGCCATTTAAGCTGCTTGTTTATGTCATTCAGGATATAATTGGTTTCGTAGTTGATGAAAGCCTCGGAAAGCTCCGCATCGACGCCGGGAAGAAGCTTTTCTATGACCCTGTCCTGCACAGCCCCCTGTTCCTGCTCATCGAGGTTGGCCTGGAGGTCTTTGCGGATATCTTCCTTAAGCTCTTCCAGGGTTTCTTTCTTCGATACTTCCTTTGCAAGACTGTCATTCAATTCCGGCATTTCCATCTTCCGGACCTCTTTTAGCAGCACTTTGAAATCCAGGGTGCGGCCTTTAAGGTCGGAAGGATAATCTTCGGGGAAGGTTATTGAAAATTCTTTGTCATCACCCTTTTTCATCCCTACAAGGTTATCCGAAAACCCGGGGACGAATTTCTCGGGGTCCATCTCGAGCAGGAAATCCTTGCCGGACCCCCTGTCAACAGGCTTCCCGTTTTCGCTGCTTTCAAAATCTATGATTGCACGGTCGCCTTCCGCAAGAAGGTAAGATTCGTCTTCCACCGGCACCATCTTTGTAGCGGCTTTCTGCATCGACTTGAGGACTTCTTCGACATTTTCCTCTTTAACTTCGATTTTCGGGATCACGACTTCAACGCCTTTGTAATCTGCAAGCTCGATCTCCGGCTTCACTTCCAGCGAAGCTTTGAATACGAAAGGCATCCCTCTTTCCGGCGGCTTGAAATCAAGCTCCGGCTCCGAAACGGGTATTATGCCTTCCTGTTCGAGAGCCTCGGTATATACCGGGGGTACGATATGCTCCAGGACATCGGAGGCGAGGAGTTCGTCCTTGATATGCCTTGCGGCAAGCTTCGGAGGGACTTTGCCCTTCCTGAAACCGTGGAGGACAAGCTGCCTGCGGGCCTGGTTGAAAAGCTTCTCGAATTCCGAATCTACTTTTTCCTGCTCGATTTCGATTTCCAGAGTGATGCGTGTCGGTGAATCCTTTGTTTTGGTTACTTTCATTACTTCCCCCTGAAGGTGATTTTAGACATGTAAAGGGAGGCTTGTTCCTCTCCGGGCATGACCCGCAAGAGAATTCTCCCTTAGAAATTGATTGGAGCGGAAGAAGGGATTTGAACCCTCGACATTCGCCTTGGCAAGGCGACGCTCTACCGCTGAGCTACTTCCGCACCATTTTTTCCATACCCGGTTATTCTACCGTTATTGAAAAACTCCTGTTTTTCTGGTGGGCGAGAAGGGACTTGAACCCCCACGAGTTGCCTCACAAGATCCTAAGTCTTGCGCGTCTGCCAGTTCCGCCACTCGCCCTGCTTATATCTCTATACAGGTCCTCCCTGTTATTTACTGGTACGCCATGAGGGACTCGAACCCCCGACCCGCTGATTAAGAGTCAGCTGCTCTACCGACTGAGCTAATGGCGCTTGCCTTAACTCCTGCAAGATTATAACAATTATGAGTTTCGTTGTAAAGGCTTTTGATGATCTGATGATGGATTGTTATACGATGCGGGTTTCAGGGAATGACGAGGAGGCGGGGATGATGGGGCGAAAGAGGCAATAATACTTCTGGGGCGCTCCAGAGAAGCTTCCCTTGTTTTTGATAAATAATATGGCCTCCGTCAATAAAAAAAATAACCTTTTCTTTACAACGGTATCTCAATTATACTATGATAAATCAAGGCAAAGAAATATAAGAAATTGGGGGGATTGCAATGAAGATTTTAGTCTTGAACGGGGGACCCCGCAAAAACGCGTCGGTGGCGACATTGCTGAAGACGATTGCCGAAAACGCGGGCAACAAGGAAGATATCGACTGGGTGGATGTATATGACCTGAATATTAAGCACTGTCTCGCCTGTATGAAATGCAGAATGGGAAATGACTACAGTTGTATCCAGCCTGAGGACGACGGTCATGTAGTAAGCGAAAAAATCCGCGAATGCGATGCCCTGATAGTCGGCTCGCCGGTTTTCTGCGCGAACATATCGGCTGCATTGAAGAATGTTTTTGAGAGGACTATACCGGCATTCTTCAGAGAAACATCGATGGAGGGGTTCCCCACCGCTCTTCACAAGGGCAAGCCGGCGGCTTTCGTTGTCTCGTGTGATACACCATTTCCGATTGATCTTCTGTTTTCCATAAGCACCGGGGGATTGAGGGCAATGAAGGCAATACCGTGGATGGGCGGCTTCAAGACCGCAGGGCAGATTGTCAGGACAGGGATGAAAGAGCCCCGCCTGAATTCTTCGATGATTAAGAAAGCCGAAAAGTTGGGAAAGAAGATAAAGGTGATGATCGGAGCAAAATCCCAGAAGCAATGATATTTATGGGGCTTTCCAGATTGGCCCCCCCTGCTTGTTGTAGAGGTCAAGACGTCCACCGTTTTCATCTGCCGCTATTACCCCAACGAATTTCCCTTGATTGTTGGAGATGTCAAGGCGTCCACCGTCTTTTTCTGCGCTCATTGCCCCAACAACCTTCTCCTGATTGTTGGCAATGGTAAGGCCGCCGCCGTCTTCATGTGCACACATTATCCCAAGGAGCTTCCCATTATTGCTGGAGATGCTAAGCCAACCGCCCTTATTACCTGCGCCCATTATCCCAACTTGCTTCTCCTGATTGTTGTAAATGACAAGGTCTCCGCCGTCTTCATCTGCGCTCATTTCCCCAGCGGGTCTCCCTTGATTGTTGGAGATACCAAGGCTACCGCCGTCTTCTGTTGCATACACTTTACCAACGGGCTTACCCAGATTGTTGAAAATGTTAAGACGTCCGCCGAATACAGTTGTACTCATCTCCCCAATTACTTTCCCGTCAGGGGCAACGAATAATAAGCCGTCCGACGGCACTATGATTTTACTTATTGAAAGGGTCTGTCCCGATTGATTTACAGCCCCCATCAATATAAGACCGGCAAACATAATCAATAACAGCAATCCCCCGTATTTCACCTTCTTTTTGAAGGCTTCATGTTTTGCTTCCAGTTCCTTGAATCTGGCTTCCATATTCATTTCCGTCATGTTCCCATCCCCCTTTCAAACATGTTCAGGAATAAGTACAACATTCTGATTACTGGTTTATTATATCATTCGGGGCTTCTTCCTGCCGGTGAAGTCCCCCTTGCCGCGGGGAAATAAAGGGGGTTGTCGAGTTGCCTCTTGTTCCGATTTGTAATACAAATTTTCAGCAGTAATCCGGCACACTGATCAAAAAATGGACAGCCGCCTCCGCGGGAATGACGAGCGGGCGCGGGGAATCCGACGCATAAAAACAATGCAAAAAAAGAAGTTGATAATGAAGGATCAGTATGTTATAATTGCTCATGCCCGGCAGGGATTCTGCTTGACAGCATGCTGGATTAAAGATATAATCTGGAATCCAAAGGCTTATGTCGGGGCGTAGCGCAGTCTGGTAGCGCATCTGCTTTGGGAGCAGGGGGTCGGAGGTTCAAGTCCTCTCGCCCCGACCAGATTGAACGGGCTGTCGGATCACGCGCCCATAGCTCAGTTGGATAGAGCAGCTGCCTTCTAAGCAGCGGGTCAGGGGTTCGAGTCCCTTTGGGCGCGCCAGGACAGCCGGGCTCTATTTAATGCGGTGAGTGTAGCTCAGCGGTTAGAGCACTGGTCTGTGGAACCAGGGGTCGAGGGTTCAAATCCCTTCACTCACCCCAGGACCAGAGCGGGTATCCGCTTTAAATATGACGGGCGGTTAGCTCAGTTGGCAGAGCATCTGACTTTTAATCAGAGGGTCACAGGTTCGAGTCCTGTACCGCCTACCAGGATCTTAAGGGACTCTTGCATGATAAATGCGGCAGTCCCTTTAACATAGCCGGGACACGATCCCGGCATTTTATTTTACAGGGTATCGAAATCCGCATCATATCTATGACCCCGTATATTTTATGGGTCAGCTTCGCAACGGCTCTTAACCTTGCGATATATCTATTGAACAGGTGAGCAGGCGGATTTCACTGCGAGAGATTAAACCCGTCGGTATTTCTCAGGATAAATTTTTCCAGGCATCAAAGTTTTCAAGCTCGCTTATATCGGTTTCTTCAGATGTAGCCTTTACTGACTTTACTTAAGAATTGATCATATCTCAATTTGAAATAGACACGGTCCGGTTCTATTTCTAAAGCCCTTTTAAAATGTGATTCCGCCTTATCATAGTCTTTACGGACTTCACTTAAAAACTCAGCATATAGTGCATTATATAAGGCATTGTCTGGTTCTATTTCTAAAGCCCTTTTAAAATGTGATTCCGCCTTATCATAGTCTTTACGGACTTTACTTAAGAACTCAGCATATCTTGTAATACAAAAGGTATTATCTGGTTCTATTTCTAAAGCCTTTTTATAATATCCTTCCGCTTTCTCATAATCTTCGCGAATTTTGCTTAAGAACTCAGCATATCTTGCATTATATAAGGCATTGTCTGGTTCTATTTCAATACATCTCTTATAGGATGTTTCAGCCTTATTGTATTCTTTTAAAAAGTATTCGAGAAAAAATCCGTAATCATTAAATAAATATGCATTATCAGGTAGTTTCTTAATTCCTTCCTCATAAATTCCATTTGCTTTTTCAGGATCGTTTTTTTCGTATTTTTGTGCTTCAGACATGATTTTCCATGCTTCAAATTTGCTGTCCACTCTTTCAATAACCTGTTTCTTCTCTTCTGTTAATTCCTCTTCAGGTCTTTCTTTAATTCGCTGCATCAACTTATTAAATGTCTTTTTATAATTGTCAATAAGTTTTTCAAATCTTTTCTCGTCAGGATTTTCAAGATCAAATAAATCCTGAATGTATGCCATCAATTGATCAAAATCAAAATGCTTAACATGAAAGGCTTCTCTTTCTTCAAGCCATCTCCCAATTCTACTTTCAGGGATACTATCTCCAACCCAGTAAATACCCCATTCTAAAGAGTTTGAAGGTAGATCTTCCAATATTTCCGCTATACTTTCATCATTGCCCCCGTACCCTATAAAAACCAGGCCTGCTTCCGGCAATAATTTTTTCAACTTATCTTTTACATTGTCTGCGAGAGAATTTGTCTCAGCATCAGTATTTCTGGGATCAAGCCTTGCATCTCCATGAAGCTTTATTATCACAGGCCTAGTCCCAGTTATTTTCACAAAACCGATAAGCGAGTCGTGAGGGATAACGAGAGGTTTCTTGCTTGTATAAAGATAAAGAGCATCCGCAGCAAGGTCATCGAAATTAACAGTCAATACACAATTACAATGCCTCCTGTATTTTTCATGAGACATGAGTTTGGCCAGTACACAATAGCCGTAACCGGGATCTTTCCCTTCGATTAAACGTTCTATTTCTTTTTGTCTTTCTTCCGGCAGAGGGAATAAATCCTCGATAACTCTGGCATAAAACCAGGATGCTTTATTGTCTTCATAACCGGGATAAAAATTAGGAGCCCATTCTTCCCAATTATCTTCATTTCCAGTTATAAACTTTTTAAGCCGGGGAAGCCATCTACGCACTAGTCCCGCCGCATCGGGAATCCCTGATGAAACCGAACAGCCTGACCCCAGGAAGAAAACAAACTTGCTGTCATCATGATTTTCCATCATGCCTTTCAGCCTGCGGACAAATTCCCCGACAGTCTTCTCATTCATTCCATCATGCCCCCGTCTCGAACCCTGCAAAAAAACAATTCAAACACTTTCGTATATAATAACAAAGATAAACTATACCTGTAAATATCCTATAACTACAACTTCTATCTCAATCTCTGTAATACGGGTTCGCACTTGGCTTTTGCCGCACGCAGGGCGGATTCGGGAGTGGCGCCGGGATTTTTCAGCGCCTTCTGGACTTCGGCCCCTATGATTTTCAAGACTTCGAAATAAGCAGGATCGTTGTATGAGGGTCTGCTTATTTCCATAGCGACAAGAAAGTCCTTGACGCCGGGATGGACGGACATGTACTGGAAAAATTCGGGGTTCATCGTAACCTGTTTATGGGCAGGCAGGTAAGGGGTTCTGAGGATCCATTTCAGGCTGGATTTGAATTCCCGCAGGTAATATGCCATGTGATATGCTTTTTCAACATCGCGGTTGTTATTTTTAAAAAGGGCGAGCGTCAGGCATTCGAAAGGAGTCCGGTTCCTGGTTGCGCCGGAGTTGGGAAGGACAGGGAACCTGACTATTCTCACCCGCTTCCCCTCCGATTCGAGCTGGAGCATATCTTTTATAGTGCCTGTATAAAAAACGCTTTTTTCAGGAGATGCGCTCCCGGAATTTGCAATGCCATACTTAAAAACGAGGTCCTGGAGAAACGCCAGCGTCTTAACGCCTTTCGGGCTGTCGAACAAAACCTGGCGGGTTGAAGGATCATAGAGGTCGCCTCCCCCGTGCCACAACATGATTTCGAACAGGAGGCCCATATCTTCCGGAGAGCCGTTGACGGGGAGATAAAACACGTTCTTTGCCCCGTTCTCCTGTAGTTTCCTGCCCCACTTGATCATATCTCCCCACGAGGCTATCTTATCCATATTCACAGCTTCGAGCCTGTCAGAATCGCCGATAAGTGCATACGGCCTTGCGCAAAGAGGCAATGTCCATAAAACGCCGTTCTCGGTACAGGCTTCTATCAGGGGCTTGAAAGTATCCATCCTGGCCATTACCGCCACCGTACCGCTGACTTTTTCCAACTGGGTCTGGATAGGAACGATGCGGCCGGCCCTGATCAGACCCAACTGCCATTCCACCGGGATCAGGGCTACATTGGGCATCTCTTCGCCCGTCATCAGGTCGCGCCATAAAATGTCGGGGTTGTCGAAATTCCTTACGGTAAATATCGTGCCGGGATTGCTCTTGTTATACTCACTGACGAGATCGTTCAATACCCTTGCTTCCGAAGAATCGAGGCTACACCATATCGTCATGGTGTCTTTGCTGAGAGCGGCAGGCGGGGGAAACAGGACTGCAAATAAAAGCATGACGGTCATTGTAGCGGTAACTTTGAAAAGTTTAAAACGTCCGGACACTTTCACCCCTCCTGAATATAAAGGTAGGGTATTAATTCTCTCTTTGCTTTCAAATTCCTATTCAGGTTCTTATAGGAAGCTGTTTAAGGGCCTTTTCCATTTTAAACAGCGCCTTTTCGATATTTTCAATGGAAGTCGCATAAGAGAACCGGAGGTAGCCTTCGCCGTATTCGCCGAATTGTGTTCCTGAAAGGCACGAAACCCCCGCTTCCATTAGCAGGAATTCTGCCAGTTCATTTGAGGTCATCGCGACTTTCGAAACATTGGGGAAGGCATAAAACGCGCCGAGGGGCATCGTGCATGAGAAGCCGGGAAGCCTGTTCAGCCCGTTGACTATCAAATCCTTCCTGCGCCTGTATTCTTCAAGCATCATGTCAACGGAATCCTGGGGGCCTTTCAAAGCTTCGATACCGGCATGCTGGACGAACGTCGCCGTGCATGAATTTACATTCAGCATCAGCTTGTTGACTGCCTCGGCGACCGGCCTGGGCATGACGCCGTAGCCAAGGCGCCACCCAGTCATGGCATAAGTTTTCGAGAAGCCGTCAAGCAGGATAACGTGATCTTTCATCCCCGGCTGTGATATGAGACTCACATGATCTCCATCGTAGATCATCCGTGAATAAATCTCGTCGGAAAGAACCAGCAGGTCATGCTTCCTGACGATCTCCGCGATGCGGACATAATCTTCTTCTTCTATCATGCCCCCCGTGGGGTTGCCGGGAGAATTTATAACCAGCATTTTGGTTTTCGGCGTTATCCGCCGTTCAAGCTCGTCCACGTCGAAAGCAAAATGCCTGTCTTCCAGGAGAGGCACAGGGACGGGGACGCCCCCGGCGTAATTGATGCTGGATTCATAAGGCGGATATAACGGGTTCGGGTACAACACCTGGTCGCCGTGATCTATGCATACCGATATAGGGAAGAAGATCATGGGCTTCCCGCCGGGTACAACGACAACCTCGTCGGGGTGAACGTCGATCTTCCTGGTTTCGCTGACATATTCCGCGATGGCTTTCCTTAACGGCAGGATGCCCCTCGACGGGGTGTAGTGATGCTCTCCTGCATTAAGCGCTCTGATGGCTGCATCCACTATGTTTTGCGGTGTATGGAAGTCGGGCTCTCCGAGCTGCATCTGGATTATTTCTTTCCCTTCCGCTTCCATTTTATGGATCCTTTCAAGCACCGCAAAGCCGCCGGCCGTGCTCAGTCTTGAAACTCTGTCCGCGAATTGATACTCCATAATGCCTCCGGTGAATTAATGTTCTATTAGTAAATTATAATTTTCTGTCGGATTCCCAGGTGATATTCCCGTTCCTCCCGCCTATGTTTTCGAATTCAAGGGTTATTTTGTCGGACGGTTCAAGGATCTCGATACCCTGGGCGTCTCGTTTCGGGAAATAGACATTGCCCGTAGTCTGGGCGCGGGGGTTGAGCGTCTTGTCGAGGGTTTCATCGTACTTTTCGCACTTCACCTTGTTCCCCTTGTTGTCGAGGAGATAGACATGCCACTTGAAAGGTGCGAGTTGGATGGGCTGCGGGCCGTTATTAACCACCTTAATTTCGAATACATGGTAATATTCCAGCCCTTTATCCTCGTACATCATCTGCCGCATATTGGCTGTCTGGGCCGGGTCGGTCATGTTTTCCTTGTATGCGTACATATCGCAAAACGAATTCATCAGGTCTTTATCCCACAAAACCGCGACAACCTGGGTCGCAGTCTTCTTCGACTGGTCTCCGCTGTATTTCACCGAGCCGTAAGTTTCCAGCGCTATGTCCGTAGCCAGCCATGGATTTACATAGAATTGTCCTGACCCGGTAACGCCGCCTATAGACGTAAGCGCCGTCAGGATATTTGCAACGTCCATGAGGCTGACACTCGCCTTCCCTGCCCCGGAAACCCTGAACTCCGTGGTCCTCGTGTTGGCACTGAGGTTCTTGGCGAAACTCTGCTCAGGCGTCAGGTTGCTCGTATCTTTGCCGGGCGGAGCTTTCTTCGGCTCCATCCTCTCTTTGACTTCCACGGAAGCGCCCGGCTCGAAAGAAGTCCTGGAAACCACGTCGCCTATTTTCACCGCTTCGTTGGGCTCGATGTAAGATATCGAGACAAGGGTTTTATACTGGCCTACCTCCAGCACCTTCACCCTCGCGATAGGCATTGTCGCGCGCCGCACATATAACTCGACCCCCGGTTCCAGCCCCGCTGACAGACCTGCATTGATTTCAAAATTATCTCCCTGCTGCCCGGTTACCATCCACGATTCGTCCGACAGGACGGGCATCGCCGTAATTGACGCAATGAGCATCGTTGTAACGAACAGAAGTATCAACCTGATTTTTGTCGACCTGGAGAACACTGTAAACCACATCCTTCCGGCAGGAATTCAATTATATTGAGTGAAACATTCAACATATATTATCTTTCATCAGCCCGATTTTGTAAAGGTCTGAGCGTTGGGTGGTTATATACTTCCCCGCCGGCGGTTCCTGATAGAGAGGGTGGAGCAAAATTTCCCAGATACGGTTGAAACATAGAAAGAAAGGCAAACACGACTCGATCAGGAATTTTGTTTTATTACTTGTCGGTATTTTCATAGTTTTTTTTGCGGTAATGAACTACTGGTCGTCAAACAGTGCGCCGCTTACATCATCGAAGACGCTTTCCAGGGATAATCTTTATTTTTATTTACAGATGGCAAAAACAAATTATGTCCCGGGCGAAGCTATAAATCTCCAGCTTAAAGTTAAAAATATCGGGAAACACCCGATGGGGCTTAAGTTCGAAGATAACCAGGAGTTCGACATCGTAGTTCAAAAAGAGATCGATCTTTTGTTTGCAAAGATTCCCATCCAGATCTGGAAAAGATCGATTTTGAAAATCCCTCTTCCCAAAAAACATACCGTGGTATTGCATCCCGGCAAGACCAGAGTTTATTACAGCACATGGGACCAGACCGATACGAGCGGCAGGAGAGTCCCGCCCGGCCGTTATGTCATAACGGGGGTCGTTAATATAACAGGCGCAAAGGCAATATTGACGCTGCGCGGCGAAACCGAAGAAAAGAAAAAGTAACGAGGGCTGTCCGATTAAAAATAACTTTTTCGCCTCTCGGGCCGGGCCGATTTATTGCGCTTCATTACATAGCTATATAGCCTAAAGTTTACATTCCCTGCACTGGATTCCCGCCTTCGCGGGAATGACGAATTGTTAATTTTCCTAATCCTACTCGGAGATGACGCACTGTCAGTTTTTTCTTATATATTGTAGTGCAGAGTAGTGAGCTTCAGCCTCAGATCTGTATAATACTGAAACGAATTCCCCCTTAAAAAAGGGGGATCATGGGTTGTCGCGTAAAGAATGCTCTTCTAATAAACTACACAGATCCGGAGCAAGAACTTCCCGTCATTCCCGCGAAGGCGGGAATCCAGAAGAAAAACAATTGTATTATCCACACATCAGGCGTCCCATGAAAATCTGCCTTATTCATGATTTAAAAAGAAGTTTTTTCAAATTCCAGAACGGGTTTTTCCAGGCCAGGTAAACGGTAAGCGCCAGAAGCGATATTACCATCCCCATGACCGCCATGCCCTTGAAGAAATCGCCTATCTCCACGCTTTCGTGAAGGAGCTTCATCCTGCCGAAAAGGAAATTCCAGTCATGGGCATACTCATTCCCGAAAAGAGGTAGAATCATGAATTTTGCATCCTTCATGTAGATGCTGATATTGAGCATGTTTTCAAAAAACCAGAAACAGGTTACAAGCCCGGGGAAGATATCTTTTCTGAAGAGCAGGAAATACGCGGTAAATGCAAGCGGCACGGCAAGCTGCATGATGGTGCCGCCGAGGACTCTCAGGAATTCGCCGAAGAAAGCAAAAAATACATAATGTCCCGATTCGTGGATGATAAGGTTGGCATAATCTATAAACCCGTAATGTTTATCTTTTGTCAGGTAAGGATACGCAATGAACAGGATTAATATGAAAACCGCCAGGTAAAAGAACCATAAGAAATAATTTTTATCCCCGGAATTATTGCTATGCTGAAATTTATTCCCGTCTTCTTTCAACTTTTCATCCCCGATATATTTTCCCCCTGACCTCACCTTAATCAGGATCGCGTCTTGCTGAATTCAGGCAAATCGGACGCCGATCCTTCTTTTGGTAGTATGCTTCATTTGTCAATAAAAAAAATACGGGCGGGAATTTACGCCCGCCCGTACAATTAGTTACCGCATAAAACTCAGCCGGGCCTCTTTCAGACTCCTATCCCGGCCTCTTTCTTTGCAAACGCCTTCATGAAGGAGACCAACTCTTCGACTCCCGCATACGGGAAAGCATTATATATCGAAGCCCTTACTCCGCCGACCGAGCGGTGCCCCTTCATCCCTATAAGGGACTTCTCCCCGGCTTCGGCCAGGAACTTCTTTTCCAGGTCTTCGGAGGGGAGCCTGAAAACCACGTTCATCCAAGACAGGTCTTCCTTGTTTACCGGCGCCCTGTAGAAATCGGAATATTCATCCAGGCAGCCGTACAACAGATCGGCCTTTTTCCTGTTCCCGGCCTCGATTGCGGCAAGGCCGCCCTGTGACTTGATCCATTTCGCTACAAGGCCAACCACGTAGGTCGGGAAAACAGGCGGTGTATTGAAAAGGGATTCTTTTTCGACCTGGGTCTTGAAGCTTAAAAGAGTCGGGATGCCTGGCTTCACCCTTTCAAGCATATCTTTCTTTATAATAATAACCGTAACGCCCGCCGGGCCGAGGTTCTTCTGTGCGCCCGCGTAAATGAGGGAGTATTTTTTGAAATCCCTCCTCATGCTCAATATATCGGACGACATGTCGGCGATCAAAGGCACTTTAACATCTGGATCGAAATGATACTGGGTGCCCCTGATCGTGTTGTTTGTGGTTATGTGGAGATATGCCGGGTCGGGCGACAGGTCGAATATCTTGGGGATGTAAGTGAACTCCCTTTCTTCCGACGATGCGGCGACATTCACTTTGCCCAGGAGCTTTGCTTCCTTTATTGCATTCTGGGACCAGCTCCCCGTATTCACATAATCCGCCGTCTGATCATCGTGGAGGAAGTTCATGGGGATCATCGTGAACTGGAGCGATGCGCCCCCACCCATGAAGACAACGCTGTAATCGTCGCCAAGGCCCATTATCTCCTTCAGGTCGGCTTCCGTGTCCTTGAAGATCTTATCCACTTCCTTGGCCCTGTGGCTCATCTCCATCAGGGACATGCCCTTGCCTTCATATTCCAGGACCGCCTTCGACGCTTCCTCAAGAACCGCCTCCGGGAGAACCGCCGGACCGGGGTTGAGATTCCATACCCTTTTACCCATGATCGTTATACCTCCTAAATTTTCTTATTTAAAAAATCATGCCGACTTTAAGGCTTTCAGGCTGCCCGCCACCAGCTCGGCTATCTCGACGCCCGCCCGAAGCTGGCCTTCCTCTGTAGCCGCCCCTATATGAGGCGTCCCGATAAAGTTTTTAAGTGATGCCAGCTTATAATCCTGGGGAGGTTCGACTTCGAATACATCCATCGCCGCGCCCTTGATCCTGCCTTCTTTCAGCGCGTTGTAAAGAGCCTCTTCATCGACTATGCCCCCGCGGGCGCAGTTGATCAATATCGCGGTCGGCTTCATCTTTTCGAATGCTTCTTCGCCGAACATGTGCTTGTTTTCCTTCGTGAGAGGCATGTGGAGAGATATGTAATCGGATTTTTTAATCAGCTCATCCAGGGGAACCATTATGATACCTGCATCTTTTATTGCCTTCATATCACACAGTCCCTCGATATCGCTGCCTATCGTCTCCATCCCCATGGCCTGAGCCCTTTTTGCAAGCTCCCTTCCTATGCGGCCACAACCGACAACGCCAAGTATCTTGCCGAAAAGCTCGACGCCTTCCAGTTTCTTCTTTTCCCATCTTCCTTCCCGTAGCGAGACCGTCCCCTCCACGATATGCCGTGACAGCGCAAGCATGTGGGCAAGGGCAAGTTCGGCTACGGAAATGGACGTTGCGCCCGGTGTATTTACCACCTTTATCCCTCTTTCCTTTGCGGCTTCCTGGTCAACATTGTCCAGGCCGACGCCCGCTCTCCCGATGACTTTCAGCTTTTCGGCGGCCTCGATAATATCACGCTTCACCTTGGTAGCGCTGCGGACGATTATTGCATCTGCATCTTTGATCACAAGCTTCAGATCGTCAGGACTCAGTCCCGGCTTGATGACGACTTCCAGCCCTTCTTCCTCGAGCTTCTTAATCCCGTCCTCCGCGATAAGATCGCTTACCAGTACCTTCATCTCATTCATCTCCTTCTTTACTTGGTATTATTTCAGGCAGGGCCGATAATCCCCCTGTTTTTCCTTATGTCAGCAAATGAACGGCCAGGCCGCTTCGAAGCTTGGGTTCGAACCACGTGGATTTCGGAGGCATGAACTTCCCGGCGTCCGCCACCTCTATAAGATCATTTATCGAAGTGGGGTAAAAGGCGAACGCGGCACTGAATTTCCCCGAATCTACGAGGCGCACAAGCTCCTTTATCCCCCTTATCCCGCCGACGAAATCTATCCTCTTATCCGTCCTGGGATTCTTGATCCCCAGGACAGGGTCGAGAAGGTTTTCCTGCAGTATCGATACGTCCAGGCTCCCGACTGCGTCGTTTTCATCGAAAGTCCCGGGCTTCGGCGTAAGCCTGTACCACTTCCCTGAAATGTAAAGCCCGAACGAATGCTTTTCGGAAGGCTTGTATAAAGGGGCGTCCTGGGCTTCGATATCGAATTTCTCCGCCGCTTTCACCATGAACTCTTCTTCTGAAAGGCCGTTCAGGTCTTTGATGACCCTGTTATAATCCATTATCTGCATCTGGTCATGAGGGAAAATCACAGCGAGGAAAAAGTTGTATTCTTCATCGCCGGTATGACCGGGATTTGCTTTCATCCTCATATCCCTGACCCTGGAGGCCGATGCCGAACGGTGATGGCCGTCCGCTACATACAGGTGATCAAGTGAGGCGAATTTCTCTTCGATCTTTTCAATGATCTTTTTATCGGAAACCACCCAGAAGGTGTGGCGGATACCGTCGTCGGAGGTGAAGTCGTTCTCAGGTGTGCCCTCCATAATCTTATCAATGATAGCATCGATCTCCGGTTTTGCGATATACGTCAGGAACACAGGCCCGGTGTTTGCGTTTAAAGTATCGACATTGCGCGTCCTGTCATCTTCCTTGTCCTGGCGGGTCTGCTCATGTTTCAGGATGATGTCTTTCTGATACTCGTCAACGGACGCCCCGGCGACAAGGCCCACCTGGGAATGATGCCCCCCTTCCACGGGCATTACCTGGCGGTAAACATAAAAGCATGGCTCGGTGTCCTGCCGCAGTATGCCTTCTTTTATGAAGCGGTAGAAATTCTCCTTTGATTTTTGATACACCGAATCGTCATAAATGTCGGTGCCTGAAGGGAGATCTATTTCGGCCTTGGAGATATGTAGGAAGCAGTAAGGGTTGCCGTCGGCCATTTTCCTTGCTTCTTCCGAATTCATAACATCATACGGGAGCGCGGCAACTTTGCTTGCAAGCTCCTTTTTAGGCCTCAAACCTTTGAAAGGCCTGACTATTGCCATGTGATAATCCACCTTTCCGTCAATATTTACCGGGATGATATTTTTCGTAACGCCTGATCGCGTAAAGCCGGACGACGGCTTATATTCTTGGAAGAATCTTCCCTCCGGTTACTTCTTTTTCCTGTGGGAGCGGACCAGTCCCAGGGCGATGACTCCCTTCTGGATTTCGTTTGTGCCTTCGTAGATCTGTGTTATCTTGGCGTCGCGGAACATCTTTTCAAGTCCCATGTCTCTGCGGGCGCCGTCCTCGCCCAGGATCTCCATCGCAAGCGCCGCCGCTTTAACCGAGACATCGGTTGCGAACATCTTCGACATGGCCGAGCCGACGGCGAGATCCTGCTCACCTGCATCCACAGCCCTTGCCACCGCATATACCAGCGCCCTCGATGCCTCGACAAGAGTTGACAGTTCCGCAAGCTTGCCCTGTATCGCCTGGAACGAGGTATGGAACCTCTGTTCCTTGCTGGCGGAGGATATGTAATCCAGTACCTTATCGACAACCCCCTGCGACACGCCGAGCGCCTCGGCGCCTACTCCCGGCCTTGACATATCCAGCGTCTTCATCGCTACCAGGAACCCCATGTTCTTCTTGCCCAGCATGTTGGCGGCAGGCACGCGGCAGTCCTGGAACGAAAGCTCCCTGGTCGCCGAACAGCGTATCCCCATCTTGCTCTCTTTCTTGCCGTAGCCGAACCCGGGAGTTTCCTTCTCCATGATGAAAGCCGTTATCCCGCGGGCTCCCCGGCTCTTGTCGGTCATGGTAAAGACGGTATATATGCCGGCTTCGCCCCCGTTGGTTATCCACTGCTTGCTCCCGTTCAGGACATAGTAATCGCCGTCCTGGACGGCGGTGGTCTGAATGCCTCCTGCGTCAGACCCTGCATTCGGCTCGGTAAGGCCGAAAGCGGCATATTTCTCGCCTTTTGCAACGGGGGTCAGGTATTTTTTCTTCTGCTCCTCCGTCCCGAAAAGCAGTATGGGGAAAGTGGCAAGCGCATTGGCCGCGTACGATGTGGAGACGCCGCAGCAAACGCGGGCAATCTCTTCGGTTACCAGGCATAGATCCATGACGCCGCCGCCTGTCCCGCCGTACTCCTTCGGGAAGAAAGCTCCCAGGAACCCCTCTTTCGACATCTTTGCCAGGATCTCGACGGGGAAGCGTTCTTCCCTGTCAAGCTCGTCAACATAAGGCGCAACATGAGTCTGCGCGAATTCTCTTGCTTTTGCCTGAATTTCAATTTCATGCGGGCTGAGTAAATAGTTCATCTAATCCTCCGGAGCAATATTTTAAATTAATCACTTCTCCTTGAATCAGCTTGCTCCTGCCGGAAGGGAAATTTCCCTGTATTGCGAAATTTTCAAACGGAGGTGATGATATGGACTGCCTGTTCTGTAAAATTATAAACCGGGAAATTCCCTCCGATATAATTTACGAAGATGAACATGTCGTGGTATTCAAGGACATCAGCCCACAGGCTCCCGGGCATGTGCTCCTCCTTCCCAAAAAGCACATCGGCACTCTCATGGATATCAAGCCGGAAGACGCCCAAATTTTCGGGCATATTTTCAAGATCCTGCCGGAAGTCGCAACGATGATCGGCGGAGACGAAGGCTTCCGCCTTGTAGCCAACTGCTATGAGTCCGCAGGCCAGAGCGTGTTTCACATACACTTCCATCTTCTTGCGGGCAGAAACTTCGGCTGGCCGCCGGGCTAGCCGTATCGGCGGTTTTAAAATAATACTGTTGATCTCATGAAAAATTATTTTAACGGAGGTGGGAAATGAAAAAATTTAATGTAATTCTAATAGCCGTCCTGACGTCGGTTATCTTACTGGGGATGTTCTCGGCCGCATGGTCTTCCAAAGCGGGCAAATACGGCAAATACAACGTTGTCTTCAGGCAGGAAGAAGCGCTTCCCGGCAAGGACGGAAAGGTAATGATCGTCGGATACAACGCTAAAAACATAACAGGCACGAACCCCGCATCGCTCCTTGTGATCTATAAAATAACTTCCGGCGGCGAAAAAGCAATCTACAACTTTTCACCCGTAGTGCCAGAGGCCGTCGGGTATCCACGCCCGCTGATGATCGAAAAAGCGCAGGTCGTCCGCACCGCGCCGTCGGAGATGTTCATCGTAACTAGCTGGGGCGAGACAGGGGCCGATTATTTCGGGACTCACCCCGTTGTATTCTCTTATAATAAAGGGGTTTTCAAGGCCGTTCCCTTTTATAAGGGCAGCCTGTCGGAAGACAAGACGATAAAGCGCTTTTCATGGACTCGGAAAGATTTTACCGTTTCGAATTATTACAACAAGGCCGAAAAAGTCCAGACCATTCTGACCCAGGGCGTGTCCGCAACAAGCGACGGGAAAGTGGAGTTGAACTTTTACGGGGACAACAAGCCTCATGCCGACAACCATAAGATTATCAAGCTCATTTTCCCATTGATCCGCAGTTGACAGGGCGCTTACCGGGCGGGTCTAAGACCCGTCCCTGCCGGAGGATCTGAGGCTGATGCCATTCTCTTAAAGACCTGATCAGGAAGATCGGGTTGTAGTTCACCCTATTTAAATTCAACATGTCCATCAAGAAATAAATAGGCAGCCTTCAATTTGTAATGATGCTTGTCTTCATAAAATTTAATACGTGGCTCATCTTCATATAATAATATTACCTTGTCAGGATTCTTTATAGATTTTAAGCTCTTCCCGGCCAGGGCTGTGTTAAATTTAAAACTTGACGGAGGCAAAGGCCGCCTCTTGTCCAGTGGGGAATATAATATCATTTGCATTCCTTGTTTGCTTATAAAATAAGGCAGTAGTGCTTCTATCCATAAATACTGATTTTCCTTCCACACCGAAGGGAATCTCTTGCCATGTTCTTCTAAATATTGAACAAAAGCAGAGTTTAACATCCTCATATTCTGCCCGCAAGCTGAAGAATATGCTGGAGGTTCTCTAAAAGAATTGGTAATTGCCTAGAATTTGATCCCATGATAAGGTGGTGTCATGGAGATCGAAGCTTATGAGGACTTGATTCGTAACGAGTCGGTGGCTCGAAAATACTTGTTGGGATTTTGCTGGAAAAACCAACAA
>JAMCWD010000034.1 GCA_023475345.1 Chloroflexota bacterium | reverse complement strand
TTGTTGGTTTTTCCAGCAAAATCCCAACAAGTATTTTCGAGCCACCGACTCGTTACGAATCAAGTCCTCATAAGCTTCGATCTCCATGACACCACCTTATCATGGGATCAAATTCTAGGCAATTACCTTTAATTTTATGCCCCTTTAATTCCGGAATTCCTTCTTTCGATAATTATTTTCGCCGGATAGATTCCGGCAAAACACAGGCTCTCGTTGAAAATCTTTTACCAGGCTTTAATTATACTTACCCGGCGCTTAAAACCGCTAAACATGGTCCCGGCCCGGTAAACCGGTTAATACGCGTGTTAAATAGGTCTAAAGATCCATATATGCTACAATTACGGGATGATATACTTTGAATAGCTGTGAATGATAATCTTGAGTATATAAAAGACATTACGGGAAAGCTCGGGTTCCCGGACGACAACTCGGGGGCCGGGTACCTGACGCTTTTCTTTAAAACTTTCCACGGCGAGATTTCTTCTTTTTGTGAATTCGGCCTGGACCCCGGCAAAAAACGGCTCGGTCTCCTGATACAGGGCCAGAGCGCCGGTTTTATCAAAAGAATGAAAAATTTCATCCATGCCATCGACCTCCATATCCCTCCGGGTTTCTATAAAATGCTTATCACTTCATATTCCGATACAGGCATACTTTTTAAACTGGACTTATTTTCCAGCAAGCCGCCTGCCGCAAGCGTCTATCTCAGGAAAGAGCTCCAGTGGACAGAGTTCAATGCGCTTGTTGAAAGCGCGGAAGCCCGCTGCTTCGAAGATATTTTTTCGGGCGCACTCAACGCCATGCGCAGGAGCGGCGCGTTCCCGTTCATAGATATGGAAGCCGGGGAGCACCCTGTATCGGGAGCCGTTATTTCGGCCAACCTGGGGGAAGGTGAGCTTCTTCTTTCCAGCCATCTCCTGGACATCTTCTCTATGCTTCCCTGGGACGTTCCCGAAGATACTCTCGAATGGAACCGCGTCCTCATAGAAGAATACAACAGGGAAATTTTTTGCTCGCTCGAACTTTCCTGTCCCGATATAAAACGTCTGAAGCTGGATTATCCGGGCGTCAGGATTGAAGTCGGAAGGGAACTGCTTTCGTTGTGGGGGACAAAAAAGAAACACATCAAGCTGCTTGACGACAAGATCAACATGTTTTCAAGGGATAGGCTGGATTATTTCGGCATGATACTTTCACCGGGGAGCATGCCGCGGGGGAAGTTGTACCTGCAGGTTAAGGGAAACAATGCTTCGATAGAAAATCTCATCAACGAGCTTCAGTACAAAAGGTTCAGATCGATATTAGGTTGAGCAAAAGATTAAGAGTGCTTCCGGCCCGGTTGTACAACAATGTGAACTTCAGCCAAAACGAACAAAACAGCTAAACAATTCCCCCTTAATGAAAGGGGGTGGCCCGCAGGGCCGGGGGATGTCGAGCAGGCACAAGTTATCGCTATAAACCACATAAATTCAGAGCTGGAAATCCCCTTGTCATGCCAGCCCCGTAACAAGTACGGGATAAACTCCGGCTGGTATCCAGTGCAGTAATGTGTGCTTCAGGCAAGGCCGTCCCTTGAGAGAATTTTTAAACCTTGGGAGAAACAAGGGGATTCAAAAGGCTCATCGCGAATTTAAATATAACCACAACCAAAAAGAGATAGCAGACTTTCCTGGAATATAATATTTGGCTGTGAACGTTGTTTTAAAGAAGGGGGTATAATTTGGAGGGAGGAGGGAGAATAAATATGAATCATAAATTAATCCCGATTTTACTAGTGTTGATTATACTGGTAATATCTTGTCAAAGAACAGATAAGCAAGATCCGTTGGCATCAGTAGATTTGATTTGGTATCCATCAATGGGAAGAGCCATAGGAAATCACCAAATATATGCTCACCAGATTTCCATAGAATCTGAAAGACGAGAACCCGCTATAATATATTATGTAATAGATTACAACAAAGGAGATTCTGTAACCGGAGTTGGTAAATATGGCCCTTACGACGTTAAATTAGATGAAGGATTGAGGCCCGAAAAGGCGTTGGAAGTTTCAAAGTTTCATATGAAAGGCAAAGTGCCTCCTGATTTTTTTAAAGATTGTAATGTCCAACTGGAACCAATAGAAAAGAAAGACATCTCTAAAAACAAGAAAATAACGCCGTTTGTCTTATCAATTTCAAACAAAGATAAACCTGTTCCCAAAGATAAATTATTCTGGCATATATTCAGAAAAGTTGAAAAGAATGAGTATGATAAATTTTGTATTCTTGTCGGATTCAAAGACGGCAAGGTGATCATCCGTGGTTCTTACGATGACCTTCAGAAACGAAGAAATAAGCTCCAGGAAGGCGCTGTGATTAAAGGCTCTCCCATACAGAAGGTGAAAAAGAGATGGAAAATGGTAAATGATGGAGGCTTGATCGAAGTTATAAAAGGAGAAGATATTAAACGAAGACCAATCCAGGCATGGATTAAAGGTGACGAAATTCATTATGTTTATCTTGATAATGGATTAACTGAAGAACAAGCCCGGGAATTAGCAAAAGAAATCGCAGGGTTACCGAGAATTTATGGCAAGAGAAAAGAAAAATGTGAAATTCGCTTGGAGTATATATATGATAAAAAACCACCCTTTGATTTATATGGCAGCAGCGTTTTCTGGCATGTGTCCACAAAAGAGCCCTTTGTTAAAGAATACCGTCGTCCTTATGAGATGTACATTAATTTCTATGATCCTTCAGAGTTTATTGTTCGTTCTCTTAGTGTTGCGGCTAAGCCGGTTAGGGAATATAAATGGTTCAGCAAATATTTCAATGTTTTTAACAAACATAGCTTTTTTTATATCATGAATATGGATTTGAAATATCACCAGAAATATTATATTAGTCATGTTTTAGGAGGAACTCCTATAAGAAAAATCGATTATCTGACCCTCAATCTCTGTCGTTTGGATATGCTTAAAGATGAGAATGAAAGAATACAACCTTTTTGTATCGGTATTGTAGGAGAGGATCGGGACGGGGAAAAATTATATGCCTGGAAATTGGGAGATGCTTATGAATCCAACTTTGTATATACATATCTATCAGAGGGTATGAAATTGGAAAAAGTGCTGGAAATAGCAATTGAGAGGGAAGGAATAGACCCAGACAAACTCGATTATCAATTATGTTACCTGGAAGATAAAGGTGGAAAAATCGCCTGGATGTTTGGAGACGATGAAAGAGTTGTTTTTCTTGACTTCAAAACAGGCAAACTTATCGAGAAAGTAAAAATAGGAAGCAGAACATAATTAAAGCCCGTTGTATACAGGGCCGTTGGAGAAAGGCGGGTAGGATTACCGTAC
Organism: Chloroflexota bacterium; assembly: GCA_023475345.1. Lineage (GTDB taxonomy): Bacteria > Vulcanimicrobiota > JAMCWD01 > JAMCWD01 > JAMCWD01 > JAMCWD01. The sequence continues at coordinate 78,838 of JAMCWD010000034.1, read as the reverse complement.
ACATCTTTATTTAAGGTGTGAGGGTTTCCTGCAGGATCATTCTTCTTCCTCCCCGAGTTTTTCATTGTACCTGTAGCTTATGAAGATAAACCGGACGCTGTTATTGAATCCCCTCGCCCTTCTGCTGTTCCTCTACCTGCTTATTGTATTCGGCCTCTGCTATATCGGCGTCCTCGTACCCGAAGGGGTCGGGGTATAGGGGGCTTATGCCGCTGTATTTACACTTGACATTCTTTTGATAACAGTCGATGATATTTTCGCAGTAAATAGCCCCGACATCGCCCTTCCAGTGCCTGCCCTTGTAGTCGGGGTATTCCATCAGGACGGTAACTTTTTTCTTCAATATATTGCAGAAGCGCTCCTGGGGCTCCAGCGCTTTTTGCATCTGGCGCCTGGCCTTGGCCTGCGCTTTCTGTTTGCTTGTTATTTCTGCATGTGAATCCATTGTCATCAGCTTTTATGTTTCGACCTGTAATCCTCGATTGCCTTGTGGAGCGCGTCCGCCGCCAGGTTGGAACAGTGCATTTTCTGTGGAGGCAGGCCGCCCAGGGCCTCCGCCACGGCCTTGTTGGATATTTGCTCCGCCTCATCGAGCGTTTTTCCCTTGACCATCTCGGTAACCATGCTGCTGGTTGCGATGGCGGCCCCACAACCGAATGTCTTGAACTTTATATCGGATATTTTGCCGTCATCCACTTTTATGAATATTTTCATTATATCACCGCAGACAGGGTTCCCTTCTTCGCCTATGCCGTCCGCATCGGGGATTTCTCCGACATTACGGGGGTTTGTAAAGTGGTCCATTACTTTTTCGGTGTACATTAACAGGCCTCCTTTACGGTCGGTGATTTTTCCGCCGCGTAAAGCGGGGACATATCCCGCAGGCGTTTAATTATAGGCGGGAGCATTTCGAGCACTTTCTTGATTTGATCCTCTGTATTTTCTTTTCCCAGGGTGAGGCGGACGCTGCCGTGGGCTATTTCGTGAGGAAGTCCCATTGAAAGGAGCACGTGGGAAGGGTTGAGTGAGCCCGAAGTGCATGCCGAGCCGCTTGAGGCCGCAACGTGCTGCATATCCAGCATGAGGAGGATGGATTCCCCTTCGACATATCTGAAACAAAAGCTGGCGCTGTTGGGGAGCCTCTTTTCGGGATGTCCCGTCAGGATGGTATCGGGGATTTTTTCCATGATCCCTTTGATGAGCATGTCGCGAAGCCTTGTGATTTCACGGTTCCGTTCCTCTCTTTCGGCAATTGCAAGCTCCAGGGCCTTCGCCATGCCCATGATGCCGGGCACATTCTCGGTGCCTGCGCGGCGGTGCCTTTCCTGGGAACCTCCGTGGAGCAGGGGGACCGGTTTGACGGTTTTCCTGATCAATAATGCGCCCACGCCTTTCGGCCCGTAAAATTTGTGGGCAGAAAGGCTCAGGCCGTCAACTCCAAGGTCCTGCATGTTAATATCAAGGCTGCCGACCGCCTGGACCGCATCGGTATGAAAAACTATGCCGCGCGGCTTCAGGATCTCGGACATCTCCTTTATGGGCATTATCGTCCCGACTTCATTATTGGCGGTCATTATCGAAACCAGTATGGTATCGGGGCGGACGGCTTTTTCAAGATCCTCCGGGTTGACCATGCCGTACCTGTCCACGGGCAGGTAGGTAGTCTCGAAGCCCTGCCTTTCAAGGTTTCCGAAAGCATGGAGCACGGCGTGATGCTCGACGACGGATGTTATGATATGCCTGCCCTTTTCTTTCAGCGCCCATGCCGTCCCCTTGATGAAATAATTATCGCTTTCGGTGCCGCCGGAGGTGAAGACCACTTCATTGGGATGTCTTGCGCCGAGAAGTCCGGCGACCTTCTCCCTTGCCTCGTCCAGCTTGTTCCTCACGTTTCTCGAAGGGGTATAAACGCTGGACGGGTTGAAATATTCTTCTGTGAAAAACGGGAGCATTTCTTCGACCACCCGGGAGTCGGCGGCGGTCGTAGCTGCGTGATCCAGGTAAATTAAATTTTCCATAATCAATCTCCGATAAATATTTTCTATCTATAGATTCAAAATATTACTTTAAGATACAGCCTAAATCTTTTTCAATAATATCATACCGGGATCAGGTTTTCAATAATCGGGGCATTTAAATTCAGCCCGGTCGGACGGAATTTACGGCATGGCGGGCGGGTTTACAGGCAGTTTCTTTAAAAGCCCGGCATCCTTTGTTGACCATACCTGGAGCGACCCGTCTCCCATGCCAAGCAGGAGCTTCTTCCCCTCATCGAACGGTATGACAGCCGTTACCCAGTGATCGCCTGCGTTAAAGACGGAGATTTCCTTTAATGAGCCGGGGTTCCATTTTTTTGCGGTTCGGTCGAACGAGCCGGTATAAATGCCTCCGGGCGAAAAAGATATGGAGGAAACTCCCTCGTTGTGGGCGATGGCGTCTTTGATCAATTTACCCGATTTTACATCCCAGGTGCGTATTGTCTTATCGAAAGAGGAGGTTGCAAGGCTTTTCCCGTCGGGAGAAAAAGACACCCCGCTGACACAGCCCGTGTGGCCTTTGAGAACATGGAGAGGCCTGCCGGTTTTCGCATCCCATATAATCGCACGCTCGTCCCATGACGATGTGGCGATTTTGCTTCCGTCCGGCGACCAGTCGATGCCGGTAAGGCTGTCGTTGTGTTTGATGAGAGTTTTATCCGGTTTCCCGTCGAGTTTCCAGATCTTTGCCTGCTCGTCGGCCCCGGCGGTGGCGATGTATTTCCCGTCCGGGCTGTATTTTACAGCGGTTATAATATCTCCGTGCGCCCTGAAATCGACAAAGATTTTTCTTGTGGCCGCGTCATAGATGAGAAGCGTGCCGTCTTTCAGGCCGCATGCGAAAGTCCTGCCGTCGGGCGAAACGGCAAGCGCCGATACGCCCGATGTCTGTGGGATGAACGATATTTCTTCGCCGGTCGAAATGTTATAGAAGCGTATGAGGCCGTCGCTCCCGCCCGATATGACGGTTTCGCCGCCGGGGAAGACAACCGCAGCCCTTACGGTTAAAGGAGGCGCGAACAATTCTTTGAAAATTTTACCGGTGTCAACATCCCATATAATCGCCGTTTCGTCGATTGCGCTTGAGAGCAGGCGTTTCCCGTCAGGGCTGAATTCAAGCGAGTTAAGCGCGTCGGTATGCCCTTTTAAGGCCATGTAATATTTTTTCTCGCCGTTTTTAAATAAGTAAACGGTATCATACGCGCCCACGGCAAGCAGCTTCCCGTCAGGATTCCATGAAACGGCTTTGGCGCTTTCAGGCACGCTGAAAAAAGTCACCTGTTTGCCGGATTTTAGATCCCACACCCGTGCCGTCATGTCGCATGAAGCCGAGGCAAGTTTTCCGCCGGGCGAAAAGCTGAGATAATTCAACATATCGTCGTGTCCTGCGAATTCCCTTACAGAGTCGCCCGTTTCAATATTCCATTCATAGATATAATCGTCCCATGACGAGGCAAGGAGATCTTTCCCGGACGGATCGAAAATCACCATGGTGATTCTTTCTTTCGGCCCTTTGAAAGTCTTCAACTGTTTGTAGTCTGTCGTATCCCACAGCCGGACAATTTTATCGTCGCCTGCCGAAGCGATGAATTTTCCGTCCGGAGAATAAACTACGCTTATTACGGGGGCGGAAAGGTTTTCGACAGCCGCCTGTTTTTTCCATGAAGCGGTTTCATGAACCAGGATCTTTCCGTCCAGTCCACCCGATGCCAGGTATTTTCCGTCCGGAGAAAATGCAAGGCCTGTTACCCCGTCGTTGTGGCCGCACAGCACGTTCTTCAATTTTCCGATTCCCGCGTCAAATATTCGGATACAACCGTCGCTTCCGCCCAATGCGATGACTTTCCCGTCAGGCGAATATGCTGCATGCCACATGGCGTCGCCAAGGTTTTCGGGAATATCGAGAGAAAATACCGGCGCCGTTACAAGCATTATTAAGACGGAGAGTATTATAAAAACCTGCATCTTCCTGTTCATGGTGAAATTCCTTTCTCCAGGATTTACTTTGTATTGTACACCATTTTATTTTCACATTGAAAAGGCGTTTTGAAAAATTTCCAGTTCCTTCGGGACGCCGGTCTCATTGTCAAGCGTGATGCCGATAACGTCGAAGCGGAAATTTACATCTTTAAGATCTTTTTCCATGATGTAGGCAAGCGCGGTTTTCTTGATTTTTTCCTGTTTCCTGAAGTTGACGGTTTCCTGGCCTGTCCCGAAATCGTCCCTGCTCCTGGCTCTGACCTCGATGAAAACGAGGTCATTTTTATGCCGGGCTATGATGTCTATTTCTCCGGCCCGCGTCCTGTAATTTCTCTCGACAATTTTATAACCGTAGCGCGGGAGGATTTTGCACGCTTCGTCTTCGGCGTTCTTTCCTCGCGCGATCCGGCTCAAAATAATTTCCTCTGGAACCATTCTCGGACAGGCGTGAAGCAGCACCGGTGGACCGGGCAGGGGCCGAGTTTTTCAAGCGCTTCAAGGTGCCCGTTTGTTCCGTATCCCTTGTTTTGAGAAAAAGAGTAGCCGGGGAACATCTCATCGTATTTTCTCATTATCCTGTCCCTGGTTACTTTTGCTATGATTGACGCCGCCGCTATGCAGAATGACAGGGCATCCCCGTCCACTATGGCTTCCTGGTCCCAGGGGATCCCCGGTACAATAAAATTCCCGTCGATAAGCACATACAGCGATTCGGTGATTTTCAGGCCGTCAACGGCTCTTTTCATTGCAAGCAGATCCGATTTGTGGATGTTTCCAATCCTGTTCAATTCTTCGACTTCGACTGTCCCGATGCTGAAATCGGCGGCTGAGCCGCATATCTCCTCATACAACGCTTCCCGTTCTTCTTCGGGAACAAGCTTCGAATCGCGCACGCGGCGGAGCTTTGGGATTTCATAAAAGACTGCCGCGGCGGCCACCAGCGGGCCTGCAAGCGGGCCTCTCCCCACCTCGTCAACCCCGGCGACATGCCTGTAGCCGCGCACAAACAACTCCCTCTCCATCCGGGAGATCTTTGCCAGTCTTTTACCGTCTTTTTTTTCCTGTAACGTCATTCCAGCACCGTGAAGAACCTTTCCATGCCGTAGCGCGGGGTGGGGGACGGCGACTCGGCCGGGTACCCTATGGGCACGATGGCCGTGGCGATCAGATCCTCCGGCAGGCTCAGCAGTTCGGCAACCTTCCTGTTGTCGAAAGCGCCTATCCAGCAGGTTCCCAGGCCTTCTTCCTTTGCAGCGAGCAGCAGGTTCTGGATGCTTGCCCCCATGTCGTGGTGTGTATAAAGGGCCATGCCCCGCTCCCTGTAAGGTGCGACGGTGCTTAAATCCGAGCAGCCGATGAGCACGACAGGGGCTTCTGTAATGAACATCTGATCAAGGGCGGCTTTTGCGATTTCCTTTTTCAAATCCTCGTTGTAAACGAGATAAAAATGTCTGTCCTGGAGGTTCCCCGCGCTTGGCGCCCATATCAGCGCTTCTTTCAGCCGGTATAACACTTCGTCCGGGACGGGTTTTTTCTTGAACCGGCGGATGCTCCTCCTGGTCTTTATGACATCGAGCACGCTCATGGTCATCCCTCCTCGACCTGTATAAGCGCATCCATGAACAATTTCGGATCGAATGTTTCAAGATCCTCTATCCCTTCGCCCAGGCCCACGAATTTAACCGGGATCTTCAACTCATCCGATATTGCAAACAGTATCCCGCCTTTTGCGGAGCCGTCCATTTTGGTAATCACAATGCCGGTAAGATCTACCGCCTCCTTGAAAACCCTTGCCTGCTGGAGGGCGTTCTGACCAGTCGTGGCATCGAGTACCAGCAGGACTTCCTGCGGGGCGCCTTCCACTTCTCTCCCTATGATGCGGCGGATTTTTTTAAGCTCTTCCATCAGGTTCACCTTGGAGTGGAGCCTGCCAGCCGTATCGGCTATGACGATATCCGCGCCCCTGCTCCTTGCGGCTTTTATCGCATCGAAAATAACCGCCGCAGGGTCCGCACCCTCGTTATGTCTTATAACTTCCGCGCCGACCCTCTGACCCCATATCTGGAGCTGCTCCGAAGCCGCCGCCCTGAAAGTGTCGCCTGCCGCCAGGATGACTTTCCTGCCTTCTTTTTTCAGGCGGTATGCCAGCTTCCCTATGCTGGTGGTCTTGCCCGTACCGTTGACGCCTACGACTAAAATTATTACAAGCTCCCCTTCGGGGATTTTGAGGGATGTATCGCCCTTGTCCATTATCTCCGCAAGGTTGTCTCTCAGGACTTTCAAAACTTCAGACGGCTCTTTTATGCGCCCTCGCTTGCTTTTGTCCCTCATATCATCGACGATTTTCGCAGATGTCATCCCGCCGACATCCGACAGGATCAGCGTCTCCTCCAGTTCGTCCCAGAAATCTTCATCCAGCTTTGTCCTGCCCGGCAGGAGATCCGTAATGTTGCCGATGAACTTGTCCCGCGTCTTGCCGAGTCCTTTTTTCAGCTTTTCGAAAAAGCTTAATTTAGGCTCCTCCTCGACGACGGCGGGTGTCTCTTCAATCGCTGTCTCATTTGCCGCTGTTTCAGTTTCCGCCTCTGGAATCTCCGCCACTACAATATCTTCAGGTACGGAAGGGGCCGACTCAGGCTTCGGCTCCGGCCGTTTTTCAGGCTCGTCTTTTTTCCAGAACTGCCATGACGGCGATTTCTTCTTTTCTTCCGCCGCCGGTTTTTCTTCTTTATGTTCTTCTTTCTTAAAAAGCCACATTTATGCTACACCTCGGATTAAGTTGTATTCGACCTGGATCTAATATTATCCCTGCCCGGAAGTTCAAACGGGAGACGTCCGCGAGGGCGGAGCTTCTCCGACACAGCCTGCCGCAGCGCCTCCAGGGAATGCTCCCTGAAATCGTACGTGGCGATATAAGCCGGGGCTTCGGGCAGCGAAATTATATGAGCCGGGTTCCATATAGCGGCAACCGCCATTTCAGGATATTTCTTCAAAAGCTCTTTTATCCATCCAGCCAGTCTGCCGGGCAGCGGCCCCCTTGCCGCTGTTACGAAAAGAATGTGCCGGGCGGACCCGGCGGCGGCGGAAATTTTATCATCCGGGAAGTCATCGTCTTCAAGCGAATACTTTACACAGTTCAAGCCCGGCCATGACCGCTTGAATACAACGGCTATATCAGGGACGTCCTTTAAAGGTGAATCGGGATATATCAGCAAAATGTTTTCTCCCGATTTTCCGGGGTCGAACGGCAGTATGCCTTTTTCATTTTTCAACACCGTAACGGCATCCCGTGCGATATTATCGAAAAGCTCTCCGGGATTGACTTCCCCGTCATGTTCGGGACAGGCACAACAGAGTTTTTTTGCTTTTTCGATCCGTTCAAGAGATTCGGCGAGCCTGTTTTCGGGCAGGCGTCCTTCGTCATAAGCCGTCAGCAAATGCGAAAAAACTTCACCTGCGAGTTTCGGCTCACAGACGAGCAGGATATCCGCACCCGCAAGGAACGCCCTGACCGCGGCTTCTCCGGGCGGGATATTTCCGGCGATGGCGCTCATCTCAAGCGCGTCGGTGATAATAAGCCCCCGGTAATTCATCTTTTCCCTTAAAATACCGGTGAGTATCTTATGTGATAATGTCGCCGGGTTCTCCGGGTCAAGCCCGGTATAAATTACATGGGCGGTCATCAGGCATTCCAGGCCGTCTTGTACCGCATCTTTAAACGGGGCAAGCTCTACGTCAAGCAGGTGCTCGCGGGAATTTAGGACTACAGGTAAATCGAGGTGGGAGTCAACCGTTGTATCCCCGTGACCGGGGAAATGTTTTGCGCATGGGAGTATGGCGGCGTCCCTGTAACCATTGAGGGCAGCCCTCCCCATGCAGGAAACGAGCGTTGGATCTCCTCCGAAAGATCGTGTCCCGATTACGGGATTTTCAGGGTTGTTATTTATGTCCAGCACGGGGGCAAGCACGAAATTGAACCCCAGCTCTTTCATCTCAAGCCCGGAGAGCCTTGCGGCCTGTCTTGCATAATCCTCGTTCCCTGCCGCTCCTATCGCCATGTTCCCCGGTGAAATTGTTTCCGCGTAACGGACGGGCGCGGTCATGCCGCCTTCCTGGTCAACTGCGATGAACAAAGGAAAATGCTCCGCTTCGTTCTGGAGGCCGAGGATCAGTTTCCTGGTTTGACCGGCGTCCTCCAGGTTCTTTATAAATAAAATTATACCGCCGATACCCATTTTCAAAAGGCGGAGGGTTTCTTCATCAGGTTTCGTTCCCGGCATACCTATGATTAAAAGCTGTCCCAGCCTGTCTCTTAAAGATTGCGACATTGTTAAAGCCTCCCGGAGGGCATGGAATTTGACGGCGGGGCGGGATTCACCTTCTTATTTCCCGATCCCCTGGATCCCCTGGACGAAATATCTCTGGTTGAACAGGAACAGTATCACGACAGGGATCATCGCCAGCAGGCAGCCTGCGGCGACAAGGCGGAAATCGGAGCTGAACATGTTCGCCATGTAGCTCAGCCCCACAGTCAGAGGGTACATCGATTCGTTCTTCAGGACGATGAGGGGCCACATGAACGTATTCCAGAAAGCCACGAACGAGAATATCGTAAGCACGGCGGTGGAAGGGCCGCATAAAGGCATCAGGACATGGCGCCAGATGGCCCATTCGCTTGCCCCGTCTATGCGCGCGGCGTCATCGAGATCTTTAGGAATCACCAGGAACGACTGCCGCATTAAAAAGATACCGAATACCGACACCAGCCCCGGCAGCAGTACCGCGGCGTAAGTGTTGTACAGGTGCATGGCCCTTATCGTTATGAAGTTGACCACGAGGTTGGCCTCCACAGGCAGCAGAAGCGTGGCAACCATCGTTACCATGATCAATTTTTTTCCGGGGAACTCCATCCGCGCAAGAGGATACCCGGCAAGAGCGGAGATGAGAACCTGGAAGAATACGCCGAAAAAGCAGATGATGAAACTGTTGAGGAAGAACCTTGTCATCATGGGGATCTGCTTCCATATCTGGATGTAGTTGCTTAAAGTCAGAGGTTTAGGGATAAGGTCGGTCAGGCTTTCGAGGCGGAAAACATTGCCCGCGCTTTTCAAAGAAGTGGAAAGAAGCCATACAAAAGGCACCAGCGCAAATACGCCGATTACCGCAAGCGCCAGGTAAAACAATATTTTCCAGGCGTACCTGATTTTCCTTACCTCCGTATCATCAGTAGTATTGGAGTCCTCCCTCACGGAAGAACTTGAAATTAATATAAGAGACAATGCCCAGGATGAAAGCGAAAACCACGCCGAGGGCCGAGGCGTATCCCATCTGGAAATCGTTGAAGCCCTTGACGAAGATGTAATAAACCATAGTCAGGGTGCTGTTTTCGGGGCCGCCTCCCGTCATGACGTAGATCTCGCCGAAAACTTTGAGAGCGCCCAGGCACGAGATGATAACGCACAGCATAATCGTGGGTCTGATGAGAGGGATCATTATTTTTGTAAAGATATCGAAATGGTTTGCGCCGTCGATTTTCGCGGCGTCGAGGTGTTCGGGCGATATGGCCTGGAGTCCCGAAAGATACAACACCATGTAATATCCGAGGCCCTGCCATAGTGTAACCAGCATCACCGAAAAGAGCGCAATCCTGCGGTCGGTGAGCCACCCTACGGGTTCAGAGAGCAGGTGGAGCTTATCGACCAGGAAGAAATTCAAAAGCCCGTCTGATACGAAAAGCCATTTCCACGCGATGCCCACTATGACTATGGACGTTATGACGGGCAGGTACATGGCGGTCCTCATGAAATATACGCCGGGAGCCTTCCTGTTCAGGAGCACCGCTATCACCAGCGCCCCGATCTGGATAACGGGCACTATCAGAAGATACAACAACGAATTCCGGAGCGCCATAAAAAACAGGGGGTCGCCGAAAATTCCTTTGTAGTTATCCAGCCCTATGAATACAGGCGGCGCGGGGAGTCCGGCGTCGGTGGTCTGGATCATGTTGAAGTGGTAAAAGCTGAGGGTTATGCCCCTGATCATCGGGTACAACGTGAAGACAACGAGCAAAACAAGGGCGGGTAGAAGGAACAGGTAGGCGGCGAGTGTATTTTTAAAAATCTTTTTCATTGTCTGCTGTTTTAATTTCCTCCGAGGATTTCATCCCATTGCTTTGCGGCTTCGCGTAGTACCGCGGCCGGTTCCTGCCGCCCGTAGAAGGCCGATTCCACGGCCTGGTTCAGGATCCTTACAAGGTTGTTACTGTCTTTTACTCCCAGGCTCAGGTCGCGCCCGTACGAAAGCTGCTTCACCGATATGCGTATGGCGTCATCTTCCAGGGGCGAGCCTTTTCCCTTCTCGAAAAATTCATCGGAAGCGGCTTTTTTCCTTGAGGGGAGGAGGGGCACCAGCTTGCAGAATTCGAGCTGGTTTTCATCGCCTGTTAAAAACAGGGCCAGGTCAACGGCCTTTCCCCGGTTTTTCGAAGCCCTGGGCACGACGAAGTTCATCGTGGCGACAGGCACTATTCCCGCCCTGCCCGGGGGATAAGGCCCGACGGCTGTAGCGGCATAAACATCAGGCGCATTTTTTGCAATGCGGAGCAGGAACTGGGGGCCTGTTATGAGCATCCCCAGGCTTCCCGCCTGGTAGCGGTCAAGCGCGCCCTGGTATCCCAGCACCAGCGTTTCCGCCGGGATGAGGTCCTGTTTCCTGAGGTTGACATACCATTCGAGGTACGCGACGGCCTCCGGCCTGTCGAAAAGCGCATGTTTCTTCGATTCATCAAGCACCGGGACACCGTTCATCCTCCAGTCGTTTATCAACTTGACCGCGGGCATGAAGCCGTAAAAGCCGGTCTTTTTCCGGACGGCTTTCGATACGGCAACGACTTCGTCCCATGTCGCCGGGGCGGCCTCCGGCAGACCTGCTTCTTTAAATATTTTTTTGTTATACATGATCAACTGTGTGCTGACATACCAGGGAACGGCGTAAGATTCGCCTTTCCAGCGGGATGCCTCCCAGAGGTTTTCGAAATAACCGGCCCGGATGTCCGCCGGTACCATTTTGTCCATGCTGACGAGGGCGTTGTTCTGAGCCAGGATTAGGGCGTAGTCGGTATTCAGGTTGACGACGTCGGGAGAAGCACCGCCTGCGATGGACGCCATCAGCTTCTGCATCACTACATTTATCGGCAGGTCGATCCATTCAAGCTCGACGTCGGGATGGAGCTTTTCATAGCGCCCTATGAGGCCATTCATATAATCGTTATATGTCGGCTTCAGCGATATAGTCCAGAATTCCAGCCTGATCTTATCAGTGTTCGCACGGCTTGCGCACCCTCCGGCGATGATGATCAATAACGAGGCAAGGATCAGCAGGCAGAAATTTTTAACTCTTCCGGCAAACATATTATTTTCCCGGAGCCACGCTGTTATTGTCTTCAGGCGGTTGTTGTCCGCCGGACGGGGAGACGGGGGCAGGGGAGGCAGGTCCGGCTTCAGGCGTGGTCTTATTCCCGCCGTTTTCGACAGCCGGTTCCTGCCCGGGTTTTCCGGCGCTATCGTCTTTCGTTTTTTCTTCCGGCTTGATTTCGGCTGGTTTGACGCCTTCTTTTTCCAGTCTTTCGATTGCTCCCCGGACGATGCGGTCGTTGGGATCTTCTTCCAGGAGATCTTTATAAATTTTCAAAGCATCGGGCTTTTTGTCCGTCTGTTCAAAAATTACCGCCTCCAGGTATTTAGCAGGCGACATGCCGGTATTTTCTTTCAGGAGTTTTTCAAGGAGCGAGCCGGCTCTTACATAATTCTTGCCGTCGATATCTTTTATAGCCTGTACGACCAGGTCCCATTTGGTGCCGGGGGCGTTGATCTTCATCTGGAGGAATGCGGAATCGGCTTTATCCTTGATGCCGGAAAGATAGCAGAACCATCCCAGGTGAAAATAATTTTCGGCGTTGTCAGGCTCTATCCTGACCGCTTCCCTGATATAGCCTGCAGCTTTCCCGAAATCGTTCTTGTTGAAATAAGCTATCCCCAAGTTGAAATAAGCCGATGCTAGTTTGGAGTTGGAATCCACCGCCTTCAGCCACATCGATATTGCTTCGTCCAACTTGCCTTCGTAATAATCCACAATGCCCAGCCCGAAATCGGCAGAAGCCGGGTTCTGAACATTGGATTTAAGCTGTTCAAGGGTCTCCCTGGCTTTTTTGAAATCTTTTTTGTACCTGTAAATGTCCGCAAGGCCCAGGTATGCAGGCTCGTACTTAGGCCCATATTTCAATAGCGTTTCCAGGTTTTCTTTTGCCTCGTCGATTTTTCTCTGTTGTATCAGGCACAGGGCCAGGTAATACCTTGCATCGAGGTACTTCTGATCAATCTCCAGCGTTTTCTTGAACTCGGTTTCGGCCTGGGGCCATTTCCCGGCAAGCATCAGGCTCAAGCCGATTTTACAGTGCTTCTCCGCTTCAGGGGATTTCAGTTCGTCAGCACAGGCGGCATTAAAAGCAAAAATGCTCAATAACAGCAAAACCGCACATGTTAATGCGGCTTTTTTATTCATCAGGATTTTTTCTCTCCATGACCGGCCTCAGGAAGCCCGGCGGCCGCAAGGTTCGGGTTGCCTATGAATTTTACCTGGAAAAGCCCGGCGGCTTCGCGTTCCGGGTAATCCGAACCGGGATATATCGAATAAAGCGAGCTTATGTCCCGCTGCTGAGTATGAGTTGAAACAGTCGTTATGACGCCGTTAAAGTTGAAAGTATAATCCAGGGTTATTTCGTCTTCGGCTTCCCTGCGGCATTCCATGAAAAGGAACTCCGCGCCGCCTTCCTTCATCTGGCCAGCCTGGAAAAGAAGATTTTCGGGGGGACATATTATCTTTTTTATGTCGTTCTTATCAATCATTTTTTATCCTGCTTCAGCCCGGCAAGCCGTACTGTCAGCTTCTGGAACTCTTCCCAGGGATATAATGTTTCGCCAAGCCCGGTGGAATTCCTTACACCTTCCCCGTGATAATCGGAGCCGCCAGTCGTCAGCAGGTTATATCTGCCTGCAAGCTCGGCAAAGTACCGGGTTTTTTCCCCGTTGTGATGGGGGTAATAGGCTTCTATTCCCTCGAGCCCCAACGGCAGAAGCCGTATAATCAATGCTTCCACATCTTCTGCTACAAGGCCCGGGTGGGCCAGCACCGGGACGCCGCCTGCTTCCTTAATTATCTCCACCGCTATTTCAGGGGTGAACTTTTTACGCGGGACATAAGCGGGCATACCCCTTGCCAGGTATTTGTCAAAAGATTCCTGGTAATTCTTCACATAGCCCAACTTGACCATGACCCTGCCGATATGCGGCCTGCATAATGATTCGCCCTGCGCATTTTCCAGCACCTTTTCAAAAGACACGTCCATCCCGAGCTTGTTGAGCTTTTTCAGGATCTGCCTGATGCGTATAACACGCCTCTGCCGGATCTCTTGCAGCTTTTCATTAAGCACCGGGTCGTTCGGGTCTATCCCGTATCCCAGGATGTGTACCTCGGAATGTGTGTTTTCGGAATTGAGCTCAATGCCCGTGATTATCGAAAGGGGTGTGCCTTTCGCGGCGTTCTGTGCCGGTATGACTCCGCCGAGGCAGTCATGGTCGGTTATGGAAAGGACGCGCAAGCCTTTGTTCACGGCGACCTTAACAACTTCCTCGGGCGAAAGAATCCCGTCGGAAAAAATCGTATGGCAATGCAAATCTACATTCATCGTACTAACTTACTTTAAAAGAAAAAAAGGAAATAGAAATACTTCCTTCTCAACTTTATTTCTATTCCTCCGTATTTATTTTTTTATCGCGGTTCCACCAGTAATCTTATCGCAGTTCGCTCTTCCCCGTCAATAATTATTTCGGTGAATGCGGGCACGCATATAAGATCCATTCCGCTCGGTGCTACAAACCCCCTTGCGATAGCAATCGCCTTAACAGCCTGATTAATGGCGCCTGCCCCGATGGCCTGCATTTCGGCTGATCCTTTCTCTCTTAAAACTCCTGCTAGGGCACCTGCTACCGAATTGGGATTTGACTTTGCTGAAACTTTTAATATATCCATACAGGCCCACTCCCCCTTTCCAACCACAATTAAATAATAATCTTTTTTTTTACGCCAGTCAATATATATTCAGCTATAGTATTGAAAGTTTCCGTATAGTCATCATGCATAATACTATAACAAATTAGTTATAATATAAAATATTAAGTATAAATATACTAATCCAAGAAATAATTTGTAAATTTATAAATATAATGCTCGAATCTTATTGTGAAGATAATTTCATTCTGATAACATAGCAGCATGTCCTCGAAAAAAGACAGGAAGCCGGGCAAAAATTTCGATAGCCGCAGCATTAAGCTGCCGAGGGTCGGGGCTCATCTTTCGGTAAAAGGTGGAGTTTCGCAGGCTGTAGTGAGATGCCTGGATGTCGGCGCCGAATGCCTCCAGATTTTCACCCAGTCCCCCAGGATATGGGATTCCCGGCAATTGAGCGGCGAAGAGATTTTGCAGTTCAGGTCCTATGTGAAAAAATACGGCATTCATCCTATTGTTGCGCATGCTGTTTATCTTCCGAATATAGCCGCCTCCGATAAATCTTTGAGGAAGAAAACCATTGACGCTCTTTTAAAAGAATGTGACCGCGCTTACAGGCTCGGCCTGGATGATCTCATCCTCCATCCCGGAAGCCACAGGGGGAAAGGAGAAAAGGAGGGCATCAGGCTTGCCGCGCTCGCTCTGGATGAAGTCCTGGAGCAGGTGCCGGAGGGCGGCACTTTTATAACCCTGGAAACGACCGCCGGTCACGGCGATACACTGGGTGGAAAAATGTCCCATTTCAATTCCATCCTCTCCCATTGTAAGCATCCCGAAAAGATCGGCATCTGCCTGGATACATGTCATCTTTATTCCGCAGGGTATGATATCACGACCGAACAGGGGATCGAAGACATGACGGGTGAGATAAAAGCAGAGTTCGGCATAGATAAGCTCCGCGCCGTCCATGTAAACGACAGCAAGAGAGAAATCGGTTCGCATATCGACAGGCATGCCCATATAGGCCGGGGTTACCTGGGTTGTCATACGTTTTATCTGCTGATGCAAAGGCCCAAATTTTTAAATCTTCCTTTTTTGTTGGAAACTCCCAAGGAGAAATCCCGCCTGGGGGTGAATATGGATAAGGTTAACCTCAGAGTTTTGAAATACATCAGGAACAAGGCTATGCAGGAGGACGTAACCGATGCCCAACCCGGGGCTTGAAGCAGTAATTTATGAAGTATTTGTAAGGGCTTACGGCCCGGAAGGCTCTTTCGCAGAAGTGGAAGTGGGATTGGAAAGGGTCCAGTCTTTAGGCGTAAATACTATCTGGCTCATGCCGATACACCCCACAGGCGAAGTTAAAAGGAAAGGCTCGCTCGGTTCTCCTTATTCCATAAAAGATTATTTCGCCATAGACCCGGCCCTGGGGACTCCCGATGATTTCAAGAGCCTTGTCCAGGCGGTCCACAGGCGGGGCATGAAAATTATCATGGACGCCGTCTGTAACCACACTTCCTGCGACAGCGTCCTTCTTAAAGAATATCCCGAATATTTCAAGCGCGACAAAAAAGGCAAATTCATGACGGTTAACCCTGAATGGACAGATGTTTACGATCTCGATTACGGCAACCCCGGCACCCGCGAATACATGAGCAATATGCTCGAATACTGGGTGAGAGAATTCAATATCGACGGTTACCGTTGTGATGTGGCAGGGCTTTTGCCCATCGATTTCTGGGAGGAAGCCATACCCAGGGTCAACAAGCTGAAGATGGGCCTTTTATGGCTTGCCGAAGGAGACGAAGCGTTCCTTCATCCTGCGTTTCATCTCACTTACGACGGTGTGGTTTACAAGATATTACGCGATATCCTGAAAGGCAAGAAAAATGCTTTTGCACTCGTTGCCGAGATGCACGATCAAATGAACGGCTTCCCCAAGTCTTCGGCAAAAATGAGGTTTATAGAAAATCATGACAGGGTAAGGGCCGCCGCCCTTGCAGGCGATATGAGGACGCTTGAAAAACTCGTCGCCATGTACACCATGATGAGAGGCGCTGTTCTCGTATATAACGGCCAGGAATCCGGGCTTGAAGAAACTCCCTCTCTCTTCGACCCCGTTACCCTCGAATGGGATAAAGGCAGCAGTGAAGTTGAAGCGTTGTACCGGCATTTTCTTGAAAAACGCTCATCTCCTTTATTGATGTATGGCGAGAGCCAGGTACTCCCTGTCGATAATCCCAATATCTACGGCTTTATCAGGAGGACGGAGGAAGAGTGGCTCCTGGTGCTTATAAACTTCGGGGAAAATCCGGAGAAAGTGGTACTGGCGTTGGACGGGACTTTGCCTGAAGGGATCGAGCTTGTAGGGGAAATATCGGGCAGGAAAAAAACAAAATTCCCTGTCCGGGGCGGAAAGATATTCATCGAAGTCGATACGTACCTGATCATGAGGGGCATAAGCCGCATGAGTGTTGGTCTGGCGCCGAAATGGCTTGTCGGGCCTAAGAAAAGCTGATTTTACAGGTTGGATACCGGGTATTGAATCAATCGTAAAACGGGCATCCTGTAACATACCGGAAAGCCGGGTTTTTTACCCAAAAGGAATGACGGGCAAACCGTCGAAAAGCTGGTTATTATTTCCCGGAGTCGTCGATGGAAAATACGGAAATAGTTAAAGAAATTGTAAGGGAAGTGCTGTCCCGGCTTGGCCGCGAGACACAGGGCGGCATGACGCACTGTGAAAGCTCGAAAGGCGGGATACCGATCGCGGCATCCAACTGCCATATTCATCTGAGCCGGGCCGACCTGGAAGCCTTATTCGGGGCAGGATATAACCTGACCCCGATGAAAGATTTGAGCCAGCCCGGGCAGTTTGCCTGTGTAGAGACGGTAACTGTCGCAGGGAAAGGCGGCGCTTTGAATGATGTCCGTGTCCTGGGGCCTGTCCGCAAAAAGAGCCAGGTGGAAGTATCCGTTACCGATTGCCATGCCCTGGGGATTGATGTGCCGCCGGTGCGTGAATCCGGCGATCTTGAAGGAACCGCCGGTATTACAATTGTAGGTCCCGGTGGGACGGTAATTCTGCCGGACGGGCTGGTTATTGCCAGGAGGCATGTTCACATGACGCCCGGCGATGCGGAGAAATTCGGCGTAAAGGATCGCCAGGTGGTTAAAGTAAGAATCGGCGGGGATAGAGGAGTAATATTCGAGGAAGTGCTTGTAAGGGTACACGAGGGTTTCAGGCTTGAGATGCACATTGATTTTGACGAGGCCAACGCATGCGCTCTCAAACCCGGCATGACGGGCGAATTGATAATATAATGAGCCGGGGAAGGAAAACTTTTGAGTCATGCGAATAATACCAGGAATTAATACAGGAGGAGAAAAGGAATGATAAGTACCTATGAAGCCCTGGGCATGATAGAAACCAAGGGCCTGGTGGCTATGATCGAAGCATCGGATGCTATGGTCAAGGCTGCCAACGTAAAAATGATCGGTTACGAGAAAATCGGCGCGGGTTATGTAACATCACTGGTCCGCGGCGATGTAGCCGCTGTCCGCGCCGCCACCGACGCAGGCGCTGCTGCGGCCCGCAAAGTGGGAGAACTTGTAGCGGTCCACGTTATACCGAGACCTCACAGAGACCTTGACGAGGTTCTTCCCATCGCTGCGCCCAAGGAAAAGAAGTAACGTTTAAAGTCTGGAAGGCGATATTATGAATTTGGAGCCTCTGGTGGAGGTGATCACCAGGGAAGTGATGGAACGTCTGTCCGCCCTGGATAGCACCCCGGCCGGAGAACCCCCGGATCCTTCCAAAAAGCAGAAAAGCACGGTAATCCTCCTCCCGCACGAAATGCAGGAGGAGGCTCCTTTCTGGAAAAGCCTGGGCACACTTGATGGGATACAACATAATTTCCTGGTATCTCATCCCGCCCAGAAGCAGGATCTGGCAAGGTTTCTGCCGGGAGTTCCATTCCGAGCCCATGATCCGGAAACGCCTCTTGCCCCCCTCGTGGAAAGCGGTGATTTTTTGCTTTTCCCGTTTTTCACACTGGAGTGCCTGGCAAGGGCTGCGACTCTCACCGGGGGCGACCGGGTAAGCGATGCGCTTTTAATGGGACTCAGGAAACAGAAGCCGCTCCTGGTAGATCTTGCGGAACTGAGCGATATGAACAGGCTTTCGGCTTACCTTCCCAGGGGTTTCCTGGAAACGGTGGCCGGACACCTCAGGACGCTTGCTTCGTTCAAGGTTATCCCGCTGGAAGTAAACTCGCTTTCGGAACAGTTGAAAGGCGGTGCGGGAGCCGTAAACGCTTCCGCCGGAAGAAGTGTATTGACGCGGGAGGATGTCCTGAAATTAATGGATGCGGGCGGCAAAGATATCAGGATGCCGATGGGGAGCATAATTACTCCTCTTGCCCGCGACCTGTGTGACGAAAACGGGATAGCATTGATTTTTTATTGATGGGGATTACCCGGAAAGGGGTATTAGATGGAAATTGACAGGACCAGAGTTGCAAGTATAGTTGAAGAAGTGGTGAAGAAGTTCGTGAGAAGCTCCGCTCTGGAAACGCTGGAGTTGCAGTCGCCGAAGCTCGGCATTTACCAGGACCTTGATTCCGCGGTAGATGCGGCAAAAGCGGCGCATGAAACTTTAAGCGCGCTTTCGCTTGAGAAGCGGAAAGAACTGGTTCAGGCCATGAGGGAAGCGGCGCTTTCTCATGCACAGGAGCTTGCCGACCTGGGAGTCGCAGAAACCGGCATGGGGAGAGCCTCCGATAAGCTCCAGAAAAATATCCTGGCGGCCCAGAAAACCCCCGGCGTTGAAGACCTTGATTCTGTGGTCTTTACAGGCGACCGCGGCCTGACTCTCGTCGAGATGGCCCCTTACGGCGTCATCGGCTCAATCACTCCTTCGACAAACCCTGCGGCCACCGTTATTAACAACTCCATAGGCATGGTATCCGCAGGCAATGCCGTCGTCTTCCATCCTCATCCCACGGCCGCACAGGTATCCAACAGGGCTGTTGAAATTATCAATGAAGGTATTATGAAGGCGGGAGGCCCCCCGAACCTGCTTACAAGCCTTGCAAAGCCGACGCTCCAGAGCGGCCAGTATATCATGAAACACCCCGGCATAAGGATCCTTGTCGTTACCGGCGGCGAAGAGGTCGTTCATCTTGCCATGAGATCGGGCAAGAAAGTCATCGCCGCAGGGCCGGGCAATCCCCCGGTGGTGGTGGACGAGACCGCCGATATTAAAAAAGCCGCCTCGGATATTATTTTCGGAGCGTCATTCGATAACAACGTCCTCTGTACCGCCGAGAAAATTCTTATAGTGGTGGAAAGCGTCATAAACGAACTGAGAAGATTTATGAAGATATCCGGCGCTTACGAGTTGACCTCACACCAGGTGGAAGAGCTTGTCAGGGTAGTGGTAAAGCCAGGCGGCCCGGGCTGTTCAGCTTCGATGAACAAGGATTATATCGGGCGCACGGCACAGGTGCTTGCAAAAGCTATAGGGCTGGATCTTCCCTCGGATATCCGCCTTCTCTTCTGCGAGGTGAGCGAGGATCACCCGCTTGTCCAACTGGAGCAGCTTATGCCGGTTCTGCCGATGGTGCGGGTCAGGGATGTCAACGAAGCCATCGATATGGCGGTCAGGGTGGAGCACGGCAATTATCATTCGGCGATGATGCATTCGAAGAATGTAGAAAGTCTCAGCCGCATGGCCCAACGGATTAAGACGTCGATATTCGTGAAGAACGGGCCTTCAGTCGCGGGTCTGGGCTATGGCGGAGAAGGTTATACCACACTTACAATCGCAAGCCCGACGGGCGAAGGTCTTACGTCCGCGCGCTCCTTTACAAGGAGCAGGCGTTGTGTTCTTGTAGATTATTTCAGGATAATATAGGCAAATAAATAAAGATCGAAGGAGGCGGGATCGTGGAAGAAGCCCTCGGAATGATTGAAACTCTCGGACAGAGTGCCGCAATAGAAGCGGCCGATGCCATGGTCAAGACGGCACAGGTTGTTTGTATAGGTGAAGAAAAAATAGGCGCGGCTTACGTTACTATTTTCGTCAGGGGAGATGTAGGCGCGGTGAGCGCCGCAGTCGAAGCGGGCGCTGAAAGGGCACGGGTTATCGGTGAATTGATAGCCGCTCATATTATACCCAGGCCTCATCCCGATATCGAAAAATTGTTTCCTAAAAACGGGGAACCATACAGCAGGTATGACAGTTAAACCGGGAGATTGATTATGAATATCGTAATCGGAAGCGATCACGGCGGATTTGATCTCAAGGAAATATTAAAAGCCTTCCTTGAAGGCGAAGGGCACAACGTGCTCGATTATGGCACTTATTCGAAAGATGCCGTAGATTATCCCGATATAGCCCTCCTTGTCGCCCAGAAGGTCAGCGAAGACGGCGATTTTGTCGGGATAGTAATCGACGGCGCAGGCATGGGGTCTGCGATGGCGGCAAACAAGGTCCCGGGGATACGGGCCGCGGCATGTTACGATACCTATGCCGCGGGCAACAGCCGGGAACATAACGATGCGAATGTTTTGACCCTGGGGAGCATGATAACCGGGCCGGGGCTGGCAAAAGAAATAGCCAAGAAATGGCTTGGAACCAGCTTCGCCGGGGGGAGGCACTCCCGGCGCGTCAATAAAATTATCCAGATTGAGGAAAAATATCTCAAAAAATAAAGTACCTGAATAAGAGGTGGATCCCTGTGGAATTACAAGAACTTATCGAAAAAGTAACCCGGGAAGTTATCGAAGGCATGAATTCGAAGAGCCTCCCGGCCCAGGCATCGGCGGCAGGAACAGGCTCATCGCCTGCACCCGGCAAACTGAAAAATGTGATCGTTCTCCTGGATGAATCGCCGGGAACCGCCGCTTCGGTTTTCGACTGGCTTTCGTCACAGGGTTGTACCGGCAAAGTGATCACCATCGCAGACGTTTCGCTGCCTCCGGGATTTGAAGCCGTACACCCCAACCTTGCAGGCGGGCTGAGCGTGCTTGCTCCCGGAACGGAGATCTATTATCCCGTGATGTGCATCGGCGGCCTGTCGAGGCTGGCCAACCTCCTGGGGGACGCCAGGATTATGGCCTATCTTATCGAGGCGCTTGACCGCGGGTTCTCCGTGATGGCCGTTAAATGCTACAACGTCAAATCCGGCGCGCTCAAGAAAAAGGAAGAGGCCCTTGTAAAGGAGCTTTCGGCTCTCTGCATATTGTTTAAGGATCTTGTCGCAGAGCCAAAATACGGCAAGCCTGCCGCAGCTTCCGAAGGCGGGGTCTGCAGCCTGGCAAGCGGGGGCGAATGCCTGGGATGCGGCCATTGTACTTACCTTGCGACGGAGAAAGTTGACGCCGTCATAGATGCAGGCGCAGACAGGCTTTCCGCAACACTTGGCGGGGGCGAAAGCGCTGCGAAAATCGCCGGGACTATCGACCACACCCTCCTCAAGCCTGATGCTACAAGGGAACAGGTATTGAAGCTCTGCGAGGAGGCAAGGAAATATAAATTCGCCTCGGTCTGTATCAATCCCGGCTATGTTAAGCTTTGCGCCGATGCGCTGAAAGGCACCGTGGTCAAAGTCTGCACTGTTATCGGCTTCCCGCTGGGCGCGACTACATCCGTAGCGAAGGCGATGGAAACCCGCGACGCTATAGCCAACGGTGCTGAAGAAATAGACATGGTTATTAATGTCGGCGCTCTCAAGGCCGGCAATTACGACCTGGCCCTGGAAGATATAAAAGCTGTCCGCGATGCGTGCAGGGGTAAGATCCTGAAGGTCATACTCGAGACTTCACTTTTAACAGACGAAGAAAAAATAAAAGGTTGTGAGCTTTCCAAGCAGGCCGGCGCGGATTTCGTCAAGACATCGACGGGTTTCGGCGGCGGCGGCGCTACAGTCCATGATATAGCCCTGATGAGAAAGACCGTCGGCAAATACATGGGAGTCAAGGCCTCCGGCGGGATCCGGGATTTCGAAACCGCACAGCAGATGATTAAAGCCGGGGCAACCAGGATAGGCGCATCCGCAAGCGTTGCGATAGTGAAAGGAGAGGCGGGAACCTCCGCCTATTGATATGCCCGCCCTTTACAAGGCGGAAGGTATAATTCTTCGTACTCGTCCTCTCGGCGAGTTTGATAAGATTATTACTTTGCTTTCTCCCGATATCGGCCGTATCCATGCCGTCGCAAGAGGTTCCCGCAGGCTCAAAAGCTCTTTCATGGGCAAACTCGAGCCGTCCACCAGGATCAGGGGCCTTGTGGCACGCGGCAAAAACCTGGATATATTGACACAGGTCCAGGTGATCGAATTCTTTCCTCACATAAGGCGCGATCTCAAGAGCCTGTTCGCGTCGGCTTATCTCCTCGAGCTTTTCGAAGCGTTCACGCCGTTCCAGGAAAACTCGGCCTCTCAGTATAACCTGCTCCGCAAAGGCCTTGCCGCAATTCAACGGGGAGTTGATCCTGAAATAGTATGCAGGGGTTGTGAGATAAAGCTGATCTGGGTTTCGGGCTACCAGCCGGAGCTTGGGCATTGTGTGGTTTGTGAAGGCTCCGTGGAGACATCGGAGAATTTTTCATCGAGGCTCGGCGGTGCGGTTTGCGATATGTGCTCAATCCGGGAAAAAAACATGGAGCATTTTACGGCAGGCGCAAGATCGCTTTATAACAGGTTTTTAAAAGCCGGCTCCGGCTCTATGACGGGCGAATCCATGGAACGGGAGAACATGGAAAATCTCGATGAAATACTTTCATCTTATCTGGCCGGGATCATAGGCCGTCCTTTTTCCGCATCGAGGTTCATGAAAGAATTCGGCCGGTAGTCTGTCGATGTTTGCGGTTCATTAATCCGGGTAAAATTAAATCAGAGATCGATATCGAAGATCTCGCAGGAGGTTGATTATGGATATAAGCGTTGAGAAATTGATCCTTCACCTGGACTCGCCCGACTATAAAATAAGAAAGGCCGCCGCAGAAAAGCTGGGAGAATTATGCGACCCGGCGACGGTTGATCCCCTGATAATTACGCTGGGCGACGAGAACGCCGAAGTCAGGAGGGCCGCCGCCGAAGCACTCGACCCGCTCGGGGAATGCGATATAGCAAGAGCGGTCTTCGATCTTTTCGAAGGGGAGGACGATTCCCTGAAAAATCTGGCGGCGCTAAACGATCCGCGGGTCGTGCCTATCCTGATACATGCCATGGACCGGGGCGAATACAACTTTCGAAGCACTGCCATAGACGCATTGGGGAGGCTGCGTGATACCCGTGCTCTCGGGCCTTTGCTGGACGCCCTTAATGATAAATATTTCGGAATAAGACGCGATGCCGTAGATGCCCTGGGCAGGATAGGCGACCCGGGGATAATCGAAGCGCTTGTTAACGCGCTCGATGACGAGGCTCCCTGGGTTCGCAAGGCTTCGGCAATAGCGCTGGGAAAGATAGGGAAGAGGATCTATCCCCCGGTATTTGAGCCGGAGCAGCTAAAGAATATTGAATCTGCGATCGAGAAGCTTAAAACTCTTACGCCGGTTTCATCGGACGAACAGTCGAATAAGGTACGGAAAGCCGCCTGGGAAGCATTGAAGATCCTTGAGCCGAAACTTGAGGAGATCAAGGAATAACTCCTGGAGTCGGGCGGTAAGGCATGAGTACTAACCCGGCGAATGCTCATGTTAAAAGCTGTCCGATAAAAAACCGGGATAAAATTTAATACGCCTGATCTTTTTATCGGACACTGCTGTTTAATTATTACTTTTTCTCGTCCTGTTTCTGCACTTTTTCTACGGTATTTGTCGTTTCCCGGTCAGTCTTTTTTTCGGGCTGGATTGTATTCTTCTTCTGCTCCTGTTTTTGTTTTTCTATTGCTTCCCGGGTCTTTTCAAGCTGTTCTTTTTTGGCCGGGTTGGTCAGCGCCTCAATTTCCAGCGCCGCCCGGTTCAGAGCATCCGTAGGGGATCTTTCTTCATTGAGCGCCTCGGTCAGATACTTCTGGAGGATCCCGGAGACTTCCCTGTAACCGGGGACTTTCGGGCGGTGATGTGCGCCTGACATCTCTATCGATTTTATTTTCAAGCAGGGGTCTTTCATGCCTGCATCGGCCGACTTCTGTACCGAAAGCCATACAGGCGTCTCGCTCAAATTTGCCGCCGTGAATTCAGGCCGCGTTATATATTTTATAAATTCCCATGCTTCATCGGGATGGGCCGATCCGGCCATGACGGCAAGCGCCTGGAAGCCGCTCACGGTGCTTGTCTTGATAACCTTTTTGCGATAGCAGCTTTTTGAAAGCGGTATCAGCGCCATATCGGCATAATAGGAAACCTTCGACACCTTGGAGTCTTTCATCAGGGCATACTGGAAAGTCCAGTTGGTACAGAACGAACAACTGCCGCTGAGAAACTTGTCCTTAACCAGACGCTCATCGGCATCGGGATTTTTAGGATTAATAGCCTCCGGGTCAACAAGGCCTTCTTTTTTCCAGCGCACCATGGTCTCAAGCGCAGTAAGCCCCGGCCCCCTGTTGAAAACCGGGTTCCCCTTATCATCAAAAAGCTCGCCACCATAAGCGCCCGTCATCCATACATATTCGCAGACAAGCCCTTCCCTTTTATTCCACGCATCCATAAAAGGAAAATCGACAACCTTCTTTTCCTTTATGGTCTTCATCATATCTTCCATCTCTTCGAGCGTTATGGGAGGCCGCTTATATCCCGCCCTTTCAAGGTGATAACGGTTGTAAAACAAAAGCTGGAAATTCGCCAGGAACGGCATCCCCCATAGATGCCCCCCGTAGTCGAATGCCGAAAGCACGGCGGGCGTTAAATCCTTCCGAGCTTCCGGGCCAATCTCCTTATCCGCAGGCATGACGTAGCCCTTAGCAGCGAACTCCGCAGTCCAGATACAATCCATCGTAATCACGTCGTAGCCCGATGGTGCCGCCTGTACGATCTTCGGATAAGTTTCGTCATAATTGGGAAAATCGGCTTCGACTTTAATGTTCGGATGAAGTTTTTCGAATCCCGATATCTCATTTTTGATAACATCCGGCTGGTAGCCCGAACCGGCAGGATAGATAAATTTGAGGGTTACCTGTTTGCCCGGCACCGCTTTAACCGCATCAGGCTTGATTTCCTGGGGCTTTTTGTCTTCGGCGAAAACTACACATGCAAGTGATATCAAGATCGCCAGTATCAATGCCGTAACCCTTGTTTTCATAACGATCCTCCCGGCCTGTATCTCTTTTTTCCTTCTACGCCTGACCTGCGTGTCCTGTTTGAACCTGATAAATTCGTATCGCTTCGAAATAGAATTTTTCATGAAAAATTATTTTGAAAAGGAAAATAAAAACTCGTTGTAGTAAAATTAAGAGATTATGAAAGAAATTTTTAAAACAATTTTGATTTTATTGATCGTCATACTTGGATGTCAGGCGCTGCCCGCGCTTGGAGGCGAGGAACAGCAGGCTCCTCCCGAGGACAACCTGATAGTGCCGGGGGAGCGCATAGGCCCGCTAAAACTGGGAAGCAAACCCGAGCAGATTGAAGCCCTGCTCGGGAAGCCGACAACCGTAGCGCAAAACCCGGTTGAAAAAAAGATCCAGTGGGAATACGGAAAGAATTCCGATTTCTTCATCCAGTTCGATAAGTCAGGCGCCGATATGATATTTACCACTATTGATGTTTATTCAACTAAAGACGGTATCAAGCCGGGAACCGATTTCAGAGTTGTTATATTGCAATTCGGCTCAAATTATAAATTTCAAAATTTCGCCCGGCAGGAAATGCGTTATGTTGCCTTCGAAAAAGACGGCATAGGCTTCCTGGTCCAAAAGGACACCATAAAAAGCATCTTCGTTTTTCCCGTCAAGCACAAGTAGAGTTCACATTCAAAGCAGGCACCGGGCTGCGCCGGAGCATCCGAAATTAATCCTGGCCCGGTTTTTGCTTTTTAAGGTTGCCGGTGCCCGGCACCGAGGCTATATATCTCCCGTCCGGGGAAAATGCCAGCCTTACGACCTGGTCGTCATGCCCTCTATATATCTCTACAAGCTTACCGCTCTTCATATTCCAGACTCTTACGGCTTTATCGATGCAGGCTCCGGCAATAAGCGAACCGTCAGGAGAATAGGTTAAGTTGTATATCCTGGAAGTGTTTGCGTTGATGGTTCTTTCCAGGTTTCCGTTTTTCGCATCCCAGATCCGCAACTGCTTATCTCCGGCGCCGGTAGCCAGAATTTCCCCGTCGGGCGAGAATGCTACGGCGCTCACACCATGACGGTGCCCTGCTAGCGTATATAAAAGTTTTCCGCTGATATCCCATACGTTAACCGTACTGTCCCTGGAACCGGCGGCTATTTTATTTCCGTCGGGGGAAACGGCAAGAGAACTCACATCGCAACTGGATCCGGGGAAAGAAGCCAGGAGTTTTCCGTCATTAACATCGTATAACCTGGCGATATTTTCGCACGAACTGACAAGAAGACTTTTTCCATCCGGCAGGAATATCACCCATGTTAAAGGATTGGCAAGCTTTTTAAATACCTTGAGCAGCTTCCCGTCCATGTTCCAGAAACATATAGTCTTATCTGCGGAACCGGATGCTATTAAACTGCCATCCGGGGAAAAAGCCACGGTATTTACAGGTCCCTGGTGCCCCTTACAAACAGATTTCAGCCTGCCGGAATTCGCATCGTAAATATTGATATCTCCCCCGTACAACCCGGCGGCCAGCAATTTGCCATTCGAAGAGAAAGCAACCGCGTCAGCCTGTTTGCCTGTCCGGTCCAATTTGTAAATACACTTCCCGCTCCTCCAATCCCACACATGAACACTCTTATCTTCAGTTTTTGAAACTGCGGGAATGACGAAAAAAATAGCCGCAGCCAGAACTGCAAAAATTATAACAATTTTTAAATATTGATGAAGTTTCATTATCATACCCACTCCCTTGAAAATAGTATAAGGAAAAATTCTCTTTTAAATATAAAACAATACGGGTTCAAATGCAAGAATTATGCTCAAGTTTTCCGTTCAATATAAACAATTCGTGAAAATACTGCTTGAAAAATATCCTGATAAAAAAAGAGAAGCTTATGCTTCTCCGGGGTAATTGCCGAAATAAAATACCCGGCAATTTTAAAAGCGAAGCGTATTAAAATAAAACAGGCGCCGGGTATTTAATTCGTTCAGGCTTCTTCTTTTTTGGTAAGCCTGTTATATTTCTTCATCAGCCGGGACTTTTTGCGAGCTGCGGTCTTTTTGTGGACGACGCCTTTCTGGGCGGCCTTATCAACCGCTTTAACGGCGGTCTTTATAAGCTCCGCAGTTTCAGCTTCAGGCTTTTCGCCTTCCAGCGCCCTCGTTGCATGTTTAAAAGTGCCCTTTACAAGGGACTTATAAGCGTTATTTCTCTCCCGCCTTTTAATGTTCTGGCGGATTCTTTTTTCTGCCTGGATACCTTTTTTCAAGACAATTCCTCCTTTTTCGAAAAAGCGTGGATATTATACCATGCCCCGGCATCCAAGGCAATAGCATAAATAAATAAAAGAGCGTCAATATTTTCTTGACAAAGGAACGGGCGTTTTGATATTATGTTCCTTGTTATCTTATAAGGAGGGAACTCCCATGTACGCTGTTATGGAAACTGGGGGAAAACAGTATAAAGTAAGCCCCGGAGATCAAGTAAAGATTGAAAAAGTAGAAGGCAAAAAAGGCGACGAAGTAATTCTGAACCGTGTTCTCATGGTAGTGGGCGACAACCAGGAGTTGAAGCCCGGCGCGCCTTACATCCAGGATGCACAAGTCAAAGCTACGATACTTTCTCAAAGCAGGGAGCGCAAAGTTACCGTATTCAAATACAAGCGCCGCAAGCGTTACCATGTCAAGCGCGGCCATCGCCAGCCCTATACTCTCGTTGAGATCGAGTCGATAGAGGCAAGCGGCATCAAAGGCGTCAAGCCTGTAAGAGAAAAGATTGAAAAACCGAAGGTGGAGAAAAAAGCAGCCGCTGAAACCGGTGCCGAACCTGAAAAGGCCGGCAAATCCGGAGCCGCTAAAAAAACAGCGGGCAAGGCCGGGACGGCAAAAGCCAAGGCGAAACCTGCGGCGGAAAAGAAGACGACTGCAAAAACGAAAAAACCCGCAGCGGCAAAAGTCAAGAAAGAAAAAGCCGTGAAGGACGCTCCGAAAGCAAAAGCGAAAAAGAAAGATGCTGAACCTCAGACTGAGGAGTAATGCCAGGAGAAGGTTATTATCTATAGAAGCCCGCGGGCATCTGGGAACCGCTCCTCATGGAAAAGATCTGGCCTGCGCAGCCGCATCTGTTCTAATTCAAAATGCAGCTCTTTCCCTGGAAAAGTTGAATTGCATTTCCAGCCTCGATATCCGGCCGGGCAATATTAAATTAAAATTGAAACGCAAGCTGACGCCGGAGCAGGAAATATCGGCTATTCCCATTTTAAAGTCATTATTTTACGGCCTGGAAAACCTTCGTGAATCTTACCCGGACAGGCTTAAATATAAATTTGATGGAAGGAGACCTTTATTATGACGGAAGAGATTGAAAAGAAATCCATCGTTGCAAAACCTGATGAAATTGAAGAAAAAACTGTCAGTGAATGTTGTGCCGGCGCAGGGAAAGTTTTCCTAGTGTCTCTTTTAGGCGGGCTTATTGCAGGAATAATGTTTTACATATTCGAGCAATTGAGCGAAGAGAAAAAGGATTATATCAAGGAACAGGTGTCCGCCGCTCTTAAATCACAGGTTAAAAAGTGGGCGTCGGAATAATATAACCGGTAGGAAATACAGAGGACAAAGAGAATAAGCCTTAATCTTTTATTTTCCTGCTTAGTTTTGACGAGGTGTTGATTATGCCTTATAAGATTGTTCATAAAGAAGTACTCGGTCCCGTAACCAAGCTCATGGAGGTGGAAGCACCTCTTATCGCAGGCAAGGCAAAGGCCGGTCAATTTATCATATTGAGGATAGACGAGCACGGCGAGCGCATCCCGCTTACCCTCGCCGACTGGGACGCCGAAAAAGGCACCATAACGCTGGTATTTCAGGAAGTAGGCAAATCTTCCACCCAGCTCGGAACACTTGAGCCGGGGAACGAGATCCAGGATCTCGTCGGCCCGCTGGGCAAGCCCACCGAGATCGAAAAATACGGCACGGTCGTGATGGTGGCGGGCGGCCTTGGAATAGCGCCGATTTATCCAATAGCGCGGGAGCTAAAAAAAGCCGGGAACAAAGTAATAACGATCATGGGAGCCAGGACAGGCAACCTTCTTTTTTGGGAAGACCGCTTCGAAAAACTTTCCGATGAATTCAAGCTCTGCACCGATGACGGCTGCCGCGGGATAAAAGGGGTCGTTACCGTCCCCCTGAAAGATATACTGGAAAACGCCAAACCAGACCTTGTGTTCGCCATAGGCCCGGCTATCATGATGAAATTCGTCGCCGGTACTACCGAACCTTACGGAGTAAAAACTATGGTGAGCCTCAATGCCATCATGGTTGACGGGACGGGCATGTGCGGCGCATGCCGCTGTGAGGTCGGAGGGGAAACCCGTTTTTCCTGTGTTGACGGCCCCGAGTTCGACGGGCACAAAGTCGATTTCGGCCTGTTGATGAAACGTCTCGGCACTTATCTCGAAGAAGAAAAGGAAGCGATGGAGCTTTATACGGCCCATACAACGGCAAAATGATGCAGCGTCTAGCATTGCATACGCCGGCCATTACCGTGGCCGGCGTCTTTCATTAAATAAGGAGGTACCCAGTTGGAATACAGGAAAACTCTCAACCTGCCCCAGACCGATTTTCCCATGAAGGCCAACCTTCCTTCCAGGGAGCCTGAAATGCTCACGATATGGCGGGAATACGATGTATATAAAAAAGTCCAGGACAAGACCCGGAATTCGCCGGTATTTATCCTCCATGACGGCCCTCCTTACTCCAACGGCCCTATCCACCTGGGACAGGCGCTCAACAAGATCCTCAAGGACATCATAGTCAAGTATCATAACCTTGTGGGGCATTATTCCCCTTACATCCCGGGATGGGATACTCACGGCCTCCCGAACGAGATGCAGACCATCAAGACCTTCAAAATAAACCGTAAAGAAATAGAGCCGCTTGAACTGAGGGAAAAGTGTGCGGAGTCCGCTCTCCATTTCGTCGAAGTCCAGAAAGACCAGTTCATAAGGCTTGGAATTACAGGCGACTGGGAACATCCGTACCTGACGCTCCATCACTCATACGAAGCCGCCATCATAAAGGTTTTCAGGATCATGGTGGAAAAGGGCATGGTTTACCGGGGCAAAAGGCCGATTTACTGGTGCTCCCATTGTGAGACGGCGCTTGCCGAGGCCGAGATCGAATACCATGATAAAACCAGTCCTTCAATATACGTCAAGTTCGATGCGGATGAAGACCTGAAAGAATTCGCAAAAGAAAAATTCGGATACGATAAAGATTTCTCCGCTCTTATCTGGACTACCACCCCGTGGACTCTCCCCGGGAACCTGGCGATAGCCCTCCATCCCGAAGCGGAGTATGTGCTTGTCGAAACTGAAAAAGGCGCGCTCATCATAGCGGAGCCCCTGCTCGCCGAAGTATTTAAAAACATCGGCGTATCGGATTATAAAATTATCGGCAAGTTCAAGGGGGCAGAAGTTGAAAGGCTGAATGCGCTCCACCCGTTCCTGCCCCGTAAGTCGCTCCTGATAACGCAGAATTATGTAACAATGGATCCTGAAACCGGCGGGACAGGCCTGGTTCATACCGCGCCGGGACACGGGGCCGAAGATTTCTATGCAGGCCAGCAGTATGATCTCCCCGTGCTCGTGCCGGTTGACGACATGGGACGCATGACCGAAGAAGCAGGCGAATTCAAAGGTCTTAAATATACCGAGGCCAACGATGCCATCATCGACCATCTGAAAAAAACCGGTCACCTGCTGGGGTTGGGCGATAAATTCCATTCATACCCGCATTGCTGGAGATGCCGGAAACCCGTTATCTTCAGAGCCACCGAGCAGTCGTTCGTCAGCATGGAAGAAGGCGGACTCCGGAAAGCCGCCCTGGAAGCCATCAAGGACGTCCAGTGGGTCCCGGCATGGGGCGAAGACAGGTTCCGGGGGATGCTGGAAACGCGCCCGGACTGGTGTATTTCCCGCCAGAGGATCTGGGGAGTCCCGATACCGACTTTCGTATGCAAAGATTGCGGGAAGACCATCCTTGATCCCGCAGCCATAAAAGCAATAGAGGAAAGGTTCAGAAAAGAAGGCAGCAACAGTTGGTTCATGTATTCCGCTAAGGAGCTCCTGCCCGGCGGCTATGCCTGCCCCCATTGTAGCGGGAGCGATATCGAAAAAGGCTCGGACATTTTCGACGTATGGTTCGAATCTGGATCAAGCCAGGAAGCCGTTTGCGCGGTCAGGGAAGAATTGAGATGGCCGCCCGACCTGTATCTTGAAGGGAGCGACCAGCACCGCGGCTGGTTCCAGCTTTCACTCCTGCCTGCGGTTGCAGTCAGGGGCAAAGCCCCGTATCACACTGTTTTAACGCATGGCTGGGTGCTCGATGAAAAAGGGAAGACCATGCACAAGTCCCTCGGGAACGTTATCGACCCGATGGACCTCGTCAACCAGTTCGGCGCCGACATATTACGCCTTTACCTCTCTTCCCTTGATTACACCTCCGACATCAGGGTGTACCCGGACGGCGTAAAACATACTTCCGAAGTTTACAGGAAAATCCGGAACACCGCCAGGTTCCTGCTCGGGAACCTTTACGATTTCAACCCGGCTGAAGACTTCGTCCCGTTCGACGCAATGCTGGAATACGACCGCTGGGCATTATCCCGCACAAGAGAAGTGATCGATAAAATCAAATCTGCATATAGCAGCTATAACTTCCACCTGGTGTACACGCTCACGCACAACCTCTGCATCATCGATCTTTCATCGTTATATCTGGATCCTTTGAAAGACCGGTTGTACACCGCGCCTGCCGGATCGCCGGAGCGGAGGTCGGCCCAGACGGCGATTTATCATATCGTGAGCGCGCTGGCTGTTGTTTTGTTCCCGATAGTCAGCTTCACCGCCGAGGAGATATGGCAGGAGATACCGGGAAGAAAAGAAGAAACTATCTCCGTCCACCTTGCCGACTGGCCCGGTTTCCCGGAAAGCCTGCTTTCCGAAGAGGAATCCGGGCGCTGGAAGTTTTTCCTGGGTCTCAGGGAAGCCGTTTACCAGGAGATGGAAAAGAAACGGGCAGAGAAAGTCATATCACAGCCTCTGGATTCGAAACTGTCATTATACCTCGAAGGCGGCGATCTTAAGGTCGCTTTGGAAAACCAGGATCTTCTGAGGACGCTCCTGATCGTTTCCCAGCTTGATATTAAAGATTTAAGCGATGCGCCCGGCGGCGCATCTGATATGGCGGGCGAGATAAAGGGGAAATGCCTGATAGAAAAAGCAGCGGGCGAGAAGTGTTCCCGGTGCTGGATAACTTATGAAAAATTGTCCGGCTCCGCCGAGCATCCCGAGTTGTGCCCGCGCTGCCTTGATGTAGTTGAGGCCGCAGTAGTTAAATGAAACGCTGGCTCTTCCCCATACTGTTAGCCCTGTGTATTATCACCGATCAGGCTGCGAAATACTGGGCGGCAGGCACCCTGAAATCGGGGCAGATACCCCTTTTCGGCGGCGCTGTTATGCTCAACCTGACTTCCAATACTGGCGGGGCTTTCGGCATACTCCCGGCTTCGCCCTCATTCTTCACTATAGCAGGGGCGCTGGTCTTCCTTGTTATGGTGATTTTTATCAAAAAAATCACCAGGCTGCCTTACATATACCAGGTGGGGCTTGCTTTAGTCGGGGGCGGCGCCGTCGGCAATCTCATAGACCGCTTGAAGATGGGGTACGTCATCGATTTCATAGACCTGAAATTCTGGCCTGTATTCAACCTGGCGGATTCTTACATAACAATCGGTGTTCTTATCCTGGCCTACCTGTTCCTGACTGATAAAAGGCGGGAGGAAGACTGACATGCACCGCGTGATGTTCGATATATTCGGCTTCCAGATTTATTCTTATGCAGTAATGCTTGTTGTCGGTTTTATCTTCGGTCTGCTTCTTCTTAAATGGCGGACCGATAAAGCAGGCCTGCCGGCAGATACCGCCGTCGATTTATCCTTATATTTAATAATCGGTGGGATAATAGGCGCGCGGCTTGTTTATGTTTTCCTGAACCCCGTATATTATTTGCATCATCTCCTTGAGATCATCATGCTGCGCCAGGGAGGGCTCTCATGGCACGGGGGCATGGCGGGCGGCATACTCGCCGCATGGATCTATTCACGCAGGACCAGGATCCCTTTTTTAAAACTGCTTGATCTGGCGATCCCCTCATCGTTCCTGGGACTTGCCATAGGCAGGATCGGATGTTTTCTTAACGGGTGCTGCTATGGGAAAATTTCTTCTCTCCCCTGGGCCTGTGTATTTAAAAGCGCAGAGCTTACAGAGCCGAGGCACCCGGCACAGATTTACGAGTTAATCATGGATCTTTTAATCGTAGCCCTGCTCCTCCTCTGGGAGAAAAAACAAAAATTCCAGGGCGAACTGATCGTTATGGGGATTATTTTATATTCCATCGCCCGCTTCATCGTCGAGATTTTCCGGGACAGCTATAATGTTTTTTCAGGAATAAGCCAGGCACAGGCGGCCTGCATAATAATGCTTATTATTTTTATCCCCATCCTTATAATCGGCAGGAATAAAGCGGCAAAAACGAATAAGCCCTGATCATGCGTAACTGGATATTAATCGGAATTATATTAATCATCCTTTTCGGCCTGGGTCTTCGGGTGTACAGGCTCGGCTTCCCGCCTGAGATGATGTTCGATGAAGTTTATTATGTCAAATCGGCCCAGGAATACATACACGGCGATAAGGATACCAACCTGTATCACCCGCCTCTTGCCAAGCAAATAATAGCGCTTGGGATCATGGCGGCTTCATCGCTCAATAAGTTCGTAAGCTGGAGATCGGCAAGCCTGCTTTTCGGCGTCATTATGATCCCCCTGCTTTTCATGATCGGCCGCAGGATTTACAGGCACGACGCTGTGGCGCTGACCGGCGCGCTTTTCCTGGCCGCCGATTTCCTCCACATAGTCCAGAGCAGGATAGCTACACTGGATATTTTCGTTTCGTCATTTTCGCTTATCGGGTTCCTTTTCGGAGCATATTACTTCTTCCCGAAAAATCGAAAAGACGAAATAGATCCCGTATCGGCCGGACCTGTTGAAAATCCCGATGCCTGCGATACCGGACAAAACTCCGGCGAAGCCCCCGCCGGGGCGGCTTCGAGCAGGCCGGTGTTTCTATGGCTCTCCGCTATATTCTTCGGCATCGCCGCCGCCTGCAAGTGGTCAGGGGCGTTCGGAGCGTTCGGCGTGCTGGCCGCGATTTACCTTATACCCGTCGATAAAAAACGCGGATTCCTGAGCCGTACTTTAAAAGAAGCCGTCCCTTTCCTGGTAATAATATTTCTCGTTTACCTCCTGTCGTATGTCTCATGGCTTCTTAAAGGAACTTCCATTGTCGATATTTTCAAGTACCATGAGCGGATGCTCCATTTCCGCTACAAGGAAAAATTCGAGCATCACTACCTTTCATATTTCTGGCAATGGCCGACTCTCATAAGGCCGATATGGTACTATTACCAGGAAGAAGGCAAAAAAATCTTCGGTGTAATCGCAACAGGAAGCCCGCTTTTCTGGTGGAGCTTCCTCTTGATGCTGCCTTTCCTGGCGGTATCCGCATGGAAAAGAAAAATCCGGGCTGATTTTCTTGTCGCTATGGGGTATTTTTCCCAGTGGCTCCCGTGGGCCGTCGGCTACAAGGGATGTTTCTTTTATTACATGATACAGTCGGTGCCCTGGATGAGCCTGTGGGTCGCGGTATGGCTTTACCGTTACCTGCCCGGCCCCGGGGGACGCTTTCTCAGGTACACTTTTATCGCCTGCGCCATAATAATGCTGGCGTTGTGGTATCCTCTGCTTACAGGGCTCCCGATAAGCAAAGCTTACTTTAATCACCTGGTATGGCTGAGGGTGTGGATTTAACATGGACAGGCAGGAAAAATATAAGTACGAAGGTCCGGGCAAGATTCGGCTCGATGTATTCCTTGCCGGGTTTTCGGAGCTTACAAGATCGAGGATCTCCAGGTTGATTTGCTGCGGCCACGTTACGGTTGACGGCGAAACCGTCGATCGCCCGGCTCATTTTTTAAAGGGTGGGGAAGAGGTAAAAGTTACCGTTCCCGCGCCCGAACCCGCCGTCCCGGAGCCTGAAGATATCCCGCTGGATATTTTATACGAGGATAGCGACCTTGTGATCATAAACAAGCAGAGAGGGATGAGCGTCCATCCCGGCGCGGGCAGGGTCAGGGGGACGCTGGTCAGCGCCCTTTTGCATCGTTGTACCGACCTGTCGGGGATAGGCGGCGTCGTGCGTCCTGGGATCGTTCACAGGCTCGATAAGGATACGTCCGGAGTTTTGATCGTCGCAAAAAATGACAGGACTCACCTGGCGCTTTCCAGGCAGTTCTCGGGGCGGGAAGTTAAAAAGCATTACCTTGCGCTTGTTAAGGGAAAACCGAAACACAAGGAAATCAGGGTAGATGCGCCGCTTGGCAGAAGTCCCTCCGACAGGAAGAAATTCGTAGTCCGTCAGGACGGCCGGAAGGCAATAACAAACGTATCGCTCAGGGAGCCGTTCGGCGATTATTCCCTGCTGGCGATAAACCCCGAAACCGGCAGGACGCACCAGATAAGGG
This sequence comes from Chloroflexota bacterium, assembly GCA_023475345.1. GTDB lineage: Bacteria > Vulcanimicrobiota > JAMCWD01 > JAMCWD01 > JAMCWD01 > JAMCWD01. The sequence goes on along the minus strand of JAMCWD010000034.1, from coordinate 42,889 downwards.
TTCATCTTGCATGGCTCAAGCTCCCGATAGTCGGGGATCCTGTTTACGGGAGCGGGAAAAATCCCTGGAGCCTTTCCGGGCAGTTCCTCCATGCCGAACGGATCGTTTTCAGGCACCCTGCCGATAACCGGGTCATGGATTTCACCGCGCCCCTGCCCGGTGAGCTTGAGAAAATACTGGAGGAACTAAGGAGTAAATCCGGAGTGGAAAAAACATGACGAAACCTGCTGAAAAAAAATTGCATGATTTTAAAATAGAAGCCGCATGTTCGAGGACACGTGCAAGGGCCGGCGTTTTCAATACAGCACACGGGGATATTCTCACGCCTGTGTTCATGCCAGTCGGGACGCTCGGGACAGTGAAGGCTCTGCCGCCGAAAGACCTCGTTGAAATGGACGCCCGTATAATTCTGGGCAACACGTATCATTTATACCTGAGGCCCGGAACAGAAGTCATCGGGCAGGCAGGCGGCCTCCATAAATTCATGAACTGGGACAGGGCCATACTTACGGACAGCGGCGGCTTCCAGGTATTCAGCCTTGCGCCCCTCCGGAAGCTGACTCATGCAGGAGTAACTTTCAGGAGCCATATAGACGGCAGCGAGCATGTATTCACGCCGGAAAAAGTCGTCGAGATCCAGGAGATCCTGGGAAGCGACATCGCGATGCCGCTTGACGAATGTCTCCCGTATCCGTCGGAAAAAGACCAGGCGGAGAAATCCCTGGAAATAACTCACGAATGGATAGTGAGAAGCATTGCCGCGCACAAGTTAAATGAGCAGGCCCTCTTCGGGATAATCCAGGGAGGCATGTTCGCCGATTTAAGGAAAAAGAGCTGTGAATTCATGGCGGCTCTCGACCTGCCCGGATATGCCGTCGGCGGCCTCTCCGTGGGCGAACCGAAGGATGTCATGCTGCAGACGCTTGAAGCAACGACGCCCCACCTGCCTGAAAACAAGCCGCGATATCTCATGGGAGTCGGCCACCCGGTCGATTTTTTCACCTGTATCGAACTGGGGATCGATATGTTCGATTGTGTCCTCCCTACAAGGATGGCAAGAAACGGTACGCTCCTTACCCGCATGGGACGGCTGGTACTGAAAAACGCAAAGTACAGGCTCGATTTCACAGCGCCCGACCCTGCCTGTAACTGCTACACCTGTAAGAATTTTACCAGGGCATATCTCCGTCATCTTTTCATGGCGGGGGAAATACTGGGCGCATACCTTGCAACATGGCACAACGTTTACTTTTCGCTGGCGCTGGTCCGGGAAATCAGGCAATCTATACTTGAAGGCAACTTCCCCGAATTTAAGGAACGGTTTCTTGAAGGGTACAGTGATTAGCCGCTCCGAATTTAATTTTTTTCCTTTTGAGGGGTGCCAGAGATAGGGCAGGCTGCGCGGCAAAATATGTCAGGAGCCGCTTTCTACCATTCTTCAGGCAGAGGATCGATAATTATCGCCCTGCTGTCGGGCTCATCGGCAATTGCTCTCATCTTTATAACGACGCTGTCCGGGGGAAGTACTGGCTCCACTCTTTCCGCCCACTCGACGAGCGCCACGCCGTCAGCCGTGAAGAAATCCTCCGGTCCCAGCGCGACGAGATCTTCATGCGAGTCGAGCCTGTATGCATCTATATGGTAAACGGGGAGCCTGCCTCCCTTGTAGGGGATGACTATGACAAAGCTCGGGCTTTTGACGCCGTGCGCAATTCCCATGCCTTTACAAATGCCTCTTATTAGGGTGGTTTTGCCCGCGCCTAGATTCCCGTAAAATGCAAGCGTCATGCCTTCTTTCAAATATGAAGCCAGCATCTCGCCCAGTTTTTCCGTTTCTTCCGCGCTTTGCGTATTGAATTTTTTCTCGCTCATTTTGCCGCAGTTCTTCTTAAAGTCAGGGGGCACGGAAAACCGTGCCCCGGTACACCTGTTAATTTATCAGCCCGTATTATGCCGCCCGGTTGTTGAATTTCAGAGCGCTGTCTGCCCCTGTTTATCGGGTGCCTGGAAAAAGTTGTCAGGTATAGGCGCGTTGTCGATATCGAAAGGCATTTTATCTTTGGGGAAAGGAAAGTGGATGGAAGGCATCTTGCCGCCTGTCGCTTTAACAACGTCGGCAATAAATTCCGGTAATGTTTTTGCATCTCCAGGCTCGACCAGCGTTACCGGCTTGTTGAAATTGGCGAACGTCAATTCGACGGGGACTTTCATCGGTTCCATAGCGGGGCTGGGCGCCAGAGTTATAACAGTCTTCAGTTTCCTCAGGTAGAAATCTTTCTCGTCGATCCACAACTCCATTACAATATCACCCGTTTTGGTCAGCCTGTTTTTTATTTTATCCGCATCTTCTTCCAGCTTCTCGATCTCTTCGGGATCGCCCGAATTTTTCTTCATCCACTCGATCTTGATGTTGTTGACTTTTTCAAGGAAGCTTGACAGCTTCCCTTTATCGATCGTTACCATGTAATGGTAACATGGTGCATCATCTATTTTTTCTTTTTCAAGCACCTTGATGTCGTTATACAGTGTGGATTTCATGTACTCGTCGGTGATCCTGGATTTCAGATCCGCCAGCGCTTTTTCATCCATTTTGCTTTGCTGCCTGAGGCTTGTCATGTCCAGCTTCAGCCATTTGCCTTGAATGGCCGTCATGATTTCGGCGAACTTACCTTTTAAAAACGGGATCGCGCCGGGGAGCTTGCTGGCCTGGATATAGAGGGTATCGCCAATCATCCGCATGTCGATACCGAACAGCAGGCTTATGCCGCCCATGCCGATAGTCAGCTCGTTTTCCATGCTGAAGTTGCCCTTGTCCATTGTATTCAGCCCGGTAAAATCGCCGTCGAAGGTCAGCCCCGCGTTTATATCCTGGCCTTTGTATTTCGTCGTTGTGCTTGCTTTGCCGTTCATGTGCATGCTTTCGATATCCAGCATGGCCTTCTTGGTTTTATTAATAGCCTGCTGGGGAGAAACCGCACAACCGGCCGCTGCGATCAAAACCGCCAAAATAAGAACCCCGGCGATCAGCGTAAACTTCTTCTTATTCATATAACCCCACCTCCATAATTTATACACCGACAGGAACGCGCTCAAACTTCGTAACGTCAACATATCCCTCGTCGGTGATTTTCAATTCCGGGACCACCGGAAGCGCCAGGAAAGCCATCGCCATAAACGGGCTGTGAAGCGCCGAGCCGAGTTCTCCTGCTGCGGCGAACATCTTTTCCAGCCTGTCTTTGACTGCGGGCAGGGGCTCGGTTGACATCAGCCCCCCGATTGCAAGGGGCAGATCCGCCAGGACCTTGCCGTTGCAGGCTACCGCCTGTCCCCCCTGCATCTGAACTGTATGCTTGATCAGCGTCATCATATCATCGTCGTTAGTGCCGATAATGATGAGGTTATGCGAGTCGTGCGCCACGGTTGACGACACCGCGCCTTTCTTCAAGCCGAAGCCGCGGACGAAACCCACGCCTACATTACCGGTCGCCTTGTGCCTCTCGACAACGGCAACCTTCAAAATATCGCGCTCCGTATCGGATACGGCTTCACCGTCAACCACCTTCGGGGCAAGAGTTAAAGCTTTCGTTACTATCTGGTTCGGTATTATCTCCATGACGCGGATATCCCCGCCGTCGGATTTCACTTTCAATTTGTCGGGCGAGATATCGCCGATATTTACCGTGTTCAAAACTTTCGAATCGTCAATGGAGCCGGGCGTGAACAGTGCCTGCCCATTTTGCGCTACAAGCTTTCCTTCCACGTAAACCTGGTACGGGATGAAATCCACAGTGTCATTGAGTACGACCACATCCGCCCGGAACCCCGGCGCTATCAGGCCCCGCCTTATGAACCGGTAATGCGGGATCGAGTTGTAGCATGCCATAGAAATTGCGACTATGGGATCAAGCCCAAGCCTGACGGCCTTTCTCAGGAGGAAATTGATATGACCTTCTTCTATGAGATCCACCGGCTCGCGGTCATCCGTTGCGAAGGAGAAGAACCTGAAATTGAGCAGGTTTATGGCCGGAAGCAGAGACTCCAGGTCCCTTGTTACGGAGCCTTCCCGGACGAATATCTGCATGCCCGCTTTCAGTTTTGCCAGGGCTTCTTCGGCGGTTGTGCTTTCATGCTCGGACGACGGGCCTGCCAGCCTGTAAGCGTTCAAGTCATTGCCGGAAAGCATCGGCGCATGGCCGTCAATCGGCCTGTCGTAAAAATCGAGGAGCTTGTTCAGCACCCCGGGATCCTGGAACAGCACGCCGGGATAGTTCATCATCTCCGCAAGGCCGAGCACTCCCTTATCGTTCTTTACGGAAAGAAGATCGGACGCTTCAAGGTCTGCGCCGGAAGTTTCCATGTGTGTCGCCGGGACGCATGAAGGCACCATTAAATTTATATCGAGAGGTACGGCGCCGCCTGCGGAAAGCATGTAGCGGAACCCGTTAAGGCCGCAGACATTGGTTATCTCGTGCGGGTCGGCAACGACCGTCGTCGTGCCCAGCGGGACTACGGCCTTTGCAAACTGGATCGGGCTTACCATGCTGCTTTCTATGTGGACATGGGAATCCATGAAGCCGGGAGTTATCACCTTGCCCGAAACATCGACTTCCTCTATGCCTTTATAGTCGCCGATGCCCATGATCAAGCCCCGGTGTATTGCCACGTCGCCCTCGACGAACCTCATTCCTGCAAGGTCGGCCACCTTGCCGCCCTTCAAAACAATCTCCGCGGGCTCGTCGCCTTTTGCTACCCTGATGAGTTCGGCAAGCGTCTTCTCGTCCATAATCTCTTTTCTCCTCTCAATCATTGTCCCTGTATTCCATAAGCCATGAGGCTTTCAGCAGGCACCCCAGCCTGCGTGGGTTTCTTCTCGCCCAGTATGTAAAACGGGCGCTGAGAAGCTCGGTCTCCATGCCTTTCTGCTCCATCATCGGCCAGAGGCCGTGGAGCCTGAGAAACTCGTCGATTACCGCATCCACTTCAATTGAAAAATTATCGAAAACCCTGGCTATCTCCGGCAGGATCATCTTTATATCTATCTCTGAAAATTCCATGGAAGCTTCTATCATGATCTCCGGCGGCAGCGAGCCCAGCAACAACGCCGCTTTTTCAAAAGGCGACATCTTGTTGACCTGGTTATGCAGAATTTTCAGGGCCTGTTCGAATGCGTTTTCTTCTTTCATTTCTTTTCATCCCTTACGGAAATAATTGATGCCGGTTTTTCTCCCGGCCTTTTCCAGCTTTTTAAAAGAAAGCTCTTTCGCCTGTTCAACCAGCTCTTCCTCGTTTACATTAACCAGCTTCCCGTTCCTGACGACGATATTGCCGTTAACGATATTATAATCGACGATATGAGAATCGCCGGTCAAAAGAAGCGCTCCCACCGGCTCGAAAAGACCGCCTGCAAACCCGATCTTCTTCAAGTCGATAACCACGAGATCCGCAGCCTTCCCTTTTTCAAGTGTGCCGATTTCGTCCCAGCCCAGGACTTCGGCCCCGCCTCTTGTAGCAAGGCGCAGCACCTGTTCCGATGTTATGGCTTTTGCCCCGCCTTTCAGGCGATGGACCAGGAGGCAGTTCCTGGCCTCTCCCCACATGTCGGAAGAATCGTTGCTCGCCGACCCGTCAACCGCCAGGCTGACTTTTGCCCCGGCCTTTATCAATTGGGGGACAGGGGCCACTCCGGAACCGAGCCTCATATTCGATACCGGGCAGTGAGCAACTCCTGTGCGCGTTTCCCCCATAAGCCGGATTTCTTCTTCGTCGAGATAAATGCAATGGGCAAGCCAGACATCTTCGCCTTCCCACTCCAGGTCACGCATGAAATGGAACGGCCGATTCTTATAAACTTTCAGGCAGTATTCTTCTTCGTCTTTCGTCTCGGCAAGGTGGGTATGGGAAAGAACCCCATGTTTCCTTGCGAACCGCACCGTCTCCCTTATCAATTCGGCGGTTACCGAAAACGGGGAACACGGCCCCAGCGCTATCCTGCACATCGAGAAAGGGGAGGGGTCGTGGTATTTTTTTATGACCCTTTCGCAGTCTGAAAAGATCTCTTCCTCTGTCTGGACCACGTCATCAGGCGGGAGGCCGCCCTGGCTCTTCCCCCTGGACATGCTCCCCCTGCAGGGATGGAACCTTATGCCTATCTTTTTGCCTGCCTCTACTTCGTAATCGAAAATATCAGGCGGCGCAGACCTGGGGAAAACATAAAACATATCCGTTGAAAGGGTACAACCGGTCAAGAGGAGTTCTCCCAGCCCGACAAGGGTGCTTATCCTGACCCATTCGGGATCCAACTCTCTCCAGATCTCGTAAAGCGTGGTAAGCCAGTCGAAAAGCTCGTAATCCGCAACGCGCGGCACGTTCCTGTTCATCGTCTGATACAGGTGATGGTGCGTGTTCACCATCCCCGGCATGACTACACAACCGGCGGCATCGATCACCTCATCACCGGGTGAAGACTTGAGGGATGCGCCTGTATCGGCTATTTTATTGCCGTCGATAAGTATGCTTTCATTTTTCAGGACGCTCCCGGCGTCATCCATCGTTATAATAAAATCCGCGTTCTTTATAAAAATTCTTCCCATCGACCCTCCTGAGACGGATTAAATGTCAACCGCCGGATACTTCAACCAGGGCGGTACAAAAGGCTTCCATGCCTTCACCGCTGCCTACCCACCCCAGATTTTCGCCGGTCTTGGCCTTGAGCCTTACCTGCCGGGGTAATATTTCCAGGGCGGAACTGACTTTCCTTTTCATTTCGTCGTAATAAGACGACAGCTTCGGCTCCTGGGCGATGATCACACAATCGATATTGACGACTTTACAACCGTTTGCTTTCAGCCTTCCCCCGACGTCTTCAAGGAGTTTCAGGCTGTCGGCATCTTTATATTCGGGGTTTGTGTCCGGGAACAGGAGGCCTATCTCGCCCAGATCCGCCGCGCCCAGAAGCGCATCCATAATGACATGGCACAGGAGGTCCCCGTCGGAGTGGCCCCGGAGGCCCTTGTGATGTGGGATATCGACCCCGCCGATAACCAGCTTCCTGCCTTCTTCAAGCCGGTGCCTGTCATATCCCAGGCCTATTCGAACATCCGCCAGGATCAACCACTCCTTTCAATAACCGGCACATAAAATTCAATAGTATAATTTCCCCCGGAGAGCTTGCGCTCCTGCCTGTGCACTTATTAATCTGAAGAATTAATACGGAAGATTTCAGGATCGTCCCGTTTTTTTCAAGAACCTGCTTAAAGCGGCGAAATCCTCACGCATCACAGACTCAAGCTTTTTGTTGTACAACGCAGCCGCCGGGTGGTAGCTCGCAAAAAAATTGATCCTGCCTTTTTTGAACACCCGGCCGTGGGCAAGCGATATTGAAAGGGCCGGGTCAACAAGCCTCATCAACGCGATCCTTCCGAGAGTTACTATTGCTCCCGGCTTCAGCAGTAGGACCTGTTCGCGCAGGTACGGCAGGCAGGTCTCGATTTCTTCCGGCACGGGATCGCGGTTGCCGGGAGGTCTGCATTTAACGATGTTGGTTATGAAAACTTCGCTTCTCTGTACACCGATGCCGCGGAGCAATTCATCCAGAAACTTCCCGGCCATGCCGACAAAAGGGACCCCCTGCTCGTCTTCGTTTTTGCCGGGGCCTTCCCCGACAAACATTATGCCGGATGCACAGCTTCCCGAACCGGGGACCGCATTAGTCCGGGTTTTATGAAGATCGCACAGTGTGCATACTTTGATTTTTTTTGCCAGGCTGTCAAGCTTGTCAGGCATTTTGTGTTCTCAAAATACCCTGTTGTATCATCACCGATTCCAGCTTTTTTACCTGCTCATCGGCTGCCGGAATGAGCGGGAGGCGCAATCCTCCTACGTCAAACCCCATGAGGTTCATCGCGGCCTTTGCCAGTATGGGGTTTGTAGTTTCAAACAACGCCTGGACAAGCGGCCTCATGGAAAGGTGGATTTCTTTTGCTTCCTCGATATTGCCCTCCCGGTACGCCTGTATCATCCTCTGCATCTTCGGCCCGGCGACATGTGACACCACGCTGATTACGCCGTGGCCGCCGACACTGAGTATAGGCAGCACCAGTCCGTCTTCCCCGCTGTAAATTACAAAATCGTCGTCCCGCGCCCTGTTCTTTTCGCGGGCAAGGATCGCAAACTCGCTTACCTGCCCCAGGTCACAGGTACAATCTTTAACAGCTTTTATATTGGGGATTTCCATCAGCCTCCCCAGGGTTTCGGGGAGGATATTAACCCCTGTACGGCCGGGAATGTTGTATATGATCACAGGGAGCGAAACCGATTCGGCGACGTGGCGGAAATGGCGGTATAACGCCTCCTGGGGGGGCTTGTTGTAGTAAGGCGAAACCACGAGGAGCGCGTCCGGGCCTTTATCCTGCGCGAGTTTTGCGAACTCCACGGTTTTCTTCGTATCGTTTGTTCCCACGCCGGCGATCATGGTGCCTCTGCTGCCGATGGCTTCGCGGACGGTGCTGAAAAGTTCCAGCTTTTCCTCAGATGAAAGCGTAGGGGATTCGCCGGTAGTTCCGGCAACAAGGACCCCGTCGCTGCCGTTGCTAAGAAGCCGTTTCGCAAGCTTCCCGGCCATTTCGTAGTTGACCTCGCCATTCTCTTTGAACGGCGTAACCATGGCTGTAATTACGGCGCCAAGATCTTTCATGTTATGCCTCCTGACGAAAAATTGTTATCATCATCCTTTGTGAATACTGCGGCCAGGACTTTCCTGGAAATACCGGGCGAAAAACCCCTGCCCAGCAGGAACCGCATTACCTGGACGTAGTTTTTGCCAAGATCTTTTTTCCTCAATGCCAGGGCGTAAGCCTTCTGCTCCTGGCTTTCGTCGTTTAGCGACTCCAGCGCATCTTCTATAATGTTGTCGGATATGCCCCTTCTTTTTAATTCGAATTTGATTTTTATTTTTCCATGTCCGCTGCGGTGCCGCTCGCCTGTATAACGTGCGGCATAATCGGAATCGTTAAGGAAGCCGCGCTCGACAAGGTAATTCAATACCTTCTCCCTGAGGGACACGGGAACCTTTTTCCTTTTCAGCTTTTCCCTCAGTTCATTAACGCTCAACGCCCTGCGTGCAAGCGCCGCATACGCATAAGACAGGGCTTTTTTATATTCGCGGTCTTCCGGCTGGCTGTTCAACGCTAACCGTCTCCTTGTGATTTATGCCTAAAAAAAGGGACAGGTTCCGGATAGCATCCAGCCATGTCCCTTTACAATTTTATTTGTGCCGTATTTATCGTTTATTCCAGCTGGAGCTCCAGTTCTCCTTCGGCTCCCTCTTCTTCAGTTTCTTCTTCCGTCTCTAATTTTGTCGGGAGCATAAAGCCGCCGTGCGATTCGCGAAGTTTTGTCTCCAACTCATCCATAACTTTCGGGTTATCTTCGAGGAACTTGCGGGCGTTTTCTCTTCCCTGACCGAGCTTTGTTTCGCCATAAATAAACCATGTACCGCTCTTTGTAACAAGCCCGGCAGTGACCGCGAGGTCAAGGACATCGCCCTCGCTGGAAATCCCCTTGCCGAAGATGATATCGAATTCGGCCTGGCGGAAAGGCGCGGCAAGCTTGTTCTTTACGACCTTGACCCGGACCCTGGTCCCGATTATCTCGCTGCCTGATTTAATGGAATCGGCTTTTCTCACCTCGAGGCGTATTGTAGAGTAAAATTTCAGCGCCCGGCCGCCCGGCGTAACTTCGGGATTGCCGAACATGACGCCTATCTTGTTGCGGACCTGGTTTATGAAAAGCGCGGAGGTTTTCGACTTGCTGATAATCGCGGTAAGCTTCCTGAGCGCCTGACTCATCAGCCTTGCCTGGAGCCCCATGTGGGCGTCTCCCATATCGCCTTCTATCTCGGCGCGCGGGACGAGCGCGGCGACTGAATCGACCACGGCTATATCTATCGCGTTGCTGCGGACCATCGATTCGAGGATCTCCAGGGCCTGCTCTCCCGTATCCGGCTGTGATATATACAGGTTTTCAATATCCACACCCAGCGCCGCTGCATAAGCCGGGTCAAGCGCATGTTCGACATCGATGAACGCCGCTATGCCGCCCTTTTTCTGCGCCTCGGCCAGGATCTGTAATGCAAGCGTTGTCTTGCCGGAAGCCTCCGGGCCGAACACCTCGGTTACCCTGCCTCTGGGGATCCCGCCGATACCCAGCGCCATATCCAGCGATAAAGAGCCGGTGGGTATTGTCGGGATGTCCATCTTCGCTCCGGCCTCTCCAAGCTTCATTATCGAGCCCTTACCGAACTGCTTTTCGATCTGGGCTATCGCCATATCAAGGGCTTTTTTCTTATCCATCAGGTCTCCCTCTCTTCCAAAATATATTTTTCCAGGCAGGTGTACCTGGCCCCTCCGGGCATGATATTGCTTTGCATCAGGGCAAAAGAACCTATCTCCTGGGAAATTCCGGGATAGTCACATGCTTCTCCGATAAGACCTGGCAAAGAGCCGGGGCTTTTCGGATCTTTCAGCCGCCCCAGTGTCAGGTGAGGCTTAAATTTACGATCCTCCCTGGGAAAGCCTATTTTCTCCAGCCTTTTATCCACTTCCTGCTGCAGCCTGATAAGTTCGGGTTTATTCTTTACACCGAACCATATGACACTGGGCCTGGAAATAGAGGGAAAGGCGCCTGTATTTTCAAATTCCAGAGTAAAAGGAGAATGGTTATCTTTTAAGGGAGCCAACGCATTTAGAATAGATTTCAGTTTTTCTTCTTCCGCTTCGCCCAGGAATTTAAGTGTAAGGTGAATGGATTCGGGCCTTACCCACCTTACGAAAGAACAACCCGGGCGGAGCTTTTCCTGTAACTGCTCCAGGTGCCGCCGAACATGGTCATCTAATTGAACGGCGACGAATAATCTCATTCTTCTTTATTTTTGTACAACTTAAGCTGTTTTATCTGTTCGACCGCTTTGTTCAAAACATAGGCCGAAAGGCCGGGGGACAGGAATATGATCTTATCATCATCCGATCCCGTATCAAGCAGGATCTGCTCGCTTTCCCCTGCAATCCTGGCATCGCAGAATTCCACGGCCAGCTTATACACCAGGCATGGGGGCTCGTACTGGTTGGCGGGAAACGGGCGTCCCCATGACTGGGTGGCGTTCACTGTAATCTCTTCCACCGAAAGAGGCTGAGAAGCGCCTTCCAGTGTCCTGTTTATCAATCCACATATCGAGGCTCTTTTTTCAACCATATTTATCCTCCGGCATCAATCCACAGTGTAATTTGCTCGGTTAACAAGTTTATTGCTTCCCTGCAGGCATTTTCCCTGATTTTTTTTCTTCCGCCCTTAAAGAGGAATTTCCTGGAAATAGTGTTTCCCGGGCCTGCTATGCCGATATAAACCAGCCCTACAGGCTTTTCAGGAGAACCGCCCGACGGCCCCGCTATCCCGGTTGCCGAAACGGTAAAGTCCGCATTAAACCGTGCCCTGGCCCCTTCGGCCATGGCTTCGGCGACCTGCCGGCTTACGGCACCGTGCTTCTCCAATAATATTTCAGGCACCCCGAGCATGGAATGCTTGATCTCATTGGAATAGGCTACGACTCCCCCCAGGAAATACTCGGAACTTCCGGGCCGGTCGGTTATAGTACCGGAAATAAACCCACCCGTGCATGATTCAGCAGCCGCAAGTCTAAGGCGGCGCCGATGAAAGCAGCCCGGCCAGCCTCCCGGTATCTATTTCCACGATTTGAATTCCCTGTGGGGAAAAATCAGTTTTCCGTATTGGCTTCGATGAACTTTACCGCATCGCCGACGGTGGCGAGTTTTTCAGCCTCTTCATCAGGTATTTCTGCATTAAATTCCTGCTCCAGGGCCATGATTAACTCCACCTGGTCAAGCGAATCTGCACCCAGATCATCGGTAAAAGAAGCGTTTTCAGTAACCTGTTCTTCTTCCACCCCGAGTTGCTCAACAACGATTTTTTTCATTCTTTCGAAAACAGCTGACATTTTTTTCCTCCCTTCGTCGATCTGCTTTTATTTTTTTATGACATTACCATTCCGCCGTCAACACCTATGACCTGGCCTGTTATATAATCCGCACCATTACCGGCCAGGAACGCTATAAGTTCGGCGACGTCACGGGGTTCGCCCAGTTTTTTCATGGGAACGGCGTTCATCAGACTCGTTTTAACTTCTTCGGGCAGGTTGGCGGTCATGTCGGTTTGTATAAACCCGGGGGTTACCGCGTTGACCGTTACCCCCCTGGGAGCAAGCTCCCTTGCCGCGGATTTTGTCAGTCCCAGAAGACCGGCTTTAGAAGCCGAGTAATTGGCCTGGCCGACATTGCCCATAAGCCCGATTACCGAAGAAATATTTATGATCCGGCCGCTTCTCTGGCGCATCATTATCTTTGCCGCCGCCCGCGTGCAAAGGAACGCGCCTTTCAAATTCACCGCAAGCACCGCGTCCCAATCCTCTTCCTTCATACGGACAAGCAGCGTGTCGCGGGTTATGCCTGCATTATTGACAAGTATGTCCAGGCGACCGAATTCATCAACCGCCTTTTTGAACAGAGCTTCGACATCTGCGGCATTGGAAACATCGGATTTTACGGCGATTGCTTTACGCCCTTTTTCCTTAACCTCTTCGGCGGCCTTTACCGCGCTGGCTTCGTCTATATCGGTAATAACAAGGTCTACGCCACGACCGGCAAGGAGGAGAGCTATCTCGCGGCCTATCCCCCGTCCCGAACCGGTAACAAGTGCGACCTTACCTTCCAGGCTCATATTCACCTCCGAATAAGTTTACCTGTATTTTCCTTTTATCCGAAAATTCCTTCAGCCGGGATTTTTTTCTAAGATTTGGAAACCTTCATTTCAGCGTCAAACTTCTGAATCCCTTCGGCTGAGCCGAGATCGTAAACGACCGCGTCCTTATCGAAGCGTTTGACAAGTCCGGACAGGACTTTGCCCGGCCCTACCTCGCAGTATAACTTAACCCCGCCGTCTTTCATCGACTTCATGATATCGAGCCACCTGACACGGCTTCTTATCTGCTTTTTCATGAGGTCTTTGATCCGGCCCGCCGAAGTCTCGTATTCCCCGGTAACGTTCATGACAACCGGGATGCGGGCATCCGAAAATACGGCTTTATCTATGAACTCCGAAAAAAGTTCCGCTGCTTCTTCCATCAGGGGCGAATGAAAAGCGGCGCTGACTGTAAGCGGCATCACCCTCTTGGCCTTTTTTTCCTTTGCAAGCTCGTTCGCCGCCTCTACCGCCTTAACCTCACCCGATATAACCACCTGGGAATCCGAATTAAGGTTGGCTATCACCACGACGCCGTCGACGGCGTTACAGATATTCTCTACCTCTTCATACGGGAGGCCGATAATTGCGGACATGGTTCCCGGCCAGCGGTCACCGGCTTCCTGCATCAGCTTCCCTCTCTCCCTTACCAGCATCATGGTATCTTCCAGGCTTAGGACCCCTGCGGCGAAAAGAGCCGAGTATTCACCGATGCTGTGCCCGGCAACCACCGAGGGCGTCAACCCCATTTTTTCCAGGATCTTATATCCCGCAAGGCTGTGCGTTACTATCGCCGGCTGTGTATATACGGTCTGGCGGAGGGTGTCTTCCGGCCCTTCCCAGCATATTTTTTTCAGGCTCTCACCCATTACCCGGTCGGCCGTATCGAAAACATTCATGGCTTCGGGAAAGGTTTCGGCAAGATCTTTGCCCATCCCGACAAACTGGGCCCCCTGCCCGGGGAACATGAAAGCGCTGTTGTTTATTGACATATCGATTCTCCTTCTTCCAGGGGTTCGCCGCCCCATTCAAGCACCGCAGCGCCCCAGGAAAGACCCGCGCCGAAAGCTACGAAAACGAGTATATCGCCTTCTTTAATCCTTCCGGCCCTGTATGCCTCATCCAGGGCAAGCGGTACAGAGGCGCACGATGTATTCCCGAACCTGTCAACATTGACGATAACCCTGTCCATATCGAGCTTGAGCCTTCTGGCGGCGGCGTTGATGATCCTTATATTGGCCTGGTGGGGAATGAAATAACTCACATCTTCCGGATTTACACCGGCTTTTTCAAGGGCTTTTAACGATGCTTCTCCCATGATGACCACCGCGAACTTGTAAACCTCGTTACCGTCCATGCGGATATAATGTTCACGGTTGTTAACGGTCTCATGCGAAGCAGGCTTTTTACTGCCGCCCGCAGGAAGGGTTAAAAGATTCGCCCCGCTCCCCCTGGAGCCGAGTTCGAACCCCATAAAACCTCTTCCTTTTTTCAAAGGCTGGAGGATGGCGGCTCCCGCACCGTCCCCGAAAAGCACACAGGTGCTGCGGTCGGCCCAGTCGGTTACCCTTGTAAGGCACTCGGCGCCTACGACAAGCACCGTCCGGTACATACCGGACTTTATGAACTGGGTACCTACAGTCAGGGCATAAATGAAACCGGAGCAACCTACTTCCATGTCGAAAGCACCCGCGTTGTGAGCGCCTATAGCATCCTGCACGATACACGAGGTGGCAGGGAACATCATGTCCGGGGTGGCCGTCGAACAAATAATCAAATCTATCTTGTCGGCGGTGATCCCGGCATCTTCAAGCGCTCTTTTGGAAGCCCCTATGGCCAGGTCGGAAGAACTCATACCCTCTTCCACTATATGCCTTTCGGAAATGCCGGTACGCGTCTTTATCCATTCGTCCGTCGTATCTACAATCTTTTCCAGATCCGCGTTTGTAAGGATTTTATCCGGGACATAGGAACCCAGCCCTACTATCCCTACAGGTATCCCATTCAGCATAATTCACCTCACAGGAAACTAAAATATCTAGAACTTCTAGGGGGGATTACTCCTTGGTTTCTTCTATTTTAATTACTTCACGGCCGTCATAAAACCCGCACGAGTTGCAGACATGATGACGGAGCTTCATTGCGTGGCATTGGGAGCACTCCATGATGGGGGGCTGTTTCAGCCTTATATTCGCCCTGCGCCTTCTCGTCTTGGATTTGGAAGTTTTGTACTTAGGATTGGCCATTGCTATTCCTCCTTTAAATTGAAACCTGCACCGCAGGAACATGGTTCCAGGTTCAAATTGCCGCCGCATTGGGGACAGATGCCCCGGCAATCTTCACTACAGATCGGATTCATAGGCAGGCTCGCCAGGATATTTTGCCTTATGGCGTCCTTAACATCTATATCGTCCCCGTAATAATAATAGACATCCCCGGAATCCGGTTCTTTTTCATCCGTAGGAATATTCCTGTCTTTTTCCATGAATTCTTCAAAAACATCGATATGAACCGGAAGAGAAAAAATTTCCAGGCATCTCGCACATTCCAGGTCGATTGAGGTATCAATCGTGCCTTCAAGGATAATCCCTTTTCCCGTATGCGTCAGGTGTGCCTTAAAATCGACGAGTAGATCGACATCTATCTCTCTGATCGAAAAAGGCCCGTAATATTCAAAATCGCGGGAAAGCCCGAGTTGTTTCGTTATTTCATTAATATTTATTTTCATAATTCACATGGGGCGGAAAAGCTCCGCCGCCCCGGTTTTTCGGCAAAATCTAAGTCATTATATCCTCATATCTATGGCTTGTCAACAGAATATGCCATAATACATACGGGCTGCTTTCGAAACCCGGCTCACATTATAATATCTTATTGTCGGCAATGAAATAAAATTAGAAATTTTTCCAAAGATCCTTGCGCTATGTTGACAGCTTGTGATAAAATATCCGCGCATGATTAAGGAGGAGTCGAAATGTCCAGGGAATGTCAGATATGTGGAAAAGGTCCTACTACCGGAAATATGGTCAGCCATTCCAACCGGAGAACCAAAAGGCGCTGGCTGCCTAACTTACAGAAGATGACGGTCCAACAGCCCGGCGGAAAAATTACGCTGAGGGTTTGTACCCGTTGTATGAGGAGTTACAAGTCGAGTTTATCGAAGTAGTATGCCACGCAGTATCGGGAGCCCGTACCCGTGGGCTCCTTTTTATTTGGAATTAAAGAAGGAAAATCATAGCCCGGGAAAAAACATAAACAGGTATTTGTGGGGCCGGGATTATTAAATATTCGGGTTTTTAAATATATGGAAGATAATATAATAATTGCAGTCGATGCTATGGGCGGCGATCATGCCCCTGACGAGATAGTCAGGGGAGCGCTGAAGGCCGCCGTAGATAATATAGCCAGTATCCTCCTGGTAGGGGACGAGGAGAAGATAAAGCCCCTGTGCCGTGGCGGCTATCCTGAAAACATGGAGATTTTACATACCGATGAGTATGTTACAATGGACGAGAACCCGTCCCAGGCTTTGAAAAAGAAAAAAAGGGCCTCCATGCTTCTTGCCGCCGATGCCGTCAGGGAAGGTAAGGCTTCGGGAATGGTATGCGCGGGAAATACGGGCGCGTTGCTGGAATCGGCGCTTCTGCATATCGGCCGTATCAAGGGGGTAAGAAGGCCGGCGCTGGGCACTTTATGGCCTACCCGGAACCAACCCACCCTGATGCTCGATGCCGGGGCGAATGCCGAGTGTAAGCCGGAGTACCTTGTCCAGTTCGCGCACATGGGCGCTATTTACGCGGAAAAGGTGATGGAAAGGCCGAACCCGCGGGTTGCGCTTATTAATATCGGGCACGAAGAGGGCAAGGGGAACGCCCTTACCAATGAAGCTTACATGATGCTTAAAGATGCAGGTTTGAATTTCACTGGCAACATCGAACCCAGGGATTTTCTGGGCGGCGCCGCCGATGTCGCCGTTTGTGACGGCTTCACCGGCAACATGGTGCTGAAAACCGCCGAGGCCACGGCTTCTTATTTTTTCAAGCTCGTAAAAGAGGTCTTGATGAGCAGCCTTTTTAACAAGGCGGCGGGTGTTATTTTGAAGCCCTCGTTCACAAAGCTGAAAGGCAGGCTTGACCACAGCGAATATGGGGGCGCAACGTTTCTCGGGATCAACGGCGTTTGTATCAAGTCGCATGGAAGCGCGGAAGCCAGGACCATATACAACGCAGTAAAGCTTGCGCGCCAGTGTGCCCGGAATGATGTTGTAGGTATTATTTCACACAGTTTTTCCACGCCTGTAGCAATCCACAGGTAACAGGCTTTTCCACCGCTGCTTTTTGGAGGGAAATTGGATACCTCTGCCGGAGATATTCTGGACAATGCCCGAGAAGCGCTCCGGAAGGAAAGATCGGATGGGGCGCGGGATAAGGCCGTAGCAGGCGGTGTAGCGTCTTACATAAAATCAGTTACGACCCGGTTGAGCGAAAGAACAGACCGGAAAGACGCCCTTGAAAAGTTGAAGTTTTTGGACGGCATTTTTGCCGACTACAACAGAGACACAATCCCCGAAAGGCGTAAAGTCCTGGCTCAGGCAATACCCGTCATCAAAGATCTTGAGAAAATAAAATGGAAAGATCCTGTCCGTAAGAATCCGGTCGTCATTAAAGAAGATAAAACCTCAGCGGGCGATAAGGTCCGAAAAAATTCTCCCGGCAAACAACATGTAATATTAAATTCTTCCATCCAATATTTAAAGGGCGTCGGGCCCAAGATGGCAGGGAAGCTGGAACGGCTGGGCATAAAAACAGTGGAGGATTTGTTATTTCACTTCCCGAGAAGGCACGAGGACAGGACCAACTTCAGGCGGATAAAAGATGTCCATGACGACGAGTGGGCGGTGATATCCGGGAATATAATAGACGCTTCGCGCAGGATGGCCAGGAGAGGACTGAATATCAACAAGATCCTTGTGGAAGATGACAGCGACGCCATCATCATTACTTTTTTTAACCAGCCTTACCTTGCAAGATCTCTGAAAATAGGAAACAGGATAATAGCTTACGGAAAAGTCAGGCATTTTCCGAGCGGCAGAGAGATGATCTCGCCGGAGATAGAGACCCTTACGGATTCCGACCCTATCCATACCGGGAGGATAGTACCGGTATATCCTGCGACCGAGGGCATCGGCCAGCGTTACCTCAGGAAAATAGTGAAGACCGCATTTGAATCGCTGGAAGAAGAACTCGTCGATGCCATCCCGCCCGAATTAAAAAATAGGCTCAACCTTATGGGCTATCCCGAAGCGTTGAGGGAGATCCACTTCCCGTCCGGCGAGAGCCGCCGCGACAGGGCCAGGACAAGGCTTGCGTTCGAAGAACTGCTGCTGCTACAACTGCAGGTCGCGCTAATGCGCAAGGGGAGGGCAAGCGTTTTAAGGCAGAGGCGTTACGATATTCCGGATGGTTTCCTCGGTTCGTTTGCGGGCGCTCTCCCGTTCAAGCTCACCGCGGCACAGGCGCGGGTGATGAACGAGATCCTTGAAGACCTTGATTCGGAAAAGCCCATGAGCAGGCTCCTCCAGGGCGATGTCGGTTCCGGGAAAACCGCGGTGTCGGCGCTCGGGGTTTACGCCGCGGTA
This sequence comes from Chloroflexota bacterium, assembly GCA_023475345.1. GTDB lineage: Bacteria > Vulcanimicrobiota > JAMCWD01 > JAMCWD01 > JAMCWD01 > JAMCWD01. The sequence goes on along the minus strand of JAMCWD010000034.1, from coordinate 24,444 downwards.
AAATCGGGCTACCAGGCTGCGGTCATGGCGCCTACGGAGATCCTGGCTTTCCAGCACCTCAGGAAATTCGGGGAATATCTAAACCCGCTGGGGATTGAGGTCGAATGCCTGACTTCGGATGTTAAAGGGAAAAAGCGGGAGAAAATTCTCGAAGGGCTGGCAAGCGGCGAGATTAAAGTCATTGTCGGGACGCATGCGATAATCCAGGAAGACGTGGGATTCAAAAACCTGGCGCTTGCGGTTATCGACGAGCAGCACAGGTTCGGGGTATTACAGAGGGCGAGCCTGCTGGAAAAAGGCAGGAATCCCGATATTCTCGTCATGACCGCAACTCCAATCCCGCGGACTCTTGCCCTGACTCTTTACGGGGATCTCGACATCTCGGTTATTGACGAGATGCCTCCCGGCCGCCTGCCTGTCAGGACAGTTCATGTAGGAAGGGATAAGGAAGAGAAGATCTTCGATTTCATACGCAAGGCGGCGGGGAAGGGTCTCCAGACTTTTATTATATGCCCCGTCATCGAGGAAAGCGACAGGCTTGAGGTCCAATCGGCCATAGAGGAGGCCGGACGTCTCAAGAACATTGTTTTCCCGGATTTGAAAGTAGATCTCCTCCACGGGCGCATGAAAGGAAAAGAAAAAGACGAGATAATGGAGAGGTTCAGGACGGGCGGGACCGATGTCCTGATATCAACGACCGTAGTCGAGGTGGGAGTTGACGTGCCCGGCGCGGCAGTCATGCTTATAGAGAATGCCGAACGCTTCGGCCTTTCCCAGCTCCACCAGTTGAGGGGCCGCGTGGGGAGGAGTAAGCAGCAGTCATATTGTATCCTTATTTCGGAGCCGAAGACCGACATAGGGAAAAGCCGCCTCGAGGTCATAACAAAATATACGGACGGCTTTAAAGTTGCAGAGGAAGATCTTAAATTGAGAGGCCCGGGCGAATTTGCCGGTACCAGGCAGCACGGGATAACGGATTTGAAAATGGCCGATATAATAATGGACCTCCCCCTCCTGGACAGCGCACGTAAGGAAGCCAGGCTGCTGGTGGATTCGGGCGAACTGGAAAAGGAGGAGTACGGGCCGCTCCGGGAAAAGCTTTTCAGGCATTACGGCCGCCGCCTTTCGAGACTGCACTGATCAATCTAATCCGAGGAGACTGGATGAAGCCGAAAGTAAGACCCACCACTTCGAAGGTAACGGAAGCTTTGTTTTCCATACTCGGTGAAGAAGTCAGGGGTTCAAGGTTCCTGGATCTTTTTGCCGGGAGCGGCGCCATAGGGCTTGAAGCGCTGGAAAGCGGGGCGTCCCTGGTGGTTTTTTGCGAGAAGCTGGGCATGATGGCATCGAGGATTCGAAGCATGGTAAAGGAAGCCGGTTTTGCTGAAAGGGCGAAGGTTTTCAGGGGGGATGCGCTTTCGGTATTGAAAAAGCTGAAACAGGAGTTCGATATTATTTTTATCGATCCGCCTTATGACAGCGACCTCGGAGAGAAGGCGATCTTCTTAATTGCCGAAAAAAATCTTCTTGCTCCCGGCGGCCGGGCGGTTGTTGAGCATCATCATAAAAACAGCCCCGCATATCCTGAAAACGTGGAACTTTTTAAACAGAAATCTTACGGAGAAACAAGGCTTTCCTTTTTCAGGATCATCCGGGAGGATTCCAAGTCGTAGAATAGAAGATTATCCCCTGAATAAGAGGCGGACGGTGGCCGCCTTATGAATTGAAAGAAGGAAAAAGTGAAGAGAGCGGTATATCCCGGAAGTTTCGACCCGGTAACCTACGGGCATCTTGATATTATAAAAAGGGCATCCACCCTTGTGGACGAGCTTATTGTCGGGGTGCTTGTCAATCCTTCAAAGTCCCCGCTTTTCACACTGGAAGAGAGGGTGGATATATTAAGAAAGGTTACGGCCGATATTCCCAATGTGAGGGTGGAGCGTTTTTCCGGCCTCCTCGTTAATTTCGTCAGTGAGATGGGCGCCCGTATAGTCGTTAAAGGGCTGAGGGCGCTGTCGGATTTTGATATCGAGTTCCAGATGGCCCTGATGAACAGGAAACTGGCCGAAAGCCAGGAAACGATATTTCTGATGACATCGGATAAATATGCTTTTTTAAGCTCCAGCATGGTGAAGGATATATACAGGCTTGGCGGAAAAGCCGATTGCCTGGTTCCGCCGTATGTGAGTGAGCGCCTTCAGGCGAAGTATGCAAATCTCCAGAATCAGCAGCAGGAGGAGGAATAGAAAATGAGTATATTCCGCGCACTTGACAGGATGGAAACTACGATAGCAAGCGCATCGAAATTGCCGTGGCCCTGGAAGGATACGGTACTGGTGGAAAAAGACAAGATGCTTGACCAGATAACGAAAATAAAGGCCAGTGTGCCCGACGAGATAAAACAGGCCCGCTGGGTTTCCAAGGAGAGCCAGAGGATCCTGAAGGAGGCCCAGGAAAAATCCGATAAAATTATCGCCGAAGCCCAGGCCCGCTCGAAAGAGATCCTCAAAGCCTCGACCGAAGAAGGGGCACGGCTCACTTCCGAGCACGAGATCGTCCTGAGGGCGCGTGAGAAAGCCGAGGACATGCTGAAAGAAGCGGATAAGAAAGCGCAGGATACGATCAACGCAGCCGACAGGAAAGCCGAAGATATGCTCCAGCGTGCCGACCAGTACAGCAGAAAAGTTACCTCCGAGGCGGAAGCCGGTGCCGAAGCCACTACAAAGGCCGCCGAAGATTATTTAAGAAAAATATTTATGGGCATGGAAACCGAGACCGGCCGCATTCACGAGGCGGTCAAAGCTGCACGCCAGCAGATATTGCCCCAGAAAAAATTGGCCGAATAAGCGGATATATTACAATCATCACCCCGGCAGGCTGTCGGCGGACAGCCTGTCATGAGACCGTTTCGAATACGGGAGGCCGAGGCATATAGCGATGTCTGCAAGCAGAAGAAGCTTGTCTTTGAAAAGAATTTTAAAAGCTCTTCTTGTTTTTGTCATAGCGTTGATAATTTTATGGTTCATACCGACGCCATATTGCTTGAGAGCCCCCGGGGAAGCGGTTGAGGCCGATAATATTGTAGCCGTCGAAGGCGGGGACAAATCCGCGCCCGGCAAGTTTTACCTGACGACCATTTTTCAGCAGCAGGCCAATGTTTTATTGACCCTGGGAGCATCCGTTTTCCCCGATTGGGAGCTTGTACCCCAAAGCAAAACCGGGGGCAAATGCTTATCCACCTATGACAGAGAAATGAAAGAGCAGATGGCGGAAAGCAAGATAATGGCCTCGATTGCCGCCCTTAAATATTCCGGATATAAGATCCCGATAAAAAGAGAAGGCGTCATTGTCATGTCACTTTTGCCCGAAAGCAAGTCGAAAGGCATAATACAACGGGGCGACCTGGTAATTTTTGCCGGTGGAAAAAAAGTGCATTCTTCCGAAGGTCTGGCTTCTATTTTAAAAGATTGGCCCGAAGATAAAAAAATCCCTGTAATTTTCGAGCGTGAGAAATCGGCGTTTAAGCGTCACATAGAGCTTATAAATTATCACGGGCGAAAAATTATAGGCTTTCGTCCGCTGAATTATGTTGAAGTCGATAAATTGCCTGTAAAAATAGATATAAAGACGCATTTTATCAACGGGAGTTCGGCGGGGCTGATTTTCAGTCTTGAGATCATAAGGCAGCTAAAAGGTGTAAAATTCAAGGATGAGAAAATTGCCGGGAGCGGCACTATAGACGCGCAGGGGAACGTAGGGGAAGTGGAAGGCATAGATTTGAAATTAAAAGGGGCAAGGAATGTGGGCGCAAAAATATTTCTTATACCCGAGGGGCAGTATAAGGAATATAAAGATAAGACCTACGGGATGAAATTGATACCGGTAAAAAATCTTTCAAGTGCATGCAGGGTTCTTTCCGCCCGTTACAGCGGGAAAAATGCCGCCCCCTGATACTGCCGCGCCGGCACCGCTTTTTGCTTACATGACGCTAATCGAACCCTGCTATCCGTCTGTGATATTGTTCTCCTTAATTAATCCGAGAAAATGTTACATGGAAAGAATTGCTTTCCAATCATTACAGGCAGAACGTACGAATAACAAAACGGCCTTCATTCCTTGACGGCGGATGGGCTTAATTGTAACATTTAAGTTATGGAGAAAAGGCTGAACATATTAACCGAGGGTGCGCGGTTCGACCTTTCGTGCGCTTGCGGTCCCGGGACCAACCGAACGAAAGAAAGCCCGTACCGCTGGATTTACCCGGCGGCCCTGCCTTCGGGAAAGAGTGTTTTTCTTTTCAAAGTCCTGCTGACCGATGCCTGCTCCCGCGATTGTATCTACTGCATCAACAGGCGGAGCAACAAAAGGCCCCGCTATAGCTTTACGCCCGAAGAGCTCGTGCGGGTATTTCTCGATCTCAAAAACAGGGGTCTTGTCTCCGGGCTTTTTCTGACGTCTGCAATCCCCGATACCGCTCCAAAGACGATGGAGAGGATGTTGAAGGCCGTCGAATTTTTGCGGCTGCGCCATAAATATAGAGGCTACATCCATCTCAAGATCCTTCCGGGCGTCCCTTTTGATCTTGTTGAGCGTGCCGTGTCGCTTGCAACGAGGGTTTCGATAAATGTCGAGTGTCCTACGTCGGAGACGCTTGCCAGGGTCGCCGGGGAAAAAGATCTCCTTTCCCAGATACTCCGTCCCATAGCATGGGTGAAGAACCTTCAGGATAAAATCGAAACGCCGTCATGCGATCAGACGACACAGTTCGTGGTGGGAGCGGCAGGCGAGACAGACAGGCAGATCCTGGGCCGCACGTGGCAGCTTTACAGGGAAGCAAATTTGAGCCGGGTATATTTCAGTGCTTTTCAGCCTCCGTCCGGCAGGCTCTGGGAGGGGATGACAGGGGTACCTCTCATAAGGGAACACAGGCTTTACCAGGCGGATTTCCTTTTTAGAAAATACGGGTTCAAATTTGAAGAGCTGCTTTTTGCGCCCGAAAACAACCTTACACTTGAGTCCGACCCCAAGCAGACCTGGGCCGATGCAAACCCGGCCAGGTTCCCCGTGGAAATAAATAAGGCTGAAAAAAGCGATCTGCTCCGCGTCCCTGGTATAGGCCCGGTTTCAGCTTTGCGGATATTGAAAGAACGGGAAGAGGGACGCATCCACCGCCTGGAAGATTTGAAAAAAATGGGTGTAATCGTCGGGAGAGCAAGACCTTATATTCTTCTGAACGGGAAAGCTTTCATGGACGAACAGGCCGGGTTCCAGCTTTTGCTCTGGGCAAGTTAGGCTTTATTTTTACACGCTGCTGCCCGATAGAAAACATTGTTTTATCGGGCGGTGTTGTAATCAAGTTACGTTTTCTTGTATGACCGGGAAAAAAACTTTCAAAATCCGGGCCGGAAAGGTCCGGATTTTTTCTTTTAGATTATTATACCCTCGTATGATTCGGGAAATGAGCAAATCATTCCGGGGGATGATGCGTTGTTTACTCTATGTACTTTATTATAGAAGGGGGTAAAAGAAATGTTAGCAGTAGAAGAAACAAAAAGACTCAGGAGACCGGGTAACGGCAAGGGGCTGAAAACGAGAAGGCCCCCGGCCAAAGGTAAGACGGCCAGTCCTCGCAAGCGCAAGGCCGGAGGCACACATGTGCTGAGGGAAAGTGATAATTCAAGTCTTAATTTTTACTTCAGAGACGTTTGTAAGATCAACCTTTTGACCGCCGATGAAGAGAAAGAGCTTGCCAGAAGGATTGCAAAAAATGAGGAAGAGGCAAGGCGCCAGCTCATCGAAGCAAACCTGAGGCTGGTTATCAGCATTGCGAAAAAATTTATGGGACTGGGTCTCCCTCTTCAGGATCTTATCCAGGAAGGGAACATGGGCCTCATGGAAGCCGTAGAAAAATTCGATCCGGACCGCGGCTGCCGGTTCGCTACTTATGCCACATGGTGGATAAGGCAGTCCATAATCCGCGGCATAGCCAACCAGGGACGCACGATAAGGCTCCCGGTTCATATCGAGGAAGTTTTCCAGAGGTTTGTCCAGATTTGCGTCAAAGGGACTCAAAATGAAGGATGCCCCCCTTCTTTAAAAGAGATCAGCGAACAGCTTTTCCCTGTTTCGGACGAAAAAATTCGGCGCAAAATTTCTCGCAGCATGAAGAAAAATATAGATATCGACGATGAACGCGTAAAAGAAAAGATAAAAGAACAGGAAGATGAAGCGCTGAAAAGGCTCAGGTCGATTTTAACCGTGGCCCAGGAGCCGGTGTCCCTTGAAGCCCCTATAGGCGATGAGGAAGCCTGCATCGGCGATCTTATACCTTCCGAAGGGCGTGACGAGCCGCCTATTTTAAGCACGGAACTGGGTGAGTTGTTCAACACGCTTACCGATAGAGAAAAGAAAATCATTGCGTTGAGGTTCGGCCTCGTTGACGGCGCACAGCATACGCTCCAGGAAATCAGCCAGGAATTCGGGATCAGTAAAGAAAGAATAAGACAGAAAGAAGAAGATGCGCTCAGAAAACTTCGTGAGGTCATGATCCAGACGCAGTGGCTGTAAAAGAACCTTTTTGAAAGTCTGCATTAAAGGCCCCAAGGCCTTTTTTCTTTTGGGGACATGTTTGATCCAACACGCTAGAGATAACCCTCGGATGAGGGGAATGAATTTTAGAGAGAAGCCTCCTTCGCGGGGGTGAAATATATGGAAACCAAGGGGATCGGGAAAAAAATCGAGATCCGGGGTATTGCGGAAAAACCAAATAGTATTTATTATTAAGTTGTGAAGGGAATAAGAAGAGGTATTTCGCCGGGTTTCACCCTCCTTGAGATCATGATATCGATATCGTTTTTGTTTCTCATGATACTCAGCATCGGTGCCCTTGTGCCGGATTCTTTCTTCAGAATAAAAGGCACCGCCGATGATATGATAGCAGTTGACCTGGGAGACCGCCTGATTGAAAATATCCGCGTCATGGATCAACATGATGTAGTCGTCGGCGCTTATGACGGGTCGGTGCCTACACCCCAGGCTTCTCCTTCGACGCCGATGGCTTTTCCCCCGGAGCCGTATCCTTATGTTATCAAGTCAACCACTATCGACGGGAAGACGCATGTCATCAGGTATAATTTCTACGTAGGCGTTGAGCCTTTTGTAGATCGGGACGGTGATACGGCGTTAGATGTTAAGCAGTTGACCGTTCAGGTTTCATGGGAACGCATGCTGACAGGGTCTAAGGGCACCCCGAGGACTTTAACGTTTCAGACGCTTGTGAGGCAGCAGCAGTGAAAGTTAAAATGCGCGGCGTTACAATAATTGAATTGCTTATTGCATTTGCCATATTCACGACGGTGCTCGTCCTGTCGTTTCAGCTTATGAACCCGGTATTGCATCATTTCAATGCAGGTGATAAGCTTGCAGATTTACAAAACCAGATAATAGTGGCCGAAAGCGTATTTATAAATGACATGGCCGAAAGCAAGGCGGAATGGATTACCAATTATACTGTAGAAGCGCCCGAAGTTGCCGTACATGGAACCCTCTCGTCGGATCCCGATGATCTGAGCATTATCGAGGTGGAAGCTTCCACCGCCCAGGCCGATGAAGCACCCGTAACTTATGTTAAAGCGCCTCATGCCCTTGCGCTGCCTTCGGCCCGGGACACAGCAAACAATTTCGTTACAGACCCCGGGACAGGTTTTCCTATGTGGCAGAAATGGATTATATATTACCTTTATCCGGAGCCTGACGGCATCGGAAACCAGCTTGTCAGGAAAATTGTCAGCGGAAGTTTCCCCCCCGACCCTATCCCCTGGACAATACCGCTGAGTGAAATAAGCAGCCTTTCAGGCAATTATAAAATAATAGCACATAACGTTTCCCAGTTCGAGGTTTTAACCATGTATTCTTATGACGAAGTCCCTTATTTTATAGTGAGCCTGAAGCTTACCAAGTCCGGGGGACAGGAAGAAACGACCATAGCCACCCAGAGGATAGTTTACCCCAGGAACTAGCTCCAGAAAATAACCGGCCCGGCTTATAACGGCACGGTATATTTCATGTTTTATTCAACTGTCCGGATCTAATCGGCGCTTGGTTCCTCACATGAACCAGGAGATGATTCTTTCCAGGGTTCCTCGCCGGGGGACTTGTCAAAACCGTACAACCGGTCCCTTAAGGTTTTAAGGATCGTCGTTGCTTCCCTGCCCGCTTCAGGGTATGCGCCAAGTGCGGTTCTCAATTGAACATTTATATGCGGGAAGGAAGGGCTGACCTCGTAAGGTTCAGACTCGACAATATTCTTAATTTTCTTTTCAACGACGGCGGCGGATTCAAGGCTCGTTTCCGTCATTACAAGCAGTACCTGTCTTCCTATTCGAACGGATATATCCATGAACCTGGTATGGTTCCTGATGTATGCGGCGATTTTTTTTAAAATCGGGTATAGCACGTCGGTGCTTTCTCTGTCGTCGATCCGCGGCTCCACGAGGAGGAAGCTGACGGGCCTGCCATAGCGCTCACAACGTTCGATTTCGAACGGGAGCGATTCGTCCAGGAAATCTTCAGTACGGAGTCTTGTCAGCCGGTCAATATTTCCAGGCATAAATTCCCCCTATGCTCCGAATTTTTTCAGCCTCAGGGCGTGGGCCAGCATAAGCACCATATTATCTATTGCCGGGAAGCGCCCCAGGCTCGCTCTCCCGCATTCGGTTTCGGAAAAGCCGCTTATTTTGTCATGGCGGGCGTATTTCGAATATAGCATATAAGGGACAGGGTGCCAACTGTGTGATTTCAAGATTGACGGGGTGGAATGGTCTCCGGTTATGACGAGGCAGTCCGGTTTTAATTCAACTATCGCCGGGACCAGTTTGTCCACCGCTTCAATGGCTTTGACCTTCGCGGCGAAATCGCCGTCTTCGCCTGTTGAATCGGTCTTTTTAACATGGAAAAAGAAGAAGTCGTAATTATTATAATTTTCTTTAAGCTGCCTGACTTCATCTTCCAGCCCGTCGGGCTTTTCCAGGACTTCCATTCCGAGCAGCCTTGCCAGGCCGCGGTACATCGGGTATTCGGCAATGGCGGCGGCCTTTAAAAGGTACCGGTCATTGAAAAGCTCAAGGCCCGGGTGTGAGGCGAATCCCCTGAGCATGACATAATTCGCCCTGTATTCTGCAGGGTGGTTTTTTGAAAGGATCTTTGCGGCGGCTTCAACGAATTCGTCCGCTATCGATGCGGTCTTTTGAGCTTCGGGAACGACGGCTTTTGCAGGGAGGGGAGGGACTCCGGTTTTCTGGGGATCCATATCTTCCAGCCTGTCCGAAAGCCCTTCACCCCTGAAGATCACCACCCCGCGGTGTTCCTTTTCGTGGCGGACAAAAACCTCTACACCAGGGATCTCGATTTTATTAAGGAGTTCACATAATTTCGAAGCATACTTATCGGGGATCCTGCCCGCCCGGCGGTCCGTGATAATGCCGTTATCTACGGTTGCAAAATTAATCCTTGCTGCCACATCGTTTTCTTTGAGCGGGAAATCCACGCCCAGCGCCGAGAGCACGCCGCGGCCGACAATATGTCTTACAGGGTTGTATCCGAACAGCGAAAGGTGGGCTGGGCCGCTCCCCGGCGTTATGCCGGGACCTATAGGGACGCTCAGGCCGCAGGTCGATGTGCGGGCAAGAGAGTCAAGATTGGGCGTTTCAGCCGTTTCAAGCTCGGTAAGGCCGGACGAAGGGTCGGGAAGACCTCCCAGGCCGTCGATTACCAGCAATATCATCTTCGTATCCTGCTCGGTCAGTAATTCTTTGAACAGTTCTTCCATATTTTTGCTCCATCTATTATATTTTTCTTTTCAATTCTTTTTGCAGGATTTTTTTCCTCTTGTTGAGAAAGAAAGGGTATGAAAGACAAGCAATTAAACCTCAATCAGGAAGCAAGCGAGAAAGAAAAAGTCATCGAGCCGGAAGATCCTGTTATGGAAGAGGCAAAAGAAGAAGCAGTAGAAGCTCTTGAGGCAAAACCGGAGTTTTTAAGGCTGGAATATCGCTATGGCGATATCGCCCAATTCCATGTTACCTCGTTTTTAAAAAGGGTCCAGACCGGGCTTTTCCGTGTAGATTTGCTCGAAGCCGCACACCTTGGCAAATGCCTACTTATCAATAACAGGCTGAAACTTGCAGAAGTGGATGAATTCGTTTTTTATGAGACGCTGGTTCACCCCGTAATGTGCCTCCATCCCAGGCCCGCTTCGGTTCTCCTTATCGGCGGGGGAGGCGGGGGAGCTTTGCGGGAAATTCTCCGTCACCGCATCGTTGAAAAAGTCGTGATGCTCGAAAGGGATAAGGCGCTTGTGGATCTATGCAAGGAAGAACTGCCGTTCCTGAAACTGGAAGAATCGCTTGCAGACCCAAGGGTTACACTTATTACCGAGGAAGACGCACTCGTTTACCTTGCCGCTACCGAAGACACCTTCGATGTGGTTATTTTTGATATCAATGAGCCTTCCCCGGAACAGCCCGGGTATGAGCATTTTAACCTTGACTCGTTAAAACAGGTCGAGTCGAAGATGAAGAAGCTGGGGATTATGGTTATATCCACCTGCCCCATATATCATCCCCTGAATGAAAATCCGGGGCATAAGCTGGTTTATGATATGATGTCGAAGCTGTTCCCCAGGACATACAGCTTCCTGGAGTACCTGACGAGCCATCATGCGCTTTTCGGCTTTGTCATAGGCTCCAGGACATTTTCACCCACTTCGATAAACAAGGATGAAATAGACAGGAGGCTGGAAGAACGCGGGGTTACCGGGCTTCGTTATTATGACGGCCTTGCCGACCAGCGTCTGTTCTCGCTTCCGAAGTACATGAAAAAGGCGCTGGAAAATCCTACCGCGTAAGTTTTGCTTTTTTTTAAAGGGCCCGCTCCTTTGCGGGCTTTTTTATTTTTCCTGTTCTGTCCCCGGCGGGATTATTTTGACCTCTTTCAGTTTGTATCTTTCCATTAATTCCACGCGGAGCGTGTATTTATCCAGTTGTATCGAATCGCCCACCTCCGGGATCCTGCCAAGTTTTGTCAGGAGGTATCCGCCCAGCGTATTGTTGACACAATCAGGCTCGGGGATATGGAGCCGTTTAGCGGCTTCATCTATGGGGAAGTGAGCGTTCGCCAGGATGGCGCCGTCTTTTTGGGGGAGCCAGCCGGATTTTAAAACGTCGTATTCATCCTCGATTTCGCCTACTATTTCTTCAAGCAGAGTCTCGACGGTTACAAGGCCGGCCGTACCGCCGTATTCGTCCAGCACTATGGCCATGCTCACTCTCATGCGCTTCATGTCTTCCAGCAGCGAAATTATTTTCTGTGACCCGGGCGCGAAATGACACGGCCTGACAAGGTCTCCGGCTTTTATAACTCCTTTTTTATCCAGTGATAAAAACATGTCCTTAACATTGATAACGCCCAGGATGTTGTCCATGTCGTCCTTATAGACAGGGAACCTGGTATGGCCTGTCTTTTCTATGACAGTCCTCATTTCTTCAACGCCTGCATCCACCGGGAGGCATGTCATCTTCACCCTCGGGATCATTATTTCTCTTGCGCTGGTCATTGCGAAATCGAAAACGCCTTCGAGAAATTCTCTTTCATCTGGAGCGATAATGCCTTCTTTTTCAGATTCGTAAATGGCGGTTCTAAGCTCTTCCTGTGAATACCCCATGCCTTTTTTCTTCTCTATGCCAAGAATTCTCATAAGAAGGTTGACCGGGGCGGATAGAACTGCGATGACCGGGGAAAGCAGGGTTACTATCAATTCGAGTATATGCGACACGCCTAAAGCAAGCTGTTCGGGGAAAGTAGCACCCAGAGTTTTCGGAGTTATCTCTCCCAGGATAACCACCAGCAATGTCATAATCACTGTTGCCAGGAGAACCCCGTTATGACCGAATACCGATATTGCGATGGCGGTGCCGATCGATGTAGCAAGTATTATGAACAGGTTTTCCGTGGCGAGGATCGTGCCGAAAAGCCTGTCGTATCTTTTGCGAAGCCTTTCGATGGCGCGGGCCCGCTTGTCGCCTTTTCGCGCCAGGTTCCTTATGAAAAGGGGCTTGACCGACAGAAGCGCCGCCTCCGAGGAGGAAAAAAAAGCAACTGCAAGCAGGCAGACACCCATCAATATCAATGAAACCGCGATATGCAGATCACCTACGGGTAATTGCGCTTCCATAAAATCTCCTTTCGTGCGATTCCAATTATATCAGAATTGTATTTACGGCTCAATAAAACATTTCGCCCCAAAATCGGAAAAATTAACAACTCTTTAACAATTCCGGGGTTGCGGCGGGCCGCTTGATAATAGTATAATAAGAACCGGAAGCAAATATTTTGTATGGAGGAATGTATGGAGCATATCGGAGCAATGGGAACCGGGGGAATATCCTCCCAGCCCGGCGCCGGCTACAAGGCAACGCCAAAAGAAATTCAAACTGTCAATAACGGGCTGAACAAGCCCGGCAAAGTCTATCCGACCGTAAAAATGCTTCTCGACCAGGGCAAAAGCAACGTGGAGTCCATTGATTTCGGCCGCGTTACAAGGGTACTGCCCGATGATAATAACGGCCTCAAGCACCAGTTGTTCATCGTTAAGACGGATGACGGCGCGTATGTAAAAGTCGCCCACAACACCGACCTTGCTCCTTCGATAAAATATATCAAGCCGGGGATGCGGATTGGTATGAAGGGAGAATTTATCAGGCAGGGAGCGCTTAAAAATAAAAGCCCGGAAGAATTACAATCGATGGGCATTTCCTTCGATCCTTTCGCGGGTCTGATGAAAAACGAAAGCTTGGACGGCATATTCCACTGGACACATCATACCCCGTCGGGAAGCTCCCATGATAACGGGGGCCTTGTAGTGCTCGACCCGGGACCTAATTACGGCAAGATTTACGATTAATTTGGGAAATTTGGTTAAAAAAAACGGCTGGAATTCCCGGCCGTTTTTTTGTTGCCTCAAACCTCCAAGCCGATAAGACGAAATCCCCATTGAACTTTAGCCGCAACGAACCGTAGAACCGTAACGCCGAAATTCCCCTGTAAGCGAGGCTGATATCACCTAAACTTCAGCATGAAACAATGAGGATCGTCATCCCAGCGAAGGCTGGGATCCATTGTACTGACTATATGCAGATTGACCCACCCCGGCCTTTCGACTGTGCTCAAGGCCACCCCTCCGGCGGAGGGGAATTTGGTCGTGCAGTAATGCGGGCTTCAGCCCATAATAAGGCGCGATGAATCGCGCCCGATCCAGGGTTTTTGCCTCCTGACCCACGGAGGAATAATCGAATGTATAATGTAATATTGTTCCCGGACGAGATAATTGCCGGGAAGATGTGAGAGGATCATGAGCCTGGAAAACCTGATAGAAGAACTCGGAGAAGATATCGGATCGTCGGACTGGAGAGAGCGCTGGGCGGCGGCAGGGGCACTGGGACGGTTAGGAGATCCCAGTGCCGTGGATCTCCTGATTAAGGCCTTGGGGGATAGGAGCAAGTATGTACGCAGTGCTGCGGCAGAGGCGCTGGAGCGGTTGGGAGATCCCCGTGCCGTTGAACCACTGATTAAGGCTCTGGGAGATGGAGACTTCGTTGTACGCAAGGCTGTGGCAGAGGCATTGGGGCGGTTGGGAGATCCCCGTGCCGTTGAACCACTGGTTAATGCCCTGGGAGATGGAGACTTCGTTGTACGCAAGGCTGCAGCAGAGGCGCTGGAGCGGTTGGGAGATCTCCGTGCCGTTGAACCACTGATCGAGGCTCTGGGGAATGAATACCCCGGTACACGCCATGCTGCGGCAGAGGCATTGGGGCGGTTGGGAGATCTCCGTGCCGTTGAACCACTGGTTAATGTCCTGGAGGATGGAGACTTCGTTGTACGCAAGGCCGCGGCAGAGGCGCTGGAGCGGTTGGGAGATCTTCGTGCCGTTGAACCCCTGGTTAATGTCCTGGGGGATCGAGACTTCGTTGTACGCAAGGCTGCAGCAGAGGCGCTGGAGCGGTTGGGAGATCTCCGTGCAGTTGGTCCCCTGGTTAATGCCCTGGGGGATGGAGACTTCATTGTACGCAGTGCAGTGGCAGAGGCACTGAGGCGGATTGGGGAAAATATCATCCCGACAAAATTCGAAATAGAACACTACAGTCATTTCACAGCCGCAATCCAGAAACTTAAATCCATGAGCAAATTGATTTCTGATGAACCTTCAGGTGAAGTAAAAGCCGCCGCACGGGAGGCGTTAAAGATCCTTGAGCCTAAACTGGAAGAGATAAGACATCACTTCAGGACAGGTATAAGGCCGGTAGATGAAAAAGCTCCTGCCGGTTCAGGAGAACCCGGTATCCGCCCGGTAGAATAATCGGCGGAGGGAATTTGTTTTAGAACCTTGCAGGTTTGGGGCTGAAACTCACATTACTGGAATAGATTCCAGCCTTCGCTGGAATGACAACTGGGGCTGTTTTCACCGGGATGAAGAATTTACTTTTTCCCCTTGAAGGAAGCTGTCTAAAAACCAGGCGTGGGGGCGGACTTTAATCCTTATAGCGCAGTATGCCTGATTCGAGCAGAAGCCCCGTTAAGAAATCCAGCACCTTTCCCGGGCTTTTTGCTCCGGGGACTTTATCTTCAATTTCGGACAGTGCTTCCAGCGTGGATTTTTTTGGCTCCGGCTTTTCCGCCAATTCATCATCTTTAACGATGTTATCTTCGGTTATCTCTTTCATCAGTTCCTGCATCGCTGCTTCCTCTTCAGGAGGGAGTTTTTCATCCCCGCCGGAAATATGGACGAATATCTTGTGAAGCTCGCCGTCATCCAGAAATATGCCGCATCCGTAATTACAACCGTCTAGCACTATTCCCGGAATACAATCGTAGTAATACCTCATCATCGGCCGGGAGCAGCGGGGGCAGGGCAGCTCGGAAAGTGAAGGGCGCTCATCGCATTCTATCTCGGATTTCAGGGTTGGGGCCAGGGCCGAGTCCCTGACGGCCTTTTCGCCCATCTCTATTATCCTGTTCAACTCGCCTTCATCGAACCATACGCCCTCGCAGGCAGGGCACATATCCAACTCAACATTCCTGACGGCAGCGGTTTTCATCCCGGAGCCGCATCTCGGACATTTCATAGAATTCTTCCCCCTGTTGAAAGACCGGCGGAAAAAAACTACCAGGAAAAAAGCATGAGGGCTACGGCCTTCGCCCAGTAAGCGATGGCGATATCCATTTTTTTCTTCTGGTAATACAGCGATCCCAGGTTGTGGTAAACATGCCAGAATTTCGGGTTGAGCTGGACTACTTTTTCCCAGTGTAATGCCGCCGTATCGAGATCGCCCATTTTCAGGTAAGCTTCGCCCAGGTTATAAAAGGCCTGCCAGTTATAGTGATCTATCTGTGTAACTTTTTGCCATTCCAGTATCGCCTGTTGGATTTCGAGCTTGTCGAAATAAAAACAGTTAGCAAGGTTCCAGTGTGCGGGCCAGTAGTTACCGTTGAACTGGATGGTTTTCTGCCACTGTGAAATAGCCTCGTCTATCATGCCTTTCTGGTAATAAGCGTTTCCAAGGTTGTGGTGGGCCTGCCAGAACCCGAATTTTGCATTTGCGGCCTTTTCCCATTCCTGGATGGCTTTTTCTGTATCGTCGTTTTCGTAATATATATTGCCGATGTTGTAGTGGGCTTCGGCGAATTCCGGGTTTATATCAAGCGCCTGGCCCCATAGCGCCTGAGCTTCATCCATATCGCCCCGCTCCAGGGCGAGAGTGCCCAGGTTGAAGTGAGCTATTGCAAACTGGGGATCTATTTCGGAGGCTTTCTGCCAGTATGACGCGGCCTCATCCTTCTTGCCTTTCTGGTAATAAGCGTTTCCAAGGTTATATAAAACTTCTGCAAACTGGGGGTTGAGTATGAGCGCCTTCTGCCATTCTTCGATGGCCTGGTCGATCTTGTCCTGTTTGAAAAGGCCGTTGCCGAGGTTGTAATATGCCGGGGCGAACTTGGCATTGAGCACTGTAACTTTCCGGTATTCCTCTATCGATTGATCCAGCATATTCTGGCGGTAATAAGCCGAGCCGAGGTTATAATGGGCGACGAAATTGTTCGGGTTGAGCATAACGGCCTTCTGGTATTCGATGATGGCGTTGTCCAGGTGACCCACGCCGTCGTACGCGGTGCCGAGGTTATTGTGCGTCAATGCGTTATACGGGTCGAGACCGGTGGCTTTCTCCCATTCCAGGATTGCAAGGTCGAGTTTGCCCTGCTTGTAATAATTATTGCCGAGTATATTGTGAAGCGACGCCTCCGATGGGGAGATGTTGGTCTTGTAAAGGTCCGCGGGGATTTCTTCGATGGAAAGGTCTTTTATGAATTCCTGGACAGTCTGAAAGCGGTCTTCCGGTGGTTTTTTCAAGGCTTTCAGTATCGCCCTGTCAATTTTTTTCGGGATATTCAGGGCCTTTGAAGAAACCGGTGCGGGAGCTTCGTTGAGGTGGAGTTGGATCAATGCCGCCGGGTTTTCGGCCTTGAAAGGTACCGAGCCGGACAGCATTTCGTAAAGCATGATGCCGAGGCTGTATATGTCGGCCCGGCGGTCAACTTTTTCTCCGCGCGCCTGCTCCGGGCTGAAGTAATAAAAGCTGCCCAGTATTTCACCCGGCTGGGTTATCGTATGCGACGTCTCGACCCATGCTATTCCGAAATCGGTAACTTTAACCTCGCCTTCATCGCTTATCATGACGTTGCCGGGCTTCACGTCCCGGTGGACTATCCCGTGCTGGTGGGCATAGTCGATGGCCATGCAGACGGGTATGAACAGCTTCAGCGCTTCCTGGACGGAAAATATCTTCTTTTCGCTTATCAATTGGGCAAGGTTCCCGCCGTGGATATATTCGAATACCATGTAATAAATTTCGTCCTGCTCGTTGATGTCGTATATGCTGCAGATATTCGGGTGGTTAAGCCTTGCCGCGGCCTGCGCTTCCCTTATGAAACGTTCCTTTGCCTCGGGGTTCGAAATCAACTGCTGTGATAATATTTTAATTGCAACGGCGCGTTCCAGTACGGGATCGTGCCCTTTATAGACGACCCCCATACCGCCCCGGCCGATTTCTTCAATGATATGGTAACGACCAATGGTGGCGTCGTACATCGGTTAACCTTCCTTCCTTTAAAAGATATTAATTTATAAAAGATTAATTCCTGCAATAAAAAAATTATTCGGAATAAGGAACATTATTTCCGCAGGACATTTCCATCTTTTTGGCCAGGAAATCATCACTCCTCTTGTTGAATTCTTCGGCAAGCTCCCTTTTCAACTCCAGAGCCCTCGGCAGGGAGGACGGGTTTGCCTGGCGGATAACTTCTATAATCATATCCACCCCCATGCTTGTTATGGGCGATATATCGTCGGGATGGGTGGCCGTCCACCAGTAAGTGCAGGAATTCAGGCTCCTGTCCAGCATCTCCTGTATCCTGCTCACGCCTGAAACGGCAAGGCCCGTAAGCTCCCATAATATTTGCTGGCTGTGATTATACTTGTTCTTCCATAACGGGAAAAAGTTGCCTTCCCAGAAATCCTTTTCACCGGTTGACCAGCTCCCGGGCGGTACCTTTTCTTCCTTGTGCGGGAAATCGTCATAAAGCTTCGAAAGGTGCTCGAGATGGATATCATATTCCTTAATAGCATCGAGGAACTGCGCCAGGAAGTCCTGGATGTATCCTTTTAAATGATGTCCGTATGTCTCGCCGTCCATTGCAAGGATCAAATAACCGTCATGGTCCTTCATCCATTCATCCATGCCGGATTTCAGCCATTTCGCCATCACCTTGCCCTTATAAGGCTTCCCTTTCCTGTCCCTGTCCAGGCTGATTTTATTGCTCCAGAGATTGCTCCTTAAGAATACGCCCAGCCCTTCAACAGTTGAAACGGTTTCATACGGGACATACCCGTTGATGAGGCTGAACGGGATGTCGTCGGTAATGGTCCAATCGAAGCCCGTCTCTCTTATTATATCCAGCGTCAGGGGATCAACCGCCATTTCGGGCGGGAAAAAGCCGCGCGGGTTGAATAGAGGCCCGAACACTTTCCGGTGATTGTCCAGGTTCAGGTGTATCTGGCGCTTGATCTCGTCGCGGGGGATGAGCGGGAGCAGCGCGTGATAGGCCGCGCTTCCGGTTACTTCTATCCGGCCTGTCTCCATGGCTTTTTTCAATGCCTCGATCACGTCGTCCATGCCGCACTGTAATAATTTCTCAGTCAGAGACCAGCAGATGTTTATGGTAAACCTCGCATCCTCGCGGGAATTGATGAATTCAAGGAGAGGCCGGTAACATTCGTTGGCTATCTGTACCAATACGTTGTGGAACTGGTTCGGGGGCTGATATATATGAAGCAGAAAACCCAGCCTGTACATGAATATCTCCTCTCAAACCATTAAGCCGGGCATGCCGGCTGAATTCATGCTAGAATTCATCGTATTGAGAATTTTTCCTGCAGGCGTTTGTTTATCGCTTGAACATGCAGAGATAAAAAAAGGATGTTCACTTATCTTAATGAATAAATATTAAATGAAGTTTAATATACGGAGCAAGTTTCTTGTCGGCGTACTGGGTATCAGCTTTGTTGTTTACATGGCCCTGATATTGATTGTAGAGCAAGTGAGTCTGGCGGCCAGGATTGAACAGATAAGGAACCGCGCGGCTATGGAATCTGCGTCCTATGTATCCGAATTCAACGGGTTTTTCAAGAGCATCGCGGAGGTTCCCGAAGGGCTGGCCCTGAGCCTCGAGACGCTGACGGTAAACTCCATTGTCTATCGCCGACAGGGTGAACCGCCTGCAGTACTGAGCCTCGAGACGCTGACGATAAACAAGCCCGAGCAGCTTGTTACCCTGTTGAAACGAGAGGTTAACGATAACCCCGAGATTTACGGCTCGGCCATCGCCCTGAAACCTTATGCGTTAGGCCCGGATATAAAATATTACGCCCCTTATTATTACCGGAAGGACAACAAGCTTAATTTTATCAATCTTGATAAAAAAGAATACAACTACTCCGAAAAAGAGTGGTTCACGTTACCAAGGCAATTGAAACGCCCGGTCTGGGTCGAGCCTTATTTTGACAGAGGTGGCGGGAATGTCGTGATGTGTACTTACTCGGTCCCTTTTTACCATGGCGACGAATTTATGGGAGTAGTTACTGCGGACGTCAATATTGCGGGGCTTGTGCGGAAAGTGTCCGGAATAAATAAACAAACCGGCGGATATACTTTTATCGTCAGTTCTTCCGGGAGGTTCGTCGTACACCCGGAACCTGAGAAGGTATTATCCGGGACCATATTCGATTACTCCAAAGAAATCGGAGACCCCCAATTAAACCTGATATGGGAGAGGATGCGCAGGGGTGACAGCGGCTTTGAAAACATAACAAATCCTTTAAACAAAGAGCCGGCCTGGATATTTTTCGCTCCTATCTCATCAACCAACTGGTCGCTGGCGATAGTTTATCCGCGCGATGTAATGCTGAGGTCGGTATCACAACTTCGCCTTGTAATCCTTTCATTCGGGGCTTTTGCCATACTGCTTCTGGCGTTGATAGTTTTGATGGTGGCTCGGTCGGTAACCAGGCCGCTTTCCGAGCTGGCCCATGTCTCGCAGGAGATCGCTTCGGGCCAGCTTGATAAAAGAGTTAATATTAAAGATACCGGCGATGAAGTAAGCATGCTTGCAAGTTCTTTCAATGAAATGGTCGATACGCTGCTCAGTTGTAAGTTGGATCTTGATCAGACGACCGTAGTAAAAAACAGGATGGAGGATGAACTTAAGGACGCCGCAAAGATCCAGCAAAGCATCCTGCCGGACAATATGCCCGATGTCCCGGGATTCATGATAGATGCAAAAAGCATCACGGCAAGAGAATCCGGCGGCGATTTCTTCGATTTTGAGTACCGCCACGATAATTCGTTCGGCATACTTATAGGCGATACTTCAGGCAAAGGGCTCCCTGCAGCGCTTTATATGCTCCAGGCGAGAACGACGGTCCGATCCCTGTCCGAAGCATCTACGGCAAAGAAACCCTCTGTTATCCTGAAAGAATTGAATCACCTGCTCCATGACCTTTTGAGCAGGACCGAATTGTTCATAACGATGATTTACGGGATCCTCCGGCCTGAAAACAAAGAATACACCTATGCTTCCGGCGGCCATACTTCCCCTCTTTTTTACAAGAAATCCGAAAAGAAGGCCCAATTCATCGAGTCAAAGGGTTCGATTCTCGGGCTTCTCGACGAGGAGGATGCTATCGAATGCGAAGACGTTACCGTTAAATTTGAACACGGCGATGTCCTCATGATATATTCGGACGGCCTGACCGATGAATTTTCAAGCACGAAGGAGATTTACGGCGAGGACAGGCTTAAGGAAATTTTCGAGAAAAATGCACACCGCAAGCCGGAAGCCATAGTTCGTGCTATTGTTGAAGATATCGACGTTTTTTGTAACGGCAAATTTTATGACGACCTTACGCTGGTGGTGATAAAGGCCGTGTAAAAGAAGGAATCCTTCGGGCTTTAAATGAATCATTATTGAAAGTGGCGCATTTGAGGCCGATATATTGTTAAGGGAGTTGTTATCGCATGCTTAATAAAGAACAAGTGGAAAAAATCCTGGAGGAACAGGTAAGACCGCATTTGCTGGCCGACGGCGGAAATATCGAACTGGTGGATGTCGAAGGGAATGTCGTCAAAGTGAAGCTTATGGGCGCCTGCGGTTCCTGCCCGATGGCCCGCATGACCCTCCAGCACGGGGTCGAAAGAGCTCTCAAAAAGGCCATCCCCGAAATTGAAACGGTAGAATCGGTGTAGTTGATTTAATATTTAAGCAGTATCAGTTATTACGCTAAAAAGTATTAATTTCTACGTTAAGCAGTATCCAATTTGCCTTTAAGCAATCCAATTCCCCCTTTGAAGGTTGGTCGCTGCCTGCTCCGTTATTGATTTTAACCGCAGCACGCAGAGAGTTTCCGCAGAGGACGCGGAGATTCGAGGCAGCCCGTTGTAGGGGCGCGAAGACCGCGCCCGCTCGATTTCTTTTACAGGGTTTTTGTTCATCCGGGATCGTAAGCTTCAGCTTCAAACCTGCATGATACCGAAACAAAATTTACCTGTGAAAATGCACAAATGGAATTCCCCCCTTTTGGGGGTTGTCGAGCCAGCACTTTTTTCATATTCGCCGGGCCGGTTTCTTTCTTTTCGCGGATCTGTCCAATTTAATGCGGGCTCCAGCTTGTAATAAGGCGCAATAAATTGCGCCCGATCCAGAGCAAGGACGAAGAGGATACTGGAACTGCGGAATTCATTCCGCTGCTCGTACCCGATGAATTGGACAGGCTCTAATGCGGGAGTTTTCCTTACGCGACAACCCTCATGATCACCCTTTCCTTAAAGGGGAATTCGTTGTGCCCGTCGGATTTTGTGCGTCTTACCGGTACCCTGTGATGATCTCCGGACTCCGGTTTGCCATTCATCGGGATTTACCCGGAAAAAGCCGCCGGTTTTTAATCTGTAAACCATACAGAGTAAAATTGCCCGCCCGGTGAAATTTTATAAAACTCTTTAACAAAATTACAACTCATGGTATAATAAATTAAAACCAGACAAAGAAAAGCGGTGAGAAGGATGAGTGTGCGCGAAGACCTCGGAAACAGGATCCGGTACGCCAGGAAAGAGGCGGGGATGAGCCAGGAAGAGCTTGCCCGTCACCTCGGCTACACCCAGGCTGCTATCTATAAGATCGAAAAGGGAAAATCCGAGCCGGGCTTCGAGACTCTCAGGAGGATTGCCGCCGTGCTCAAGCGCCCCCTTGCTTTTTTCCTCGAGGAAGACGAATATTACCGGACCCCGCTTACCAACACCGAGGAGCAGATAGCACAGGAAGTCCGGGAAGTGAAAGACATCCTCCAGGACCTTTACCAGCGCGGGGAGGGCCGAAGCGACTATAAATCGACGCGTAAAACTCGCCGCGAACCCCGCGGCGAAGAAGAAGAGATGGCGGAGATAAAAGAAGTAGATCTCCCCGTCGGCGCAGGAGACGCCTTCACAGACGACCGCATCGTGAAGATCCACCGAATCCCGGAATCGCTGAGCATGGGAGCACATTACAGGGCGAAAGTCCGGGGCCATTCGATGGACCCGGTCATCATGGACGGCGATTATATCTATGTCCGAAGGAGAGATTACCTGGAGCACCCGGGCCAGCTTGTAGTGGCGCATGTCAAGAATATCGGGACGACGGTGAAGTTCGCTTTTACGCGCAATGATGAGATCGGCCTGGGGAAGAACCTGGGGTCGGCCCGCTGGTACCCCGAAGACGAAGTGGCCATCTGCGGCATCGTTGTAAAGATCGAGCGCCCTCCCAATATTATCGAGCGCCTGGAGCAGGAAGCCCTCGATAATTGAGGAATTAAGGGAGGGTATAATGAAAATGTTTAAATTGGAGTGTGATTCATAAAATGAATGGAACTCGCAATCTACGTTATGATCCTTTATACAGGGTGATTTCTGTTACTGATGAAATGCAGTATATTGAGGGTAAATTCAAAAATGAATTTGACAGAATTAAATCAATAAATAATCTCGGGATAATACCGGAAATATTAGAAATGGCTAAATATCCTAAATATGAACATCATCTTGGGACTATCCATCAAATTAAATGTTTATTAGATCGTACTAGTGAGAATATTATCCCTGTTAATTATCGATTACCTCTTAGATTATCTGCTTTACTTTTGCATTTAGGACATTTGCCTTTTACGTATTCCACTGAACGCTCACTGTTATTATCTTCTTCTTTATTTGGAGATAAGACAAATAAGGTTAAGGAATATATTGAGCGAAGAGTAAATAATGTACTAACAAACTCTTATTTTAAAGAAACCGAAAAAGAAGAAAAGTTGAAAAACCTGTTTTCACTTAAAGATTATAAACTACTTTATAAATACTTTTCATGCGATTTGTTTGTTAATAAGTGGAAAGGATTGAAAGATAATTTTAAAGAATCAGATGATGATACAAAAGAGATAATAATTAAAAACTTAATAGATGTTGAAAGCGACGGCTATGAATACCTTGAGTTGGCAGATATGGCAGATTATGTTCAGCGAGATGCATTATATTTTGGAACAGCGAGATTGGATATTTCGCCGGATCATCTATATAGATATGGATTAAGTGATTCTGAAAATGAAATTCTTTCTGTTGATGAAAAAACATTACTTTTAAAAAATTTGGATTATTTAACGGATAGATTTTATGATAATAATAGAATTAACTGGTTTAGCAGGCTTTATGAAAAAATCGTAGCTTCTTTAATCATAAAGAATGAATTTGAAATGGATTGGCTTGAAAAACTTGATGATAACCAATTTAAAAGATTAATAACAGAAAATACAATAGATGGGAAAACAGCTAAACTTCCAAAAAAATGGTTTGAAAAGGCTCATGAATTATTTAATGGGAAAATAAAATTTAATTTAATTTTTACTCTGAAAGATATAACATTTGAAGAGGAAAATAATATTATTGATGTAGAATGTAAATTGCTTAACATAAAGAAAAATAAGAATCTATTGGAATATCCATACAAGAATGGGATATTGTTGGATATTAATTATTGTAGAAAATCTATTTATCCAGTTAGAAAGAATTATAATCAATTTTCTGTAAGTATATTTCAAAATAATAGTGATATTAAATTTGTTGAATTACTTAAAGTGATACGTGAATTAAGTTATTATTGCTCAATTGATAACATTGAAAAAATAAGAAAGGGGGTATGTAAACAATTTTCAAAAACAAAAAGTTCGAGGATTGATAACACGAACGTAATTACATCTATTTCAGATGCTATAGAATATATTGAGAAAGAAGATGGGGATTTTAAAGAAGGAGAATTTCTCCTACATTTTTTAAATGCGATCTCTACATATAAAACTTATGATAAAATATGGCATAATTTCGAAAATCAAGTTATTTGGTTTTCAACTATAAAACATTTTGTAGAACGCCATAAAGACATTTTAGATGAAAATAATATTAGAATTAGCTTCAGTAGAGGATTATTATCGTTGCCAGTGGGGATTTTTCAATATAAAAAAACAAATGATTGTATTGGCTTAATTTACAATAAACTTTTAAAAAAATTGCCAGATATTGAATCGGAGGATAAGAAAGGTTATTATTTTGAAACACTTTGGTTATTAAAGAAAATGAGAGAGAAAAAAGGCGTTTTTCAATTTCTTATTAACGGTATGATTATTACTGATAATGAGAAACCCAAGGATAAAAGAGATGTTAAAGAATATGATGTGATCGAATTAATTATTAATGATAATAATCATCA
>JAMCWD010000061.1 GCA_023475345.1 Chloroflexota bacterium | reverse complement strand
ATAACTTCGGAAGAGCCCTGCCTCTTGCTCCCCAAAAATTTTATGAAGATGTCCCAGTGCCTCCTGAACCGGCAACTTTACGGCAAGAATTAGTGATCTATTCTCCCTAGAAGTCCTTCCCTGAGACGCGTACTATAAAATGACCTCTAAAATGACCTCTAAAATGACCTCACATAAAATGACCTCAGATCTTGATTTTTGAATCCGGGTCTATCGCATGAGGCGTAATATCAAACCGGCCGTTATTTTTTCTTCTTGTTTTTCTTTTTATCTTTGACCTCACCGGATGAAGCGGCATCATTTTCAACTTTGTCTTGAACGGGTTTATCTTTTTTAATCTGCTCCGCGGCTTCCTCTTCCATAAGTTTCCTGTGTTTTCGGCGGCCGAAAAGTTTCCAGCTTCCTATTGCTTTAACGGCGGCCATACTGACGTTCAAGCTTCTATCGCCTATGGATTTAACCAGCGCTTCTATCCCGCGAGGGTCCCCGAGATGCCCGAGAACTCTTACCGCCGCCTCCCTGATATTTTTATCTTCATCTTTGAGCGCGCCAATCAGGTGATCGACGGCTTCGTTTCCGCCCATGTGTCCCAGCGCTTCAACTGCGGAGGTTCTTACCGAAACATCATTGTCCTTGAGCATAGAGGCTATCTTCTCTATTGACGAGCCGTACCGGAGCCTTCCCAGCGCCTCGACAGCCCTGCAGCGGAGCCTCGGGTCGTCAAGGTCGAGCACCCTTACAAGGGGGACAATCGCACGCGGGTTCTTGATATAACCCAGTTTTTCTATTGCGGAAGATTCGCCCGCCAGCACACCTATTATTGCATTTGCCATGTCTCCTTCCCCCATAGCCGACAGCGATCTTGCGGCATTTTTCCTAACATCGGTATCAGGGTCGGCAAGCGCCTTGAACAACGGTTCGTATGCCCTTTCATCCTTTAAAAACCCCAGTGCGAGGACAACGGTTCTCCTCACTACCGGGTCTTCATCGTTCAATGATTCTATCAACGGCTCGACAGACTGTTTATTTCCCAATTTACCCAGAGCTTCGGCCACTTTGCGCCTTATGCCCCAATCTCTGCTGGTATTCAGGATCTTGATAAGCGGCTCCAGCGCCCGCTCGTCTTTAAGTTCTATCAACTTGTTGATGGCCTCGTCATTGCCTTCATAAGATTCGAGGATCAGCATCGCCAGGTCTTTTTCGCCAAGCCTTGTGAGTATCCCGGCTGCGCCTGTCCTGACGTTGGTATTTTCATCCGTAAGCAGTTTTAAAAGCGGCTCTACGGCATCTGCCCCGAGTTCCGCCAGCGCCTCGATGGCCACGGCCCTTACATCCTCATTCTTATGCCCCATTGCCTGGATAAGCGGCTCTATAACCGCCGGGTCCCGGAGGCGCCCCAGGGCTTCTATGACAACGACATGGAGATTGCTGTCCCCTTGTTTAAGGATGTCCAGAAGAACATCTATAACCTGCGGGGAATTAGACTGGACAAGAGCCGCCGTCGCAGCTTCCCGCACGAACATATCTTCATCCGCCATCATTAATTTTATAAATTCAAGCGCACGCAGGTCTCCCAGGTCACCCAGCGCCTTCGTCGCCCTGCTTCGAACATATTTGCTCTCGTCTTCAAGCAGTTTTACCAGGAGATCAAATGCATCGGGATTATCCGACCTGGCAAGAGACCCGGCTGCCTGGCCGCGGACATGCCAGTCCGGAGAATTCAATTCTCTCTTTAGATTTTCTAAATCCATCGGCTATAAACCCCTCTATAAAACCCCTGGCCCAAATTCCACATATAAATATTCTTTCCGCTTCCAACATATCCTTTACAACAAGTCCTTTTCAACCTCTATATCGCTTTGCCGCTATTTTAATTTTTTTACAATATGCCGCGCACCGAACAATAATCATAAAGAGGTTTTTTATAAACAAGAAGGAAGAATTTACAGGCGGAATTTCCCGGTTTGAAAATATGTCAGGAAAGGAACCGGCGGATCAACAATTCGAGATGAAGATCACCCTTGTCTGTAACGATATAAATGAAGAGACCATCAATGAACTGGCGGCACCCATAGGTTTGTGCTACCTGGCCGGGTATGCCGAAAAATACATGCCAGGAGACATTTCGTTTTCAATCAAAACGCGCCCGGACTTTTCGCCCGGTGAAGATGATTCCGACATTATCGGGATATCCAGCATGAGCCGTTATTTTCCTAACGCCTTAAAACTGGCAAAAGAAATTAAGGCAAAAAGAGAAATCCCCGTTCTTATCGGCGGCTATCACATCTCATCCCTCCCCCACACCCTGCCCGAATGCTTCGACATAGGCGTTATAGGCGAAGGTGAGTTAACATTTATCGAACTATTAAAGCTTTATAAAGAAAAGGGCAAATTCACCGATGAAGACCTTTCGAAAATCGACGGCATCGCCTATCACGGCGAAGGGAAGGTCCTGATAACGCCTCCACGGGCGCCTATTGAGGACATGGATTCTATTCCCTTCCCAAAAAGAGACCTGTGGGATCTTTCAAACAGGGTGATGTGGCTGTCTTCCAGCAGGGGCTGCCCTTTCAACTGCGTTTTCTGTGCTGTAGCTCGCTGCCGGCACAGGGAATTTTCCGCTGATTACGTGGCCGAAGAACTCCTGATGCTCCAGAAAAAATACAACCCACGCGGCATAAGCTTCCATGACGACCTTTTCATGCTTAACCCCGTGAGGCTTGAAGACATAATAAGGCAGCTTAAAAAAAGAGGGTTCAACTTCAATACCAATTTCGGCCTTTCATTGAGGGCGGATTTCATCACCCCGGATGCGGTCAGGCTTCTGAAAGAGCTTAATGTCATAACCGTTTTCATCGGGATAGAATCGGCATCGGAGAAGGTCATCGCTTACCTCAAGGGGGGAAAGATAACGGTCGGGGTCGTACAACGGGCTTTAGACCTTCTGAAAGAAAACAATATCATGGTGGAAGGCTCTTTTATAATCGGCTCGCCTCCCGAAGAAAGAGAAGACCTGGTGGCTACTTATAAATTCATAGTGGAAAATTACAGCGCGGGGAAGCTGGCTTTCATTCTCACCAATTTGATTACTCCCTACCCCGGCAGCAGGATATGGCAGTATGCAAAGGACAGGAACATAGTAACCGACGACATGGATTTTTCAAAGCTGAACATGGCTCTCCACAGCTTCGACCCGTACAACTGCACTTACCTGAATGAAAATATACCTCTGACCGAATTTGTCGATTATATCGATATGTTCGAAAAACTACACTACGATGTAAACAGGCTGAGATACAAGGCTTTCGGAGACAGCTTCGAAGACATTTTTTACAAGAGGCGGCTGGACAGGGAGCGCCTCCGAAAATTCAAGGAAGAAAGTTTGGGAACCGGCAATGCCTGATATTGAATTGATGAATTTACCGGCTGATGTCGGATCGTTGTATCCGGGCATTTTCGATTGGATGTTATAATATTCGGGATACCGGGCGTTTTATAAAGGAGGTCAGGGCCGGCGGCCTGAATTAGTTGGTATGAAAATAATATTGCTTGCAACCGATGTCAACGAGGAAAGCGTTGAAGAGATGGTAACCCCGATGGGGCTGCTTTACCTTGCCGCGTATATTGAAAAATATTTCCCCGAAAAAGTCGATTTTGAGATAAAAACTGCGCTTAATTACTCTCCTGAAAACGATGCCGACCTTATCGGCATATCCAGTATGACAAGATACTTCCCCCGCGCCGTGGAGTTCGCAAGAAAAACGAAACAAAAAAGAGAGGTGCCTGTAATTATAGGCGGCCATCATATAACCGCCCTCCCCCATACCCTGCCGGATTGTTTCGACATCGGCGTACTGGGAGAAGGCGAGGAAACATTCCTGGAATTGCTTACCCTTTTCAAAGACAAAAAAGCCTTCCCGCCTGAAGAACTTGAAAAGATCCGGGGCATAGCTTTTCACCGGGACGGCAAAGCTGAAATAACGCCCCCACGTCCCCTTATAACCGATATGGACAGGATCCCTTTTCCCAAAAGAGAGTTATGGAACGTGGAGGAGAAGGTGAAGTTTATCTCAAGTTCCCGGGGCTGTCCTTTTTCATGCATATTCTGTGCGCTTGCCCACAGCGGGCACAGGAGATTCTCCGCCGATTACGTCGTGAGAGAAGTCATGCATGTCAAGGAAAGATACAACCCCGACCTGATAATCTTCCAGGATGATCTTTTCATGCTGAACCGGAAAAGACTGGTGGAGATAGCGGCCGGTCTCAAGGAGAAAGGCATTGTTAAAAACACTCATTTCGGCGTTACCCTGCGCGCCGACTTGATAGATGAGGAAACGGTCAATCTCTTAAACGAAATGAATGCCGCAATCGTATATATGGGTATCGAATCCGGCTCGGAACGGATTTTAAATTACCTTAAATCTGGAAACCTGAAGCTGTCCCAGGTGGAGGAAGCGCTGGACATGCTTCATGAAAAAGGCATAAAAGTGGAAGGGTCTTTCATCCTGGGAGCCCCGATGGAAACCAGGGATGACCTCCTTGCGACTTATAAATTCATATTGAACAAGTTCCAGGAAGGCAAGCTGTCATTTGCAGGAATCAACCTGATTACGCCTTACCCCGGCAGCCAAGTATGGGAATATGCTAAAAAGCTGGGGGCTGTTTCGGAAAATATGGATTTTTCAAGCCTTAATCTTACATTATATACCTTCGACCCCTACGAGTCGGTATATCTCAATGAAGTCATACCCCTTTCCGAGTTCGTCGATTACATAGATCTTTTCGAAGAGATGCATTTCAATATAAACAGGAAAGTTTACAACAGCCTTCCTGAAAAGAGCAGAAAGAAATACTCCGGTAGAAGACTGGACAGGGAAAAGTTGAAGCGGTTCAAAGAAGAAAAAGGCGTCATTTCCTGAGGTTATCATATAAATAGTCATAATGCAGGCATAGATTTGAAAAATAGATATAATGTCATATACTTGAACGTTATTTTTCCTGTTCCCTGCTTATTCTTATATTGTCCTATCTAGTGCCCCCCGAAACCGAATCATTTCTTCTATCACGTTATTTTTATTTAAACAAGCAATTACGCTGTATGGATAATCACATCGTTCGTTATCTATACCTATAACTGTTGCACGATCAGTCTGAGTGATTTCCATAGCATTATAGGCAACATACTCAATCAATTGATTGCGCTCTTCTATCGTGATTTGTTTGTAAGCTAAACCTACTATTGCATCTCGTCTTTGCTGGGGGCCGTTCGATAAAATGATATGATTTTTATGGCCAGGTATTTTCCAATGCCCCTGTACATTTTTTTGCACACGCTTGAAGCTCTCTTCAAAACTTTTTTGGTCATCATAAGAGACATTTAGAAGAAGATAACCAAGCTCAGTCCAGCGAGGAGGCTGTCGATTTTCAATCTGTTGTAAAATGTCCTCCCACCATTTCGTGAGTCTGCATTTGGGTTTTGGGATTTTTTGTCCATATAAATCAGACATTAAATATGAGTCAAATAGTTCGGAACTACCATAGATAAATAATCCTATGCCATTATTAAATTCTTCTTCGCCAATATTAAAGCCCGTTTCTGTATAGAAGGCAAGCAGGTCAATCTCATCACCATAGTAATTAGCATGTTCCTCAAATTGTGCCCGTCGTGTTAGGTAATGTAGCTTCTGGCAATTTCCTTCCAAAATATCAAAAACCGTCTCTAAGTCAGATATTGACATAGTTGGTACTATGTCAATATCTTTCGGAATGAAACCAGCTTCACGGAGATCATGGCCACGAGAACTGAGGGTTCCCAATGAACCTAAAGTGACATTCAAGCGGATAATTTCTTTTACATTTGAAGTATCTAATTCATTAACGATTCCTTGCTTGGTTGAAAACCGATGAAGCCCAGGATTTTCACGGAGATAGTCAGCAAAGCGCCCGGATTGATCAGATGGAGCAATTATTAATTTCTCAATCGTATTTTCCAAACGAAGTTCAGCCCCTCGACGAGCAGGTTCCGTTATTTTGCCTGATTTCGCTTCTACAATAATCAAATGGGAATCAATCAAAATCAGGAGATCATTTTCGTATTTATCATGGGTTAAGGGATCATTCCATTGACTACCGCGATAAACTTTGGCAAATGGAAATGCTTCTTTGAATAGTCTATCGAGTTCGTCTTCTAAGAAGTTGGCACGTCGTCTTTCGTATTTGGTATATAGTCCGGAATTGGTTTTAATGACGCTCTCCATAATTTCTAAGCAGAAACTTACAAAAAGAACTGCTATTGGACAGAAAAAAAAGTCCTTATCTATTCGCACTAGAGGTTTCTTCCAAATAGGATTCCCCATAAAGAAATGATCTGGTTCTATCTCTTCTAAGTCGCCAAACGATAATGCCCAAGTGTTTAAGACTTGTCGCAACGTGCTTGCTTCAATAGGCTGTGGGTAGTTGTTCACGAAATCATTCAATTGAAAAGTGAAAATATCTGGAAGCCTCAAATCCAGGTGGCTAATAAGCATGAATTGTGCCTCGCGGAGGGTTGCGCCTCTCTCCTTAAATAATTGTAATAACTCTTCTTGTGTCGATTTTATATCGGGAAAGGAACGCTGGTACTCTTCTATTGCAGAGGAAATAGTCTCGGCTTGAAAAATAGGAATTAATTGATCCCAATGTGAATTTACCTTATCTTCTATAATAGTTATCAATTTTAATAACATATCGATCAAATGAGATATCCGAATTCCTATTGTGCGCTCAATTTCATCATCAAGTGGCGCAAATAGTGACCTGACAATACGCATAATTTGTTGGACAGATCCCCAATTTCTAATAAATTGAGTATAAACCCTAATATCTTCCAGAGTTAGAAGACGGTACCGTTTTTGGACATCCATACCCTTCTCTAAGCAGGAGAGATAACGCATTCGAAATGAGTGTGTAACTTCCTTAATAAGTTCACAAAATTCTTCGATATCCTCTGGAAATACTGGCTTGGTTTCATACATTTCTAGCCTATACCGAAGAACAAGGCCTTGAAGCAACTCAACGTGGTGTTGAAGGATTGGGCTTTCTTTTTTAGGTTTCGGCTTTCCGTCTATAAGAGTAGTAGTAAGGAAATAAAAAGGGAAACAGGAAAGCAGCAAAAGTGGGTCTACAGTGAGAAGTCGTTCTTGTAATTTTTGAAAGGACTCTTTATATTGAATATCAAATTTCTCCCCCATTTCTTTCAGATGTACAGTTATTTCATCTTCAGGCATACCTTTAAATGGTGAAGGTATCCGTTTATATAATAACCCGGTATAACGGGATTTGGACTTATCAGGATCCCGTCGCTTAAACTGTTTTTTCTGTTTACGTCGTTTCTTTCTCATAGAATAACCCCTTCTAACAACTGTTAAATATAACACCCCAAATATTTATGAATTTTTAAATTTAAATGTCTTCTGAGCTCAGGTCTTCGATGTTGGATTATACTCCCCCTTGATTGATAAAGGCGTAATCAAATATTCGGATGAAAATCAGGGAGATCCTGCAGGATAATTCAAGAAGGTTTTTATCAGGGGAACGCAACTTGCAGGATTTATTATTATGTATGATTGAAATTCTTCGAGAAAATAATATGAGATTATGTGCAATTTTTTGCTATTACACCAAAAAATATTTTTTACGGGCCTTTACTTTTTTATTTTTGGCGGTATTATAATAATAAGAATAGTTCTAAGTTTGAAGGGAGGTTATTGAAATGCCATTAGTAGCAGCGGTTATAGCCGGTGCGGCGATTATGACGGTAGGTTCGCTGGTTCAGACTGGCATCATGGCATACCAGCAGGGTCAGGCAATGAACATGCAGCAGCAGATGATGCAGCAGATGATGCAGCAGCAGGGCCAGCAGATGCAGCAGTTCAACCAGATGATGGGTGCCCAGACCCAGAGCATGAATTACCAGAACATGATGATGCAGCAGCAGATTGCAGGATCCATGGGTGGCGGCGGTTACCAGGTACCGGGATATGTCGGGATGGGTGCGGGAGGCAAATAATTTCCTGAATATCGACGGGCTGTCAGAAAAATACCGGGCTTAATGTTAAAAAGATATAAGGGATCATCGTTATATTGATGGTTCTTATATCT
This sequence comes from Chloroflexota bacterium, assembly GCA_023475345.1. Lineage (GTDB taxonomy): Bacteria > Vulcanimicrobiota > JAMCWD01 > JAMCWD01 > JAMCWD01 > JAMCWD01. Next base: position 74,467 of record JAMCWD010000061.1, on the reverse strand, counting down.
TTTTATATTGCAGGAAAAGCCGTTTGAAAAAGGAATTCCCATTATTACGGAGGTGGAAACATGATTTGTATGAAATGCGGGCATAAAAATTCCGGCGATGCAAAATACTGCCAGAAGTGTAATGCCATACTCCTTAGAATGTATGATGATAAAAATACAGGGGAAATCTCCATGCTGGACGTTGAAGACGGCTTCAGCTACCTTTATCCCGAACACGTATATGTTACCCCCATAGTTCAGAACCTGATGGAAGCAATATATAACTTTCACCTGGGAGTCGGAACTCTGGCCAAAGTCCAGGGTGCGTTCAGCAAAGTTAAAAGGAATTTCCTTAACTTCGAAAACGGTCTCCTCCAGGAAATGCTCGAAACGATGGACTCTTATAAAGAGGATGAGTTCGGCCGCGAATATTCCCGCCAGATGATTTACCTTTTGAATAAAGGCTCCCGCCTGACCAAGGAAGGCATAGAACAAATAGACGAGTTTTTCGAGGGAAACGAAGACCGGAAACTGTTGTCCGAAGGAATTTTGAGAATCCAGGAAGGCAATGATAATTTCGGCCTGATTTCCGACCTGATGAAAGCCAACCTGGATGTCCTGGAACAGGAAAAATCAAGACGGGAAATGACGGCAAGGGCCCAGGAGTTCGAACAGCGAATCAGAGGCATGCAGGAAGAAAAACAGCCGCCTGCCGGAGAGGAATCCGGGGAGGAAAATCCCGAAGCCGAAAAGGCCGCGGAGAAAAAACCTGAAGAACAACCGGAGGAAGAATCGCCTGTAGTCACCATGGAAGAAGATATAATAGAAGTTGCCGACCTGGAACAATAAATAAGAGACTTTAAGGAAGGATTATCGCCGCTCCAATGTCCAATATTGCGGGATGAGATTGATCAATCTTCATCGAATGCAAGGTTCGTTCCGTAATCCTTATAAACGCCTGATCTGTTGTATTCTTCTTCTTTCTATTTTTTTGTCAGCCTCGGCGGGACTCTCTTTTTCCGACGGTTCCCTCCCCTATCAGCCAGGAATAACACTTGACCATCTCAACTCACTGAAGAAAATCATCCACACCGATGACGCTTCCCTCTCATGCTGGGCGATTTACTGCGAAAGGCAGGGGGACGGCTCGTATAAGCCCGCAGGCGCTCCGGGTGAAGGCTTTTCATGCGTTGACGACGTGGCCCGCGCCGCGATGGTTTACATTCTGGACGCGGAACTTACCGGCTCCGGCGAAAGCATCGAAAACGCGAAAGAAGCCCTGGAATTCCTCCTTTACATGCAGACCTCGGACGGCCTCTTTTACAACTTCATCCATGAAAACGGCGCCATCAACAAAACAGGCGAAACCAGCGCCCCCGGCCTGAACTGGTGGTACGCCAGGGGGTACCTGGGACTTGCCTCCGGCCTGAATTTTTTCAAAAAAAGAAACACCCCGTTATACAGGCGGCTCATTAAAGCCTGTAACAAAAGCTTTTCGGCAATTGAAAGACATGTAAATTCATCGAACGGCGGCCCCGTTCCACCGGGCAACGCCGCCGACGTCTCGTCCCTGATACTGCTTGCCCTCTGCGAGCATTATAAAATTCAGCCGTCGGATGAAATCAAAAAAACAGCTTTAAAGCTCGGCGATGTGCTCTCGAAAAATGTTTCAGGCAGTTATAAATCACCGTTATACGGTGTCCGCCCTACCGACCTGGGAGCCCCGTGGGTATGGCATTCGTACGGGAGCCATACGGTGGAGGCCCTGGCAAAAGGGGGAAAGGTTTTCAAAAGGCCGGGCTGGGTATCCTCCGCAGAAAATGAAGTGCTCTCGTTTTATTCACACCTCCTCGTTAACGGGGGGCCGGTTAACGGCTTTTACCCGGAACCTCGGATTTTTCCTCAGATAGCTTACGGTTGTGAGTGTCTTATTTCCGGCGGTATTGAAACCGGCGGCCCCGCTTCGAGTTTTTTGCCGGTATTTTACTCGTGGTTCACCGGGAACAACCCGGCGGGCAAGCCTGCGGTATCTTTCGAAACCGGGAGGGCTTATGACGGCATCGATGCAGGCGGCATCAACCTTAACGCGGGAGCCGAATCCACGATAGAATGGCTCCTTGCCTCCCTGAGACTGGAGAAGTCCGCACCTGGCGCCATTCGAAAAGCCTCCGTTGTGCTCCCGGTCAAATCTTGCGGGTTCGAATTTGTCGCCCTTCCGGACGGGTCCGGATATTCGGGAGATAAGATCGAAGGCGGATTCAGTCTCGAAAAACCAGGTCCTTTCAAGGTCTATATCACGGCGGTCCCGCAGGATTCCGGCCCTTTGACATTTCAAATCGATGCCAGGGACGCCTTTACTATAAGCTCATTGAACGATCCGTCGGGCTTTCATGTTGTACCGGGTGAAATAAACATACCGCCGGGGGAGCACCGCTTCGCCGTATCCGGGGAGGCGGTATCTTCAATATCGGGCATCCTGTTCCAACCCGTAATAGAATATAAATTCTGGGAGACAGGCTCCGGCGAAGATAAAGCGGTCTTCTTTGTAGGGAGAAATTTTGGGGACACGGAGGGATTCATAGATTTATCAGGCTTGGAAACCTCCGGCGGAAAATATTATTCTTACGATTTTAAAAAATCGAAATGGAGCGTTGCAAAACCGATCTCATCCGAAAAACTGATTCTGAAGCCGTACAACATAGTGCTTGGAAGTTTAGAGGCCAGGCATTCTTTCCTTTTATCTAAAGGAGACCGGTTTTTTCTCAAAAAGAGGATTGACAGTAAATGGGTCAATTTTTATAGTGGATGGATCAAATAATGATTTCCGGATCTCGACAGCGAAACTTATATCACTGCGCATGAACGCACACAGGCGGAATGCCCGGTGCTACGTACGCAGAATCTCGGAAGTGTTATGGACCACTATCCGATGACAGATTTTGAAGAATTCAGGTTGACAAATTAAACCTGCAGGAGTATATTGAACTTTAAAATTGTAGCCTAAGTTCGTTCAAAGAACGGACGCGGGGGACCCGATTCCGGGGCGCATTCCTGAAAGGGATAGGGCACTTCCAAGCCCGAGCCCGCCAGCTAACCCCGCAGGCGTTTGGAAGGGCAACAGACGGGAAAAGAAACCGCCGGGCTGCTTGGCGGTTTTTTGTCTCTCCCCCGCCTGCCCCTCCTAAAAAGGAGGAAATATGCTGCCCGCAGACGTGCTTATTGACAGCGCGCAGATACTCGCGCTGCTTGCCCTTATCACCCTCCTCACGAAACCCCTTGGCGGATACATGGCGAAGGTTTACCTGGGGGAGAGGACGCTTCTCAGCCCGCTTCTTTCTCCGGTGGAGAGGACTATATACAGGCTGGCCGGGATAGATGAAAAAGCGGAGATGGGCTGGAAGCAATACGCCATCGCCATGCTGTTATTCAACATGTTCGGCATCCTGCTGCTCTATTCAATTCTTCTGTTACAGGGCGGCCTGCCCTTCAATCCCCAAAAATTTCCGGGATTTTCCTGGCATCTAGCCCTTAATACGGCGGTGAGCTTTGTGACAAACACGAACTGGCAGGCTTACAGCGGAGAGTCCGCCGCCAGTTATTTCACACAGGCCGCGGGCCTCGCGGTGCAGAATTTCTTATCTTCCGCAACTGGCATGGCCGTAATGATTGCCTTGATAAGGGGGTTCAGCCGCAGGATGGCCGAAAATATAGGCAACTTCTGGGCAGACCTGACGCGGGGCGCTCTCTACATTCTTCTGCCCATAGCCTTAGCGGCGGCCCTTCTCCTCGTCTCGCAGGGTGTCATTCAGAACTTCAGCCCCTATTTGAAAACAACGCTCTTGCAGCCCATTGCCGGGCCGGGGGGCCGAATAATCGCGGAGCAGACGCTCCCCATGGGCCCCGTGGCCTCGCAGGAGGCGATCAAGGAACTCGGCACCAATGGCGGGGGGTTTTTCAACGCAAACTCCTCCCACCCCTATGAGAATCCCACGCCGTTTACAAACGCATTCGAGATATTCCTGATACTTCTGATCCCGGCGGCCCTCACGAACACGTTCGGCCGGATGTGCAAAAGCCAGAGGGATGGATGGGCCATTTATGCCACCATGATGTTTCTCTTAGTTATTGCCGTCGGCGCGCTCTACATGGCGGAGCTTGGCGGCAACCCGCTTCTTGCCCTCCAGGGCCCGAACATGGAGGGCAAAGATGTGCGTTTCGGCCTCGGCGGCTCGGCGCTTTTTTCGGCGACGACCACGGCAACTTCCTGCGGAGCCGTTAATACGATGCACGATTCCCTCACCCCGCTTGGCGGCATGGTTCCCTTGCTTCTGATGCTCCTCGGAGAAGTGGTCTTCGGGGGCGTGGGGTCGGGTCTCTACACCATGCTGGCTTTTGTGGTAATAGCCGTCTTCACCGCCGGGCTTATGATCGGCCGGACCCCGGAGTACCTCGGTAAAAAGATCGAGATAACCGAGATGTGGACGTCGGTTATAACGGTGTTCACGGCGGGGATATTAATCCTCATTCTGGATTCCATCGCCCTTGTCACTACTGCGGGAACAGGTTCCATTCTCAACCCCGGCGCGCACGGATTGAGTGAAATCCTTTACGCCTTCGCCTCCCCCTCGAATAACAACGGAAGCGCCTTCGCAGGACTGAACGCCAACACGGTCTTCTACAACGTCCTCCTGTCAGTCGCAATGCTTGGAGGGAGGTTCATCCCGGCCGTCGCCGTGCTCTGGATGGCCGGCTCCCTGGTCCGGAAAAAATATATCCCGCCGAGCGTGGGCACCCTCCCCACGGACGGGCTTTTTATCGCGTGGCTTGCGGCGGTGATCCTGATAGTGGGCGCTCTCACGTTCTTCCCCGCCCTTTCGCTCGGGCCCATCGTGGAGCACATGATCATGTCGGGAGGGTACTGAGATGGCAAGGGAAATAAAAAGCGCGTTCGATAAGACGCTTATAAAGACGGCGCTGCTTAATTCGTTTAAGAAGCTTGATCCGCGGGCCTTATGGCGTAACCCCGTTATGCTCACGGTCGAAGCCGGAAGCGTCATCACGACGATTAACTTCCTGATCAACCTGATAACCGGCAGGGGGGATCCTGCCTGGTTTACGGGAATGGTGTCCTTATGGCTGTGGCTCACGGTGCTTTTCGCCACGTTTGCCGAGTCCCTTGCCGAAGGGCGAGGGAAAGCCCGCGCCGAATCGATGCAAAAAACCCGCACGGAGATAATGGCAAAAAAGCTGAAGAAACCGGAGCCGGGCGCAGAGTTCGAGACTGTCCCGTCAATCAGGCTGCGTAAGGATGACTACGTCCTCGTAGAGGCAAACGACCTTATTCCAAGCGACGGCGAGGTGGTCGCTGGCGCGGCCCTCGTAAACGAAGCCGCCGTTACAGGAGAATCCGCCCCGGTGGTAAGGGAATCAGGTGGAGACCGCAATGCCGTAACCGGAGGGACGCTTGTTATAGACGGGAGCATCGTGATCAGGATTACCGCGAACCCTGGCGAGACCTTCCTCGACCGGATGATAGCGATGGTGGAGGGAGCGAAGCGCAGAAAGACCCCCAACGAGATAGCCCTGGAGGTGCTTCTCGTAACCCTCACTGTGGTCTTCCTGCTCGTCGTGCTTAACTTGAGTCCCCTTTCCATTTACAGCATGAAGGCCGCAGGACAAGGCCATCCTGTAACCCTCACAGTGCTCGTGGCCCTGTTTGTCTGTCTTGCCCCGACCACCATCGCAGCCCTCCTTCCCGCCATCGGCATCGCGGGCATGGAAAGGCTCTTCCATAGAAACGTCATCGCCCTTTCGGGCAGGGCCATAGAGGCCGCAGGTGACGTCAACGTTCTCCTTCTTGACAAGACCGGCACCATCACCCTCGGCAACCGTGAGGCCGCGGCCTTCATTCCTGCCGGGAACCACGATGTCACTGAGCTTGCCGAAGCCGCCCTCATGGCGTCACTTACCGATGAGACCCCTGAAGGGCGAAGCATCGTCGTGCTCGCCAAGCGGAAATACGATCTCCGCGTGAAGGATCTGCCAGAGCACGCGGCAGCCGTACACTTTAGCTCTGAAACGAGAATGAGCGGTCTCGACGTGGATGGACATTCCTACAGGAAGGGGGCGGCCGATACGGTCATGCGCCACGTCAGAGAAACAGGCGGAACCATCCCTTCGGACATTGAAGGAAGTGTCACGAAAGTCGCCAAGACCGGAGCCACACCCCTGGTGGTCACCCGCGATGATGAGATAATGGGCGTCGTCAGCCTGAAAGACGTGCTCAAGGGTGGCATCCAGGAGCGGTTCCAGAAGCTCCGCAGCATGGGGATCAAGACCATGATGATAACGGGAGACAACCCGCTTACTGCCGCAGTGATAGCGGCCGAAGCCCAGGTGGACGATTTCCTTGCCCAGGCAAAGCCTGAGGATAAGCTCAAACTCATACGGGAGCATCAGGAACAGGGCTACATGGTGGCGATGACCGGTGACGGCACAAACGACGCGCCCGCCCTGGCCCAGGCCGACGTCGCGGTGGCCATGCACACCGGCACCCAGCCCGCGCGCGAGGCTGCAAATATCATAGACCTGGATTCCAACCCTACGAAACTTCTCGACATAGTAGAGACGGGCAAGCAGATACTGATGACCAGGGGCACACTTACCACCTTTAGCATCGCCAACGACGTGGCAAAGTACTTTGCAATAATCCCGGCGGCCCTGTCATCTATTTATCCCCAGCTTGAAGTGCTGAACGTCATGCGCCTTTCAAGCCCATTCACGGCCATTCTCTCGGCCGTTATTTTCCTATAAGCCATGATCCCGATGCTTGTGCCGCTGGCCCTGAAAGGCACCCGTTACAGGCCCATGCCAGCTCATAAGCTCCTGGCTTATAACTTGCTGGTTTATGGCGCAGGAGGAATTCTGGTCCCGTTCATGGGAATCAAGCTGATTGACATGTTGATAAGCGTTTTTATATAGGAGAAAATATGAAAGATATAAAGAGGGCGATCCTGGTTCTTCTCGTGTTCACGATACTGCTCGGCATCGTCTACCCGCTTGCGGTTACGGGGGCCGCGATGATACTTTTTCCGAAACAGGCCGCAGGCAGCCTGATCTACAAAGACAACGGAACTGCGGCGGGATCATGGCTTATAGGCCAGTCCTTTACCGATCCCAAATACTTCTGGCCCCGGCCCTCGGCTACCGCGGATTTCGAATACAACCCGCTGGCCTCAGGCGGCTCGAACCTCGGCCCTACAAACCTGGTCATGATTGAAAATGTAAGAAAACGGGTAAAAGTCTTAAGGGACAGTGGAATAAAGGGGAGCGTCCCGGTGGATCTCGTCACGACCTCTTCCAGCGGGCTTGATCCTCACTTAACCCCGCAAGCCGCCTTTGCCCAGGTACCGCGGGTAGCAAAGTCCCGGAACATCCCGGAAGAGGAATTAAAAAGTCTCGTTATGAGCCAAGTCGAAAAGCGGCAGTTCGGTTTTTTGGGCGCGGAAAGGGTGAACGTCCTTAAATTGAACTTTGCCATGGATGAGGTTGAAAAATAAGCCATGCCGGAAGAAAAAGAATACCAGAGGCCGTCACCGGAAGCCCTTTTAAAACTTGCCAAATCCGAGGAGGAAAAAGAAAGAGGCCGGCTGACCATTTATTTCGGCGCAGCCCCGGGCGTGGGCAAGACGTATGCCATGCTGCTGGATGCACGGCAGAGAAAAAAGGAGGGCATTGACGTCGTCGTGGGCTACGTCGAGACCCACGGACGGCCCGAGACTGCGGCCCTTCTTGAAGGACTTGAGATCGTCCCCTCCCTCGTCATCGGCTTCAAAGGAATGGAGCTTCAGGAGGCGGACCTGGCCGGGATCATAGCCAGAAAACCAAAGATAGCCCTCGTGGACGAACTTGCTCATACCGATGCCCCAGGCTTAAGGCATGAGAAACGCTACCAGGATATAGAAGAGATGCTGAACGCAGGCATAGACGTGTACACCACGCTGAACGTTCAGCATCTCGAAAGCCTAAACGACATCATCTATAAGATCACGAACGTGCGCGTAAAAGAAACCGTTCCGGACTCCGTCCTGGAAAAAGCTTACGAAATAGAGCTCATAGACCTTCCCCCAGAGGCGCTTTTAAAAAGGCTGAGGGAAGGAAAGGTCTACCTCGGGGATCTTGCCGGGCTCGCCGCGAGGGAGTTCTTCCGTCCTGGAAATCTGCTTGCGCTCCGGCAGCTTGCCCTTCGAGCCGTGGCCGGAAGCGTGGACGAGAGGATGCGGGATTACATGCAGGCTCACGCCATCGCGGGGCCGTGGCCTGCAAAGGAACGGGTACTCGTCGGGGTTTTTGCAAGCCCGTACGCAGAAACGCTCATTCGCTCCTCCTCCAGGCTGGCCACCGACCTGGATGCCGAGTGGGTCGCTTTCTACCTGGAGACGGAGAGGCACAAGAGGCTCTCCGATCAAGAGTTGAAATGGCTGAATAATGCCCTGATCCTGGCGAAAAAATTAGGGGCGAGGGTGGTCTGGCTGAAAGGGAACGACTTAACGGAAGAGATGGCAAGTTATGCACGAAACAACAACGTAACTAAGATCGTAATCGGCAAGCCCAGACGTTTCGGCCTGGCCCATGATTTACTCAGAAAGATTCTGAAATTGACCCCGGATATTGACATATATCTGATAGATGCCAGGACCGAAAGCAAGATTGAGCCGAAGAAGCGGATTTATTCTTCCGGCCCTCTCAATTACGCCGCCTCCCTCCTCGCCGTGGGCATAATAGCCCTCGTCGCCTTTCTCCTGCGGAACGTCCTGAATCAGGTGAACCTGCTTTTCTTCCTGCTTTTGCCCGTTGTTCTGAGCGCCATTTACCTTGGCCGGGGGCCTTCCATTGCGTCGGCGATCGTCAGTATAGCCGTCTTCGATTATCTCTTTGTTCGTCCGTATTTCACCTTCAACGTGCACGATATGGAGTATTTCGTATCGTTCATCATTTATATTGTGGTGGTGGTGATCATAAGCAACCTTGCATTGAGGGTGCGCGAAGAAGTCGCCCTGCTTAAGGAAAGCGAATCAAGGAACACGGCCCTCTATGAACTCAGCAGGGAACTGGTAACGGCCCGGAACGTGGAGCAGGTCCTCTCGGTACTGATCCGTCACATTACCGAGATATTCCCCGCGGAGGTGTCGGTCTTCCTTCCCTCCGGGGAGGGCCTCGATGCAAAGGCGATAACAATGGGATTCGAGGTTACGCCAAGCGATCTGGGCGTGGCATCATGGGTATGGGCCAACAGGCAGGCCGCCGGATGGGGCACTGGCACGTTCCCGGGAACCAGGGCGCTTTATCTGCCCATGATTGCCGCCGACAGTATAAAGGGAGTGCTTGGAGTCGAGTTCAATAAACCCGAGAAAGAGATGAGTCCCGAAAGCCAGGTTGTGCTTGAAACCGTAGCGGGCCTCGGTGCTATGGCACTGGAACGAATCGAACTGGCGTGTCTTTAATTTCAATTCGTTAAGGGCAGGTCAGAAAGACTATATATCAAAAAAAGGTTGACACGGATTTATCTATCAGTTAAAATAGGGCGAGAATTTCAGGAAGGCCCAATCGTGGTCAGCACATTTATTCGAAGACTTCTGATATTGCTTGTTTGCACCGCCCTGATGGTTAATCTGGTTCTGCTCTATTTAGCAAAAAAGGAGAGCCAGCCCGGCGCCCAACCGGTCGGGGATCATTACCGTATTTCCGTCTGGGCGGATACCAGGGAGAAGGCCGACAGGCTCATGCCCTGCCTGAAAGGCAAGGGAGTGCAGGCGAAGATACTCGAAGATGTAAAGGACGAGGAAAAAGTCGGCGGCTACCTGGTGGTCCAGGAGTTTTTCAATTCGGATACCGTGAAGCCTACGGTGGATTATCTGAAGATGAAAGGATATGCCTGTAAGGTATTCCCTATACAAAACGAGAAAAAGGTCAAGGTGCAGGTCGGCGAGGTCTTCCCCAACGAGCATCTCGCCGCACAGCTTGTAGAGCGACTCTCGAAGGAAGAGAAGGTGAACTTCAAAACCGAGCCTTATTCAACCCCCATCAAGATAAAAGGATACACCCTGGTGGTGGAAGACCTGGACGAGGGCGGAGCAAAGAGCCTGGCCGAGACTTTTCAAAAAATGGCCGGACAGGTCAAGGTTGAGAAATATTGATAACCCGCCGGCGGTTCCGATAACCGGGCAACCCTTAACGGAAGGCTCACCCGGAATCATGCATGGAGGCCGTATTGCCGCGCATTAGACATATATGGGCGATCCTGGAAAAGGACCTGAGAGACAGCTATCGCAACAAGACCGTGTTGATGATACTGCTGGCTCCCGTGATGCTGGCGATTGTATTTAACTTGATGTTTAAGACCGAAAACCTGAGGCGCCCGGCGCTTATTTTTTCAGGAGGAGAAACAAAGTTTGCGGACTACATCGCAAAAAAAGGCGGGTTCGATGTTCAGAAAAACATCGATATGGACAAGGCTAAAAATATGATCCGGGAAGGCAAGGCAAGCGCCATGCTTATCATCCCCGAAAATTTCGATCACAAGCTCAACGAGGGACTGATACCCACTCTTCAAATATACGTAAATGATGTCGATATACCCCAGGGGGCAATCATCCAGATGGGCCTGACGGAGCTTCTAAGGAATTATGCAGGACAGGTTACCCCTGCAAAATTGACGATAATCCCCCTTGTCAGGGAGGGAGACGGCCTGGCACAACGGCTGCTGCCCGTATGGCTGTTATTTACCACGCTGGGAGCGTTTTCCATAGCCGCCGCATCACTTCTCGAAGAAAGGGAACGGCATACGCTGTCGGCATTGATGCTTTCGCCTGCAACGCCCCTGGAAGTCGTTATCGGGAAAACGCTTCTGGGCACGCTGCTGGCATTTACCGCCGGGGGTATGATTTTACTGTTTTTCGGCGGGGTCGGGATGAATACGGCCGCCGTCCTGGGGCTTATACTGCTGGGAAGCTTCATATTCGCAGGCATGGGGATGCTGTGCGGATCGCTCTTCAACAGCCAGACCGCCGGGCAGGCTGCAAATTCCATCATATACCTGTTTTTTTTCCTGCCGGTATTAATGGCCGATTCGAGTATCTTCATGAACAAAATAGCCAGGTTTCTTCCGAGCTTTTACCTTTACGACGGCCTGAAAGAAGCAATTTTCCTCGGGGGCGGCATCGGTAAGATGGCGGTTGATCTTGCGGTCCTGGGAGCCTGTATGATATTCTTACTTGCTATGACAAGGTTCAGTCTGCAAAGGATTGAGCTGGCGACATAAAAAAAATTGTAATCGGTAAAAGGAGGAGTAAAAATGCTGTTTTTTCTGGACACGGCGAAAATTGACGAAGTCAAGGAAGCTGCAGAAATGGGAATCCTGGCCGGGGTAACGACCAACCCGTCGCTTGTCGCAAAGGCGGGTGGGGACTTCAAGAACATCGTGAAGCAGATATGCGCGATAGTCGAAGGGCCCATAAGCCTGGAAGTGGTTGCCAAGAACGCCAAAGATCTGGTAAAAGAAGCGCGCAACCTTGCAAAACAAGCTCCCAATATCGTCATAAAGATCCCCATGGGCAAAGAAGGCATCAAGGCCGTAACCCAGCTTGCAGCCGAAGGCATAAGCACCAATGTAACGCTGGTATTCTCGGTGAGCCAGGCTCTCCTTGCCGCAAATGCCGGGGCGACTTACGTAAGCCCGTTCGTCGGCCGCATCGACGATATCTCATGGGAAGGGATGGACGTCGTAAGGGACATCGTGGCCGTCCTGGATTATTACCAGTTCCCCACCCAGGTGATAGCGGCCAGCATACGTCATCCGCTCCACGTGGCGGAAGCTGCAAAGGCCGGGGCGCATATCGCCACGGTGCCTTTCGAAGTGCTGGAAAAGCTGTTTGATCACCCGCTCACCGATATCGGGGTCGAAAGATTCAACAAAGATTGGGACAAGGTCAAGAAGAAGTAATAAATTTATCAATCGACATGCAATTCAATAAACTTAACGAGGTGTAAAAATGAACCCTGTCGCAGAACTAACCAAGCTAAGCCGCGCCGAGCTTCTCGACGTCGCAAAGAACATGAAGCTGAAAGGCTATCATAACCTTAAGAAAGAGAAGCTGGCAAGCCTGATACTGGATAACCGCGAAGAATTGAAAGAAGGTCTGGAAAAGCTCCAGCGCCGTGAGACCGAAGAGTACCGCGAGGAAGTCCGGGAACAGGCTGAGGATAAGACGGAGCAATATTCGCAGAAAAAAACAGTTGAAAAAGAGCAAGCCCGGCCTGAAAGTCAGGCGGATGTATGCGGGCAGCGCCAGGACGTGCTCCTGGCAAGCGGCATCCTGGAGATCCTCCCCGAAGGCTACGGTTTCCTTCGCGGCAGGTCATACCTTCCGGGCAGCGGCGATATCTATGTTTCTATGTCCCAGATCAAGCGCATGGACCTCAGGATGGGAGACCTTGTTTCGGGCCAGGTCCGGCCTCCGAAAAACGGCGAAAAATATTACGGCCTGCTGAAAGTCCAGGCGATCAACCGGGAAACGCCTGAAAACATCAGGAGCAGGAGACGCTTTGACGACCTCACCCCCATTTTCCCCGACAAGCGCTTCGTGCTGGAAACAACCCCGGAGCGCATCTCCACCAGGATGATCGATATATTCTGCCCCATCGGCAGAGGTCAGAGAGGACTCCTCGTAGCTCCCCCCAAGGCCGGTAAAACCATACTCCTCAAGCAAATAGCCAACGGGATAAGTGAGAACGATCCGGACGTCCACCTCATCGCCCTCCTGATAGATGAAAGGCCGGAAGAAGTTACCGATATGGAGAGGAGCATCAAGGGCGAAGTCATAAGCTCCACGTTCGACGAGCCTCCGGAAAAACATGTCAGGGTCGCGGAGCTTGTAATAGAGCGGGCCAAGAGGATGGTGGAAATGGGCCACGACGTGGTGATCCTGCTCGACAGCATCACGCGGCTTGCCCGCGCATCGAACCTGGTTACCCCTTCGACCGGAAGGACTCTTTCAGGCGGTCTCGATACCGCGGCCTTCCGGATGCCCAAGAGGTTCTTCGGAGCCGCCCGCAATATAGAATTCGGCGGCAGCCTGACAATCATCGCCACTGCACTCATAGAAACCGGCAGCAAGATGGATGACGTCATCTTCGAGGAATTCAAAGGCACCGGCAACATGGAACTCGACCTTTCACGCCGCCTTGCAGAACGCCGCATATACCCCGCAATGGATGTAAAGAAATCCGGGACACGGCACGAGGAACTGCTCATAGAAGAAATCGAACTGAAGAGGATCTGGCTCCTCAGGAGAGCACTCGATATGTTCGGCGATGAGGAAATGACCGAAGTTATGCTCGAAAGGCTCCAGAAAACAAAGAGCAACGAGGAATTCCTCAATACCATAACCAAAGAGGCCATGTCGTTCAACGGCAAGATTTAACCTTATAAATAACAAGACGCCCCGGCCTGTCCAATCTAAGCCGGGGTTGTTTTTTTCAGGAAGGAAAAAATGAGCAAAAGCAAGGGCACAAAATACTTCCGCCTCCCTGTCGGGGAAAAAGGCGGGATCAGCGTTGACCCGGATTATGCCGCATGCGGCTGGAACGGCCAGGACGTCAAAATTTTAAATGCCGGGGACTTAAGCCCCCTCCCCCAATCCGCGATGACTTTTTTTCTGCCGGGGCGGATGCCTGTCGGCATAAACGGCAAGACTAAAAAGCCCGAAACCCTGGAAGACGGGAGTACGGCGCTTTCCGCCGCGCCGCCGCCCGGATACACCAGGACTTACTTCCCGGCATACAGGATGACCCCGGGAGCGCCTCCCCTGCCCCTATGGGCATACTCCGCCGTCGGAGAACAAAACGGCAGGCTTTACATGGCCGCAGTCCCTACGGAGCTTATCCCGGAATGGGATCCCAAAAACTACAACACCCCCGACCTCAATGCCCGCATAGAAAAAAAACTTGCCGGGTCTCCCCGCAACCGGCTCCTGGTACACCTGTCCCATTGCGCCCTGGAATATGGCTGCTTTACCGCGCAGAACATTTTTTACGAAAGGTGGGAAGGCGGCATCCCGGTATCCCCCGCCTGTAACGCGGCATGCCCCGGATGTCTTTCCGGCGGCGATTCCGGCGACGAAACGTCACCCCAGGCCCGCATAACCTTTATCCCGACGGAAAAAGAAATCCTCGAAATAATGCTCGTACACCTGGGCACCGAAAAAGCCATTGTCAGTTTCGGGCAGGGTTGTGAGGGAGAGCCTACTTTACAGGACGACCTTCTCGAAAAAGTGATCAAAAAAGCCCGGCGTGAAACGGACAGGGGCACTATAAACATAAATACGAACGGCGGCATGACGGATGTTATAAAAAGGCTCGGGGCGGCAGGTCTCGATTCGATACGGGTCAGCCTGAACTCATGCACGCCTGAAATCTATGAAGATTATTTCAAGCCCAAAAATTACGGTTTCAAAGACGTTACGGAGACGGTGAAAGCGGCTAGAAGCTCGGGCCTTTATGTCTCGCTGAACCTTTTGTTTGCGCCGGGCATAAACGACCGGGAGGAAGAGATAGCTTCGCTGATAGATTTTTGTGCCGACCCGGGGGTCGATAAGATCCAGATCCGGAACCTGAACCAGGACCCCGAAAAGATTTACTCAGGCAGGGAAAAAGTTTGGGGCAACGCCGTCGGCGTGACGGCGTTTTTAAACATAATGAAAAAGGAACTGCCCGGGGTCAAAGTCGGCAATTTCAGCCCTTCTCTGGATGAGTGAGCTCGAATGACAACTGGGAATCGTTTTTCCCCAGCAAAAGCTCCCTGAGGCTTGCGAAGCTTTTATGCTTCGCCAGCGCCATTACAAGATCAAGCGGCTGGAGCCTGGTATTGCCGTCCGGTATTATTATCTCGTTATCTCTGATAATCATCGAGATAGTACAATCGGGAGGGGTGGGAAGCTCTTTCAATGTCATGTTGGCTGCCGGGGATTCGTCTGTAATGACCGCCTCGACCATCTCTACATCGCTATGGCGCGTGGGGAATGTCGCCATAACGCCTTTAGTGGTCATCTCTCCTTCGATCATGGATAATATGACTTCTGTTTTGCTGACGGTGGCGTCAACTCCCAGCTTTTTGAAAACATCCTTGTTCCTGGGGTTATTAACCCGGCAAAGGGTAAAGGGAACTTTGAACCTTGTTTTCGCCACCTGGCATATCACGAGGTTGTCTTCATCCTCGCCGGTTACGCCCACGCATATCACGGCCCTGCCCGCCCCGGCAATCTTCAGGACGGCGGAATCGCAAGCATCACCGCAGATGGTTATGTTGCCAAGCTCATCATTGATGCGCTTGGCTTTTTCTTCATTCGCCTCTATCAACGAAACTTCATGGCCCTTTGCGATAAGGTCTTTTGCCAGGAAGTAGCCCACTTTTCCCCCGCCTGCGATTAAGATAAACATATTTAAACCTCCTAGAGAGCGGAAAGCCCGGTTATAAAATATTCGTTACGTGTTCGCTAACTTTCAATTCTTCCTTAACTTTTTCCATCGCGCCGGAACTAACCGCGCCGAAAAGCTGGTCGCCCGCCTTTATGACGAAATCGGGTTCCGGGATAATCGGCTTTTCATCCCTTACGACACAGCAAACCCTGAATTCCCTGGGAATTTCCAGGTCCTTGATTTTCTTGCCGGAAACTTCATCGCCGACCTTTACTTCAATTGCAAGGGCGGTGCCTGCACCGAGCTGGTAAGAACGGAGCACTTTCGGGCCGATTATCCGGTTCCTGAACATCCTGGCCCCGACGGTGGTGCTGCATACCGTCTGAAGACCCAGGTCATGGTAAAGCTGGGCCCTTTTGGGGTCATAAACGCGGCACAGCACCTTGGGGACTTTGAATATATCTTTGGCGATCTGGGCGCTCATCAGGTTCCTGTTATCCCCGTTGGTAACCGCCACGAAAACATCTGCGTCTTTTATGCCCGCCCTTTCGAGAACATCGACATCGATGCCCGTACCTATAATCTTATCGCCTTTGAATTTGGGGTTCAGGCGTGAAAATGCGGAAGGCTTGTTATCTATAATAGTAACTTTAATATCCTCGGCCTCGAGCAGCTCCGCAAGACGCGCGCCCTGCCGCCCACAACCCATTATAATAACATGCATGTTTACCTCCGAAACCGGTTCGTCCTGAAATTCGATTCATTATATCTTTTATTGATCGCAAGGGCAAGCCCTCCAAATGCCCGGTCAGTACCTCCCCGGACTTTACACGGCCTGTATGATATGGTATAATCCTTTTCGCGTCATGGGTAGGTGGCCGAGTGGTTAATGGCATCAGACTGTAAATCTGACGCGCTACGCGCTACGGAGGTTCGAATCCTTCCCTGCCCACCAGACAAAAATTAAGCCCCGCATATCGCGGGGCTTTTTTCTACATTTCGATATCCGCCTACTTCGCCTTTCCCTGGGCGGCGACTTCCGCCATAGCCTTTTCCACCTCTTCGGGGTCTCCAAGATAATAATGCCTGATGGGCTTCATATCGTCATCAAGCTCGTAAACAAGAGGCATCCCCGTGGGAATGTTAAGAGTAGTGATCTCCTGGTCAGGGACATTATCCAGGACTTTGACCAGCGCCCTCAGGCTGTTTCCGTGGGCTGAAATCAAAACTTTCCTGCCCGATTTGATAACCGGCACAATTGTTTCATGCCAGTAAGGGACCAGCCTCTCCACGGTATCCTTCAGGCACTCGGTAAGCGGGACGTCTTTTTCATCCATGCCCTCATATTTAAGCTCATGGCCGGGGTAACGTTCGTCCGTTTTCTCAAGGGCGGGCGGCCGTATATCATAACTCCTCCGCCAGATGAACACCTGTTCCTCGCCGTATTTGGCGGCCATCTCCGACTTGTTCAACCCCTGGAGCGCCCCGTAATGTCTTTCGTTGAGTTTCCACGATATCTCGACGGGTATCCACATCAAGTCCATCCTGTCCTGGACCAGCCATAACGTCCTTATAGCCCTCTTTAAGACCGAGGTGAACGCTATGTCAAAGTTGTAGCCTTCATTTTTTAGTGTCTGCCCGGCGTGAACGGCTTCCGCTATGCCCCTGTCGGACAGATCGACGTCCGTCCAACCGGTGAACCTGTTTTCCTTGTTCCATGTGCTTTCCCCGTGACGCAGCAATACGAGCTTGTACATGTTTTATTCCTCCGTTTATTTAAATTATCATTTTTGAAAATTAAAACGTTCTAAGGAATTCAAGAAGCCGGGGCCGGAAATCCTCCTGGACGCGCCCATTTTCATGATTTATATTTTAAATTTTTCAAATTTTTGCGATGGGGCGGCAATTAAAAGCCGATAACGAAATAGGAACTATTTCTTAGGCGGAGAAAATATTTGTATGGAAGGTATCGGCCGTAAGATCCTGAAAATTCTGAAAAAACCGGTAAATTGGGCAACAATTGCTTTCTTAATACTGCTTATCGTTATTTACGGACTGATATATAAAGGATTACAACAAGAACATCAGATCGATACTTCCGGTTATCCGGAGCTACAACAGATTAAGGTTTATACCACGGGCGGCTCATATAACCGCTGTCCAATAATCCTGTCTCATGGGGTGGCATGCAGCCACCGGTCGATGATGTTTTATGCGAACCTCCTACAAGATGCAAACTATGAAGCAATAACCTTTGATGGCGATGCTGTGAGTCCCGATGGGCAGAAAAAAGAGATACTGGAAATAATTAAGCTTATCAAAAGCCGGGGATACATAGATCCCTGGATATACCTGCTCGGCCATTCCCTGGGGGCTTCAAGCTCCCTTCTTGCCGCGGCGGAATGCCCTGATGTAAAAGGGGTAATATGCCTGGGGATGGCCCCGGAAGCCGAACCCGACTACCCTGTCCCGGTATTTCTGGGAGCGGGAATCTTCGACCAACTCCACCCGCCCGGCCAGATGCTGGATTCGTATGAGAAATTAAAAAATTCTAAGAATTCGCTTCATCAAACAAAGCTCGTATTGTCTCCGCTTTCGGACCACGGGCTGGAGCTTATGGACACTTTCCTGGCGGCCGAGTTTTTAAATTGGCTGGGCATCAACACAAAGACTCATTCAGATCACTTTTTAAAATTCGAAATCACTTTCTGGTGGCTTTTATTCGCCCTGGCTTACCTTGCATTAAAAACCTTCCAATCGAAAACAATCAAGCTGGCTATTCTTGCCCTTCTCGCCATGGGAGCCGGGTATTTATGCGGCGACTACCTGGGAACGGCCGTTGTCACGCTTATAGCGCTGAGCCTTGTCAATTACAGGCAGAGGTACGGCATTTTCAGAAAAGGCTTTTTAAAATTTACAGGACAAATCCTGCTCCTGCTTTTCATCATCCGCACGACCGAATTTATCTTCAGCCTTAACACCGTCGCCCCGTTACAGTTTTGGGCGGTCCCGGCCAATATTATTTTTTCAATAATCGTTTACCCGGTTTACATTATCCAGCGGACGGTCTCGTCGTTCACGCCGTTCATCATAGCCGGGGCGCTGGCAGTCTTAATCATCGAATTCAAATATCCCGGCAAGCTGTTAATGTGGCTGGGCCGGATCTTCTCAGACCTGTTCTCGACATTATCGGGACAGGCAGCGGAACAAAAGAATAAAGCAAAATCTTCCTGGATACAGGTTGTTGTTTTAATCGGGCTTGTTATCCTGGCTTTCCTGGGATGGTTCCGGCTTCACCGCGAGCACATGGTAAGCCTTCAACTGATAACCGGCATGTTGTGGTTCCTGTTCAGGGAAGCGCTGATCCCCGCCGCCGTCTATATACTCGTGTTGAGAATTTATTATAAGCTGAAAAAGGAGCCGGCAGATCCGGGGCAAGCTCCAGGATAAAATTTAAAATAAATTACCCTGCAACAATCTACAGGGAATTATCAAGTTGAATCTGCAATCGGCAGAACCGTCATACCAGCGAAGGCTGGTATCCATTCGGCAAAGACGCCGGTGAGCTTTAGCCTCAAACCCGGGCGGTACCAGGTGTCATTCCGAACTCGTTTCGGAATCTCAAAAAGCAGAGAAAGCGGATTATGAACCTGTATGATGGGGACACTGCAGCGATAGATCCTGAAACAAGTTCAGGACAGGGAGGAAGGGGAATCATGAAGGCAACAAAGGCCGGGCTTATCGCCCGGCCTTTTTAGTTACTGAATTATGACACGCTATTACGCCTTGGTCTTGTATTTTTCCAGGAGTCCCGTCTTAGCGTTAAACTCGTTAATAAGCTTGTCCCATTCCTTGTACTTGTTGAACTTGTCGTGCCAGTAATTGTCGTCATACCACTGGGCGTCCAGTTCTTCGACCGTCTTGCCCTGCTGCTCCACCCATGTGAAGTATTTCAGGTTGTGCATCCGCTTTTTATCCCAGTAAGTCAGCTCCTGCATCCAGTCCGTCCTCTGGTCGATGAGCGAAGAGTAATAACTTCTTACCGCATCATCGTGGGAGAATTCGCCCCTGTCTTCCCGCAGTTCCCGGATCCTGGAAGAATAAAGCTCCATCGAATCCGTAGCGATGGTGAAGACCATATCGTTTTCGTTCATCTCGTAATATTTTGCCATCTTGATAGCGCCCAGCATGTTCGCAATCGACGATATCCCCATCAGATCTAGCTTCCCGATGATGTTATCCGGCACGCCTGCCTTCCTGAGATATTCGTGTCCTGCTGGCTCGTTGAAGAGGCGCAATATGCGGATACAATCCTCATCGTCAAGGTCAACGATCATGTCGGTGTTTTTGAGGTTGTGTACCCATGTAACGTGCTTGTCGCCGATGCCTTCGATGCGGTGTGCGCCGTAGCCGTTATAAAGAAGAGTCGGGCACTGGCTCGCTTCGCCTGCGCCGACTTTTATGCGGGGGAACTTCTCCTTCAGGTATTCGCCGCTTCCCAGTGTACCGGCAGAGCCCTGCGTCAGGAAAAGCGCGGTAAGCCTCTGTTCGCCCTTTTTCTCGTTGTTGTAAATTTCTTCGATTGCCTGGCCGGTAACAACATAATGCCAGAGCGGGTTTCCGAACTCCTCGAACTGGTTCAGAACCACGATCCCGTCACCGCGCTCGGCCTTGAGTTCTTTTACCTTGTCGTATATCTCCTTAACATTGCTTTCGCTGCCGGGAGTTGCAAAAATCTCCGCGCCGACTTTATTCAGCCATTCGAACCTCTCCTCCGACATCCCCTGGGGGAGCACGGCAATCGACGGGCACGCAAGAAGATACGCGTCGTAAGCACCGCCGCGGCAGTAGTTGCCGGTCGAGGGCCACAGCGCTTTCTGGGTCGTCGGGTCGAATTCACCGCGAACAAGCTTTTCGACGAGCGGGCCGAACGTAGCACCTACTTTATGCGCGCCGGTGGGGAAGAATTTGCCCAGGAGAATAAAAACCCTTGCCTTAACGCCGGTGATTTCATGCGGCATCTCTATATAATTCACGCCGTCGAAACCGCCACCGAATTTCACAGGCTCGTTTTTCCACGTTATCCTGAATAGGTTCCTGGGATGGAGATCCCACAGGCCGATGTTTTTCAACTCGTCCTTTATCCCCTGGGGGAGCTTTTCGGGATGAACCATCTCTTCATAAGTCGGGATGATTATGTCCCTTTCCTGGCAACGCTTTACAGTGTTCTCCAGCACCTGTTTCGGATCTTTCATTAACTACACACCTCTCTTTTGTATGACTTAAGTAATGTAACTTAAGCAGGTTAATTCAGGATAGCATACGAGATTGATCAGGCTTATTCCTTCTTGTTTTTATTTATAATACGGGAGAATTTTATTGCCTAAAATTTCATCTCCTGAGCTTTTTAAGCGCCTCCTCAGCCGCGGCGCGGACACATGCATCAGACGATTGTAGTTGTTTTTCCAGAGGCGCTATTGCGCGGCTGTCCCCTGTACCGGCAAGCGTAAGCACGACAAGGCTCCTGACCGAAGGCTTTTTATCATTCAAAGCGCTTATTAAAACAGGTACCTTCCGCTCATCGTCAATCTTGCCGAGAGCCTCGACGGCGCTGCTCCTGACGCCCCAATCATCGTCGTCGAGAACTACTGCCAGGGCTTCTATAGCCCGGCCGTCATTCAACGCTCCAAGCGCGTAAATCGCCGAAAGCCTGACGCCGGGATCACTGTCGGCAAGCGCATCCGTAAGCGGCTTCACGGCGCTTTTGTCTTTAATATTTCCAAGAGATGCCGCCGCATTGCCGCGCACTTCACTGTCCTTATCCTTTAAGGCATAAATGAGCTGCCCTACGGCACGCCTGTCGGCTAACTGTCCCAGCGCCCATGCGGCATTACTCCTGACGGCAGGGTCGTCATCGCGTAAAGCATCGATGACATAACCCACGGCGCTTTTATTCCCGATAGCGCCCAGGTTGTAAGCCGAAAGTTGTCTGACTCCCGGATCGGCGTCCTTCAAACCATCGAGCAATACGTTCATTGCGGACGGGTCTTTAATTTTCCCAAGCGCAGATGCGACGCTTCTTCGAACTTTCACATCTTTATCTTTAAAAGCCCCGGAAAGCGGGAGCACGGCCTTCTTATCGCCTATTACGCCCAGACTGTCGGCCGCATTCGAGCGGACCGCCGGATCTTCATCCGACAGGGCCGTTACAAGAGGCCCAACCGTGCCGGAACCTCCCATATCTCCGAGGACGGATGCCGCGGCGGCCCGGACACCGGGTGATGAATCTTTCAGAGCTTCCGTTACCGGGGGCGCGGCGCGGTCATCGCCAAGTTCCTTCAGTGCAAGGACAGCCTCAACCCGGACGCCGGAATCATCATCTTTCAAAGCTCCGATTAAAGACTCCAGCGCCCCGGGGTCTTTTATTCCTCCGAGGGTGCGCGCGGATTCCAGCCTTATATTTTTGTTCTTATTTTTCAGTGCGGCTGTCAAAGGCTCGACCGCCGACTTGCCTATCCGCATCAGCGCAAGCCCCGACTGCTCGATGGACGAGGACAGGTCTTCGCCGCTTTTCGGTTCCTCCACGAAAACATCTATCAAAAACGGGATCGCAGGCACCGATTCTTCCCCCATGTCACCGAGCGCACGGGCGGCATCCGCCCTAACATTCATGTCCTTTGAGGATAATCTCTTTATCTGCTTTTTCACTTCGGGAGAAGTATCGGCCGGGATTTTTCCGATCAAGCTCAAATCCGCCGAACATCCCCCAACCAGGTAAATAACAAACATTATGGCCGTGAAGGGAAAGATCTTCCCAAAAAAATTCATATCGTTCTCCATGCTTAATATTAAAACATTTACGACTCATAGCTTGTCTTCCCCACACCCCTGTATAATTGTACAACATTTTTTAAATTAATTTCCAGTCTCCAAAATCCCCGGATCAACTACACGTCAATTTCCATATCTTCAACGCTTAATTCCTTGCCTGAAACAAGCCTGTTTCTGGTGTTGCCGCAGGCAGGACATGCAAAAGAAAGCGGGAAGTCCTCCGGCGTAAATGTAAGATCACAGGCGGAGCAGTTAAGCGAAAGGGGGATTTTTTCAAATTCCAGCACCGCCCCTTCGGCGATGGTATCCTTTGCCATCAACTCGAAATAAAAACTGATACAACCGGGGTCAAACCCTGTGAAATCGCCGACTTTTATCCTGATTTTTGTTATTGCTTTTGCGTTGTTTACCTTCGCTGCATCCAGGGCTTTTTCCAGGATGTCCTGCGTTACGGTTACTTCGTGCATGTAATCATCATGCCTTTTCTTTTTTCTTCATTGCCAGCCAGTCCGCCCATTCGCCGATGCCGTCACCGTTTATTGCAGAAACTTTAAAAATCGACGCATCGGGGTTTATCGCCTTTATCTGCTCCTCGATGGAAGCCACATCTACATCCATGAACCGGAGAAAATCGATCTTGTTGATTACCACCGCATCGGCGTCATGGAATATGACGGGATACTTGGCAGGCTTGTCGTCTCCTTCGGTAATTGCGAGGATTACGACGCGCACATCCTCGCCGAGCGGGACTCCCGCCGGGCAGACGAGGTTGCCTATATTTTCTATAAAAATAAAATCCGCATCGTCAAGGGGGAGATCTTCCAGCACCTCGTTCACCATGTACGCGTTGAGGTGGCACATACTGACGGTGTTTATCTGGACGACGGGGATTCCTGATTTCATCAGCCTTTTCTCATCTATGTTCCCGGCAAGATCTCCTTCTATGACGGCAATGCGGTAATCATCGCCGAAAAATTCCCGGGTGACCTCGATGAGCGTCGTTTTACCGGCGCCCGGGGATGACATCAGGTTTATGCAAAGGATATCTTTGCCTGCCAGTATGCGGCAGTTCTCTTTTGCGTACTCCTCGTTGCCTTTACGAACTTTTTCTTTTATCGGAATTTTCTTTTTAGCCATCCGAAACGCCCCCTGAAAGTGTAATAGAAATAGAATTTCACCCCTCAATAACCAAGTATGAAATCATGGCATGGCATCGAATCAATAAACGGTTTTTATCAAGCCCGCCCTCTGGAGTATCCCCGGGTCTGTGATCCTTTCAAGCGCCGCCTCGGGCGTTATCACGTGATTTTGCGCAAGTTCCAGTATCGCCTGGTCCATGCTCTGCATCCCCATATCTTTGCCGGTCTGGATAAGGCTATAAATCTGGTGGGTCTTGTTTTCACGGATCATGTTGCTCAGGCCTGCGGTCGCAAAGAGTACCTCCACCGAGGGAACGCGCCCTTTATTGTCCAGGCGTTTAATCAACTGCTGCGCCACTGCGGCCTTGAGGCTGTCGGCTAGCGCAGTCCGGATCCGGGCCTGTCTCTCGTGGGGGAAAACATCTATTATGCGTTCGGGCACCTTTGCCGCGCTGTTGGTATGCAGCGTGGAAAATACCAGGAGCCCCATGCTTGCAGCTTCTATCGCAAGGCTTATTGTTTCAAGATCCCTCATCTCGCCAAGCATAATGATGTCGGGATCTTCCTTTATCGCCGAGTGTAGTGCATCCGAATACCTCAGTGAATGAACCCCGATTTCCCGGTGGGTTACCAGGCTCATCTGGTTCTTATGAATGAATTCCAGCGGGTCTTCGATTGTTATTATGTGGGCCGACCTGGAACGGTTTATCTCGTTGATTATCGCGGCAAGTGTCGTGGATTTGCCTGACCCTGTCGGTCCCGTAACGATTACGAGGCCTTTCCGGAAATGGATCAGCTTTTTCAACTGCTTGGGCAGGTTTAGTTCCCTCAGCGTCGGGATCCTGGATTGTATGTACCTGAAAGCTGCAGCCAGGCCGTTTTTGTGCCTGTAAAGGTTCACCCTGAACCTGCCCAGCCTGTCAACATCCAGCGTGAAATCAAGCTCGCCGGTCTCAACAAGGTGTTTCCTCTGGTTCTGGCTTATGAAAGGCGATATCTCGCCGATAAGACGCTCGTCGGAAAACGGGGGGAAGTTGCTTTTTACAAGGTCGCCGTTGATCCTGAAACTCGGAGGTGTAACGGAATCCAGGTGTAAATCGGATGCTCCCTGGTCGGCCGCCTTCCTCAAAAGGAAGCTGAGGTCGTATTCGCGGGATCCCGACATTATCATCTGCGAAGCAAGTTCCACCGGGTATTGTAGTTTGCTGTGGCGCGTCCCGGCCTCTTCTGGGGCTGAGCCCTTGAGCCTCTCCACAGCCTCGACCGCCACCATGGCCGCTTCCTTTCTCCTGATAAGGGGCCTGGAGCGGTAAATATCCGTGGCGCCGCTGATGCTTCTTGTAGGCGACAACCCCTTAATAAGGCGGCTGCCTTCGTGCATCGGCTCTTCAGGCGGGGCGGAAGCCGCTTCGGGCATTTCGCCCGCCCCGTAACCCGGAGACTTAGTATATTCGGGCGGAAGCTGAATGACCGGAGCTGAGGGATCAACCTTCTTTGTGGCATATACCGGGGTAGGCTCGAAAGGACGCGATTGAAGCGGGGAAGGCGACATCAACTCCTCTTCGACTTCCTCTTCCGGATCGATGGAACCGTCGGCCCTGTAAAATTCGAATTCGCCCGCGTTTAAATGCCTTCCGGCGGCGACTTCAATGGTTTCACGCATGTCTTCCAGGACTTCGATATTATTTATAACGGCATAATCTTCCTCCGCCGGGACCATGCGCCCTTCGGAATAATAAGCCGCTTCTATAGTTTCGCCCGTATCTTCGAACCGGAGGCCGTGGCGCCCGGCTTCTTCCTCATCGACACTTTCAATGGCAACGACAACCTCTTCAACGGTTTCAGTCAAGTCTTCCTCTTCCATCGACTCGGAAACGATGGTTTCGTGCATATCATCGGCGGCTATGGTCTCCCTGAGATCCTCAAACTCTTCTTCCGGCCTGCGCCCCGGCACTGTTTCGATAGTATCCCGCTCGGCACGGCCTTTCTCCTTCTTCACGGGAAGCTCCGGCTTCCTGGAAGGCCCGGACGGGATCATATCCTTTATCGCAGGGCGGGACTTCCTTTCCGATGTCCTGGGGGAAGGCTTCGCAGCAAGCGCTTTCCTCGAAGTGGATTTAGGGACAAGCCTTTTCCGGGAAGGCTCCTTATCTTCGGTCTCTTCAGGCCCGGCTTCCTCAACTTCGGCGGCGGGTTCTTCCTCTACAGGCTCTTCTTTTACAGGCTCCGCAGGTGCCGCTACTTTTTCTTCAGCGGCTTCCCGTTCTTTCACCTCCGGCTCCCCGGCAGGCGGGGCCTTCTTCCGGGGGACAGGGAGCTTTTCGAGAAGGTCATCGGCGCTGGGTATTACTTCAGGCTTTTCTTCTTCCGGCTTCTTTTTATCCTTCTTATAAGCGGCTGCAGGAAGCCTGGCCGCCGGTTTCTTTTCTTCCGGCTCGGCCTGTTTCTCAGGCGGTTTTTCAATCTTTCTGGGCGTGGGAATTACAACCGGCTGCTGTTCTTTTTCCCGTGATTTAATCTCTTCGGCTTTTTTTGTTCTTAAAAGCTCTATCTCTTCGGTCGCGTCGTAATCGTAGCGAAAAAAAGCCGGTTCCGACGGTGCAAGCCTGTCAACGAAAGAATCGTGCTGTTTTTTCTTTCTGACCCTTGTCGCCCTGGCCCGGCTGTCTTTTTTATCCTTGCCGTTCATCTATTCGGTTCCTCCGGTGAGAGACTTCCGCATTTCCTTCAGATCGTTCGCCAGTTCCAGCGCTTCTATCTCGCCTATTTTGCCGCGCTCAAGCAGATCCTTCAGCGATTCGTCAAGCGTTATCATGCCCAGACCTTTATTCGTCAACATCACGTTATGGATCTGGTAAGTCCTGGCTTCCCTGATTATATGGCTGAGCTGGGGGCAGCCGATGAGCACTTCGACTGCGGGTATCCTCCCCCAGCCTTCCTGCCGGGTCATCAGGTACTGGGTAATGATCCCTCTTAAAGATTCGGCCAGCATGCTGCGGATCTGAGCCTGCTGCTCGTGAGGGAAGCTGTCGATAAGACGGTCTATGGTTTTTGCAGCCGACGACGTATGCATGGTCGAAAGGACGAGATGCCCCGTCTCCGCCGCCGTTATCGCCATCTTAATCGATTCGACGCTGCTCAACTCGCCTATCATCAATACGTCGGGATCTTCCCGCATGGCCGCCCTCATCGCCGACTCGAGAGAATAAGTATGTATCCCCACCTGGCGCTGGTGGATGACGGATTTCGAATCCTTGTAAACATATTCGATGGGGTCTTCTATAGTTACAATATGACAGGCCCGCTTCTCATTTATAAGGTTTAATATGGACGCCATTGAGCCGGTCTTGCCGCAGCCCGCAGGTCCCGTGAAAAGGATCAGTCCCTGGTGAAAATATATAAACCTTTCCAATGACTGGGGCAGGTTCAACTCTTCCAGTGTAGGTATCCTGTTCGGTATCGCGCGGAATACCGCGTCAATCCCGTTCCTCTGAAAATACGCATTGCAGCGGAAACGGAACGCCTGGTTGCCGTACTCTATCTCGTAAGCCAGATCGATGTTCCGTTTTCTCATCAGTTCTTCTTTTTGCCAGTCCTCAAGGATATCGTCCACCAGGGCAAGCATCTCGTTGGGACTCAGCGAGGTGGAAGAAAGGCGCATAAGCTCGCCGTGGATCCTGACTATGGGCGGCGAGCCCGATGACAGATGCAGATCCGAGGCTCCACGGTCAATTACTTCCTGGAGGTATTCGTCAACTTTTTTCAATTTTCTTTATCTTCCTTTTTTTCAGGAGTTGGATCTTCAGGCGGGGGATTCCCCCCGGTGTCCGCTTCTTCCCTGACTTCTTTCCTGCCCCCGGTTATATGAGCCGGGATCTCGCTTTCTTCCCGCACCTCCGGCTCCTCTTCTTCCTTCGGCAATTTATCGCTGGGGCCTTCCAGCAGGGTAACATTCTCCTCCGGCTTGAGTATCAGCCGCCTCAACTCCGCAAGCTCATCGTCCCGCCTTCTCAGCTTCAGGTAAATTTTTAGCCCGGCAAGGACAAGTATTACAATAACAATTATAGCAATAATCAAAGCTGTTTCCATAGTACCGGATTAATTCAATGTAGCGGCGAATATTCCTTTTGCCGCCTGCCGCATATAAGCAAGCCCGATAAATTTTATATAAACTGCGATTGAAGCTGTCTAAAAAGTCGGGTATGAAGCCATTCCCCTCCTTGGAGGGGTGCCCGCAGGGCGGGGTAGGTATATTATATACATAGTTTTGCGTTACGAAACCCACCCCTTAATCCCCTCCCAAGAGGGGAATTGTCTTACAACGGATTTTTGCAGAGACTTTTTAGACGGCCTCAATTGAAGGGCTTTTCCCGCATTGAAAGAAAATTTAAAGCTGAGGAGAGTTGTATGAGCGCCGTCCTGGAATCGTTGAGTTATTTCGTTCCCGCCCGGGACGAAGCCGGAAACCTTCCGGGCCTGATAAACCGCGCATTGGAGGTTCTTCCCGCCTATACAAAAAAACTTGAGATAATCGTGGTTGACGACGGCTCCTCCGACAATACGCGGGCTGTAGTAAGCGAAATAGAAAGGCGTGACCCCAGGGTCCGGCTTATTTCACACCCGAAGCCCCGCGGCTACGGCGCCGCCCTCAGGACAGGCTTCGAAGCATCCCGGAACGAGTGGGTATTCATGACCGACGGGGACGGCCAGTTCGACCCCGGCGAAATCTCCCTCCTCCTCAAATACAGCGGCGATTTCCCGGTTATACTGGGAAAGAGGATCAAGCGGAAAGATGGAATACAACGGCTTTTCGTCCCGTGGGTTTATCACATAATGCTGAGGCTCCTGCTGGGGCTTAAAGCAAAGGATATCGACTGCGGCTTCAAGCTTATCAGGAAAGATGTCCTTGATAAAATGAAGCTGAAATCTGAAGGCGGGTTCATAAGCGCGGAGCTTTTATACAGGGCTTCCCAAAAAGGGATACCTGTAATGCAGACAGGCGTGAGCCATTTCGCCCGCAGAACGGGGAAAGAAAAAGGAGCGACGTTTCCTGTTATAATGATTGCATTGAAAGAGATGTTTTCCCTGGCATTTGAAAAACCGTCCCCGGAGGATGATGATGACTGATTACCCCGTATTCCCCGCCATAGACAAGAGGCCGTCGGTATTGATACTGGGAGGCGGCCCCGCGGGTCTGACCGCCGGATACGAGCTTGCCCGGTCGGGCAGATACTCGGTCATGGTCATCGAAAAGCAAAAGGCATGGGGAGGGCTTGCCCGCACTTTAACACACAGGGGATACAGGTTCGATATCGGCGGCCACCGCTGGTTTACCAAAAACGAATCCCTCAACAAATTCCTAAAAAGCCTCCTGGGCGACGAACTGAGAAACACCCGGCGGGTCTCCCGCATCTACCTCGAAGGCAAATTTTACGATTATCCCCTGAAGCTTGGCCCTGCCCTTATGACTATGGGGCCTGTAACCGCGGCTAAAGCCGGGCTGGATTACCTCCTGACACATGTAATGGAAAGGGTAAGCCCCAGGCCCGTCATATCGATGGAAGACGCGTACAGGAAACAGTTCGGCAATACTCTTTACCGGATGTTCTTCAAGCAGTATTCCGAAAAGGTCTGGGGGATCGATTGTAGCGAGGCCTCGGCAGACTGGGTTGACCAGAGGGTCAAGGGGATGTCCATCGTTACCGCGGTCCTTGACGCATTGATAAAATCGCGGACTGTCGCAAGCCTCATCGACGAATTCGTGTATCCCCGGAAGGGCATAGGGCGCATATCCGAGCGCCTGGCGGAAGAGATCGAATCGATGGGGGGGATAACATGCCAGGGCTGGGAGGCGGCAGGGATCAATACGGAAGAAGGCCGAGTAAAATCGGTAACCGCGCGAAGAGAGAACGAGGAATACGAGATCCCCGTCGATTACCTCCTGTCAACGATACCACTTAACGAATTCTGTATGATGTTCGACCCGCCGCTCCCCGGCGGCGTTTTGAACTCGGCGGGGCTACTCCGCTTCCGCGACCTTATTACGGTGAACCTGGTGCTTTCCCGGCCCAAAATGACGGACGACACATGGATTTACATCCATGATAAAGATATTCTCCTGGGACGGCTCCACGAGCCGAAGAACTGGAGCCCGGAGATGGTCCCCGACCCGTACAGGACTTCTGTCGTGGCCGAATATTTCTGCTCCAGGGGCGATGAGATATGGCGGCTGAGCGATCAAATGCTCGTTGACATCACCTCCAGGGACCTGGCTACGAGGATGCAGTTTATCAACCTCAACCAGGTGGAGGGGGGCTTTGTAGCGCGGCATCCGAACGCTTACCCGTTTTACGACCTCGATTACAGGAAGAACCTGGGCATAGTGAGGCCAGCCCTGAAGGAGATCTCCAACCTCCAGGTGCTGGGACGCTCCGGCCTGTTTAGGTACAATAATATGGATCATTCCATCGAGACCGGCCTCCTTGCGGCCCGGAACCTCCTGGGCGAAAAGCATGACCTGGACGCAGTCAACATGGACGCCGAGTATCACGAGATTATCAGGAGGAAGTGATAGAGAGCCGGATTCGAAAATGAGATCTGAGGTGGATATCTGTTTCTATGCGGTTCATGTGGGACAGGAACCCATTATTGAAATACGGCAATAAAAGGTTAGTGTCATAAAGAAAGCGAATTTAAGAGAAAAAGTGATAAGGAAGGAGGAATTAAATTGAACCCACTTGTCAAATTAGTTGCAAGTGCTTTGCCAGGAGAAAAGAAGTATGTCCTTTTCGCAGGAGCGGGTGTTTCAAAAGATGCTGGTATTCCTACCGCCTGGGATTTAATGATGAAAACAGCAAGCCTGCTATATGTTGCTGATAATGATGCAGTAGATCCAAGTATAAATTTAGAAGATTGGTTCATAAAAAGCGATTATTCACAAATGCAATATTCCGAACTGGTAGAAAAAATTTATCCAAAGTATCCAGACCAACAAGATTTTCTTAAGAAATATATAGACAATTATAAATTGGGGCAAGCTCATAAAGGAATCGCTGAATTAGTCAGGAGGGGGATAATCAGGTCGATTATAACCACTAATTTTGATCATTATATTGAAAAAGCATTAGAAGAAATAGGACTGGAGCCTCAGGTGATTTCAACAGATGAAGATTTAAAAAACTCAGTGCCATTGATACATTGTAAATCCGCCAGAATTTACAAGCCTCACGGAAATTTGGGACACGGAGCATTAAGAAACACTCCCAAGGATTTAGAGAATTTATCTCCGTTAATGGAAGAAGAATTGATAAAAGTTTTGAGTGATCATGGTGTCATAGTCTTAGGTTATTCAGGACGCGATGTGGGGATACAAAAGTTATTTGAAAATCGCAGTTATAATTATTATCCTTTATTTTGGGTAAACCCAAGCCCCCCGGAAGGTGATATTGAAGAATTATTAAAAGCCAAGGATTATACTTATATCCCATGCACCGGAGCCAGCCAATTCATAAATGATTATTTGCAATTATTAGAAAGGCTGAAAAGCTTAGCCCCTCCAACTGGCTCTGGACCAGCTGTGCCGGAATTGAAATATGCTTTATCGTCCTCAAGAGAACCAGTTGCACAGTTATATTCGCAATATCTTGATAATATAAATGTTGAACTTGAGCAAATAAGACCAGATTTTTCGAAATATGATGAACGTGACGATTCTATAGTAGAACAAATCAATAGGGGAATAACTATCTCATGTCGTTTTATAGAAGCTGCCCTATTAGCAAGCGAATATGGCAATTTAGAGGCTATTGTCCCTATTTATGAGTTCTTTGGAAAAGCTTATAAACTATATAGTTTGCCTGATGGTTTTTCTGGAAAATACCAAACTATTGATTTTGATGGTTATAAATTCTTGGTATATGAAATGTTTGTATCATTTATCGCATCGTTAATCAAAAATAATAGATGGGATATTATTGGAGAACTCCTTAACGAGGATCTTTTTGTCGAACGAGAACGCGGAAGTAATTATGTCTCACATGTATCTATCAGTGAATATATTCGTTCTTTAGACGAGATCAGAAATAAGAGGTTGAATCTAAGGCGATTAAGTGTTATGGCTGATTTTATCGAGGACCGATTCACTAATGGTGAGTTATCTCGGCTAATCAAGCATAAAGATTTTTTAGAGGCCGATTATTTTCTATTTATGCGATCAATATGTCATGAGATGAACCTAGAAAATTTGTGGAACGTATGGTGCCCACGAAGTTGTGTTTATTTGAAGGGGGCGCCCAGTTACATAGTGAAGGCTGAGAGCCAAAGATTTTTAGAAAATATAGTCAAAGCAGTGGGCTTTAGAAATAAAAAAGAATTTATTGAAAATTTCAAAAGGACTCATTCGCATTTTACAAGATATTTTACTTCTGGTTGGAAAGATGATCCGCTGAATGGTTTTGACCTTGATAGGCTGGGTTCTAGAAATTAGATAATTAACTGTGGGGTTGTACAGGTGGAAGATATAAAATCCCGAAGATATTGCCCCCACATAAAATAAGCCTCCTCCCGCCTGAGAACTAGTAATAAACGGCTTGTCAGCATAGTAACTATGTGCTATACTGATGGCGTTACAAGGGGGGTGAGCAGCCGAATGATAGCAACGGAGTTATTCTGGCAAATCTTCAAGGAAACCGGCTCAATCTCGGCATACCTCCTGTACAGAAACTTGAAGTTGAAAGAAACTTCAAACGAGTGAGGTGAGTAGAAGAAAAATGATGGGACCTGAATTCTACTGGGAGGTCTTCGAGACCACAGGATCTCTGAACGCTTATCTCCTTTACAAAGAGAACGAGGAATAAGCCGAACCACCTGACAATTTACTCGATCTAAGGCCGGGGTTTAAGCCCCGGCTTTTCTTTTGCCGGCAAGAGGATTTAGGCCCTGCGTGTTAAATTGTATTTTACTTATAGTATATCCCCGAAAGGATTTTTTTATGGAAGACCAACTGAATAAGTTAAAAGAGGATACCGAACAAAAAATTCGGGAGATTGACGATCTCGATTTATTACAGGAACTGAAAGTTGCTGTCGTCGGCAGGAAGGGCGAGCTTACCCTTATCCTGCGCGGTCTCAGCAGCGTCCCCGATGAAGACCGCCCCCGCCTGGGCAAGATGTCAAACGACATCAAGCAGCATCTGATTTCCCTCATAGATGAAAAGGAAGCCCGGCTGAAGCAGGAAACACTTTCCAGCCGGCTTATGGAGGAAAGAGTCGATGTTACGATGCCCGGCCAGATCCCGGAAACGGGCCGCATCCATCCTTTGCGCCGGACTTTGCGCCGCATGAAGGAAATATTCGAAGGCATGGGCTTCTCGGTAAAGGAAGGCCCGGAAGTAGAGACGGAATACTACAACTTCGAAGCCTTAAACATCCCGGCCCAACACGCTTCCAGGGACATGTGGGACTCGTTTTACCTCGGCAGGGATCTGCTTTTGCGCAGCCACACCTCCCCCGTCCAGGTCCGGGTCATGGAAAAAGAAGAGCCTCCTTTGAGAGTAATATCCATCGGCAAATGTTTCCGCCGGGATGCGGTGGACGCTTCCCACTTCTGGATCTTCAACCAGGTGGAAGGCTTCATGGTCGATGAAGGCGTTACTTTCGGCGACCTGAAAGGCGTGCTCCTGAATTTCGCCCGCGAGATGTTCGGGAAAGAGCGGAGGATAAAATTCATCCCCAGCTATTTCCCGTTTACGGAACCGTCGGCGGAGATATGCGTCGACTGCTTCGTCTGTAAAGGGAAGGGCTGCCGCAGTTGTGGCGGGAGCGGCTGGCTGGAGATCCTGGGTGCGGGCATGATCAACCCGGCGGTTTATAAGTGGGCCGACGGCCTGCGGGAAAAGCCGGTGTACGACCCGGAAAAATACACGGGCTTT
The DNA here is from genome assembly GCA_023475345.1 of Chloroflexota bacterium. Taxonomy (GTDB): domain Bacteria; phylum Vulcanimicrobiota; class JAMCWD01; order JAMCWD01; family JAMCWD01; genus JAMCWD01. The sequence goes on along the minus strand of JAMCWD010000061.1, from coordinate 41,116 downwards.
GCTTTCGGCATAGGCGTCGAAAGAATCGCCATGCTTGCCAACGGCATAGACGACATAAGGCTTTTTTACGAAAACGATTCGAGATTTTTGAAACAGTTCTGAGGAGGATAAAGTGCTCGTACCCGTTTCATGGCTGAAAGATTACGTAGAATTCGATCTCCCGACGGATGAGCTTGCAGAGCGGCTTACCGCCCGCGGGGTCATGGTGGAAGAAATAAAGCGTCCCAAAGATAAGATCTCAGGCGTTGTACTGGGGCTGATACGCAGTATGGAAAAGCACCCCAATGCCGACCGGCTCCGGCTCTGTAAAGTCGAGGTCAAAGACGGCGAGATACTGGATCTTATAACCGGCGCGCCCAATGTAAAAACAGGCGATAAAGTCCCCGTTGCCCTGGAAGGCGCCCGCCTTGCCGGCGGCCTTGTAATTAAGAAGTCCAAAATCAGGGGAGTCGAATCGTCAGGTATGCTGTGCTCCGCCGCCGAACTGGGACTTGACGGTAAAGACCTCCCGCTGGATCAGAGGGAAGGTGTCCTGACGCCGGAGACCGACCTGCCCCTGGGAGCCGACCTCGTTGAAAAATATCTCCTCAATGACGATATGCTGCTCCTTGAAACATTCGCCAACAGGCCCGACATGCTCTCGATAATCGGCGTTGCAAGGGAAACCGCGTCGATGCTGGGCAAGCCCCTGAAACTCCCCGGCACGACGTTCCCGGAAGACGAAAGGCCCGCATCGGATTATATCAAAGTCAGAATAAAGGACTTCGATCTCTGCTCCCGGTACATGGCCAGGATAATATCCGGCCTGAAAATCGGCCCGTCTCCCGAATGGATGTCGAGCAGGCTCCGGCTTGCGGGAGTAAGGAGCATCAACAATATCGTCGATGTTACCAACTATGTAATGCTGGAATACGGCCAGCCGTTCCACGCATTCGATTACGCTCTCCTGAAAGGAGAGGCGATAAATATCCGCCCGGCGAAAAAAGGGGAAGAGATGATAACCATCGACGAGAGCAAAATCCCGCTCGCCCCCGAAATGCTCGTCATCGCTGACGAGGAAGGCCCTGTAGCGCTCGCAGGCGTAATGGGCGGCTTGAATTCCGAGGTTAATAACGATACGACAAAAATCCTCCTGGAGATAGCCTGTTTCCAGCCTGCATCCATCAGGCGGACATCCGTAAACCTGGGGATGAGGTCCGAATCATCCAGGCGGTTCGAAAAAGGGCTGGATTATTACGGCCTGCCCGCCGCCGCAGACCGGGCCTGCTCCCTTTTCGCATCGATGGGAGGCAGGATAGCAAAAGGCGCGGTTGACTCCGCAGCCGAACCCCCGAAAACATTGACCATAGATTTCCGCCCGGAAAGAGCATCGGCTATCCTCGGGATAACAACAGGCAAAAACCAGTGTATCAATATCCTTTCCAGCCTGGGGATGAAAGTCAAAGAGAAAACTTCAAAAGCCGGACAGGAAATCCTCAGTGTAGATATACCAAGCTTCCGGCCTGATATCATCAGGGAAGAAGACCTTGTGGAAGAGGTGGCCCGTTGTATCGGCTATGATAAGATACCGACAACCCTGCCGGGCGGGGTTACGCTGATCGGGACACAGGGGGAAGAGGAGGAGTTCCGGGAACATATAGCCGACCTTATGAGCGCCGCAGGCGTTGTAGAGGTTATAACTCCTTCGCTCCACCCGGAGCAGGTTTTCGAGACATTCGACATCCCGCGTGAAGGGAGCATGAAGGTGCTGAACCCGCTCGTCGAAGAGCAGTCATACACCAGGAACTCGCTTTTGCCGGGGATGATGAAGGCCCTGAAGTCGAATATGACGCCGTCATGGGGATGCATCAAATTTTTCGAAATATCGAAAATTTACCTCGAAGCCGAGCCGGATTCTTTTCCATGGGAAAAGGACATCATGGGAATAATCATGGCCTCTTCCGGGAATGATGTAGATTTCTTCACCCTGAAAGGGCGATTTGAACTGGTTTTCCAGGAACTTGGAATGGAGGTCGATTTCGAGCCTGTCCAACTGCCCTTTTTCCATCCCGGCATTTCGGCAGAGGTGCTCCTGGGCAGAAAAAGCCTGGGCTGCCTGGGGAGAGTTCACCCGGAAGTCTGCCAGAAGGTTGATATAAATGTCCCGGTATTTTTCGGAGCGGTTGACCTGGGACACGCAAGACGGCTTGCCAGGAAGAAATATTACGAGCCGGTTCCACGGTTCCCGGTCATCGAGCGCGACCTTGCATTTATCATAGATGAAGGCGTGCTCTGTTCAAATATCACGAAAGAGATCGAAAGTTCGGGAGGAGAGCTTCTCAGGTCTGTCAAATGTTTCGATCAATACAGGGGAAAACAGATCCCCGACGAAAAGAAAAGCTTGGCGTTCAGGCTGGTATTTTCGGCGCCGGACCGCACTCTTACCGATGAAGAAGTAGGCCGCTCGATAAACAATATAGTTAAAAATCTCTCCGGCAAATTCGATGCAAGATTAAGGGAGGGTTAACATGAACTGGCTGGATCTTCTGCTTATCGTAATTTTCGGAGTGCTGGTTTTTTTCTCTTTCCGGCGGGGGATCATAGTGGAATTTTTCGACATTCTCTGCATAATCGGAGCCTTTTGTATCGGCAGCTTTGCAAAAGGACCTATCGCCGGGCTATTCGTGAAACAGTTCGAATGGTCTTCCGCCATGGCCGAATGGGCAGGTTTTTTGCTGGTAGCCGTGCCTGTTCTCGTAATAATCTTCCTCATCGGCTCTTATGTAAATGATACTTTCAAGATCAAAATGCCGCCCGGCCTGGTAACATACGGCGGGGGATTTTTCGGAATTATCAAGTCGTTTATCATAATCTGGATGATAATGATGCTGATAGCTTCCATACCGGGAGTCATGCCGGAAACAAGGCTCAGCCAGGGAAACGGGTTTTTTGTAAAGATAGTGGATTCTTTCTCCCCTGCGATGGAGTCGGCTATAAAGGTTTTTACTCCGGGAGATACAGGCAAAAAACTGGCTGCTGATATAGAAAAAAGCAGGTTCCCTAAAACCAAGGAACAGGCCGAAAAACAATATCAAAGATACCTCAAGGAATCGAATTTCGAAGATAATAGAAAGGTAAAAAATCGAGGCCGAAAAGCAATATAAATTTACCTCGTGGAGATGAAACACGAAAAACCCGAAAAAAAGAAAAAATGATATAATATTGTCATCGATATAATTAACGGAGGAGGGACTCCATTTGTCTTCAAGCGCAAGGACTTTCATGATAGGTATTTTCATACTGGTGCTGAGCGTGTTTTTATATTTCCAGTTCGGACTGAACGATATCAAGCCCGGAAACAATCCGGTCCAAAAATCAAAACCGGGGGCTGCAACTCCGAATACAGGCGAGGATCAGCCCGTAGAATTGAATAAAATCACCTGCCCCGTCTGCAGCGAGATAGTCAACCCCGCAAATGCCGCCCGCCAGGAAAAGTTTTACGGCAGGATGCTTTATTTCGACCGGGAGGAATGCTACCAGAAATTTCTTGAAGACCCGATCACTTATTCCAGGGATTTGAAAATAAAGTTCAATATAGATATCAAGCCTGTGCCTGTTCCTATGCAGCAGGAAATCCAGCCGCCCGCAGATCAGTTTTTAACGCCCCAGGATATTAATGCGCCTCAAACCTTAGTGCCGGAAACCGGGAACCCGGCCGCCACGCCGAAAGAAGATCTCCTTGAAGAAATCCCCCTGAATGGTACCGCGCCCGGCGACGGCAGGACACCTATGGCTGAGCCTATGCCCACACCATAAATCGCTGGAGCAGGATTTTTCAGATAACACCGCGGGCCGGGAAACCCGACCCCAACAGGAAAATTTGACTTTTTAGACAGCCGTAAAAGCGGGAATTTATTCCGCGAACTTATAGCTCAATAACTGATAAATAAGCTTTGCCGCAAGAAAATCGGGAGCCTTGTTTTCGCCCGGGCACAACTCGACCACATCGAACCCTACAATATTTCTTTTCTTAGATATTATCGTCAGGAGATCAGTAACCTGGTACCATCCCAGCCCTCCTGGCTCGGGAGTTCCGGTCGAAGGCATAATGCCGGGGTCGAACACATCTACATCTATCGTTATATATACGTCTTTCTGCAGCTTTTCAACGACCTGGTCCATCCACCCGTCAAACTTCATTATATCGAGCGCGTAAAATATATTGTCCTCGTCCAGCTTTTCAAGCTCGGTTACATCCATGCTCCTGATGCCCACCCTTACTATATCGGGGACTATCTCGGCGACTCTGGACATGGCCGAGGCGTGGCTGTACCTGGAATCCTCGTAAGAATCGCGCATATCGGTATGAGCATCCAGTTGTAATACGCACATGCCGGGAAATTTTTCATAATGCGCTTTGATCGCGCCGATACAGATGGAATGTTCGCCGCCTGTTGTTACTACAAACTTTCCGTCTTTAAGATATTTTTTGACTTCGCCGTAAACGCCGTCGATCATCTTCAATGAATCGGAGGCGGCGACCGGTTTCGAAGTGAAAATCCCCCGCCTGTAAACCTCGGTGCCTGTTTCCATGTCGTACATTTCGAGCTGTTTCGAAGCGTCTATTATGGCCCGGGGAGCCTTGTCCGAGCCTTTAACCCATGATGTGGTCTCGTCAAAAGGGACCGGCAATATCACTATCCTGGAATTCTCATAATTCGAGAACTCCGCAGGGAGGCCGCAAAAATTGTCGGGATACACCGTTCTCATTTTCAATTCCTTAACGTTATGTATTTTCGAGCAATAATTATATTTTAACCGGATACATCCTTCTTATTAACTTTTTTAATTTGCCCTGAAACCCTGGTTCCTGCTTTACTTTAACTGAATATGTTATAATAAATGATAAAGTGATAAAATGCCGAGAAAATTGAAAAGTACCATGACCGTAAAGAAGAGCATCCCGGACGAACTGCATGGCATAGCCCGGTTTGCCGTAGATTACGCAAGCGACATGATCTTATGGACCGACATGAGCGGGGGGTTTCTTTATGTAAACGATTCGGCTTGCCGCGTCCTCGGATACAACCGTGAAGAACTGCTTGAAAAAAAAATATGGGATATAGACCCTGAATGTAATGGGGAAATATGGCCCGAACTCTGGAATGGGATCAAGGAAAACAAATCGGCAACTTTCGAATCCGTCGGCTTAAAAAAAGACGGTAGCCTGATAGCCGTCGAAATTACATACAACCACCTCGAATACAACGGTAAGGAATATAACTGTGCAATAGTCAGAAACATAACCGAACGAACAAAGACCCTCGAGACGCTGAGGAAAAGCGAAGAACGTTACAGGATGCTGTCTGAAGCATCCCGGGACTTCATATATATAATCGGCGCAGATAAGCGTATAGAATACGTCAACAGCCTTACGGCAAAACATTTCGGAACAACTCCTGAAAAAATCGCCGGGAAACGGATAATCGAATTCGGCTCCTGTGAATCTTCGTTGTTCAATAATGACTCCATAGATAAAGTAATCGAAACAGGCGAGCCTCTCACCGTCGTAAATAAGATCGCCGCCTGCAAGAAAGAAATCTGGCTGAACACTTATCTTGTCCCTTTGAAAGACGAAGCGGGCAAAGTTTCCGCAGTACTGGCCACTTCGCGCGACATAACAGAATTCAGGAACGCCCGCCTGCTGCTCGAAGAAAAACAGAGGCAAAAAAAAGCCATACTTGACAATATCCCCGATATCGCATGGCTCAAGGACCGCGAATCGCGGTTTATAGCCGTAAACGAGCCTTTCGTAAAATCATGCGGCTGGAAGCCCGAGGATATCGTCGGGAAGACAGACCTCGATATCTGGCCCCGGGAGCTTGCCGAAAGTTACAGGAAAGACGACCGGGAGGTCATGGAATCCCGCAAGCGGAAGCGTGTGGAAGAGACCCTTGCCGATAAAGATGGAACAATCAAGTGGATTGAAACTATTAAAACTCCTATTTTCGACGAAAACGGTGAAGTTACAGGCACGACCGGCATAGCCCGCGACATCACCCGGCGCAAGAAAGCAGAGGAGGACTTAATCCTTGCAAAACAAAAGGCGGAAGAGGCCGACAGGCTCAAATCTCTCTTCCTTGCAAACATGTCGCACGAGATAAGGACGCCTTTGAACGCCATCATGGGCTTTGCAAAACTGCTCAGAAACCCAGGTGTCAAAGCCTCCGAATCAAATGAATACCTGGACTTGATTGATAACTCCAGCGCCCAGTTGATGAACCTCCTGAACGACATCATCGATATCTCAAGGATAGAATCCAACCAGCTTACGGTTAATAAGATAAACTTCTCCCTGAAAACTCTCCTGACCGAATTATATGAAATCTATAAACAATACAACATCGAAAATAAATATTTCAATCTTAAAGTAAAATTTGAAGATCCTTTGAAAGCCGATTTCATTTACAGCGACCCCGCAAGGCTCAGGCAGATCCTGACTAACCTCCTTTTAAACGCCTTTAAATTTACGCCGTCAGGGGGCAAAATAGAATTCGGATACAACCTTAAAAATAACGACACGCTTGAATTTTTCGTCAAGGATGCCGGGATAGGGATCCCCGAAGACAAACTCGAACTGCTCTTCGAAAGATTTACACAGATCGACGACAGCCCCACCAGGACTACAAGAGGGACAGGGCTGGGGCTCGCCATATCGAGAGGGCTTGTGGAACTGCTGGGCGGCAAAATCCGGGTGAAATCGAAAGAAGGGAAAGGATCAGCTTTCTTCTTTACAATACCGTACGAAAAACCGGCTGAGGACTTCGCAGGATTCAGGGTCAAAAAGAGAAAAAGACCCGTCGATAAAAACCTCGACGGGCTGAGCGTGCTTATAGTTGAAGACGACAAATTAAATTACCTGCTGATTGAAGGCGCGCTGGAGCTTACCCGTTGTAAATTCAAGCATGCGGAAAACGGGAAAGAAGCGGTTGATCTTTTCAAAAAAGAGCATTTCGACATCATACTCATGGACGTGAGGATGCCGTTTATGGACGGCATCGAGGCCACGAAGACAATCAGGAAACTTGAGGAAAACGAGGGCGGCCACATTCCCATTATCGCGCTTACAGCTTATGTCATGGAGGGGGACAGAAAAAAATTTCTTTCCGCCGGGATGGACGACTACCTTGGCAAGCCTCTCGACCTGGAAAAATTAAAAGACATGATCTACAGGCACGCATTTATAGATTGAGCCTGTCCAGACGGTTACTTCGTTTCTTTAAGACCCTGAACCCACTCGTCCCATTGAGTGTCTTTCGCCCAGTCGGTTTCCATATATATATTCCGCGGGTTTATAAACGACTGGCCCGTATCCTGGCGATCGTATTTTTCAAGCATCCCGTTCCCGGGGAGATAAATCGAAAGGCCCCCGGCCGCTCCGACTTCGCCGTCAACATGCGCTTCTGCAACCACAGCCGAACCGATGCTTTCGACAAGCTCTTTAGCTGCAGATTTCAGACCGTCCCCTGCGCCTTCCGCAGCGATTAGCTGCTTTGCAAAATGGCTCAGATCACGGTAATCGGTACAGAGCTTCTCGTTGGGGAGCACCTGGCAATAGTTATATGTGTTTTTGATTATCTTTTCGATCTCTGTTTTGGAAAGGCTGCTTTTTTGAAGCTCTTTTGCCAGTGTATTTGTTTTGTCCTTGATATCGTTCATCTGCTTGAGATCTATAGCCGATATGGTTTTCATCGCGTCTTTAGCTTTGCCTGCTTCATCGACAAGGATCTTAGCGGCATCGGCGGGCGTTACTTCGCCTTTCTCAAGCTCTTCTTGGAGCCTTTTCGCCATGTTGCCTTCGGGCATCCCCAGGGGATATTCCACTTCCTCTGATGCAAGGAGGTAACCGGCATGATCCCTGAACTGGTAAGCGGTCTCAGCCTGCTGCATGAGGCACGAATCAAGGCCGAGGATATCGATTTTTTTGCCGGTCTCTTCCTGCGCTCCCTTTAGAGCCTGCTTGATCTCCGGCAGTGAAAGAACTTTATCCTGCTTGTTGTCCTCGACGGTGCCTACGAAGCCGTAGCCGTGGTCCATGATGACTACAAGATAATGATCCGCAGGGTAACTCTTCATCCCCCATGCGATAAAGTCCGTGAGGACTTTGGGGTCATTCATGGCGGCGTTATCGATTTTTTCAAGCGGGGGCGATACCAGAGTCGGCAGCTCGGACTTTTTAAAATTGGAGCCCGCCCTGTAAACGCGGGTTTCCGTAACCTTAGGGATCCTGACTTTATTGGGATTTTTTTCTATCTTGAACCTGGTTACGCCGGGGTAAGGGGAATTTTCGGGCTGGGCCATCTGAACGGCGATATTGACGTCCTTATTCGAGCCTGCCTGCTCCAGCCTCGCGGCTTTCAGGATCATGTCCTGGGAGATATTGTTGTTCCCTGCAAGATAATAAAGTATCGTCCAGGGCTTTTTACAACCACACTTATCACCGCTTAATGTAACGCGGTCCCTTATCTCTGGGTTGTTTTCAGTTGTCGTGCTTTTCAGGCTCCCGGCAGGTTTTGACACGGGGGCCGCATTCCCGGCATTAATTCCGATTTTATCGATCAATTCCGCCTCCGAATTACAAATAAAAACAGCTTTCGCTAAGTTGATTATACAAAAATTACATTGTTTTGTTGTTAAAATTATGTTAATAAATATCGGGCGCGAGTTTGACGGCAGATGTCCTGAATTCCTGAATTAACGAGACTTTTACTGGCATTCCCTGACTATGCCGACAACCATCCCCATCGGATTATCCAACTCCGACAACTGGATCGCCTCTCTCAATTCGTTCTTACTGTAAGTCCCCACAAACTTCCTGATATGATCACCGGCATCCATCCGCGTCATGGTAGCCTTGATCCTGTCCCCGGCAATTTCGCCTTTTATTTCCGCCACGAGGACAGCATCCTGATCTGCCGAACTGTAAAGCAAAGCATCGAGTTTCCCGTTATCCATAGATACTACCGCTTTCCCGTGCCGGAGATCCCACTGGTTTTCGCCCGCCAGGGCTGTGAACCAGCCCCACTGTTCATCGCCGTCCGCTGCAGAAACCGCAGCCATGCAGGAAAATAAAACGGCAGCGGCCAGTAAAATTAAAATGACTCTTCTCGGTGCCGAAAATTTTCTCATTGTACAGTTCTCCTTTGGCTTAGAATTCTTTAACCAGCGGGAGGGTAAATTCAATCTTCGTGCCTTCGCCTTCTTTGCTGCTTATTTCGAAACGGCCGCCGTGAATGAGGATTACGGCCCTTGCCAGCAGGAGGCTGAGGCCGCTCCCCGACCTTCTCGCTTCCACATCCCGCTTGAGCCTGAAAAACGGCTCGAAAAGATGGGGCATGGCGTCCTCCGGTATCCCGATGCCGTTGTCTTCAATAACTACCCTGACCTCGTCCCCGACTTTCTCGTCAAATATTTTAATTACACCGCCCCCGGGGGAAAATTTGACCGCGTTATCAAGAATGCTGCTCAAGGCCTCGCTCAGCATCTGTGAATCCGCAAGCACAGAGAAAGGCTCCACGTTGATATCGAACCAGTGGCTCTCTGTTTTACGTTGTACGTTCAGGAGACAGGTTTCAAGCAGGCTTTCCAGGTTTACCGGTGCGGCCTTCAGGCCCAGATTGCCGCTTTCAAGCTGGAGATATTTTAACAGCTTATCCAGCATGGTGCCTGCAGCCTTCGAGCTTTCCTGAATGTCCCGAAGGGCGTTATCGATCACGTTCTCTTTGCCCGGAGACGCCTGGATAAGCTCCGCGAACCCCTGGATCGATGTTATCTGCTCCCTCAGGCCGTAATTCAAAAAGGTTGACAGGTGGAACCTTAAAAGCTCGCTTTTGTTGTGTTCCCTTGAGAGTACCTTGTACCTTCTCAGCAATGCGCGGAAGCCTACCGCCCTTCTGACCGCAGTCTTAAGCCAATCCGGGTGCTTCATGGGATCGGTAACCATCTCGCCGGGGTATATCTTTAAAAGATCGATGGCTTCCTCTTTTTTATCCAGGTTGAAAAGATAAACCACCTCCGGCGGCAGATCAAGCTCCCCGGCTATCTCCAGGAGTATTTTCTCATCTTCGGTGCCGGGACAGATGAACAAAACATCCGGTATGTCCTCGTGGAACATCATCTCAATTTCCCGGAGGCCGGAAACAAACTTCAAATCGTTTTCATCGCTTAACTGCTCGCCGAGAAATATCTCCAGTTCCTCATTTACTGAAAACGCCAGCAATAAAGGCTTTTTTTCCATCTATAATATCCCCTTGTTTAAATTAGTTTATCCGTTTTAACCTGCCCCGGTATCAAGCTTCTCCGGCAAGGCAAATATCCCTGTAAGCGCAGTATGAACATGCCCTGAATGCCGGTTTCGGGGGGAATTCTCTCCGCCGTATCCCCGATGCGGCGCCCAGGATCTTTTCTTCAATTTTCACCAGATCCTTTTCCTTGAAAACATGCAATCCCGTTATATCCGAGCCCAGGAAACGAAGCTCTGCGCCAGCCGGCATCCGCCCGAAAATTTTATGATAACCGAGAACGTAAATCCCGAGCTGGAGACTTTCTTTCGCCCTCCTGTCAGCCGATTCCTGACTTTTTATATCCGAAGACTTGTAGTCTATAATGACCGCGCCGTCATCCCTTTTATCGACCCTGTCCCACCTGCCCCGGACGACATTGTTTTCAAGGCGGAAAGAAAATTCCTTTTCAACCATGTCGGGTATGACGCCTGACTTTTCCTGCTCCTCGAAAAACCTCTTCAACGCCTGCCTTCCCTCTTCCATCCTCTGTTCCTCGTGAGCACGGCTTATGAACCCTTCGGCGCTCCATGACGCCTCATACCTTGCTATCAGGTCGTTAAGCGTAACCGGCAGACCCTCCGCCTTCCGGCGGTGATAATCGCTTACGGCCTCGTGGAGCGCGTTCCCGTAAACTATCTGGTGATGGCGCAGTATCGGGACTCTCAGCATGTGGACATATTTATATTTCAAGGGACAGGTCAGGTAATCGTCAACCTGCATGTGGCTTATTTCCAGCACCCGGTCATCGGGGACGGGGAGCATCTCGGAAGGGCCTCCTTCCGGGAGAGGGGCGAACCTTTCCAGGCTCTCCACCGGGGATTTCCTCACCGACGATGCAGGCAGCGACGACAGGTTGAAAGCTTCGAGTATGAAAAGGCTGGGCTTGTTGGTCCGCTTCCCTCCCCTGTCCTTCGTCCATGTCATGAACAACTCGTCCTTAGCCCTTGTCATGCCTACATAGCAGAGCCTTCTTTCCTCGGCAAGATGAAAATCTCCGGAAGGCAAAAACTCACCGGCAAGCTCGCCGGGAAGCTCCAGCGGGTCGGCCCGGTGAACCGTCGGGAACCTCTGGGCTTCCAGCCCGCACAGGAAAACCACCGGGAACTCAAGTCCCTTGGCCTTGTGTACCGTCAGTATGTTCACCGCATCTCCGGCATCCTCCGCCTCCACCGCGGCGGGATCGTCGCCTGCTTCCAGCAGAAGGTCGATGTGACGGACAAGATGGGACGCCGTCAACTCAAGCGGCGGGGCTATGGCCTCATACTGCTCGACGATCTGAAAAAACCTCGATATATTGCGGATCCTGGCCTCGGCTTCCGTCGTATCAGCCATGCTGAGTTTTTTAAGGTACCCTGTCTCGGTTATAAACCGGTACAACAGTCTCCCCGGGGGCATCGTAGGGATAACCTGGGCGAAGGTATCCATGTCTTTCAGAAGCCGCCCGACCATGCCTGCGGTTCTGTCGTCCCTGAAATTTTCAGGCTTTTCTTTTTCCTGTTCCATAACGCTCATGAGCGAAATATTTTCCCTGGAGGCCCGCGCATTCATCCGGACAAGGTCTTTGTGGCTTATGTTGTACGGTTCGCAGGACGCCAGGAAGTAAAGGCTCGTACTGTCCCCCGGGTCAGTGAGAGATCTCAAAAAAGAAAGGAGCTGCTTGACCTCCTGCCGCTCGTAAAGGCCCTGGCTCCCTGTGAAGCGGTACGGGATACCGGCCAGGTTCATGGCCCGGATAAAAGTATCGGCGTCCCTGTTCCTTCTTAATAAAATTGCAAAATCCGAATACTTCCGTCCCTCGTTTTCAACTTTCTCTCTTATCGTTTCGCTCAGGATATCCGCTTCGTCCGATGCCGTCTCGAAAGTGATGTGCTTTACAACATAAGCCACAAAGACCTTGTCCGCCGTCAGATTTTTATCGATATCGTTTCTTACCTCGAGCCTCTCCGGGTTGTTGTGCAGGATAAGGCTCCGGGAATGATCCAGGATACACTGGTATGAGCGGAAGTTCCTGGTAAGGACCACCTGCTTTGCGCCTGGATAGGTTTTTATGAAATTAAGGATGTTGCTTATCGCCGCGCCCCGGAACCTGTAGATGCTCTGGTCGTCGTCGCCGACGACTGTCAGGTTGGGGTTTTCGCCGCACATGACCTTCAGCAGTTCGAACTGGGCGCTGTTGGTATCCTGGAACTCGTCAACGAGTATGTATTTAAACTTCTGCCTGAATTTTTCAAGCACGGCGGGATGAGACCTGAACAGGTCGAGGACGAGGAACACCTGGTCGCCGTAGTCGATGAAGCCGTGTTTCCACATCAACTGGCGGTAAGCATCATAAGCCCCGGCAAGCTCAAGCTGGGATTGGGCTTCTTCTTTTTCGGCGTCGCTCTGGGCTTCCCGCATTTTCCGCCGGGCGTATTCTAGGTATTTATCGGGGGATACGGCCTCGTCCTTTGCACGGGAAAAAAGGGCGACAAGCGATCTTAAATGCTGTGTCGGGTCATAAAGCGGCCTGTAATGTTCGAGCGGGAGATCGAAAAGGTGCTGTCGCAGGAAAACCGCCTGCTCGGAAGCCGGGAGGACCCTGAAATCCGGCGCAAGGCCTATCTCCAGAGCATAATCCCTTAAAATCCTGTCGCCGAAAGCATGGAAAGTGCTTATCCACATTTCCACGTAGCCGTAAGGCACCAGGAGGTCAACGCGCTCTTCGACTTCCTGGGCGGCCTTCTCGGTAAAAGTAAGGGCCAGTATCTCCGACGGCCTTGCAAGTTTCTCGGTTATAAGGTAAGCGATGCGGTGTGTCAGTACCCTTGTCTTGCCTGTCCCGGCGCCTGCAACTATAAGAAGCGGGCCTTCGCCGTGAGTAACCGCCGCCGCCTGCTCAAACGTCAGACCTTCCAGGATGCGCTGTTTTGAAGTTAAAAGCAATTCCGCCATTGCCGGTTCCTTTAAAATCAGATTGGCTGAATCCAGTCTCTAGTTTCTAGTTTCTAGTTTCCTTCCCTTTTTCGCATCAGGGACAGTGCTTGATTTCGAAAATATTTTGCCTGCCTGTTCGAAAAAATCTCAAAGAAAATAATCTTAACAAAGGTATCCGTGCTGTTTATCAAGAATATCAATACAACAGAAATAAGATATTAAAAAGGAGGATGTATCAATGAAGAAAATTCTTATCTTGTCGCTGGCGGTGGTTATGCTGTTCGCCGCGGTTTCGGCCGCATGGTGCGACACGCAGGATGATGTAACGAAACAGCTTACAAACTTTTACAACGATGTAAAAACCGGCAATGTGGACGACATGACAAAAATGCTCACCGTGGAAACCGCGAAGAAAATAAAGACATCGGCAACTACAAACGTCCTGGGGAACCTCGATCAGATTTTCGGCATCGCCCAGTCGGTAAAAGACGGCAAGAGCGAAGTTTTCATGTCGGGGATCAATTTTGAATTTCCCGAAGTCGAAGATAACAAGGTGGTTGTCAGGGTATCGTTCAAATCGATTATCAATAGCGAAGGCACGACGATAACGAATGACGGGAAGCACGAAATTGTTCTGCTCAACGAGCAGGGCAAATGGTATATCATGAACCTGACGGATTTGATGAGCACGCTGAAATAAAAAAACGGCGTCAACTCAGGGTTCTAAGACTTATTTTCACAACAAACCCCGGTTCCTTTCAGCAAGGGGCCGGGGTTTGTTGTGTGTACATTTTTAGGGGAAGAACAATGCTTTGACGGCGTCAATTTTTCCTTTGTAGTGAAAAATGCGACTGTTGTTCTGCGGGAGAATTCCTTAATCGACATCCCCCAGCCCCCTTCGAAGGGGGAATTGATTTGGGCCACGACAGGATGCAATATCACGCGCCGTATAAATCAGGCTATTACAACCCGCAGGTGGAGCAGTTGCCCGATGTACAGGACGAGCAGCCCGAGCCTCCCGCCATGCTGGATGAGAAGGATTCCGTTACACCGTGCTTCCCGGTTATCTTTGACGCAAAAAGCGATACCTTCCGCCGGGCATCCTTCCTGCCGCATTCCGAGCAGGATATATCGGCATCCTTAGTATCGCACGGGACGATCTTCTCAAAATCCTTCCCGCAGCTTTTACAATTGTATTCATAAATTGGCATCAATCATCACCCGCCAAATTTCTATCGAACATTACTCGCTAATAAATTCCATTCTGCCGCCGCCCGGGCTTGACCATAAGGAAACGGACATATTTGCATGCCCGGCAACAATGGGCCAAATCACGACCCGCACGAGCAGCCGGGACCGCAGGAATGGCCTCCGGACTGGATCTGGGACATGGTCTTGAAAGAATTCCTGGCAGATGCACTTGCCCCGATCTTGGACGAGAACATCGAAAGCTTTTTCTTAACATCGGATGAGCCGCACTCCGGGCAGGCAACGCCGGACTCCGCGGCATCGAAAGATACCAGCTTCTCAAAATCCTTCCCGCATGAATTACAGTTGTATTCGTACAAAGGCATAACGGTTTCTCCCTTAAAATTATTCCAATCCTTAATGATGCTTAAATTTAACCCCGGTTTCAGATCACCTTCTCAAGTTCCACGAGGGATGAGAATATTTTTCGGCCAGGAGGGATTTCATCGATACAATCTCATCTTCTTCAGGCTCGCCGTATTCGATCTCAAGCCCCCATTCCCCGGAGCAGCCCAGGGCAAGGGATTCCCCGACTTCTTCCCAGCTTACTGGGCGGCTTAAAATTTCCTCGATACAGGTCATGTGCTCGTAAGCTTCCAGGATATTTTCCTGTTTTTGATCTTCGGATTCATGGACAAGGCATGAGAAGAGCTTTTCCCTTTCAAGCTTGATGGGGAGGGAGCCGTGCTGCATGAGAACGCCGTCTTTCCTGAACTGGGCCGAGCCGAGTAGTTTCCGGCCTCCTGCCTGGACTTCGTAAGCCGACGGTGACGAAAAACACGCGGCGACGCCTGCAGCTTTGCGGGGCGAAACCCCGGACGACCTGGGGACAAGCTCCGCATCTACGCCCAGGCGGGAAAGACCTGAAAGCAGGCCTTTATTAATATATTTGAAGGTGTTCAGCAGGATGCCGTCTTCACCGTCGGGGATTTTCATGATGACGGAATATGTGAGTTCCTGATCATGGAGGATGGCGCGCCCGCCTGTAGGTCTGCGGACTATATCCACGCCCATTTTTTTGCAGGATGCGGCGTCGGCGTCGGAGTAAGGCTGGAAATAGCCCAGGGAAACGCCGGGCGGCTCCCAGGAATAAAGCCTTAAAGTTGGAGGGATGCCTCTCCTGACCCCTGTCATGAGGGCTTCATCATAAGCCATGTTTTCAGAGGCGGTATGACCCGGTGAATAGATGATTCTGAGTTTCATGGGTTCAGATTAAATACCATACAGCAAGCCTGCAGGCATCGAAAATTATCAAGTTGTGCGACAGGGCGACAACCCCCTTTGATTCCCCCTTGACGAAAGGGGACTTGGTTTTGCCGGTATCTTTGTTCAGCATGTTTTCGCAGGAATGACAGGAAACCGGAAAGTGAGTTTCCGGGAATTATCAAAATTAAACAGGGCTTTTTTCCGCCGCCTTCGGGTTACGGAACTTGGTCAATATCAAAGTAGTGCCCCGGCCTTCGACGCTGTCGATTTCAACTTCGTCAACGGTTTTTCTCATGAGAAAGATGCCCCGGCCTCTTTCGGCAAGAAGGTCGGGCATTTCCAGGCCTTTGCCATGGGAGTCGAAGCCCTTCCCGAAATCGACGATGATCACCTGAAAATCGCGTTCTCCTATGAGGTAATGAAGGTTTATCCCCTTTTCGGAATTGCCGTGCTCTATGGCGTTGTCCACGGCCTCCCCGACTGCGGTTTTAATTTCCTGGATTTCTTCTTCATTGAAATTTGCCCGCCGGGCGAGCGTTTCCGCCTGGGAGCGGGCTACGAGCGCAAATTCGTTCTTACATGGGATTGCAAGATCTATGCGCGATGCCGTGCTTATAATATCTTCCCATTTCTTCAATGCGCGTTCCTGGTACCTTATAACCTCCTCCTGCGAGTGTAAGTAATAAACTGAAACGCTTATCATGTGATTGATGAAAAATTTATTGAGCCTGCCTTCGAGCTTGAAAAGACAGCGGCAATCGGCCTTCTGCCAGAATTCGCTTTCCAGCGCCTTCCATATCTCGTTCCTGAAAATCCTCATGCCGTGGAGCAAATCGGCCAGCTCAATCCTGTAAGTTACCCTGCGGCATGCAAGGCCTTCTTCAAACTGGATTACGTTCTGCATGAAAGGCGATTCTATACGCACGTCCCCGCTTTTCAGGCTGGTAATGATAAATTCCATCAGCTTGAGCAGCGATTCATAAGACTCTTCGGCAGGCATGCCGCCTTTTTTATAAGATTCCAGATCCCTGTATATCCTGTCCGTGGCTTTACGGGCAAGCTCCTCTTTGTTGGCCTCGAGAAAATCTATTACATTTTCCATGAACAGGAAGTTTTCTTCATTGCCATTGCCAGTTCCAGTTCTTTCCATGCTTCTTCCTTTTCCAATTTTACGGGATAATTATAGGGGATATCCCCCGGCCGCTCGTTGTAATACGGGCGATTACAACCGGCGCAGCCGCTTGTCATAAAGGCTTCCCCTGTGCTTAAAGATTTCTCCCATCTCTTGATAATTCCTTCCGGGGGGGCAAGCGCGTCATCCCTGGAAACCCCTTTATTTATAAGAAAATGAGCCAGTTGGACCCTGCGGTAATAGCCGATATCGGGCGGGGGACCGCATGATGACCGCGTGCCGGGCAAAGGCGTGAAGGCGAATAACCCCGTCCTGATGCCTGCGGACTTCAATTCGACCATTGTATCCACCATCTCTTCAAGTGTTTCTCCCAGCCCGGCCATAAGATGTGTCGAAACGTTTCCGGGGAAATATTCGAGAGCCTGTTGTAAATGTGATATAACATTTTTCCATTCCCCGTTCCTGTGCCTGGAGAATATCGCAGGCGTAGCAGCATCGAGAGCATGACATAGGGTGGTTACGCCTGCTTCTTTCGCTTTCCCTGCTATACCGGGGCCGGGGCAGATGGAAAGCGATATCGGGAGGCTTATTGCAGCCCGGAAATACTTTACAACATCCAGAGATTCTTCCTGTGCGCCGTATGAATCCGAGACCTGGACACAAAGTCTTGCTATCCTGCCGGAGGCTTCGGCCTCCTTCAACGCTTCGCGCACGGCGCCTATCTCGAATTCCGGCCAGGTTATGCGGGAAAGAAAAGCCGGGCCGGTAGTCGCATCTTTCGAATGAGCGCAATATGAACATGACCGCCTGCAGCGTTCGCCGACGAGAAAATAAGCCGTCGTAGGGGGTGCAGGCTGCCTGATTTTTTTCAGTCCCAGAACGGACGCCGTGCCTGACGAGACCCTAATCAAAAACGCAGCACTCCCCTGTTTCCCTGAAAGGCAGGCCTTTTTTCAGGTAATCTTCTTTTATCGAGCGGGCCGGGTTAACTATGCGGCTGAACCCGAGCTCGATACACATCCTGTCAAGCTTTTCCCTGTAAGTTCCCCCCGGCCGCATACAACCGAGATAAAATTCGGTTTCCGGCAAAAATTTTCTTGCTTTTCCGAACACTTCTTTAAGACGGCCCAGCGAAGGAGGCGGGGCGCTGTTTTTCGGGATCAGCACCAGGAATACCAGCCGGTCAGGACGCCGGGGCAGGTCGCCCATGACTTCCAGGTAATCCATCTCCTCGAAAAGGTCTGCTCCCCAACGGCCCAGCAATAGATGAGGAACGGTGGGAACAATTTCATTGAGCGCCGTGTAAAATTCGGCATCCTCAGCGGGGGGCAGGCCGCCCAGATCCTGTGAAATTACATCAACGAGTCCCTTAAGCTTCCCTGCCATTGAAATATCCAGCTTGCCGGGATGAAGGTTGATCCTCAGTCCTGCGCTTTTGATTCTTTTCAAAACATCCAGATGTTCGAACACCGGGATCCTGCCCTCGCTGTCGTATCCGCCGCTTATCAGAACGCTTTTATAATCGCCGGACAATATTTTATCAAGGTCGTCCACAGTAAACATGTTCCTGATATACTGTCCCCGGCAATACGGGCAAAGCCTGTCGCACTTCGCCCCTGTCAGGCTTATCGAGGCGGTGAGGCGCGGCCTTGTAAAGATTATGATTTTTTCAGATTCCACAGAGCATCAGTTTCCTTGCAGCCCCCGCTTCATCAACGCGGGAAACGGGAGTATTATGCGGGGCGGATTTCACTATTTCAGGATTTTCCTCGACTTCCCTTGCTATGGCAAGTAAAGCTTCGCAAAAAGCGTCCATGGTCTGTTTGTTTTCGGTTTCGGTCGGCTCGATCATAAGGGCTTCCGGCACTATAAGTGGGAAATATACAGTCGGGGCATGGAAACCGAAATCCAGTATCCTCTTGGCGATATCCATAGCGCTCACGCCGAGCTTCTTCTGCCTTGAAGCCGATAATACGAACTCGTGCATGCAGCGTCTTTTAAACGGAAGGTCAAAAGCCTCCTTGAGCCTTGTAGCAAGGTAATTTGCAGAAAGCACGGCACATTCCGAAGCCCTGACAAGGCCTTCGGCGCCAAGACCCCTTATATAGACATAAGCTTTGACAAGGACGCCGAAATTGCCGTAGAAGCTGCGTACCCTCCCTATGGAACGGGTTCTGGGTTTCATTACGGTCAGGCCGTCTTCGTCAACAAGCTCGTCTCCGGGCAGGTAATCGACCAGCGGCCCGAGCGCGCCGACTGGGCCGGAGCCGGGACCTCCGCCGCCGTGAGGGGTTGCGAATGTTTTATGAAGGTTGAGGTGAACCAGATCAAACCCCATATCGCCGGGCCGCGATTTACCCATAAGGGCGTTCAGGTTTGCACCGTCATAATATAACAGGCCTCCTGCCTTATGAACGAGAGATTCCACTTTTTCAATCCCTGTTTCAAAAAGGCCCAGCGTGCTGGGGTTGGTCAGCATCAGGCAGGCTACCTTATCGTCAAGCTTGCTTTTCAGGTCCCCGATATCGATATTGCCGTAACCGTCGGATTTAACCTGCCGGATATTGAAGCCTGCCATGGCCGCGCTGGCAGGGTTGGTTCCGTGTGAGGTATCGGGGACAAGGATGATGTCCCTATCTTCGCCTTTATCTTTAAACCAGGCTCTTGTTATAAGGAGCGCGGTCAATTCGCCATGTGCGCCCGCAGCGGGCTGGAGCGTGAAGCCGTCCATGCCTGTTATCTCGCACAGATCCTCTGAAAGCTCTTCCATCAGTTTCAATGCGCCCTGCGAATTCTCATAGCCGGCATAGGGATGGAGACCGGCAAACCCGTGAAGGCGGGATGCCCATTCCCCGACGCGGGGGTTATATTTCATGGTACAACTGCCCAGCGGGTAAAAATTTGCGTCAACATTAAAGTTCTTGTTTGAAAGCCTTGTGAAGTGCCTTATCACGTCAAGCTCGGAGACTTCCGGCATGGGTGGAGGCAGAGGAGCTATAAATTTTTCAGGGATCACTTCATCCAGGATCATCTCCGGTACATCGTGCTCCGGCATCTGGATCTCCGGCGTGCCGGGGCGGGAAAGCTCGAATATCGTCTTTTCGTCCATGTATTTCAAACCTTTCTTTAAGCGGTAATCTCTCTTAATGCAGAAGCCAGCCGGTCAATTTCTTCGGGACGGTTACACTCGGTCAAAGTAAAAAGCATGGCGTCTTCCATAGCGGGATAAAATCTCTTCAAAGGCAGTCCGCCCGCTATGCCGTAATCTCTGAGTTTCCCGTTTAAAACAGCGGGATCTTTCGGGCACCTGACGGCGAATTCATGGAAGAACGGCCTGTCGAATAACAGGCTGAATCCCGGTATATCGCAGATCCTGTGAGCCGCAAGGTGTGCAAGTCTTGCCGAAAGCTCTGCCGCTTTACGGAGACCGTAAGGCCCCATCAGGGATAAATATACGGTGGCGGCAAGAGCCGCCAGGGCCTGGTTGGTACAGATGTTCGAAGCCGCTTTCTCCCGGCGGATATGCTGTTCCCTTGTCTGAAGCGTCAGGCAGTATGCAACACGGCCGTCTTTATCGGCAGTCCTGCCGACAATCCGTCCGGGAAGGCGCCTGGTATGTTCGGCTCTTGCTGCTACGAAGCCGAACCCGGGGCCGCCGAAACTCATGGGCAGCCCCAGGGGCTGTCCCTCGCCGACGGCGACATCACAACCGGATTCCCCCGGAGACCTCAAAAACCCCAGGGTTACAGGGTCGGATATCACCGCTATACCCAGCGCTCCTTTTTCCTTAGTAACATTAAAAATGGCTGAAAGGTCTTCCAGGCAGCCGAAGAAATTGGGGTTCTGGACCGCTACTGCGGCGGCTTCCGGGAACCTGTCCTTTACCTGATCAAGATCCGTCAATCCTTCGTTCAAAGGGATCATCTCGACGAGATAATCCTTCCCCGCGAGATATGTCTTCAATGTCTGTAAATATTCCGGGTGAACGCCTTCGGATACCATGATCAATTTTTTACCTTTAGCCATCACCGCCATCTGGGCCGCCTCTGCAAGCGAAGAAGCTCCGTCGTATAAAGAGGCATTTGCCACATCCAGACCTGTCAACCCGGAGACGGCGGTCTGAAATTCGAAAATAGCCTGGAGAGTCCCCTGGCTGGCTTCGGCCTGGTAAGGGGTATAGGCTGTGAAGAATTCACCGCGTGATATAATGGAGTCCACAGCCGCCGGGATAAAATGCCTGTATGCTCCCGCCCCGAGGAAAAAGCCGTTTTCCCCGTCGGGCCTGTTCTGGCGGGAAAGCGACTGCATAAGCTCCTGAATTTCGAATTCGGAGAGCGGGCCGGGGAGGCTTAAATCATCGTATAACCGGACGCCGTGCGGTATGTCGCAGAAAAGCTCTTCCACCGATTCTGCGCCGACGACTTCAAGCATCTCCTTGATTTCTGCGCCGGTATGGGGAAGATAATTCATGCCTCTTCCTCCAGGAGTTTTTCATATTGTTCGGGCGTCAGCAGGTTCGCCGTTTCTTCAGTATTTGAGATTTCAATTTTTACCATCCATCCCTTCCCGTAAGGGTCATGGTTGGCATATTCGGGATGGAAATCGGGGTTTTCAGCGCCTTCCATGCGATCCATGTATATTTTGTTAATCTCTTTAACGACCCCGGATATGGGACTGAAAAGATCAGATACCGTCTTGACGGATTCTATCGTCCCTATCTTGCCCATCTGCTCGACTTTCTCTCCGGCGGCGGGCAGTTCCACGAAAACTATATCGCCCAGCATTTCCTGGGCATGATCTGTTATTCCTGTAACGGCTATGCCGCCTTCGATGCGGACCCATTCATGTTCCTTCGTGTATTTGAGATCGTTCGGTACCATTAAATTCACCTCTTTCTAATACTGCATGATGGAGATTTCTTGACCAGAATAGCGGTTCCTTCCGAAACCAATCAATTATGAAAAACAGATCCTCCAGGACCGGCAGCGGGCGAATAATACGGCTTTTTTTCTCCCGGACGAGGGTGAAAATGACGAAAAAAAAGATGTGATATGTCATAAGCCACCACTGTATCAGGCTGCTGGTAATTATCAAATTAAAAATAAAGGATAATACAACTTTATATAAAATTAGCCATGCAAGGCCCTGACAAATCTATAAAAAATACGGCGGCCGAAAAAACGAGAGGAGAAAAATTATGGCACAGGCAAAACAAGGAGACACAGTTAAAGTTCACTATACTGGAAAACTGGATGACGGTACCGTATTCGACACCTCCGAAAACAGGGAGCCGCTGGAATTTATAATCGGCGAAGGCCAGATCATACCAGGCTTCGAAGAAGTGGTTATCGGGATGTCGGTAGGAGAGAAAAAAACGGGGAAAATCCCTCCTGAAAAAGCATACGGCCCACGCCGCGAAGAGGCTGTCGTCGAAGTGCCCAAAAGCCAGTTTCCTTCCAACGTTGAGCCTGAAGTAGGACAGCAATTACAGATTTCACAGGAAAACGGCCAGACCTTCATAGTTGAAGTAGCTGAAATTACGGATGATATGATAAAGCTCGACGCCAACCATCCGCTTGCAGGGAAAGACCTGAATTTCGACATAGAGCTTGTAGAGATTGCCTGATCCCCCGGCCCGGGCCGGTTCAGAAGCCGATATCACAATCCAGTGTTTTGTGCCGGGGGCCGGTTTTGCGGCCTCCGGCTTGATCTTGATCCGGGCAAATTGAAATCAACCGCAGAACTTTATATCCCGTAATTTATTTTTTATTACCGTCGTTTTTCGGTAAAAACAGTTTGCCGATAAGGCCCGGCGGATAAACTTTCATCAAATCACCGCTCAATATTGTCGGGCACCTGTATTTTTCTATGTATTCGATAAAAAGCTCGGTCCCTTTCTCATGGGTTACATACGGCGGCATTTGAGGGTTGTACATGCAATCGGTCAGGTTTCTGACAAGAACAACATTGAAGCCCAGCTTTTTCATCTTCCTGATGCCGAAAGGCCTGTTCATAACACACGCATTGGCGTGAACTCCCATATATATGACATTTTTAATATTATTTTGCTTTAAAAAGCTGAAGATTTCGCAGACATCGGCGGAAATAACATCCCGGCCTTTTATCATGATCGCCGGGTGTTCGCGTTCGGGCCGCTCAATATTGTGCCCGGGGGTGTCGCTGCCCCCGTCCGTAGCGTCTATAGGCTCCGGATCTGCAACGAAATCTTCATTATCTACAATGTACGGCAGATCCAACATGGGGATGTTTTTTATCGCTATTCTGTGAGGATCTTTTTCATAATGTATAACTATATCGGAAGGAGCGTGTATTATCCGGACACCGTTTTTCCTGGCTTCCTCAATCGTATCATTTATAGCCGGGGCCAGCCTGTTCATCCTTCTCGTCGCTCCCTTGCTCCAGTGGCAGTTCCACATGTCAATAATTATTATTGCCGTTTCCCCGGCTGGAAATTCCCTGACATTCGTTACTTCCTTCCATCTATCGCTTTCCGGGGCACATTTAACGTGGCTTCTCATTTGTAAATGAAGGTTGAATTTCCCGGCCGCCTTATTATTCTCAAAGATTAAAAGCGCAAATAATCCTATATTGATTATCAGCAAAGCCAATACCACAATCTTCAGGTTTCTCATACCGTCAATCCTCTTTTGCCGCCACCTGCGGACAACTCAAAAATACGACCTCTGATTAAATTTTACCAGTTTAACATTAAAGCCGCCATAATTCTAAAGAACGAAAACATCACATAAATCTCCTGTTATCCCCGGCATGAACTTGAATTTTCGTCAACGTGGTATTCTGAATTTATTTATTTATGTATTTGCTGATTTTCCCGGCCTTATGTTATAATTTGGTATATTAATTTCAGCCTTTGAAAGGCGGTGGGTTATGAAAAGAGCGGTTTATCCGGCATTGATATTATTAATGCTTTTCACTTTCTTTTATTCTTCTGCAGCAGGCAAGGAGGAGACGCGGAGTTGGAATGAAATCCATTCCGATATAGCCCGGCAGAATGCCCAGAGCGCTTTTAACCTTGGAAACCGCCAGTTTAACGAGGCTGATTATGAAGCCGCAAAGCTTTCTTACGAATCCGTTCTGAAGCATATTAAAGAGCTTGAAACATATAATGCAAAAACTTCCGGAGACAAGTTCCTTGAAGAAATGGCCAATGAAAAGATCAACACCACCAACAGCCGCCTTATCGGCGTTTACCGCCAGCAGGCCGAGAGACATTATGCCGCAGCCGAACTGCGCATCCAGGAAGATAATCTTAAAGAAGCAAAATCGGAATATGAAGCCTCCCTGGATGAACTGGGGAAAATCGAAAAATTACAGCCTCTTGCCGAAGGCGATACCAGGCTCAAAAGCGCAATCGAGGAAAAGCTGAGCGACCTGGGAGTTAAAATCAGGAAGAGATATCCCCCGGTTACGGCCCCGATAAAGCCTTCGACTTCTCCCGGAACTGCTCCATCTCCAGCAGGAACCCCTGCCACAAAGCCTGCCCCCCCGCGTGAAGTTTTTGCTCCGCCTGTTCCCTCGCCAAAGACTCCCGAATTCGGCTCGCTTATCATCCGTACTGAGCCACCGGGCGCGACTATAGCAATAGACGGCCAGCCGATCGCCAAGACCCCCGATACACTGGAGATAGAATCCGGTAAGCATAAAATAACCCTCACCAGGGATGGTTACGCCAAAATAGACAAATCCATCGAAATCGAAGCCGGGAAAACGCAGAAAATCTCTTTCAGCATGCCTACCGAATACGTCAAATTATTTACATATTCCGACCCGGAAGATGCACAGGTATATGTTGACGCACACTTCAAGGGGAATGCCGGCGGCGAAATACAGATAAGCCCGGGAGACCACCAGTTAAGGGTAACCAGAGAAGGATACGGCGACTATAACGAGCAGATAACGATTCTGCCGGGCCAGGATCGTACTATTAAGGTCAGATTAACAAAGATCCAGGATACCGGGACTCTTAAGATCAGTTCGGTGCCGGGAGAAGCCCTGGTTGAAGCCGACGGGAAAGCTGCGGGAAACACGCCCATAACGCTGACCCTGCTTCCCGGAAAGCATACGGTAATTATAACTAAAGAAGGTTATTTAAGGCAGATAAGGCTCATCGAATTGAAAACCGGGGATTCGAAAGAAATAACGGTAGTTATGCCTGCAAGCATCGGCCCCGCAAAAGAAGAATCCGATACGAGGATTTCATACATAGGTGGGATTGCCATCCTTGTGCTCCTGCTGATATTGCTTGCCCTCTGGATCATGTATATAACGAGGGGCAGGGGAAAGCATCAGCCGGAAGTTCCAGGCCTTCCTCCCGGCAGTAAGGGAAATAAAGAAACCGGGAGCGAGGAAAAAAACACCGGGCATGAAGAACCTGTCGAAAACAATGTTGTTAAAGATGTCAAGGCCATGCTTGGAAGCAAAGAAGATAAGGCCCGGCAAAATAATGAAAAAATGCCAAAGGTGAAAAGAATCGAACCGCCCTCCCGGAAAAGGAAGAGAAGGTAAAGAAAGTCCCCGGGCCGCGGCAACATGTTCGGATTTTAAAGATTTTCCTCTTTAAGCCTGTATCTTCTCATGCCTTTAATCGCTGTTGTAACGGCTTCAAGAAGCTTTTCGTATTTTACAGGTTTTTCAAAAAAAGCAACGGCGCCCGCCTTCAGGGCTTTTTCCCTGTATTCTTCCGGGTCCTTTCCGCTGACTATAATAATGGGAATTCGCCTGGGGGCGGTAACCGAAAACAGCCTGTCAACAAGCTGGATCCCGTCAAATCCCGGAAGACCTATATCGACAATTGCAAGATCCGGTTTTTCCTTTTCGGCCAGCCTTAATGCAGCGACGGCATCCAGGGCATGGCTGACTTCAAAGCCCCTGGCTTTCAGCATCAAGCCGAGACTCCCGGCAAAATCCGCTTCGTCCTCAACGAGCATGATTTTTGTCATTGTCAGAAATCCGCCTCTTCTGAAAATACCGGCAGCGTAAATGTGAAAATAGAACCCTTTCCAGGCTCGCTTTCCACCCATATACGCCCGCCATGCAGCGTAACAAGTTCTTTACAGATAAACAGCCCTATTCCCAGACCGACGTTGCCACCCCCGCCTCTCTTTTCCTGGTAAAGATACTCAAAAATATTTTCATGATCTTCAGGAGAGATGCCCCTGCCGTTATCTTTTACCTCGACGCGGACAAATGAAGGTTCGCTTTCATCACGATATGCGGATACTTTAACTTCCCCGTCCTTCGGCGTAAATTTTATCGCGTTATCGATAAGGTTGTACAGGATTTCACGCAGCCTTACCGGGTCTGCATAAACATCCGGGATCTCGTCAAACCTGCCATGCGTTACATTTACGCCTCTGGCATCGAAAACGGGTTTAAGCGCATCGATGGTTTCCTTGACCAGATCGTACAACCCGGTCCGTTTCTGCTCAACTTTAAGCCCGCCGATTTCAACGCGGGATAGTTGTAATAACTCGCCCAGTATATCCTGCATATGATTTAATCCTTTAAGCATGCTTTCCAGGCACGACTTTTGCTCCGGGGTAAGCTCGCCCAGCAGGCCGTCAACAAGGATCGATGCAAAGCCGTGTATCCCGGAAAGAGGAGACCTCAATTCATGGGATACATAAGAGAAAAACTTGTTTTTCATCCCGATCTGTTCCTGCCGGGTATTTTCCAGTTCGATCATGATCCTGTTGCGTTCTATGGCATATCTTATGGATCGCACCAGCAAATTATTATCAACTTCTCCCTTGATAAGATAATCCTGAGCCCCTTCCTGGATGGCCTTTGTCCCTACCGATTCGTCATCAATGCCGGTAAGCACCACGACCGGCATATCGGGGGATGCGGCTCTCAATTTCTTCAGTGTTTCCAGTCCCTCACTGTCGGGAAGCCCCAGGTCAAGAAGAACCGCGTCAAAAACATGCCGCTCCATAAGCTCCATTCCCGCCGAAAGAGTCGTTACATGTTCCATTTTATAAGCAACGCCGGGGTCTTCCGCGAGCATCTCTTTTATCAATCTCGAATCCCCCGGATTATCCTCGATAAGCAGGATTTCGATACTGTCGTTATACATAATTATTCCCCCGGCAATTCTACAACAGTCAGCCAGAATTCTTCAATCTCACCGATTACCTTTATAAACTGGCCGGCATCCACAGGTTTGGTTATATAGCAGTTCGCATGAAGATGATATGCTCTCAGGACGTCTTCGTCAGCCTTTGAAGTCGTCAATATCACGACCGGGATCTTTTTTAAATCGGAATCATCCTTGATTTCTTTCAACACCTGGCGCCCGTCCTTTCTGGGCATGTTCAAATCCAGGAGGATGATATCCGGTGTTGGAACACCGGCATATCTGCCTTCCTTTCTCAGAAAGTTCATGGCTTCTACACCGTCCTCGACCACACTGAGATTATTCCTTACTTTGGCGTCCTTCAGGGCTTCCATGGTAAGCCTGATATCGCCCCGGTTATCTTCCACGAGCAAGATTTCAACCGGCCTAGCGTCAAAATCACTGGTCATCTGCTTTCCTCTCATTCTTTGGAATTGTAAAGTAAAATGTCGAACCTTTTCCCTGCGCCGATTCGACCCATATATTTCCCCCGTGTCTTTCGACGATTTTCTTGCTGATTGCAAGACCGAGCCCCGTGCCGGGATACTCTTCCCTGCCGTGCAAGCGCTGGAACAGCGAGAATATCCTTTCCCGGTACTCCGGCTCTATGCCGATGCCGTTATCTTTAACGGCGAACTGCCACCTGTCGCCGAGATCTCCAACGCTGACGCCGACTTCAGGCGGTTCTTTTTTGTTGAATTTTATCGCGTTGCCTACAAGGTTCTGGAATAACTGTCTCATCTGGGAGACATCGGCGGTAACCACTGGGAGAGGATCGCTCTTTATGACGGCATGCCTTTCTTCTATCGCTACCTTTAAATTCCTGAGCACCGCTTCGAGAACATCATTAAGATCGACAGGCTCGAAGGGCCTGCCGCGCGTGCCTATACGGGAATATGCAAGGAGGTCGTTAATCATCTCCTGCATCCTGCCTGCGCCGTCCACGACATAAGAGATGAATTCGTCGGCTTCCTTATCAAGCTTGCCTTGATAGCGGCGGGCCAGGAGCTGGACGAAACTTGAGACCATCCTCAAAGGCTCCTGGAGATCATGAGAAGCTACATAAGCGAAATTCTCAAGCTCCCGGTTAGAGCGGGCAAGCTCTTCAGTTATCATGATCAGTTCATGTTCCGCTTCTTTTCTCTCGGTGATATCGCGTGCGCCGCTTAAAATAGCGGGCTTACCGTCATATTCGATCATGCGGCTGTTGATCTCGACCGGGAAAACCCTGCCATCCTTTGTAACATGTGCCGCTTCGAAAACCGCCGAACCGGATCTCTTCAGCACCTCCAACCGGCCCATGACTTTTCCGGCAAACTCCTTTGTATCGATATCCGCCACGGTCATTTTCAGAAATTCTTCCCTGTTGTAGCCGAGGCGCTTAATCGCAGTATCGTTAATTTCAAGGACCCTGCCCGCAAGATCATGGATAAAGATCGCGTCTCCGGAGCCGTCAAAAAGTATCCTGAACTTTTCCTCGCTCTGTCTTAGAGCTTCCTCCGCCTTTCTACGCTCGGTGATATCGGAGAAGATCGTAGCGAACCGCCCTTTGCCCGGAGAAAAGACCGAGATATTGAAATACTTTTCCATCGGCTGAAAATAGGTCTCGAAAGCAGCAGGCTCCCCGGTTTCTGCTACCTTTGAATAGATCTCGATGTAGGGAGCCGGTTCAACGCTGTAAAGCTCCGTGGCTTTCTTTCCGATGGCTTCGGAAGGCTTTATTCCGAGGATTGATTTGGAAGCGGGGTTCACGTCCGTAATGATATAATCTATCGGCTTCCTGTCGGCATTGTATAAAATTTCATGAAGAACGACCCCTTCATTCATACTGGCAAATAACAGCCTGTATTTTTCTTCGCTTTCTAAAAGAGCTTGCTCCACCCGCCTTCGCTCTTTATCCTGCTTCTCGCCTTCAAGCCTCGCGTGAAGAACCGGCGCGATCTTATGCACGAGCGATTCCAGCAATATCCTGTCTTTTTCATCATAATCCGAAGGCTTGTCGGCAACCGCTATCAGGCCGATAAGATTATCATGATATATAATCGGAACTATCAGCGCCCTGCTTAAAGAAACATGCCCCTCGGGCACATTCAAAGCTTCATTCCTGCAATATGTTTTCTTTTCAATGAGAGCTTTCCCCCAGATCCCTCCCCATTTCTCCCTGTGAAACACGATATCTTTTTCGGGCATGTTGCAGATGCCCCATATCTCGCTTGTAAGCGAGGGGCAGACAAAATCCCCCTTTTCATCGATAAAGCCGAAAAGGCCGAACCTGCTGTCCATCGATTCGAGAACGACTTTAAGTACCTCATTATAAAGATTCTCATCGGATGTTGTAAGAAAAATGTCGGCTATCCTGTTCCTGTAAGTAAGCTCTTTTTGATAATCTACAAGCGACTGCTCGGTACGCTTCTTCTCGGTTATATCTTCAAAGCTCTCAATACCGCCTATAATTTCACCGTTTTCATCTCTCAAAAAATCTGCATTCTTCGATATTATCTTCAGACTCCCGTCCCTGGTTCGGATAACACACTCTGAGCCCACTATGGGTTTATCGACTTCAGGCGAAAAAAGACCGCAAAAATCCTTACAGGAATCTTCGGCAAATAATGTGCATTTATGGCCCATCATTTCCTCTACGCTATACCCGGTAACCCCGGCGGCTTTTTTATTCCATGCCGTGATCCTTCTTTCTTTATCCACCGTAAACGATGCATAGGGGTTCAAATGAAAAATCAGTTCGGCGTAATCTTTCGAGCGTCTTATCTCCCGTTCGGCTATCTTCTTTTCGGTGATATCGCGGAATACCATAACCACGCCGATCATATCGCCATTTTCGTGAATAATGGGCGCCGCGCTGTCGTCTATATAAATATCTTCTCCTTCCCTGGAAAGCAGGATCGTATGATTTGCAAAAGAAGTCGCCTTCTTTTCTCTTAAAGCTACATTTATCGGGTTCTCTGCAGGCTCGCCCGTTTCTTCGACGATTATATTGAAAATCTCATCGACGTGTCTGCCCGCGGCCTCTTCCTTTTTCCACCCGGTCAACGATTCGGCGACAGGGTTCATAAACGTAACGTTGCCCTTCAAATCAACGGAAATAACCGCGTCGCCTATGCTGTTGAGAGTTGTGGAAAGCCATTCTTCGCTTTTCCTGAGAGCATCTTCCGCCAGTTTCCTGGAGGCGATATTTTTAAAATCCTCAACTATCCCTATAAGGTTTCCGTCAGAATCCCTGAACGGCGTTGCGACAACGATACACGGTATCCTGTTCCCCCTGACATCCGTCCTTTCAATCTCGTACTCGACCCTCTCCTTGCCGCCTTTTATCTGTTCCATGGGACATTCGGGAGTATGGCAGCGGTCCCCGGCAAAAACTTCATAGCACTTTTTTTGGGTTATCTCCTCCACTCTTACGCCCGCCAGTTGAGCAATCTCCCTGTTGGCTTTCATCACTTTGAAATCCCTGTCAATAACGCGCATCCCGTCCGCAACCGTATCGAATATCTGGTCAAGTTCCAGATAAACGTCCTCAAGTGCTTTTACCCGTGCTTTGCGCTCCTTGAAAATGCCCTGGGCATAAACACTTAAACCTATAAGCAAAACAATAACAAGCGCCCTCAGCCATATTTCATGAGTGGATAAAGTAAACAGCCTGCTTACAAAATCGCCCTTGTGAAAAATAAAGGCATCTGCGGCGGATTCAAAAAACCAAAAAAATAATGCCAGGATTATTCCCGAGACTATAATTTTATTGGATGTTATAAAATTTGATTTTTCTTTCTTTTCCATGTTTTGCAGATTCCCTCGAAAGATAATTTAATAATTTTTGCGATCTGCTATAAATTAATTTTGTTTTTAGCCTCTTCCTTCGGCGGTTAATTTTTTTCAGACCCGATTAATTAAAAAAATCCACCCTCACATTTCACTAATTATAAAACAATTCATGCTAAAAATCCATAATCCTTTTCCCGGCATTACGCCTTCGGAGGATATTTACGCCGTAAGAAGAAATCAATAAATCAAGGAAAAAGCCTGATGCAAAAAACAATACCCGGTCAAACAACGTCTCCGCAGAAGATTGAGGTGATTATATTTTGATGGGTCATACGATCGGAAGATCTAAAAAAACAGGCCTGCCGCCCGGCAGCCTCGTGTACACCGGGGATAAAAAAACCGAATCTATGAAGATCTCGATAATAGATTACGATGAAAACGGCTTCGAAGAAAAACAGGTCCAAACAATCGAAGAATGCCTTCCTTATAAGAATAACGGCAGAGTTACCTGGATTGACATCGACGGGCTTGACAATATCGATAACGTAAAAAAGCTGGGAGACTGCTTCGGACTTCACACGCTGGTGCTCGAAGACATCCTGACCACCGACCAGCGTCCGAAGATGGAAGATTTCGGCGATTACATATACATGGTTTTAAGAATGTTGTATTACAACAAGAAAACATTCAGGATCACCTCCGAGCAGATAAGCATAATCCTGAAAAAAGATATTGTGATCTCTTTCCAGGAAAGAGAAGGCGACCTTTTCGATCCTGTCAGGGAGCGCCTGCGCAGCGCGAAAGGACGCATAAGAAAAATGGGAGCGGATTTTCTTGCCTATTCCCTGCTGGATGCCATTGTGGATAACCATTTCGTAATCCTGGAGGATGTAGGAGAAAGCCTTGAGGATGTCGAGGAAGAACTGGTTATGAACCCCTCGGTAAAAACATCGATCAAAATACACACATTCAAAAGAGACATGATAGTTTTACGAAAATCCATCTGGCCCATGAGAGAACTGATCAACGGGATTTTTCGGCTCGAATCGAATTTAATTTCAAGTAATATTGAAATTTATTTCCGGGACATTTACGACCATACCATACAGATAATAGAGACTGTGGAGAGTTTCAGGGATATGCTTTCCGAGATGCTTGACATCTACCTGTCCAGCATAAGCAACCGGATGAACGAGATCATGAAGGTACTGACGATAATCGCAACAATTTTTATCCCGCTTACTTTTATCGTCGGGGTTTACGGCATGAATTTCAAATACATGCCGGAGCTGGAATGGCGCTGGTCATACCCGGTGCTGTGGCTTATCATGCTCTCCATCGGCGGTTTTATGTTTTATAATTTCAAAAAGAATAAGTGGCTCTGAAATTTCTAAGCGGCATAAACCGGCTTTCCCTTAATTCCTGCGCTATAAGCCGTTCTTTTCGACACTCATTTATAACAAAAAAAGGGGCGGGATTTCCCCGCCCCAGAAAAAGGGGGTCTATGCCTCAGGAGGGAGGAACATAGACTCCTTGTACCAGTCGGCGATCACGGGAATATGCCGCGTTCCTTGTAAACGTTTTCAAGGCGGGTCAGGGCAACTATATATGCCGCATTCCGCCAGTCGGTCTTATAATGATGGGCGACGCCTTGAACTCTTTCATAAGCGCTTACAATTTTCTTTTTAAGCTTCGCATCGACTTCATCGAGATCCCAGAACTCGCTTCTCTTGTTCTGGAGCCATTCGAAATAGCTGACTATTACGCCTCCGGAATTGCAGAGTATATCAGGAATCAGGTGAATGCCTCTTTCAAGCAAAATCCTGTCCCCATCCGGGTCAGTCGGACCGTTGGCGCCTTCTGCAACGAGCCTGACTTTGAGCATCGGCGCGGTTAAGGCAGTAATCTGACTTTCCAGTGCCGCGGGGATAAAAATATCAGCCTTCGTGCCCATGAAAGCCATGTGATCTATGGGCTTTGCGTCGGGATAACCGAATATGTCGCTGTGTTCTTTCGCATACGCGATAAGGTCGTCCGGGTCTATCCCTTCGGGGTTGTACAAGGCTCCGGCAACATCCTCAACAGCTACCATCTTTGCCCCGTGTGGCTTCATAAGCCTTGCGGCCCACGAGCCTACATTGCCGAACCCCTGGACGATGTAAGTGGAACCGTCAAGATCAAAACCCTGCTCTTCAGCCCACCTCTCAATAAGATAAACCACTCCCTGCCCGGTTGCCTTATCGCGCCCCAGGCTGCCGCCTGATTTGATAGGCTTGCCTGTAACCACGTGAATACAACGCTGCCGTTCATGGGGCGGCATCATCTGGAGATAAGTATCCATAATCCATGCCATTATTTGCGGGTTGGTATTAACATCGGGAGCGGGGATATCATATTCGGGGCCGATGTTATTGCCAAGAGCGAAAGTGAACCTCCTGGTAATTCTTTCAAGCTCGTTAATCGAATATTTTTGTCTGGACGGATCTATCTGGATGCCGCCTTTGGCGCCTCCGTAAGGGATTTCTGCAATGGCTGACTTCCATGTCATCCAGGTGGCAAGGGCCCTGACCTCGTCGATATTTACAGCGGGATGATAACGGAGACCTCCCTTGAAAGGCCCCAGCACATCGTTATGTTGTACCCGGTAACCTCTGAAGATTTCAATTCTGCCGTCATCCATTTTTACCGGGAAATTAACAATGATTTCATTCATTGTAGAAGCAAGGATCTTCCTGATATTGCCGTCAAGCCTCATCATATCAGCGGCTTTATCAAACTGCTTTATAACGTTTGCATAAAGGCTGGGCCTTTTGCCGTCACCGGCAGGCCCGTTTACATCAGGCATTTTTTTCCCGTTTGCCGCCGCCCCGTTTCTTTTCGTACCTGATCCGGATGTCCTGGGTTTATTTGCCGTTTTCACCTGGTTAACACTCCTTTCGAAATTAAATATAAATTATTGAAATTGGTGCCTTAATTGAATTTAAAAACTCCCGCGGCTTCTTATTCGAAGTCTTCACAACGCCATACGCCGCCTTCCGGTTTCGGGTATTCGCATGTACCGTTCAGCCTGCATGTCCTGCAAAGGCCCGCAAATGTATTGCTCTCCTCGATCTGTATGGATCTGACTATGGAATTAACCGCTTCGAGAACACCGGCGCCTGTCAATTTCATTCTGGGCAGTGAGGCTTCGGCAAACTCGTCACAGTTCAACACCGGCCTTTTCGAGTTTCTCGGAAAAGTACAACCGGAATTATTCATGCATGCAGAACACAGGCCTCTGTAAACTTTTTTTTCAGGAGCAATAAAGACTTCCTGAAAGTTTTTCCTGGTTTGAGCAGTATCCATGAAATATTCCTCCTCCGGCTAAAAGCCAGCTAATCGATTAAAATCTAGCAATCCGGTTGCCAGAATTAAAAATAAAGGATCTTAATGGGGGGAAGCGCTTTAAGCCAGGTGTGCTAAAATCAGCCGGGGAATTTTGAACCGGACGGGGGATATTCCCCATTTTTTATATAACCGACTTAATTTACCAATCAGGAAGCATCCGGGATCTTTTTCATTTTTTCTCTCAATGTCTTCCTATCGATCCCGAGGATCTCGGCTGCTTTTGTCTTGTTTCCATCGACGCCTGCCAGAACATTTCTTATATACTCGGTTTCAACTTCTTCGAGGGTCCGGTACAGGCCGGTGTCCCTCAATGCGGAGAAACGCATTCCGGATGGGAGATCCGGCATGTCTAAGACCGGCTCGTCATTCATGATAAGCAGATTGTATATCAAATTTTCCAGTTCCCTGACATTGCCCGGCCAGTAACTGTTTTTCAAAGTACGCAGAGCGTCATCCGAAAATTTAGGCGCGGGCTTGCCGAGTTCCCCGGCAAACTTTTCCGTAAAATAGCGCATCAGGAGGAGGATGTCGTCCCCCCTGTCCCTCAAAGGCGGAAGCCCTATCCTGATCACGTTCAGGCGGTAAAAAAGATCCTCTCTGAACAGCCCTTTGCCGACCAGGTTCATCAGATCTTTATTTGTCGCCGCAAGGATCCTGACATTTACTTTTCTGGGCCTGCTCGATCCCACCATACAGACTTCCTTATCCTCAAGCACCCTCAGGAGCTTGGCCTGCATGGAAAGGCCGGTATTGCTTATTTCGTCAAGGAAAATCGTGCCGCCGTCGGCGGTCTGGAAAAATCCCGCCCGTGAATCGACCGCGCCTGTAAAAGCGCCTTTAACATGGCCGAACAGCTCGCTTTCAAGAAGATTCTCAGGAATACCCCCACAATTAACAGGCACAAACGGCGCCGCCGCCCTGGAACTGTTATAATGTACGGCCCTGGCGACAAGCTCTTTCCCCGTGCCGCTCTCCCCAGTTATCAGGACAGTCGCCGAAGTTGACGCCGCCTTTTCAATGGCGTCGAATATCTTGCGCATCGGCTTCGAATCGCCGATTATATCGTAAGGCGCAGCGGGGAGCTTCATCCTGCCCCCGGCAGTCCTTTTTAAATGCAATTTATCCAGGGCATCCTGTACCGCTATAAAAAGCTCGCTATCGGTAAACGGCTTGGTAAGATATTCCTCGGCGCCCGTCTTGACCGCCTCTACTGCGCCTTCAATCGACGGGTAACCGGTAATCACTATCACCTCGGTATCCTTCATATTCTCCCGCACATGCTTTATCAAATCAAGCCCGCTTATCCTGGGCATTTTAAGATCGGTTATGACAAGATCCACCGGCATGGTATCGAGGAGCTTCAAAGCGGACGGGACGTCGGAAGCAGTGAAAACACGATAGCCTTTGCCCGAAAGATTCCGTTGTACTACTTCCAGTGTATCCGGAGCGTCATCCACGACTAAAATATTTTCTTTACGATCACTTTTCCCCATCGATACCTCCTTCATCGGCATCCTGCGGTCCCTTGATGGGAAGCCTTACCTCGAATGAGGAGCCTTTCCCCGGCTCGCTCTCAACCCTGATGAACCCGCCGTGTGACGATACGATACCGTGCACTACAGGCAATCCAAGTCCCGTCCCCAGATCGACATCCTTTGTAGTATAGAAGGGAACGAAAATCTGCCGCATTACTTCCGGGGTCATCCCCGTGCCGGTATCTTTAACGATAAGCGAAACGTTCTCCTCGTCATGAGAAGTATTTATCGTCAATCTGCCGCCGTCAGGCATGGCCTGTACCGCGTTAACGAAAAGGTTTACAAGCACCTGGTGCAACTGAGAAGCGTCGGCCGTGATATCGGGCAGGTCCGGGTCGAGATTTTTTTCCAGGTCTATCCCCGTCTTTGCACAGCGTGATGCAAGGAAATAAAGACCCTCATCGATGACCTTGTTCAGGTTGACCCGTGTTTTCCTGGGCGGCATCTCTCTTGCGAAAAGCATGAGTTTCTTGATGACTTCGCGGGCATGCAGCGAAGCGGTTATTATTTTATCAAGGTCCCGGTCAACCTGTTCGGGAATGTTTTCATTTTTTTTGGCAAGCTGTGCAAAGCCGAGTATCCCGCCAAGGGGCTCGTTCAGTTCATGAGCGACGCCAGCCGCAAGCTGGCCTATTTTTGCAAGCCTGTCGGCATGCCTTAACTGATCCTGTATCACGGCCCTCTCTTCTTCAGCCTGCTTGCGTTCCAGGAACAGCGAAATCTCCCTCGCCACCACGTCCAGCAAGCTTCTCTCCTCTTTAAGAAAGGGACCTTCATATAGCAGGGGCTTTTCCTCATTATAAGCCACCTCGACCGTTCCCCTTTTTTCACCATCGACGACTATATCTGCAGACATCTTACAAATGCCGTCTTCGAAGCCCGGCGTTTCGTAAGGCAGGCTGTCGAATATTATCTTTGCCGCGGCATTGTCCGGGTAGAGCCATGCAGGAGGAAGCAATTCGACCGTATCCTGCAAAATCCGGGCCTGGGAAAGCCCCGGCTTCCCCATAACCCTTGCAAGGCCGTAAAGACACGTCAACTCCTTCACCCTTTCGCGAAGCTCGGACTGGGCCCGGCGGTGGGTCAGGGCAACCCCCAGGTTCTCGACCACGCCTTCGAATAACCCGGCTTCTTCCCTGGTGAAAAAATTTTTCATCTTACTTCTTAATTGTAGTATCCCCCTGATATCGCCCACCTCAACAGGGATTATAAGAATTGAGCCGTGCCTTTTTTTAAAATTCCGATCTTCAACCTTTTCTAAATAAGATTCCAGGCCGGGCTCCCCGACGAAATCGCCGCTGATAAAACTCCCCCTCTCGGTAAAATAAGGAAGAGCAGGATCATAATCGCCCGAAATAATATCACAACATAATTTTTCTACAAGCGGGTCGCTGTCCATACATAAAGAAGTATCTTTTCCATTGGCGTTATTCAAGTACTTTGCCTTATAGTCGTATATTCTGTCTTTGCCTTCAATCAACTCGGCTCGAAATTGCCTGCCGCTTTTCTCAAGCCATAACGAGACCGCATCACAACGAGAAAAATCCATTATCATGTTCAAAACTTCTTTTAAAAATTCAATCCTTAAAAGTCCCCTGTTGGCGCAAAAGAGAAGCTGCTTGGACAAATCGTGGAAATCATTTTGATTCCTGCGGCTTGATTTCCCGGATTTCATAATTTTATTTTTCTCCGTTCTCGGTTTTATGCAAAGCGCCGCCGTCCGCGTCATGCCCGATCGAATCTAGGTCAAGCGTAAGGCCGTCGGAAGCCGCAACAACTTTGATGCCTGTTTCTTCCGAAAGCCGCTCCGCCAGTATCCACGGCTTTGCTTTTATCATGTTCATTCCGAAATGCGTCAGCACTACGAGTTCATATTCCCTGCCTTCAAGCATCCCGGCAAGCTCGTCAAAATTCAGGTGATCGATATTTTTGCCCGGGACTTCGTGCGACAATACGACATTCAATATAAGCAGCTTCCCGGGGAAATGGCCGAGGAGTCCCGGAAAATTGAGCGTATCGGGAACAAGAGAAATCAGGGGACGCTCGTCTTCTTTCGACCTGTATATGTTCAGGCCGAAAGTCTCGACGCCATGGCGGAGCTTTAAGGGAGTCTCGATCTTGAGATCGCCGATATCGTATGAACCCTGCTCTTTCATCGTCAGGATCTCTTCGGGATAGCTTCTCAAGTATTCATGGAGGACCGGGTCATTGCCGTCCAGAGCATCGGGCGGGGCAAGCACGGCGCCGTTCCTTGTCCAGCCCCCCTGTGTCATGGCTTCCACCGTAACGTTGAGATCGCCGGAATGGTCGAGGTGCCTGTGCGTCAGTATCACCGCGTCAAGCTTGCGGAGATCAAGCGGCGGCCTGCTCTTTGCCGCCCTGACGAGAGTTCCCGGCCCGGGGTCT
The DNA here is from genome assembly GCA_023475345.1 of Chloroflexota bacterium. GTDB lineage: Bacteria > Vulcanimicrobiota > JAMCWD01 > JAMCWD01 > JAMCWD01 > JAMCWD01. Next base: position 3,034 of record JAMCWD010000061.1, on the reverse strand, counting down.
ATCATAAAGTTTTCGCCTTCAAGCGTTATCCACGTCCCTGCAGAAGACCTTAACTGGCTGATCATTACAAAGCGCGCGCCTGCAGTTCCGAGGAACTTAATGAAATTATCAGGATACCCTTTATGAGTCGATGTCTTCTTCACCTGGGCCTCACCTGGCTAATTGCCAAGATACTTTCCGGGAGGCGGGATCCTCCCTCCCCTTCTGATAAATCGCTCCGGGGAAAAACGGCTGACCGGCATTATAACGGATTCCCCAAGCAGGCCGCCGTATTGGACACGGTCTCCGGCGACCTTGCCAGGAACCGGTATTATCCGGACTCCTGTCGTTTTGTTATTGACGACACCTATCGCCATCTCGTCCGCTATTATAGCGGCTATAGTTTCCACCGGCGTGTCCCCGGGGATCGTTATCATATCAAGTCCCACCGAGCACACCGAGGTCATAGCCTCAAGCTTTTCGAGTGTAAGGGCGCCTTCTTCAGCGGAACGCACCATGCCCATATCTTCGCTTAAAGGAATGAAAGCGCCGGAAAGGCCGCCTACCGATGACGACGCCATTGCCCCGCCTTTTTTTACGGCGTCCGTAAGCAGGGCCAGCGCGGCAGTGGAGCCGGGGGCGCCACAACGCTGCAGCCCGATCTCTTCAAGGATCTCCGCAACGCTGTCCCCTTGCTCGGGCGTGGGCGCAAGGGAAAGATCGACTATCCCGAACGAAACACCGAGCCTTCTTGATACTTCTCTCCCTACAAGCTCCCCCATCCTCGTTATCTTGAACGCGGTTTTCTTGATCGCTTCCGCCACCTCTCCCAGGTCGGCATCCTTCAGCCGCGAAAGCACGCCCTTAATGACACCGGGGCCGCTTATCCCGACGTTGACGGTACAATCACCTTCGCCGAAGCCGTGGAGCGCGCCCGCGATGAACGGGTTATCCTCGGTAACATTGGCAAAGACTACTAGTTTTGCACAACCGACACCGCCCCATTCAGCGGTTGCTTCGGCGGTCTCCTTGATTATGCGCGCCATGTAAAGGACGGCGTCCATGTTGATCCCGGCCTTGCTGGACGCCACCGAAACCGATGAGCAGACTCTTTCAGTCCTGGACAACGCTTCTGGGATGGAATCCATTAGCACCCTGTCGTTTTGCTGGATCCCTTTATGAACGAAAGCGGAGAAGCCCCCCGCGTAATCCACGCCGACCCGGTGTGCGGCCCTGTCCATGGCGTCCGCTATAGGGAAATAAGAATTTGCATGGCTTGATGCGCCTATATATGACACCGGGGTTACGGCAAACCGCTTGTTCATTATCGGCACCCCGTATTCCGCGGAAACCTGTTCTGCCACCGGGACAAGATCCTTCGCACAATCGACGACTTTATTGAAAACATTTTCTGCGGTTTTTTTTATGTCGGGATCGGAACAATCTGAAATATTGATGCCCATGTTGACGGCACGTATATCAAGGTGCTCAAGCTCGATCATCCTTATAGTTTCCAGGATCTCCCTGGTTGTAAACCACACGTCTGCCACCTCGGAACCCGGGCCTTGTTGCGGCCCGCATTTTTATATCCTGTGCATGTACCTGAAAAGATCATCCTTCTGGATCTTTATGCTTGCGCCATACTGCTTTCCCCACTCGGCAAGCACTGTCCTTAAATGGTCCAGGCTGACGATATTGTCTCCCATATCGCCGAAAATTATCATGGCGAAACAATCGCCTTCATCAGCCTGATCGATAGATGTTACGGAGACTCCGTATTCTTCAAGGAACTGGCTCAAAGCCGCGGCCACCGACATCCTGAAAGCGCCTTTGACCTTGATGCAGATATCCCGGCCGAACTTCATGGAATATTCCGAGCCGCCTTCGATGCCTGTCGTATCGCAGGCCATCACCGTCAAAACTATTTTATTATTATTGTTCATTTAAGATTCACCACTGTTGCTCCCCAGCTTCCCTCGGAGGTATCGGCCAGATGATAATCGGCCACACAGGGGTTATTCTCCAGGTATTCGCCAACCGCCTTCTTCAGCACCCCCTGACCTTTGCCGTGAATGACGCGGAACGAGTTGAGGCCCGCAAGCATGGCGTCGTCTATATATTTTGCCAGGGATTCAAGCGCTTCCTCAAGACGCTGCCCGCGCAGGTTCAACTCCGGCCTTGTATTCAGGACCTTCTCCCTTCTCAATTCGTCGAATTCCTCATTGCCGGTCAAAGAGACTTCAACTTTTACAAGGTCGCTTCCTCCGAACCACATCCTGAACTGCCCTATCCTCACTTCAATACGATCGCCGTCATCTATGCCTATGACAGTGCCCCTCTGCTTCATGGAAGGAACCTCAACGATATCGCCCACGGAAAGATCATGAACCGTTTCCGGCTTTTCTATTTCAAGACCGGTCTTTTCCGCAAGTCTTTCTATCACTTCGTCCATGCGTGTCCTGGACTGATCTTCGGCTTCTTTCATCTGCTTCCTTGTAAGTTTTTTCTTGCCGGGCAGCGCGATGCCGCGATATCCCGAAGTTATCTCCTTCAGTTCCAGCTTTGTCTCATCGATTAAATCCCTCAGTTCGGAGGCGGCCCGACTGCGGGCCTGCTCGCTCTCGGCCCTTATAGTCTCGAGGCTTTCGTTCTGTTTTTGCCGGAGTTCCTCGACCTTAATCCGCTCATGCCTCAGCGCTTCTTCCTCACGCTCAACGCTCCTGACAAGGTCTTCAAGCGCCAGATGTTCGGCTTTCATGAAATCCCGCGCCCTGAGAACAAGGTCCTCGCTCATCCCCAGCCTGCGCGCCACTTCGAAAGCGCATGAACGGCCGGGCACGCCTATTTTCACTTTGAACAAAGGCTGGAGCGTGTCCTCGTCAAACTCCATCGCGGCGTTCTGGACGCCGGGGTAATGCGATGCGAAGCTTTTAATCTCGCCGTAATGCGTAGAGACCAGCGTGCGCGCGCCTTTCTTGTGAAGGTATTCCAGGATCGCGATGCCCAGCGCGGTGCCTTCGACAGGGTCAGTGCCTGCGCCCAGTTCTCACAGGCC
>JAMCWD010000017.1 GCA_023475345.1 Chloroflexota bacterium | reverse complement strand
AACAAGTATTTTCGAGCCACCGACTCGTTACGAATCAAGTCCTCATAAGCTTCGATCTCCATGACACCACCTTATCATGGGATCAAATTCTAGGCAATTACCTAATTTTTTAACTTATAATTATAATAACCAGAATAATAACAAGATTCTACTCCTACGAGATCATATTGGAGAATCTTTCTGCTCTCTTTAATTCAGCTAGCATCTGTATTATTTTTTTATATTTTATGTTATTGTCCAATTTGGCATTGCCTTCTATAAATCCCGACAACATATTAGCCTTATATAAAACCATATCAAAATTACCAGGATTATTAGAATATACCTCCTCATAAATATCCATAGCCTTTTCAAAATTACCATCCTGTAATTCAATTAATCCACTAATTTCGAAAGCCCAAGAAGCTGGGTCTAAAGTTTTAACTTTCATTGTATTCTCCCTTGCCTTTTGAAACAACCCAAGCAAATAATATAAGCGAGCAGAACTATTTAAGGCTAATATGTTGTCGGGATTTAATTTTAATGCTATTTCATAATTGTTTATAGATTCATTATAATTTTTATTCAATTCCAATGCTATGGCTTTATTATTATATAAAGTTGAGCTTCGCGGATTTTTTTTAATTGCCTTGTCAAAACTTTCTATTGCTTTGTCTATTTTGTCAAGCTTGAGTTGGCACCAACCCTCATAATTGTAAAAACTATATTTATCTCCTGATTGTTCTTTGTTTTCATTTAAAATTTCAAGAGCTTTTTGAGGATCGTTTTTTTGTAAATATGCCGCTACCTTATTCATGTTAGCGTCAAATAATAGGTTATTAGAATCTTTAAATGCATTATCGAATAGTGTTATAGCTTTATCATTATTTCCCAAAAACAACTGAGCCATACCTTGATAATTTTCTATCTCGGCTTTCCAGCTTTCTGTTAGGGGTATTTTCTCATACTTTTTTATCATAGCATCGAAGTATTTATATGCTTTATCATACTCTTTTTCTTGCAAATATAATTTGCCAACATTTAAATCTGCGGTATAATAAAATGGCTCCTTTTTCAATGCTTTATTTAGTTCTTCTAATGCTTCTGCATATTTTTTTGACTTGATAACACTGAGGCTTTGGTCACGTATGGGTCTGCCGTTTTCGGCTCTATTCTAATAGCATTATTAAGGGCTATAATAGCATCTTCATATCTTTTTACCTTATAATACATAACGCCCAAATTATTCCAAGCATTATAATTTTCAGAATTTTGCTTAACATACTTTTCTAAACAATTGATACCTTTTTCCCATTGTCCAAGACGCCTATGACATAGTCCTTTGTAGTATAATATCTCAATATTATTCGGTTCTTGATTTAGGGCTTCATCAAAAAATAAAAGAGATTCTTCATAGTTTTTATTATCATAAAAATCTATGCCTTTTTTTAGATTTATAGCAAAAGATTCCCCTAATAAAATGAAAACAAATACGAAGAAAACAAAAACGATCAAATAAATTTTTAGTGATTTTGATCGTAAATTTTTTACATCCCATGTTTTTTCTGAATGTCCCATATGTCATCCTCATAAGATTTCAAAGAATCAAGTGTTGATTTTATTGAAAGTTCTAAATCCTTATCGCCCTGATTCCTGCATAAATTAACAGCTTTTTCAAAAGCCTTTATAGCTCCTTGGTTATCCTGTTTTGTTTCTAGAATAATGCCTTTGTTATACCAAGCCAATGCATATTCCGGGTTGAAAAATAAAGCATTATCAAAGCACTTAAAAGCCTCATTATATTCTTGTTTTTCAAACAAACAGCACCCTAACCCATTTAAAACTTCAATATTTGACGGATCAATATTCATTGCTTTTTCATAGCATCTAATTGACTCATCAATCTTACCCATTTCCAATAGGATATTTCCCCTGTCAAGCCAAGTATTTGCATTTTTAGGGTCTAATAATATTGCTTTTGAGTCTTTAAGTTCCATGCTATATTCATCACTTGTTATTATATCTTTCGAGCATGGAATATTTATCGTGGTTTTACGAAATATATAATAATTATTAATATATATATTATTATATTTTATATCTGTTTTATTCTCCAAAGTATTTGAAAAGCTTGGAGACTCTATATCGTTTATTCTTGCAGATCCAACACTCTTGCTTCCATACGAAGAATCTACGTTGGTTGGACTTATTCTTAAATCATTCCGATTTGAAACAGGAGCAACGGAGAGGTCTTTAGGCTTAACAACTAGATATAAAATGAAAACTACGATAAAAACGGCAAACAGTAACGTAATAATTTTCCCTCCAATACCTCCTATTTTTATTGTATCTTTGGCAATGAAAGCAACGAGTATTTTAACTCCTAAATATATCATGAAACCTAAAATAACAATGATAAATAGTAACGTAATAAGATCTTCTCTAACGCCTATTAATCCTCCTATATCTTTTATTAATTTATATAAATCAATGCTAAACAAGTTATATTTCTCCCCCCCTTGAACAATGAGTAAAAGCAACCTTGATAATATTATCAACCAAGAACAAAGAATTGTCTATCCCCGTGTTTGAAACGTTTATATTCTTTTATCCAGGATCCAGAAAATACTAGAAATTCCAGGGCAATTTTAATCCACAGTCCTGACTCCGCCTGCTAATTGCCTGCATAATTCGTCAGCGCTTACAACATAGGCAAAGGCATATGCGAGATTTTTTAATGAGGAGCAGTGGAGGTCGTCGTTTTCGGCGGCTGTTGCATCCGATACGAAAAACACCCTGTAATCCCGCATGAATGCGTCGCGGGCGGTGGTCTCACAACAGCAGTTGGTCAGGACGCCAGTTATTATAAGGTTCTTAACGCCTGCCCGTTGTATCCTCTCGTTCAGATCCGTATTCATGAACGCGCTGTATCTGTCTTTGTCTATAACGGCGTCCCCGTCTTTAACATGGAGGCCGTCAAGCAGGTTCCATTCCGGGGAACCGTATGACGGCAGGTCTCCCCACCATTCGGCGAGCATGCCCCCGTCAGCCGCTGTGTCCTTATGGCCGTGCCTTGTGAAAATCACCGGTATGGAATTCGCCCGGCATGCATCGATGAGGCTGTTGACGTTATCGAGCACGCGGGATGCGACGGCCCGGAAATACCTCTGCATGTCGATAACCAGGAGGGCTGTCCGGTCAGCATCAGGCACGGATTTGCGTGTGTTGTATTCTTTTATTTCTTCGAGAAAATCTTTCGTCATGACCCTGGCGGAATTCTATATCCGGCGTCCCTCACCTGCCGGGAGCCGTGCAGTTTATGGCGATAGATCCGCCTGTGCGACATCCCCCTTTAAAGGGGGACTTGTTTTGCTGATATGTAGGTTTCAGGCTGAAGCTCGTCACCACGGAAAAACAAAAACACTACAAATCTCCGCGCTCTCTGCGGTTAAATCAATAAGAAACCAGAAACCTTACGGGCGGGAAAACCCCGCCCCTACGAGAAAATCCGGCGTTTTAGAAAGCCTCTTTTCTTCCATCCGCCGGGCGGCCTTTAAGAGGCATTGTAACACGGCGCACCGCAAGGTCTGCTGCGAGAAGAAGAAGCGCCAGCAAAACCAGGGGAACCGCCGCATCGCGCCGGAACATGGCCGGATGCTTCGGGGCCGCAAAGAAGTCGGGCCGCTTTTCCGGCACCCTGCCTCCTGTCAGTTCGGCAAGACGGGAGAGCAAGCCCGTGTCGGGAGAGAAATTCCGGTACTCCCCGGAATATGGCATGTTGTAGATTTTCTTCAAGCTGCCCACTGGCGTATCGATGTAAACAATATAGGTTCCGGGAATATCGGGTGTCCATGATCCGGTGTATTCCTCCGGCCCCGACTGGGGAAGCCTTACTGTAAATGGGTCTCCTTTCGGCGGCGAGATCCTGGCGGCAAGGTCGAGAAAATCCAGGTCATGCCCGGGAGAGCTGCCGTCTTGACCCTGCACCCATACCTTTATGACAGCCTTATCTTTTTCACTTTCCACCGATGCCTGAAGCCCTGATTTGCCTGTCCCGCCGCCTGTACGCAGGATCTCTCTTACTATTCGGACTTTCAATTTCTCCCAGGGCTCCCATCCTTCCCAATCACGCGTCCAGACCCCCCTGTCATCAGCGGTGAAAGCCGCTGTGCTTCCCAGACCTGCCCTGCCTGTTACGAGGAGCGGCTCGCCCCCTTCTTCGGCGGACAACAGCACATGTGAGGCCGGGCGTGCGCTTGTTCGGTTCATGCCTGATAAACCCGGCCCCGTCTCAGGTTGAAAACCGTCCGTGAGAGGATCCGGGATACCGCGTTTCACCCGGAAAGGTTCGTTCCGGATGGGCTTCCCTGCGGCCAGGAGGGCGTCCTGTGTAAAGATACGGGGGAGGCGGTCTGCGCTGGATGTGTAATAGTATCGGCCTTTGCCCCGGCGGGCAAGGCTCGAAAGGAAAGGCCGGTCTGAATCCTGCCCCACGGCAACCGCCGAAAGTGTTATGCCGAGGCGGTTCGCCTCCGAAAGGAGACCGCCGAATTCGCCCGGTTCTGTCTTTCCGTCGGAGAGCACAAGCAGGTGTTTCCTGGGAGTACCGGCTCCGGCTAAAGTATCGACGGCCTGGCGAAGCGCGGGATAAAGGCGCGTGCCGCCGCCGGGACGAAGTCCCTTCAGGGCTTCATGGGTAATTTCCATATCCCCGGCGGATCGTAATCCCGCCACCCATTCGGGACGTGTTGAAAAGCTTAACACGCCTGCCCTGTCGGTCGGCGAGAGTATTTTCAATGTTTCCAGGGCGGCCTGCCTGGCCAGATCCAGCTTGGTGATCGCCCCGCCTGCCTGATCCCCCGATGCTTCGGCCATACTGGAAGAACTGTCGATTACCATTAAAAGGGACAGAGCGCCTTTATCATGGGGAGGATCGGGGTTCACGGGTAAAATGTCTGCGATTGGAGTCCGGTGATAGCCCCCGGCCCCGTAACTGTTCGGGCCGCCGAACATCAGGAAGCCGACCCCGAGATCTTCCACCGCCCGGCGGAGCCTCTCCATCCCTCCCCGGCTGAATGCCCGGCTGGGAGTGTCGGAGACAACAACGGCCTGATATGCCAGGAAGCCCGCCATGTCCGAAGGGATGCTCTCAGGGCCGCATGAAACCGCCCGGATCCCATTACGGGCAAGCAATGAAATAAACTTTTCCCCGGAAGATTCCGAAGTTGTGATATACAGGACACCGGGCTTCCCGGCAACAACGACTGCCGCCTCTCCGCGGTTATTCTGGAGGTAGCGGTCGTGGGCCGGGAAAATATCGGCTTCGTACCTGTAGATCCCTTCGCGTGGCAGGCGCTGTGGGACAGGAACCAGGTTTTCTCCCTCCCGGAGGCGGATCTTGCGGTCAAGGATCGTTTTTTCGTTTCGGGTTACCTTGAGAGACGCTTCCTGATCCGTCGTGCTGTGAAGACGGATACGCAGAAGGAACGGCTCCTCTTCCGCCGGGGATGCCGGGGGCGTCTCCAGCGAGATTCGACCAGAGCCTCGGGAAAATTATCTTCCGGGGGGGGCATACACCATATCTCGATATTCATGGATGCTGCGGCGGTAGCCTCCGATACGGCGCTGCCGGTGGTCTCCCTCCCGTCCGACAGCAGCACCACCCGCTTCTGGAACCCGTCGGGGAAGGCGGAGACTGCAAGTGTCAATGCAGATGCAATGTCCGTGCCGTCACCAGGGGGAAGCACCTCCCATTTTCCGATCCCGTCTTCACCAGGAACTTTTTCCAGGTAAGGCTCACTGCCGAACAGGACGACCCCGATCCGGTCATCCGGTTTCTTTTTTGCGGCCGCTTTTTTAATGACATCCCCTGCCCATTCCCGAAAGCTTCCTCCCATGCCTGCCGAGCAGTCCACCAGGAAAATGACCGCCGTCCTGTCGGCAGGAAGCAGGATCATGGGGCAGGATAGGGCCGCGACGAGGGTCATGAGACCCAGAAAACGCAGCACCAGGAAAGCGCGCATACGGCGTCCCGGCAGCTTTCGGTACTGGATGATGCCGGCTATAATCAAAACCGGCAGCAGTGCCAGTATCCAGGGATAAGAGAAAGTCAAGCCTTTCATGCCTGCTTCCTCCCCCCCGCCGGGCGCATGATGATATATATGGTTTCTGCGAAAAGTAAGAGTAAAGCCGCAAGGACGAACACCCACCACAACTCCCGGATCATCCCCCCCGGCGGACCTGAGATACCTGTTTCCGCTTTAATGCCGTCCCCTGAAACCACCGACTCCCCGCTTGAATTATCGGACACTGCAAGGTTTGATTCCTGACGGTCAAGCAGGTTGACCGCCGTTTTCCAGGCGGCATGTTTACCTTTAAATGTATAGATGCCCTGTTGATGCGTATCCGTGTAATAGGCAGGAGAAGGCCCGGCGGTAAATTCACAATTTTCACCTCCGGGGGTCATCACCTGCAGCTTTTCACCCTGCCCGGCAAAATACAACGGGATAGGTTGACCTGTCCTTATCATGCCGGGACCTGCTGTATCCCGGTCCTCCATTGACAGCCATGCCAGCGCCTGCTTGAGGAAGATAGGAAAAGCAGGACTCAGGGGCAGATCCGAATCCTCAAGAGCGAAGTTGACCGTAACGGCACGGCTCCCTCCTTTCTCCAGTGCGCAGATCAGGGAAAGATTGTCTGCAGAAGCAAGCGTCCGAGAAGAACTCACCTTCAGCTTCCGGGCCTGGAAAACCGAAAAAGGAGCCATGTTAAGGAATCGGCTGACAGGGTGCGTCTCGTCCCAGCGGGGGGAAAAACGGCCTGCTACAACGTCTTCCTCCTGCATCAAACCCTCAGGCAAAATAACATTGAGCAGAAGTGAGCCGCCCGGAGGCAGCGCCGGCAGTCGGCCTCCGTTAATCACCTGAATTGCATTTTGGGGCGCTTTGTCTTTTACTACGTTGTATTCGCTAAGTAGGGCAAGGGCGCTTTCAAGGAACGGGTTTTCTTCACCGGTAAGCAGCACATCCCTATTTTTATGCCCTGGAATAACCGCCCGGACTGTATTATCGAGGGCCAGGGCATCTTCCGTTTTGAGGCTGGCCTCAAGGATCTGTTCCTCCCTCACCCTGGGAAGATCGAAAATAAAGGGCTTCGCCCCCCCCGGAGAAAGGCTGAACCGCTCCTCCCTTATCTTCCTCGAACCGATCTTTATCTCCAGGGTTGCTTCACGAGCCTGTGTTCCCGGAGGAGACAGGTTCTCCACTTTTAAGAAAAATTTCCCGCCGCCTCCTGTGTCCGGTCGGATATTGAAAGTAGTGACGGCAAGGTTTTCAGGCGCTTCCCTGCCTGATATGCGCACTAGTTGTACCGACGGCGGCAGGTTGTTCATTCCCAGTTCACTTTTCGCGGCATCTGTGAATACATATATCACGGCCTCCGGTTGTGTTCGAAGAGATGCCTGCGCCAGCCGGACTGCGGCGGTAAGATCGGCACGGTTGTCCTCAGACCGTACCCGTTCAAGGATTTCCGATATAATTTTCAGATCGCCGGAGAATCCCCGGAGGGTAACCGGGCGCAGTCCTGCAGCAATCAGCATCGCCTGCGATCCGGAAGGAGCGCCTTTCAACAGTTTTTGTACCGCCATTACGGCCTTTTCAAAACGGCTCTTTCCGCCATTTCCGGCAATGGCTTTCATGGATGCCGAAACATCCAGGATAATTATCATTTCCCGCGCCGGGACTTTCCCGGATGATACCAGGAAAGGCCGCGCCATGGCCAGAACCAGGAGCAGGGCGATGAATAATTCCAGTATGAGCAGGCGGCTCAAACGGAGCTTGCGGCCTATATGGTCACCCCCGGCTGTCTCCCATGCCCGCTTCCACAGGAGGAGCGATCCTACATGCCGTTCCTCCCGGTAAAGGCGGAAAAAATAAAATAAAATCATAAGGAGAAGAACCAACAGCCACCAGAGCATGACAGGCCGGAGGAAACTCACGATACGGCCCTCGAAATATCCCCGGCCTGCCGGTAGCATTCCAGTATGATTTTCTCAAGGGGGAGAGCGGTCCCGGCCCTGAAGAACCCTGAACGGGTATTCATGCAAAACTCGCTTAATTTTCCGGTATGGGCTTCCAATGCGTTTCCGTATGCGGCCATGATATCTACCGACATTGTAAGGTCGCGTTTTTCACCGGTTTCGGAATCCGATAGTGTGATATCTTCTCCGGGGGGCGGGGAAATTTCGTCCTCGCCGAGTATTTGTAGCAGGAAGAGCCTGTTCTTCATATAGATAAGCCTTTTTAACGCCGTAAAGAATTCTTCTTCCGAGAGGAAGTCGGACAAAATTATTACAAGTCCCGGGCGGTGAAGCCTGCCGGAGAATTCTTCCAGGGAGCCGGAAAGCCCGGTAGCTCCGCCGGGTCTTAGCTCATCCAGGAAAGTCAGGCAGCGTTTGATTGCCGCTTTGCCGCGCATGGGCGGCAGGTACCCGCTCAATTTTCCGGCAATTGACGCGAGGCTCACCCGGTCTCCCCCTGCAAGACTGATGTAGGCCAGGACAGCCGCTGTCCGAAGTGCTGAAGAAAATTTTCTGGGACTACAACCCATAGAGGCGGAAGAGTCTATTACAAGGTAAAGGCTGGTTTCCCGTTCATCGCTGAAGAGTTTCAGCATCAGCCTATCCATGCGGGCATAAAGGTTCCAGTCGATATACCGTAGGTCGTCTCCCGGGGTGTATCCCCTGTAGTCCGCATATTCCGCCGACCGGCCCCGCGCAGGGCTCGGGTGCCTGCCGGGCAATACACCGGGACCTGCCCGCCGTATAAGGAGGTAAAGCTTCTGGAGGCTTTTCAGAAACTCCGGCTCCAGCAGATCCGCCATCTCAACGCTCCTCCTTCCGTATTTCGGGCGTCAGCGAAAGGCTCAGCCATAAAATAAAGTAGATGATGAAAGAAGCCGTATATAAACCGACTTCCCCCGGCGAGGCATTTTTTTCCCAGATCGAGAGAATGGAAAGCAGGGGACTCAAAGCCAAAAGCCGGTGGAGGAAGGAGCCTGAAGCAATGAAGAGATACGGGATGAAGCTTATACTGAGAAACAGCGGAAAATAAATCAAAAGGAAATTTATCCGCCGCTTTCCCCACGTTGAAAATCGTTGTGCCGCCATAAGAAAGACGGCCGGGTACAGAAACTGGACGGCGGCACATGTGAGGATTTTTTCCCAGGAAAATCCGGCGTTGATAAAAACTGCGCCGGATAAAAGTGAGGCACCCCCAAGCAGGATGGGGATCCAGGAAAATAACCGGCCCGGCAGAGATTTCTTTTTCCAGGAGACAGCCATGCCGAAGACCCCTGTCAGCGCCAGGTTAAGCATTGTCAGGCAGAGCCAGAACCGGCCTGCGCCGGGCAGAAGCTCCGGGTCCGGCATAAGGACGAGATGCCGGGCGACAAGCCCGGAAATTGCCAGTAAGTTAATAGCATAAAAGAGAAAAAGGATCAACAGGTCTGCCCCCGGTTTCCGGGTGCGAAGATAAGATACGGATGCCAGAAAAAGATAAGTTCCGATAAGGAAAAAGTCAATCACAAGGAGAGCGTATGCCGGGATACCGATCCCGAAAAGAGGGATGGACTCTATCCCTTTGAAAAAATCCGGCGCTGTGAAGAACAGCGCCGTTAAGGCGCCCAATACTCCGTAAGTATAAAACAGGGCGGTTATCGTATGCCTGGAGCGGGTTGAAAAATAGATGCCCAAAACGGCGACAAGACCGGAGCACACTCCGAGGAGAAGGAGACCGCCGAACATTTCCCGGCCTCCCACTATGCCGATGAGCCAGAAAAAGCCGTTTATCGGCATTATGGCGGCAACAGGCAATAAAAGGCAGATGAGGGTATAGATCAGCTTGCCTGAGATTATCTCCCCCACCGGCAGCCGGGTTACCAGCAGGAGCGGTAAAGTGCGCTGCTCCCGTTCCCTCGAGATTGCTCCTGCGCTCAAAAGAGGCGCGGCAAAAATCAAAAGAGCCATTTCCAGCAGAAAAAGAGTATGGTATGCCGCACGCAGCGCCGACGGGGCCGCCGCCTGTATCCCCCCCTGTGAGGAAACAGTCCCCAAGGCGGAAGTTATCAGGAAATAAACGGCACAGGCCGCCGCTGTCAGGAAAAGGGTAAGGAAAATAAACGGGAAACGATCCCTGACCCCTGTACGCATCTCTTTTAATAGCACGGGGTTCCGCAGACCAGGTGTTATTGCAGCATGAAGTTCTTTTATATTATTTCCCATCTGCTTCCTCCGGCCTGGTTATCTCAAGAAACAACTCTTCCAGTCCAGCCCTTTCCTCCCAGAAACCGGCAAGCGCCACCTTATTCCGTATCAGGTTTTCCAGTAATGCATTCAGAGTTGTGGCGTCTCCCCTGTAGTCGAAGCGGAGAATGCCTGCCTGATCTTTTTCAGGTTTCCCGGCGAGGGGGTCATCTGCAAGGATTTTTTCGAAACGGTCCATTCCGCCCAGGATTCGCACCTTCACCCTGTTCAACATGTGCAAATTCCGCATCAGGTCTCCCGGCTTGCCGGAAGCCAGCAGCCTGCCCCTGTCGATGATCCCCACTTTGTTACAGAGATCCGATAATTCCGATAAAATATGAGAGGAGATGAAAAGAGTCTTTCCCGCATTCACCAGATTTTTCAACAGAGTCCTCAATTCAATGCGAGCGCGGGCGTCGAGCCTGCCTGCAGGCTCATCCAGCAAAAGCACCGGCGGGTCATGGAGCAATGCCCTGGCCAGTGAAACTCTCTGGCGGTAACCGCCGGAGAGAGTGTTGATATAATGATCCCTGAGATCCTCCATGCCCGTAAGCTCCAGGGATCTTTCCACCAGGCGGCGTCGGCCCCCGGCATCCTTCCGGCAGATACCGGCGAAAAAGTCAAGATATTCACATACGGGGAGGTTCTCGTAAAATCCCGATTCCTCGGGTACAAAGCCTATGAGGGCGCGTACTTCTTCGGGATGAGCGCTTACATCGAAGCCTCCTATCTCGGCCCGGCCGGAGGTGGGGTTAAGCAGTGTCGCCAGGATATTCATCGTGGTGGTTTTTCCGGCCCCGTTAGGCCCGATGAAGCCGAAAGCATCCCCGCGATCAATTGTAAGGGTGAGGCCGGATACTGCGGGAGAAACGCTCCCGTCGTAGATTTTTGTCAGGTTTTCAATCCGGATCATGGCAGAGCGCCCTCCCTTTTATTTGCCATGGTAAAAATAACATCGCGGTCTTCGTTTTTCATGTTGACGAGCACCAGGGTTTGTGAATGGGATCTTCCCTTCCCGACAGTCGTCACGGCCCCCGCCGGGCCTGGCACCGCCCAGCCTGACAGTAATTTAGGCACTTCCCTGGAGTTGTGATAAAGCGATTCGGCGACTCTCACCATGGCTGCATTCCGCTCCCGCGAGTCGTTTTTATCCGTATCGGGCATATCCGCCGGGATGTTGGAAAGCAGCCAGTCCAGCATGGCGGAAGGCTGAGACTGGGAGGGGGATAGTGGCAAATCCACCTTGTAACGTCCAGGGGGCAGCAAAAAAGCCTGTGTAACACGCCGTCCGATGAAGATATGACAGCCCGATAAGTTGAGGCCTGTTTTATTTTCGATGAACCCGGAAACTTTCTCTTCGGAGTATTTGAGTTGAATTATTATGCCGCCCGGCAGTTCCGGGAACCAGCGAACCCTGAAAGATGCCGGGTTATATGGGTTTATGACAATATCCCGGATATTCATACCTTGATCACCCCAGGTTATCTTTCCGGGGGAGTCGGCAAAAGGCTCCATCTCTTCTATGAAACCGGAAGTGTCGGCACTACCGATCTGAAAGCTGCTCTTACGGGTGAAGTTTACTTCCATCATGGATTCGGCCGCCGCGAACCGGTATCCCGGGGCCATTATGAGATAGGCTACCTGCCGGTCGGAGCCGCCCTGGCTCCTGGTTCCGGCTGTCAGCATGGCGGTTATGCCGAAGGCAAGGAGCGCTGCTATTGGTATGACGGCAAAGCCGTAGATGAGCCGGTTATAGCGTTTGAGCAGCATGTAGCAAACCGGCCCGGTCAGGATAATATAAAAGAAAAGAACCCATAAGAGAATATTGAGAATCCCCCCGGACAACTGAACCTTCTGCCTTATAATGTCGGAAAGCCCGGGTTTAAAGGGTTGGTATTTGCTTTCTGAAATAAGATTGAGCATCGTTTCCCAGGCACGCCCGCGATAGGCGGAAGAAACCGGGCTCCGTGCCGAAAGCGATCCGGACAGGTAAAAAACCTGTCCTTTAAATTCACGATGCCTGAAAAGGCCCATTCCGATATTATCAGGGTTTACCGGCAGGAAACCCCCGGGGACGCCGCTTTTTCCCGCTTCCCCTGTCAATAACAATGTGCCGCCTGATGCTGTCCATAGATGGAGGGCCTCTGTGCGTGCCGGGTCCAGGGAAAGAAAATCCGGGTCTTCAAGTATGACAAGGTCTGCACCCCGGTAACCGGCCCAATGAGTAGGGAGATAGGCAGGGTCAGGGTATGATACCTTGACGGCGGGAGCGGTACGGTAGCCGGGCAAGTTTTCCAGGTAATCGTAACCGCCGCTGCCGCCTGAAGTAAACGCCAGCGCCAGGAGATCCTTTTTTTCAAGAGCTTTGAGGTTGAGTTCGTCCCGGGCAAGCTCCCTCCCCTCACCTTCCAGGATAACGGAGATCCCGGAACCGGAAAGCGCAAGGGGATTCGGGTCGCATAGAAAGACCCGTCGTGTCTCGCCTTTATGGATGGTGAACTCTGCGCTCACTACGGGGCGTTTACCCGGCTCGGGGGAATACCTGAGATAAAGCCGGGCTTTGAGGTTCCTGTCCCCGGTAACTTTTACCATAACCGGCAGCGGGCCGCCTTCTTTGAAATATGGCCCCAGTGGACATCGGGCGGTGATTCGCACTTCAGCCGCTAAAGATCCGGATACGACCAGTGAAAAAAATATTATAAACAGAATCGCCTTGAAAAAGCGGTTCATATTCTTATGACCTGAGTACACTGCCAATCTCCTTCATCAACTCCCGGACGATATTGTCTGTATCGACCTCCTCGGCCTCTCCCCTGAAATTAAGCAATATGCGGTGCCGGAGGACAGGGAGGGCAATCGCTTCAATGTCGCTATGGCTGACGTTGAACCTCCCGGAAAGCAGCGCCTTTACCTTGGCGCCCAAAATCAGTGCGCGGGCAGCACGGGGACTGGCTCCGTAGCGTACAAATTCCCGGACTATGACCGGGGCTTCCGGGTTTTCCGGGTGAGACGCCAGCACCAGCCGGGCGGCATATTCCTTGAGGTGCTCCGCCACAGGCACCTTCCGGGCCAGGGCGCGCATCTTCATGATCCCGGGTGCATCCGCCTGCGGTTCCAGTTTTTCCACCGGCTCCCCCGTTGTAATATCTACAATGGCCACCAGCTCGGAAAGAGCCGGGTATTCCATCAGAACCTTGAAGAAGAACCTGTCCACCTGGGCCTCCGGCAAAGGATATGTGCCTTCCATCTCGATGGGGTTCTGAGTGGCCAGTACCATAAACGGCTCCGGCAAAGGATGGAGCGCTCCCATCACCGTAACATGGTATTCCTCCATCGCCTCCAGCAGGGCGGACTGTGTTTTAGGGGTGGCCCGGTTTATCTCGTCGGCAAGCACCAGGTTTGCAAAAATGGGCCCGGGCTGGAAATGGAACGATCTCCCGGTATCCTTGCCGTCTATGACTACATTGGTTCCGGTGATGTCGGCGGGCATCAGGTCAGGCGTGAATTGTATTCGATTAAAGCTCAGATCAAGGACTCCGCCCAGGGTTCGAACCAGCAGGGTCTTGCCCAGTCCCGGCACTCCTTCCAGCAGCACATGACCGTCTGCTACCAGAGCTATGAGCACTTCCTCCACCAGTTGTTCTCCGCCTACGAATACCCTGGACGCCTCGTTACGGATGGCCGCAACTGTATCACAAAATTCCCGTGCTTCTTTCTCAATATCCATTTCATTCTTCCTTTCGTTTCCCGTTTTCCGGCGGAGCGATAGATTTGAAATAACTTTTCACCAGGTACGAATATTCCGGGGGTATGTAAGCCCGCTCTACCGCTTCCTCGGCTTTGCGCTGTTTGTCCAGGTAGAACCCGAGGTTGCCGCTTTCCCGGGATATGCTTTCATCTTTTTGCCGGGGCGCTTTCGTCATCCGCCGGTAAGCTTCAGCCAGTTCTCTTTTTGCTTTCCCGGACAGAGGCGTTGTAGTTTTGCCTCCCGTTTTTTCAATGCCCCCTCCTGTATCCGTTCTCGGGTCGGATGTTTCCGGATTGGCGGAATTTGTCCCGTTTCTCAAGGAGGCAAGCCGGTTATGAGCATCTTCGAGGGCTTTTTCTTCCTTCTTCAGCATCATGGCGAGGCGTTTCAATATCGATGCGGCATTATTGATATTATCGTTTTTCAGCGCCTCCAGTGCTGAGAGGAGCGGCGCACGCATTTCCGGGCCGGTTTTGCCGGACATTGAGGCCAGTTCCGTTTCGGTCAGTTTGATTTCATTTTTCTCCAGATGTTGTATCGACTTTTCAAGCTTCCTGAACAGCTCGGCTCGTGCCCGGGATTCTCCGGCAAGCTTATGCTCCATGCTGTTCAATTCAGAGGCGGCAGTTGAAGATTCGGGGCCTGATTTCAGCTTTTGGGCCAGCCGCCTTAATTCTCCCGAAGCATTTCCAATCGGCGGGGATTTCTTTTCTCCGGCAAAGCGGGAGTCCAGTTCATCGGCTGCCCGGGCCAGCCCGGCCGCCATCGGCGAAACCTGTTTATCCTGAACCGGAGGAACAAAAAAATGTGCCGCTAAAATCAGCAGGATGACAGGTATTGTAGCTATTAGTCCCCGGCTTACCGCCGGGAGATGAAATGGAAATATGCTCACTGCCCGGATCCCTTCCAAGGCAAGCGCCGTGTCCTTTAACTGTGCTGTTTCAACAGGGTTTGGAGGCCGCCTTCTTTCGGCGGTTTCCAGTGCCGTACAGAAACGGTCTTCAAGGCTGGCCCGTTCATCTACCTTACGGGCCATCGCCAGGGTTGAAGGACGCTCCAGGAATGCCGGGATTATGCCCGGGAACAGAGGCAGTAACGCTAGGAATAAAAACTTGTGAGAGAGCGGGAGCCGGAAGTTCCATATCATGATGAGATAAGCCAGGAGAAGAAGCGAAGAGAAAAATAGCCCTGCCATCAAACCCTCCAGGAGCTTCACCTGGAAATAGCGGGCGGCGAATTCACGGATTTTTTTTCGATGGAATCCCGGTTCCAATAAAACTTCACCTCTTCGGTTATGTTAAAAGTAGTCGGTTTGAATTATAATATATTTTTAAAAATATTACAAAAATTGTTAAGATTTGAAAATGCTCGTTATTACAGGATATTTATAATCTTGAGTATTTTACTTGCAATTACTTTTATGTTTCGCTATAATTTAAAATACAGTCGGTTTATTTTATTTTTTTACATGGAGAGAGGAGAGTTTTATTATGAAAAAACTCCGCCGCCGTCCTATCATTCTTTATTTATCTATAACACTTTTATTATTTTTCTTCCTGGCGGTGCCGGGAGTTGCCGCAGTTCAGGATTTCGATGTCCGTGTAAGGAACGTTTCCGACGGCGCTCTCCGGTTCAAGCTGGCAGGCGCGTCGGAGGAGATAACTTCGGCGGCTTATTCACCGGACGGCCGGTGGATGGCCACGGCTTCCAGCGATGCTGTAATACGTATCTACGACGCATCGACGGGTAAGCTGTCCGCAGCTTGTAAAGGACACGAAGTCGATGCCTCGGCGGTTGCCTTCTCCCCCGACAGTTTATATCTAGCTTCCGGCGCCGACGATGAAACTGTCAGGATCTGGAACCTGAAGGGAGAAGAGCAGTTCAGAATAGTGGGTTTCACTGATGCTGTTACTTCCATTCAATTTTCTCCTGACGGGAAGCTTTTATTGATCGGTTCCTGCGAGGATGTAGCCCGTCTATATAAGATCGAAGACGCCTGCCGGAGCGCCGTATTGCAGACTACCCTCAGCGGCCATAAGGACGATATACTCTCGGTAGCTTTTTCGCCTGATGGTAAGAGGGTTGCTACCGCCTCAGAAGATGGAACTGGAAGAATATGGGATACGAAAGGCAAACTGCTTTTCACACTTTCAGGCCATGGCCAGGGAGTTACCGCGATGGACTTTTCGCCTGACGGCCGGTACATAGCCACCTCTTCCGGGGACCGGCTCCTGCGCCTCTGGGATTCCTGCGACGGCAGGCTGCTGAGAACCATCTCCGGCCATACGGACAGGGTCTATGATCTCAATTTCTCGCCCGACGGGAAGCGCCTGGTCTCAGCCTCCAAGGATCATACGGTGAGAACCTGGGTTGTAGAAACCGGCAGGCTGATAAATACTTACAAGGGGCATAACACTGAAGTCGTCGCGGCGTTTTTTTCTCCCGACGGGCGTTATATCGCCTCTGTGCCGGGCACCGGCTACACTAAGGTTAAGGATCGGCGCTTCGGCATCCTTATCAATTCCGAGGGGCGTCATACCGGCCCTGTTACATCGGTTAATTTCTCCCCGACGGGTGATAAGGTCCTGACCGGTTCCACCGACGGTTCGGCGAAATTATGGGATTCCAACAGCGGCACCCTGCTTATGACACTGATGGGTCATGCCGGGTCAATACAATCGGTGGCTTTCTCGCCCGACGGGAAAAAGGTGGCTACGGCCTCGGAAGACCATACCGTCAAGCTATGGGAAAAGGACAGCGGGAAACTTATTACAACCCTCACCGGGCATACCGCCGGGGTAACCTCGGTTTGTTTCTCTCCCGACAGTAAGCTTGTCGCTTCCACCTCGAACGATAACACGGCATGTCTCTGGAACGCCGGGGACGGGAAACTGATAAGGATCTTGAAAGGTCATAAGTACACAGTCAATTCGGCGGATTTCTCGCCCGACGGGAAGCTGCTGGCCTCGGCATCCGCAGACGGCACCGTAAAGATATGGGATACCGGCAGCGGCAGGCTGCTTAATACGATGAAAGGGCTGAAAGACGGCGCTAACGTTGTAAAGTTCTCTCCCGACGGCAAAGAGATCGCTTCTGCTTCCGGCGACGGAACTGTCAAAATATGGAGTTCCAGGTGGGACGTTCCTGTGGCTCAAATCAAAACCGGCAGCGGCGCCGTAACCAGCATCACATACACTCCCGACAGCAGGCGTATCCTGGCCGGAGATTCCACCGGCAGGCTCGAGGTAATCAACACCGAGGGCCTGGGCATTTACTCCGCTGTCAGTGATTTCTTCCATAATATTATCGGAAAATTCTTAGGGCGGAGCGCCGGGGATGACAACCCCCGCCTGATGGCTACGGTTGCCAGGCACAAAGGTGAAGTTACATCTGTTGCATTCTCTCCCGACGGCAGGAAATTCGCTTCCGCCGGCACCGATTATAAAACCACGGTATGTGCCCCCGAAAAGGTATGTGCACCTGAAACTGTCTGCGCTCCTGAGGTTGTTCCCAAATCAGTTTGCGCTCCTGAAGTTGTTCCCAAATCAGTTTGCGCCCCTGAAGCAGTTCCTAAATCTGTTTGCGCCCCTGAAGTTGTTCCCAAATCAGTTTGCGCCCCTGAAGCAGTTCCTAAATCTGTTTGCGCTCCTGAAGTTGTTCCCAAGTCGGTCTGCGCTCCTGATGCAGTTCCTAAATCAGTTTGCGCTCCCGAAGTAGTTCCTAAATCAGTTTGTGCTCCCGAGGTTGTTCCCAAGTCAACCTGTGCACCTGAAACATTATGTGCCCCCGAAAAGGTATGTGCTCCTGAAGCGGTCTGCGCTCCCGAATCGGTCGGGAAACCGGGAAACGGGATACTATATACCATTAAAGGTCGTACCGATGATTTGAAATCGGTTGCCTTTTCGCCTGACGGAAAATTGCTGGCCACCAGCGCGTCTCTTAACGTGGAAATATGGAATGCCGGTACCGGGAGCCTGCTGCATACCCTCAAGGGACATGATGCAACCGTCAAGGATGTTGCCTTCTCGCCTGACGGGAAGAAACTGGCATCCACTTCCCTGGATCGCAGCATCCGGATATGGGATGCGGCTACAGGGAAGGGTCTGGCGATTTTGAAAGGCCATACCGAGGATGTCAATTCGGTTTCCTTTTCACCGGACGGCCGGCTTATTGCATCCAGTTCCTGTGATGATACCGTCCGGCTCTGGGACGTAGAGAAAGGCAAACTTCTCAAAACCATGCGCGGGCATAGCGATTCAACCCCGGCGGTGGACTTTTCGCCTGACGGGAAGCGTGTAGTTTCCGCCTCGGAAGACAGCACCGTCAAGATCTGGGATGTGAAGACCGGCGGCCTGGTAACCACACTGGTCGGGCATGGCGGGCCTGTAACCTCCGTTAGATATTCACCGGGCGGAAAGCTTATTGCTTCGTCATCTTTTGACGGCACCGTAAAGTTGTGGGATTCCGCGAACTTCCACCTGCTGGCCACTTTCAAAGGCAACGGCGATGACGTGTATTCAATCGCTTTCTCGCCCGACGGCAGGCTTCTGACCTCCGGCTCCCTGGACAGCACCATCCGGATATGGGATATCAAAACTCACAGGCAGATCACCTCTTTGACGGGACACAGCAGCATAGTAACCTCGGTAACGTTCTCGCCCGATGGGAAGAAACTGGCCTCTGGAGCCATGGACAGCACCGCCCGGATCTGGGATGTCGGCACCGGTACACTGATGCTGACCATGAGCGGGCAATCCCACGCGGTGGGAATGAGATAATCAGCTTGCCGGGCGGAAAATAAAAAACCGGGCGGGGAGTTTCTCGCCCGGTTTTCGGGGAGAGTTTTGGAGAAGAGGCTGTCTAAAAAAGTCTCTCCAAAATTTCAATCCATCCCACGGAGTTACGCTACAACAATTCCCCTCCTGAGAGGGGTGCCGCAGGCGGGGTGGGTCAACTGGAGACTGGGCGGGTCGGGAAACCCGACCCCTACAAGAAAATCTGATTTTTCAGACAACCTCGGAGAAGGGTATTGTGAACAGGAATTACGGCTGATGGAAAAGCTGTTGGAAAATTCGATATTATGGATAATTTGAAACTTAAATCTGCGGTCTGGATTTGCCTGTTATTTTTGCCGTTGTTTTTTTCCGGCTTTTGCCGGGCGGCGGCAACACCTCTCGAAGAGAGCCGTGCCTGTCAGACGAACCTGAGCAACCTGGTCCATGTCCTCGACCGTTATGCCGCCGATCACGGGGAACATTACCCCAGATCACTGGCTGAGCTGATTCCCAAATATCTGGATACAACGACGGTGTGCCCGGCGGCCGGGTATAACACATACCGCTACAGCCTGAAAAATCCCGAACAAACAGCTTATTACATTTATTGCGCCGGTTTCAATCACCCGAACCTGGTGGGTAACATGCCCGCCTACGACTCCGATTTGGGTTTCCTGTTCATTATGGAGCCCGATGATAAATCGGAAGCCGGAGAGACCGGCACAAGCTCAAGCTCAGGCACCGGCGAAAGTCAGTTTCACATGGGAATCATAGTGCTGGCCGGCATTATTCTTCTTCTGACATGGGCTGTATATCGGAAATAAAAAATAAACCGCGGCAGTTGTACAAGATATTTGGATTTTGGCAAGTTGCTCAAATTTCTACTTTCGAACTGCTATCTGGCGGACGGAAAAATAACTGAGGAATGGCGAAAACCCTTCAATTTACTAGCATCTGCGAACATAGAGGCAGAGCGGGAAAAGATCGAAGTTGGGGCTAATTCGGCACACAAAAAAAATTGGCTCCGAGGAGAGGATTCGAACCTCTAACCTACCGGTTAACAGCCGGTGGCTCTGCCATTGAGCTACCTCGGAGCATTTATTCTGCAAAATTATATCACAGCATTAAATTCAATGCAAGCGTTTCGAGAGGGAAGAGAGAAGGCCCGCGACGAGCTCCCTCGACAAATCTCGGGATGAATCGGCCGAGTCGGGGAAGAGGGCATCCATCATAACGCTTCTCTCTTAACTCTTCTCTCTTAACTATTACACTTTGACTCGTTTCATTTCTTCGCAGATGGCTGGCACGACCTGGAAGATATCGCCGACGATGCCGAAATCCGCAACTTTGAAAATATTCGCTTCAGGGTCTTTATTGATGGCGACAATACACTTTGAAGATGACATCCCGACAAGGTGTTGGATTGCGCCGGATATCCCGCATGCCACATAAAGCTCCGGGCTGACGACTTTGCCTGTCTGGCCGACCTGTGCCTGGTGGTCGCGCCAGCCTGCATCCACCGCCATCCTGGATGCCCCGACTGTGGCCCCCTGGCCTATGAGCGCTACAAGCTCTTCCAGGAGGCTGAAGTTGGCGCCTTCCTGGAGACCTCTCCCGCCCGATATGATGATTTTCGCCTCTGTTACATCGAGGGCGGCTCCTTCAGGTTTTTTAACTTCAACGATCACCGCTTTTGCCGGTTCCGTGCTTACGGTCTCCGCGACGGTTTCCGGCGCACCCGTTGCATCGGCTTCGGGGACAGGGAACGAGTTGGGTCTGAATCCCACTACAAGGGCCGCTCCGGCGCTTGCGGCCAGTTTCTGAATGACCTTGCCGGAGTAAGCCGGGCGCTTATAAACGATTTTGCCGCCTTCTTCGCTTATGCCGGTACAATCGGTAACATATCCCGCTCCAAGCCCTGCGGCAAGGTATCCGCCCAGTTCCTTTCCGTGGATATTGGCGGGCAGTACGACAATTGAGTCGTTCTCCTGCCCGATCTTATTTATAGTCAGTTTCCCGAGGTGTTCGAGGTTGAACTTTCCGAGTTCGGGACTTGCGAAAAGGTGAACTTTTTTAACTCCCCTTCCGGCAAATTTATCCAGGTGGGCCGAAGGGTTATCGCTGAAGAATAATGAGATCAGATCTTTCCCGCTTTTTTCGGCAATCAGCCTGCCCACCGCCAGTGCTTCCAGGTTTACCTGTGGGAATTCGCCGTCCCTGGTATCGAGTATAGTGTAAACATTTCCTGACATGGTTATTCTCCTTTCCTAAAAGACCTTGATTTCTTCCCGGAGGATCCGTACGAGTTCGACGGCGGCCTGTGCAGGTTCGCCTTCGATGATCCTTCCGGGCGGGCGCGACGGGGGCGGCTCCATCCCGACGAGTTCCGTCTTTGATGCGAGATCGCTCACTCCCAGGCCGGCGGGGGTCATCTCCTTGATCTCCTTCTTCTTGGCTTTCATTATATTTATCAGGGAAGGATACCTCGGCTCGTTAAGGCCTTTCTGGGCCGATATTATGCAGGGCATGCCACATTCGACGATTTCGGATGCGCCTTCAACTTCTCTCTGGAGGATACACTTGCCGCCCGATATATCTACTTTTACGACGTTGGAAACGAACGGCACGGAAAGCAGTCTTGAAATTGCACCCCCGACTGCTCCCTGGTCGTCGTCGATAGCCTGTTTGCCGCAGAATATGATGTCATATTCCAGTGTT
Source organism: Chloroflexota bacterium (assembly GCA_023475345.1). Classification (GTDB taxonomy): domain Bacteria; phylum Vulcanimicrobiota; class JAMCWD01; order JAMCWD01; family JAMCWD01; genus JAMCWD01. Next base: position 5,427 of record JAMCWD010000017.1, on the reverse strand, counting down.
CCGGCGGCGGCCGCAAGCAGTGCGGCCTTAACCCCGGCATCGGCTCCGGCAAGGGAGTCGTCCCATATCTTGATACCGGTATCGGCGCCCATCGCAAGGGCCGATCTCATTGCTTCCTTCGACCTTTCAGGGCCGATGGTAACGGCGGTAACGGTGGAATCGGGATTCTTCTCCTTTATCCGGACGGCCTCTTCCACCCCGAATTCATCATACGGGTTGAGGACGAATTTTATCCCCGATTCGTCTATGGCCTTCCCGGACGGATCGATCTTGATCTGGGCCTCTGTATCAGGGACCTGCTTGATAAGAACTAAAATTTTCACAGTGAACCTCCCTGTCTCAAGCGTTTAAATATTATATTCCTGTGGGTCTCTTCCGATCCCGCCAGGGGGTTTATAGTCTGGATGTCGCGCAGGTAACGTTCGAGGGGATATTCTCTCGAGTAGCCGTAGCCCCCGTGTACCTGGATGGCTCTCAGGCCGCAGTCGGTAGCCGAAACGGCCGTATGCCAGCGGGCAAGGCTGACAGGAGCGGACGGCCCCTTGACCTCCTCGGCGGCGGCTTTCAATACCAGCATGCGGGAAGTTTCAAGCTCTCTTGCCATCTCGGTCAGATGGTTCTGGACCAGCGGGAAATTTTCTATAGCTTCCCCGAACTGGACCCTCTGCTGCGTATATGCCACCGCATCTTTCAGGCATCTCCGCATGATACCACAACCAGCGGATGCCAGGGCAAGCGATGCGTGTGTTGTAATCAGCCCGAAAAGTTTTTCGGCCTCTTCTCCTTTTGCCAGGAGTTCCGCCTTTACAGCCTCAAGCTTTATATCCCTGAAATCCACGCCTTTCCCGCCGATGGTCTTAATAACGCCGCTTTTTGTAATGCCGGGGGCATCCGAATCAACCAGGAAAAGGGCGATTTTTCCATCCAGCAGGGCCGTGATTATGTAATATGCGGTCTTCGGGGGGGTGGGCACCAGCCTTTTTTCACCGTTAAGCACGAATGAGCCGCCTTCGGCTTCCGCCATGGTGAACTTCGGGGCGGAGTTGTAGTCGGTATCGTGCTCCAGGTGGGCGAAACTCGATAATTTTTCCCCGGTGCAAAGCGAGGAGAGGATATCGGTTTTGCCCGCTTTCAGAAGCGGGAGGACACCGAGTGAGTTGTGATACGCGATGATTATTGCCAGTGTCCCGCTTGCGGAGCCGATTTCTTCCATAATCAAAAGGTAGCTTAAAAGGTCAAGTTCCGCGCCGCCGAAATCGCCCGGCGCGAATATCCCGAAGAGGTTTAATTCCGCCAGCATGCCTATAATTTCATCGGGGACGACGGAGGTATTATCTATCTCCTCGGAAAGAGGGAGAAGCTCTTCTTCGGCTACCCGTCCTACCATATCCTTTATCATGCTTTGATCTTCGTTAAGTTTGAAATCCATCGAGAACTCCTTTCGCAGGGCAAATTATCGGGGATCTGAATTCTTTACCGTTTCGGGATCTCCTTTTTGCTCTCCCGGCGGGAATCTGCCGATATAGATTATGGCTATGAAGTTATTGACCGCATGGATTATCATAACGAGGAGCAGGCTGCCCGTCGCGGCGTAAATATATCCCAGCAAAACTCCCACCAGTCCCGCCCATACACCGGCCAGCCAGACTTTCCTTGAACCTGTATGGAGAAGGGCGAAGACCAGGTTGCTGTACCAGATCCCGATTTCGGGCTGCAATATCCCCCGGAAAAAGCTCTCTTCGCAGACCCCGGAAATAATCCCGACGCCCAATGCCCCGATGATTGAAAAATCCTTGAACAGAGGCCGGAGAATACCTTCTATGATGTAGCGGACATGAGCGAAGGGGACGTTTTTGAGCGCATTATACAGAAGGATGCCGGTTAGAAAAACAGCGGAACCTATGAGCAGACCCCAGAGCGTCCAGGGCTTGAAGCAGATGTAATGCCACCAGGGGATTTTTCGGAATATCCCCCAGGCAATGGCGATAATCAGGACGCCTGCTTCTGCAAGAAAAAGGAAAATTAAAACGGAACGCCTTTCCCCGGCGGAAAGATCCCCGGGCGGTTCATGCCCGGGGATTTCGGCTTCCATGGTCATGATTTCAGGATTCCGTTACCAGCCATGTTGAAAGGTAACGCTCGGCGGAATCGGGGAGCACCACAACGATTAATTTATCTTTCGATTCTTCGCGGGATGCGACTTCAAGCGCGGCCCATACCGCGGCGCCCGCCGATATGCCGCAGAGGATGCCTTCTTCTTTCGCCATCCTCCTGCTTGTTTTGCCTGCGTCTTCATTGGATACTCTTATTATTTCGTCAATTATGCCGCGGTTCAAAATCTCCGGGATGAAGCCTGCGCCGATACCCTGGATTTTATGAGGGCCGGGCTTTTCGCCGGAAAGCACAGGGCTTGAGGCAGGTTCGACGGCAATGCTTTTTATTTCGGGATTTTTCTGTTTCAATATCTCAGATACGCCTGTTATAGTCCCGCCTGTTCCCACTCCGCCTACGAATATATCCACCTTCCCGTCGGTATCGTTCCAGATTTCCAGGGCGGTGGTCTTTCTGTGGATCTCGGAGTTTGCAGGATTTTTAAATTGCTGGGGCATGAAAGCGCCCGGGTTCTCCACCATCAACTCTTCCGCCCTCTCTACAGCGCCTTTCATGCCTTTCTCCGCCGGGGTGAGGACTATTTCCGCTCCCAGGAATGACAGCAATTGCCTCCTTTCCATGCTCATGCTTTCCGGCATGGCGAGGATCAGCCTGTAGCCTCTGGATGCCGCTACACTGGCAAGACCTATGCCCGTATTACCGCTCGTCGGCTCGATGATTATCCCGCCGGGTCCGAGCAGCCCCTTTTTTTCGGCATCCAGGATCATTGCCCATGCGATACGGTCCTTTACCGAGCCGCATGGGTTCATCATCTCCATTTTTGCGGCTATTTTGCCCGGCAGGCCTTTACCGATTTTATTGAGATAAACCAATGGAGTCCCCCCGACAAGTTCACCTACATTATTTCCTATTTTCATTTCTATCCTCCCTCTAATAATTTGATATTTATTTCTATATTTACATGTTTATTTCTATATTTACAATGGGTAATCCTGGAGTTATATTATTAGTGATGATGATGAAGAAGGTTTTTGGATTCGCTTTGATGAATTTAATCATTACAACCGGAGGTAATGATGGCGATAAAGTTGGATGGTGAATTCCAGGATAAATTTGACAGTATCAAAGAAGAAGAGGTCAAGAAATTAGATGCAAGAGACATCGAAGTAGGAGTTTATTTCGAGAGGAACCATCTTGCCAGCCTTTCCTTCAATATAAAGTCCGCCCCGTGGGGAGACAATTACTGGATACTTTTTCCCAATCCCGAAAAAGTGGTATGGAAAGATGTCCGCCAGGCGGTATCCGCAGGATTGAAATATATGAAGACTCACGGGATCCCGGGCGACGAGCTTGGAATGCTGGATTAAACATCGTTAATTTCCGGTATATCTGATCATGAAAACCAGGCTGATTACCGTAACCGCCGTCATGGCCGCGCTTATAACCGTTACTACAAGAGTTGTCCAGATACCGACCCCTGTAACGCAGGGGTATCTCAACGCAGGGGATATACTGGTTATTCTGGCAGGTTTTATCCTCGGCCCCCGCATGGGCTTTATTGCGGGCGGCATGGGCTCAATGATTGCGGATATCATGACAGCGTATCCATTTTTTTATATAACTTTAATCGTTAAGGGAGCCGAGGGAGCCATACCGGGGTTTTCATGGTGGCGGTTCAACCCCCGTATTAGCCGGTCGGCGAACATTTTGCGCCTTCTTTTTTCATCGATCATAGCCGCGTTCGTGATGGCCGGGGGATATTTTCTTTTCCAGTGGAAGGTGTTCGGCTGGGTCGCTGCGGCAGCGGGCCTTGTCCCCAATATGTTCCAGGGAGCCCTGGGCATAACAGGCACCCTGCTGATTTATTCGGCGCTTGACCCATACCTTCGGCGATGGGATTTATAGATACGGCCCGAGCCTGTTCTTCGCAGGTTATTTTCTCCCGGCATTGAAAAATACTTGAGCGAGGGGGTGTTCCATGAATAAAAGGCGGATGGTTTATCTGGCCGTTTTATTATTTCTGCTTGCAGGGATAACCGTGTCTCTTGCAGCTAAAAATAAGATTGTTCTTTACGGCAGATCCCTGAATATAATAACGCTGGAAAAAAACGGTGTTCTTTACGTGCCGCTGGACAAATTTTGTAAAGAATTGAATATAGATTGTATTAAAAAGGACGGCGTTTATCATGTAGGCAAAGAGGCGACAGGGAATTTCAAGCCGCCTGCCTATAAATATTTCCTGAATATATCGAATACCTTGGGCGAATTTGAGATAAGGGTATTTATTAACGATAAGATAGCAGGCGATTTTACAAAAGATGTAAATTTAGAAGTAACGAATTATCTCCACAAGGGAGATAACGATGTGGTAATTCAGTACAACAACCTCGGCGAGGGCGGCGGCTACGATATTACAATAGATGAGAAGATCGGAGACGCCGTCGAATCAAAGATAAATTTCAGCATGGTCTGGACGGAAGAAAGCAAGGGTAAAGGCGATAAAAAGTTTACTTTTGAGGTCCAGTAGGCCGGAGACCCCGGCTTTCCAATCCCTATTTAACCGGGATACAGAGCTTCGTCCGGAGCTTATCCGGGGGCGCTTCGCCCGGCTGGTCAAGGTAAATCTGAAGATACGGCCCCTGCCTTGTGCTTATGGAATTTGATTTTATCCAACGGGCGATCTCGCCATATGTTCCGGCAAATTTCTTGTAATCCCCCAGATGAACGGCACATGCATATCTTCCGGCCGGGAGCTCCTGAACCGGCATCCCGTATGATTCCGTAACACTTTCGTGCACCCATTCGCCTGCATCGAACCGGCATTTCTCAGGCAAAACTTTCTCCGGGTCGTCATGCGAAAGCCCGATGGGGACAGGCGGCTTCCCGGGGAGCGCACCGGGTATTTCGTGTTCATCTTCCCACTCGAAAAGCTTCATCCATGTTTCTTTTATGCCCTCATAATCAGCGTAATCGCCTGTTTTACGAAGATATGCTATTTTCATTTCCGGGAATTCTTCGATAAATATTTCCATGCTTAAAACCTCCTGCGTGGCTGCCTGAAAAGTTCTTCCAAAATTAGACGTAATATCATTCCCCTCTTGGGAGGGGGTACAACCCGGTAACATAGTTTACAAAACTGTCCGATACATCGTTTACACATTTGCTTTGACCCCTTCAGGTTCCTTCCACAGCAGCCTGATTATTTCATCCTCCACCTTCCTCGGCAGCCTCTTGTATTTTTTACCGTCTATCACCACCAGCGGCTTATCGCCATAATATGCCGCCAGCCGTTCCGGAGCTATTTCCGTTATTCCC
>JAMCWD010000004.1 GCA_023475345.1 Chloroflexota bacterium | reverse complement strand
TTTGTTTTAAAGTAAGTTTAAAAATAGATGATAATGGGAATCAAATTAAAACGATAGATGAAAATACAATTAGCATTTTGAAATCGGCCAGAAGCGTTTTATCTAAAATCAAATAGGAGTAACCCGTCTCCTCCTTAAAACAATCCCAGCACATCTTTCATTTCGGCGGTTGCCACGCCGATGACGTTATCGGCGCCTCCGTAGTAAACGAAAAGCCTGCCGTCATGGACTGCGGCCCCGCAGGTGAATACCACGTTCGGCACATTGCCTTGCTTTTCGAATTTCTTCGCAGGCTCGAACACCGGGACTCTGTGCCGGTACAGGATTTTGCCGGGGTTTTCTAGATCAAGAAAAACGATGCTCAGGCGGTAAATAAGATCTTTATCTACCCCGTGATAAACTATCATCCATCCCTTTTCGGTCTTTACCGGGGGACAGCCCAGACCGATTTTCACATACTCCCAATCATATTCGGGCGACATTATGATCGTATTTTCCGTCCATCGCTCCATGTCGTCCGAATAGCCAAGCCATATATGGGGAGCGATACGGTGAATAATGGCGTATCTCCCGTTTATCTTCTCCGGGAAGACGGCACAATTTTTATTACTGACCCTGGGGAAGGGATAGCTCCTCTTCCCCCACTTCCATCTCTTGTTTATGAAATCGTCAACGCTTATGGAAGTCATGCCGATCTGGGGGATTGTGATCTTTTCTTTCGAATCGGGCAGTATCCCGAAAGCCGTATAGGATATGTAGATCCTGTCGCCGAGCCGCACCAGCCGGGGGTCTTCGACCCCGAAACATTCGAACGGGTTTCCTTCCTCCGGCGAAAAAACAGGTTCCGGCAGCCTCTCGTCTATATGAAAACCATCTGCGGTTGACGCGTAGCCGAGCCTCGAGACGCCGTATCTTCCATCCTGGGCACGGTACAATATATGCGTCCTGTCATCGACCCGTACAACGCCGCAGTTAAATACCACAGCCGATTCCCACTTATGATCTTCTATCGGTTCGAGGATCGGGTTTCCTTCGAACCTTTTAAGCATCAGTTTTTTCGCTGTCATAATCTCAATTGCTCCATTCAGTTTACAAATTTATTTCCCCGTTTATTTTTACGCTCCTCATCATCGTTATTATCCGGGCGGTTTCTGTCTCCTGCGGCTTTCCCGGTTTTCTTTATATACCAGGCCAGAAACGACGCAAACGACGCGTTTAAAACCAGCGCGGCAAGGCCGACCCAGAATTCTTTCGTTCCTGTCTTTTGAAACGGCATAATAACAACGGACAAAATGAAAAGCACAAGCGAGAGCATGAAAATTATCCTGACCGCCGCCGGTTTCATCGCCTGAATTTCCCTTTGAAATGGCATGCGGCAAGGTGGGCAGGATCGCTTTCCATGCTTTCAAGCACAGGCCGCCCGGTTTCACAAATCTTTTCGGCATAAGGGCAGCGTGGATGGAAAAGGCAGCCGGTAGGAGGCTCCGCGGGGTCAGGCATCTCCAGGTTTTTAAGCGGAATCCCTGTTTTTTCTTTCGACTTTTTCGGGTCAGGTGACGGGATGGCATGGAGGAGCGCCTCAAGATATGGGTGTGCAGGCCCGAAAATCAGTTCGTTTATCCCGCCCTGCTCCACTATGGAGCCGAGGTACATCACCACCATCCGGCCCTCCCTCCCGAAATAACGGGCGGTTGCAAGGTCGTGTGTGATGTAAAGAAAGGCTATGCCTTTCTCCTCGTTCAGCCTCCGCATCAGGTCTAGGATCGAGATCTTAAGAGACGCATCGACCCCCGATACAGGCTCGTCGGCGATTATAACCTTCGGGTCAAGGATGGTGGCGCGGGCTATGGAAACACGCTGCCTCTGGCCCCCGCTCAACTGAAACGGGTACTTGCCGATGAAATATTCCGGCGGGTTTAGTCCCACCGAATTTAAAAGATCGATAACTTTCTTCTCCGTATCCGCCTCCCCTTTTGAAATCTTATAATACCTGAAAGGGGCGGAAAGCGTCTGGTACAACGTCTTGACCGGGTTGAGGCTGACATACGAATCCTGGTGGACCACCTGGACCGCCATCCTGGTTTTGTGATCCATTTTCAAGCCTCTCCCCCATACAGGTTTGCCGTCAATTAAAACTTCGCCCGCGGTAGGTTTCTGGACGCCGAGGCAGATCTTCCCGATAGTGCTTTTCCCACAACCGCTCTCCCCGACGACGGCTACCACCTCGCCCTTATTGATTTCAAGGCTGACGTCCCTTGCGGCGCAGACCTTTTTGCCGCCGGGGACTGCGAATTCCATGCAGACATGTGCCAGTTCGATGATTGGCGTCATGACAGGCCCGCCTTCTTCGCCTCTTCCCACCTGAAACATGCGGCGAGCCGTCCTTCCCCCATATTGATAAGCGGCGGCTCTTTCATCGAGCAAATATTTTCGGCAAGATAACACCTGGGATGGAAAACACAGCCGGACGGCTTGTTTATGAGGTCGGGCGGCATCCCGGGTATAGCCTTCCTGGAAACCTGTTCTCCTTCAATTGACGGTATGGCGCTGAGGAGGCCCTGTGAATATGGATGGACAGGAAAGCGGAACAAAGCTTCGGAAGGCCCGGTTTCGAAAATCTTGCCCGCATACAACACCGCCACGTTGTGCGCGAGCCTTGCCACCGCCGAAACATCGTGAGTAATGAAGAACATAGTGATGCCGAGCCTTTTATGGATCTCATCGAGCAGGTCGAAGATGTAGGATTGAGTTATGACATCGAGCGCCGTGGTCGGCTCGTCCAGGATCAGGAATTCAGGATCGAGGAGGAGGGCCATCGCTATTATGACGCGCTGCCTCATCCCGCCGCTGAGCTCGTGGGGATAAGCATTGAGCGCCCTTCCGGGAATAAGCCGGACCATCTCCAGGAGATCGGATGCTTTCTTCAAAGCCCGCCCGTAGTCGAATTTTTCTTCGTGGTCCATCATTGTATCGAGGAGTTGATCCTTGATTCTCATTGTAGGGTTCAGGGCGTTCTGTGCGGCCTGGAAAACCATCGCGGCCTTCTGCCACCTGAATCTTCGGATCTGCTCGGCTGAAAGATCAAGCAGGTTTTCGCCATTGAAGATTATCCTGCTTTCTTTCGATACCTTCGCGTTCGGCGAGTTTGTCCTGAGGATGGCTTTTGCAAGCGTGCTTTTGCCGCTCCCGCTTTCTCCTATCAGGGCGGTTACCCTGCCTCTTTCAACGCCGAAGGTAATGCCGTCAACGACTTTGACGGCGCCTTCCCTGACGATATAATCGATTTTCAGATTTTCGAATTTTACCATCATGACTGTACCCTCAGCCTGGGATCGAACATCTCGTCTATTCCGCCGCCGAAACATATCAGCGAATACTGGAAGAGGATAATGGCGATCATGGGAGAGAGGAGATACGAGAGCGCGCTGGGGACATATATGGCGCCGGTCTGGAAGGTCGCCAGGTTCAGCATCATGCCCCAGTTGGTCACGGAAAGCGGCACCAGTCCCAGGAGCATGATGCCCACGCTTGCCGTGATGGCGCCCCTGGCGATGTTGATGAAATTTATTGTGATATAGGGGATGATGTTGGGCATCAGCTCTTTGAACATGATGTGGGAAGTGCTCATCCCCATTATTTCCGCAGCCTCGATAAATTCGCGTTTTCTAAGCGACAGTATCTGTGACCTTATGGCGCGCGCAAGCCCGGGCCAGCTCCATATCGCAAGCACCAGGCCGAAAGTTACAGGATCCCTGATCCTGAATAAGGCCGCAAATATCGCCATCACCGGGAACGCAGGCACAGTCAGGAACACATCGATGACCCTCATTATCAGCATATCGACCCGGCCCCCTGATAGGCCCGCCAGGATGCCGATTATCACCGCCAGCAAAATACCGAAAAGGGCCGTGGAAAAAGCGATCAGCATTATGTCCGTCGAGCCGTGGACAAGCTGCTGGAAGATGTCCCGGCCTGCGTAATCCGTCCCCAGGATGTGGCTTAACGACGGCGGCTGGAAACGGTCAACATAATCGGCCGTCATATTAAGCGGGATGATAAGCGGCCCGGCGGTCGCCATCAGGATAAAGAAAACAACGCCCAGAAGCCCGAAGAAAGCTCTCCGGTTCCTGCTTATTATCCCCAGCGATTCGATTATGTTGCGCCACAGAGTTTTCAATTGATCTCACCTATTCCAGCTTTATCCTGGGATCTATTTTCGAATAAATGATGTCCGCCGTAAGGTTTGCAAGGATCATGACGACGGTGGTCAGGAGAAAAAGGCCCTGGATAAGGCTGTAATCTCTTGTTGCAATGGCCTGTCCGAAAAAGTAGCCTATGCCGGGATATCCGAAAACCGTCTCGACGAGCATCGACCCGCCGACTATCGTCCCAAATGCGATGGCAAGCGATGTTACGAGCGGCAGGATGGCGTTTCCGGCCAGGTAACGGACAATGATCCTTTTTTGCTTCAGGCCTCGGGCCTCCGCCACCGCGATATAATCTTCCCCCAGGACGCTCGTCGCGCTTGCTTTCATTGCAAGCGCCCACGAGCCGATATACTGGAGCGTATATGCCAGCACCGGGAGCGCGGCATGGTAAAGCACATCCAGCATGAACGGGATGTTAAAGCCGGGCACGGTGTCCGCGCTGTACGCGCCGCGAAGCGGGAACCATCTCAGGGAAACGCCGAAAAACACAAGGAGGAGCAGGGCTATCAAAAAATCAGGCACGGCCTGCGTTATGGACGCGTAAAGAGTAACCACAGGCTCAAGGATGGTTTTCCGCTTCCACGCGATGGTCGTCCCCAGGAGCACCCCGATTACGAAGCTTATTATGAGCGACAATGTGCAGACGAAGACCGTCCAGGGCAGGGCCTGTACGATTATAACGCTGACGGGGATCCTGTAAGTGAGCGATGTGCCAAGGTTCCCGCTCAGAAGGCCCTTCATGTACTTGAAATACTGGACGGCGATTGGGACGTTAGGGTCGTAATTAAGCATGGCCTTCGCCATCTCGCGGGCCTCGTTATATGTAACCCCCTGCTGCTGCATTATGTTCATGGCCCATGTGTGGACGATGTCCCCGGGCATCTGCCGGACAAGGATGAAGGTGAAAGTCAGGGCGACGAATATCGTAACGACCGATATCGCCAGCTTTTTCACGAGAGGATGAAACATGAGCTTCACGGCTTCTCCTCAGCGCGCGCAGGCCGGAGCAGCCCCTTCATTATTATCGTGGAATATGTCATCTCGACCCCCGACGGGGAGGTCGTCCATAATGGGTCGGAGGCATCCGGCCAGCCCGTAACATGCTTTTTGTCAAGCACGAATATCATGAGATTTTTTTCAAAGATCGAAAGGAATGGAAGGTACTCGTTGGTTACCCATGCCAGCTTTTCCACTATCTCTTTCTGCTTCGCCGGATCGACCGTCGCGCCAAGCTCCCCGACGAGTTTCCGGGAATCGATCACCTCGCCTGACGGGCCTTTGACTTTTCCATCGAAGCCCGTCGCCGCGGCTATGAAGCCGAATTTATCATAAAATCTTTGATAAGATGTCAGCGGGTGTGCAAACCTGACGAACTCCGGCCCGTACCACGAAGCCATATCGTATTTGCGCTCCGTGAGTATCGTGTTGAAAAGCTCTTCGGGGATGACGCGGACCTGCGTCCTGATGCCGAAGCCGGACATCAGGGATGAGCCTGCCTCCGCCGAAAGGACGAAGTCGGTTTTTCCCGCCGGGGCGATTATCTCAAGCTCGATTTTCGAACCGTCGGGCCGGAGCCAGAACCCTTTTGCATCCCGCCTGTATCCTGCGTTCAGCAAAATCTCTCCGGCTTTTTTCGGGTCGAAATCATAACGGGTGAGCCTCTTTAAAAAAGCCGGGGAAAGCCACCTGCCCCGGTACGATTTGATTATGCCTGTGGTGTAGTCGGTTACAGGCTCCGAGTAATAATAAGCAACCTTCCTTATCATGTCCCTGTCGAGAAGATGGGCCAGCGCTCTCCTGAAATTGACATCGGACATCGGGGGGCGGGTACAATTGAAGATGTAGCCGAACTCGCTCAAGTCCGACGAGCGTATCATCTTTGTCCCGGGGTTTTTCTTAATAATCTGCTGAGCCACGTCGTAAGGCGTGGCAGGCGTTACGGCATCCACCTCTCCCGCCATCAAAAACGACCATATAACCTCGTTGCTCGTCCATCGCAAGATCCTGATTTTTTGTATATACACCGAATCGGCGGCCCAGTAGCTTTTGAATTTTTCAAGCGTCATGTCGGTGGCCGTAACCCTGGTTACCTGGAAAGGCCCAGTGCCTACAGGCATCTGCGGATGGTACTTGTAAAGGATCTCCCGCACTTCCCTTTCCTTCGCCAGCCTTTTCTTTTTTATCTCTTTCAGCTTCTCCGGACTGATTTTGCCGAGTGAGCCTCCGCGCTGTTCAAGGGCCGCCTGCTTTTCAATCCTCGTCTCCCGGATTATATCCGGGATATTATCCGCCCACTTTTTAAAAATATGATACGGGGAGGTGATCCTTTCGGTGAGCGCCATTGTCGTATTTACCGGCGAGACAGATTTCCATTTGAACACGACGTCGTAATCGCCGGGGGTTTCGATGCTTTCGAGGTTGTTCCAGATCTCCAGGCTTGCGATAAAACCGATGTTGAAAGTAGTCATGACATCTTTGCTTGTAAACGGGCGGCCGTCCTGCCAGGATGCGTCTTTTCTCAGTTTGACGGTGAGGGTCTTATGGTCGGGACTTTCTGTAAAGGAAGCTCCGAGCCTGGATATGTATTCGCCCGTGAGGGGCACATAGATAAAAAGCGGCTCGTAAACGTACCCGCCGGCGACTCCGACTCCTCCAGGCGCCCAGGGATTGCCGTGGTATGCAGGCGGGATGTCCCAGCCGCCCGCGGTGAAAAAAGTCCCGGCCTCCGGCGCAGCTCTGTGGCAGCCGGTACATAAAGCAGGCAATGTTAATAAAAAAATAAAAAGCGGTAAAACACTTAGCAGCAGAAGTTGAAAAACGAATATTACAGAGGTAAATTTTTTAACAGGCGGCTTTCTCAGACACACTTTGCCGGCGTGATGCCTTTTTCCAGCCATTGTAGCAGTCTTTCGGCGTGCTGCCTTACAAGGTACACGTCATCTTTCATAAGGCCGCGAAGGAGAACCTGGATGTTGTCTCCCCCGATATGGGCGAGCGCATACGCGGCAAGTATCCTTATCCTGCTGTTGGGGTCTTTGAGGAGGAAAGTCAGCGCCTGGGCCGCTCTTTTGTCGGGGACGAACTGGAGCGCCCTTGCCGCCGCTTCACGCACTTCTTCGTTGCGGGAGAAAAGCGCCTCTATGAGCGCGGGCACCGACTTCTTATCGGCTATGCCTTCGAGGGCCGATACTGCGTAAACCAGGTTGCCCGGCCTGCTGCCTCCCATAACATCGAGGATCATATTCAAAGCTTTTTCGCCGCCGATTTTCCCTATCGCAAGCGATGCGTAATGGTTGATTATCTCATCCGGGTCGGCCAGCATATCGACAAGCGCATCGAGGGCGCGCTCGTCTTTAAGCTCTCCCAGTGCAAGCGCCGCCTGGATGCGGACGGGGGTTGCGCGGTTGTGTTTTATCAGCTTCATAAGCGGCTCGAACGCCTCTTTTTCAGGAAGACCCTGGAGGGCGATGGCCGCGTAATACGCGGAATCCTTGCTCTTAAGGGCTTTTATCAGGGCCGGGATGACTGTCGTATCGCCCAGCCTCCCAAGTATATCCGCCGCTTCCTCTCTTACATACCGGGGTTCCTTGCCGTTCAATACACGTTTCAGGAGTTTCCCTCCCCAGCCGTCCTCGCGGAGCATCTTCTTCCACTTGTTTATCTTTTTTTTGTCTTCGGCAAAAGAAGTATCGCCGGTCGTTGCAACTTTCAGAGAGCGGTAGAAAAATACCAGCGAGTCGGCAAGCCCGTTCATCAGCCTCTTCTTGGCCTTGTGGACGGGGTTGACGACGACTTTAGTTTTCCCGACTTTCCGGATGGAAAAGTCATAGCGCCATTTGCCGCCGAGGTTATTGATGATCATCTCACCCAGGTAACAGCCTATGAAAACAGCCGCCGTATAAAAGTGCTCACGGTGCTGCTTGAAAAACAGTGTTATAAGGTCGTCGGCTATTACCAGGGCCTCTTCGGAATAATCAAGGCGGAACCCGAACTTCTGCTGAGTCAGGTCCAGAAGCTTTTTTGCAGATTCCTTTATCTTCTCCTGTGTCCGGCTGTCAGGTTGTCGCTTTGTTTCCATTTGAACCTCGCTGGATCTTTTCTCCTTCAGCGGGTATATTCCTCCACGACGCGCCGGTACAACGCGTGCGAAATGCCGCCTATGATTTCGTCCCCATCCGGCGCGGTCTTCAGCCCCTCGGTGAAAACGCATAATACATATGGGTGCCCCGGGTAAAAAATAATTCCCGCATCATGGCATACCCCTGTGATTTCGCCCGGCTTATGAGCGATCTTCAGATCGCGGGGCAGGCGGCGGGGCAGCTTTTCGATATGCTGCTGCCCGCTCATTATGCCAATGATCTTTTCAGTCGGCCCGTCAGGCAGTATCTCCCGGTAATACAACCGGCTCAGGAGGGTCATGATTTCATGGGCCGTTATGAAATTTTTTTGAATCTTAGTGTTCGGCCTTATCATGAGACGGCGGTGAAGACAGGTTTTTTCAAGCCCCTGCGATTTCAGGAACCTGTTTATCTTTTTCATGCCCAGCCTGTCTATAAGGATGTTAGTAGCGGTGTTGTCGCTTACCGTTATCATCAGGACGGCAAGGTCCATAAGGGTCGGGCGAAGCCCCGGCGTCATCAGGGTGAGGACGCCGCAGCCGCCGACTTTTTGACCGGGAGTCAATTCGACGCGCTCGCCGGGGTTCAGGCCTTCTTCATGTACCTGCCGGAAGAACTCCATTAATATGGGGATCTTGATAACGCTTGCGGCCGGGTATATACGGCCGCCGTTATGGAGGAAAACTTCCCCGGTAACAAGGTCTTTGAATGAGACGGCAACAACACCGCCTCTTGTTTTCAGAAAATCCTCGAGGATCTTTTTTAATTCCGCATCTAAAGAAGTTTTATTCCCCATCTTTATCCTCTATCCATTCGCCTTTTTTCCAGGTATAGTCCATCTGGTTGATCCTCCAGTGATTTCCTATGCCGAGCTCGAAACCGTTTTTGAAGCCTATGCTCATTTTTTGCCCGGCGGCGCCGCGAAGATGCCTGTTCAGAATGTCCAGTATTTCGCCCCGTATTTTATTCATCTCTTCATCGTTTTCGAATTGAGAGCTTGTAACCTGGGAGATTATCAGGTAATCCTGCTTCAGGATCAACTGGTTATCCTGCTTTTCCTGGTAAACCAGGATTTTAAGCGACGGGTATCTTACCTTTCCATACCCCGAGAGGATTTTATGGATTTGATATGTGCCGTTATATATCGCCGCCGTTTCACTAGTATATGTCGCCTGGAAGAGCATCAATGAAGACAAAAGAATAATTATCAATGTTTCCACTACACCGAATACCAGCCATGCAAATTTCGGGGAGTACGATTTAAGCTCTATTATAACTTTTGCTTCCTCTTCGGTAAGTTTCTCTCCGATAACTATCCCCGGCTCGGTTACCCATGCTCCCGAGGCAAAATCATGGAGCGCTCTTCTTTCGGGAAGAAGCAGCACAAGTATCCCAGAGCCTATCGGGAGACCGATCATCAATAATAAGAAAACGGCAAACAGTACCTGGAAGCCGGGAGGGGGCACAGAAAGGACCAGCGGCTCGCTCCAGAAGGCCATGAAAAAAGGGAGTGTCAAAATTATGAAACGGACGAATGAAGCGCCGTATGAAACCGGCTCCCCGTTTTTGCCTATGACGCGCAGGTCTAAAAGGTGCATGCCCAGGCTCTGGCCGCGCCCCAGCGGCCCCTGTGAAAGCGTAAAATAAACGGCACAGATGATATAACCGATAACCCATCCCGATTCGCCGAGATCCATAAGCCGGTCTTTCAGCAATATGACGATTAAAAGTCCGACGGCTCCCATGAGCAGGCAGTCAACGGCAAGAGCGACAAGCCTCCGCAGGAACCTGCCGTAATTAAGCGCGGTAACCTTCGGGATTACGCTTTCTTCCTCCAGGGCAAGAGCTTCTTCGGTCATCGGCCGTTCCTTTTAAGAACCGAGCCCGGCATGGCCCCGGTATGCTCGTTTTCATAAACTACCGGGACGCCGTTGACAATAACAGCTTTGATCCCGTCGGGGAACCTTTTGGGATCGATGAAATCGGCGGTATCTTTTATATCCCCCGGTGAAAAGACGACAATGTCCGCCATGTAATTTTCCCGTATCTGCCCCCTGTCTTTCAGGCCGAGCCTTTCCGCGGTCATCGATGTCATCTTCCTTACGGCTTCCGGCAGGGTCAATGCGGACCTTTCCCTGACGTATTTTGCAATAACCCTGGGGAAAGTGCCGTAAGTCCTGGGATGAGGCTTACCCCGGCCCAGGACGCCTTCCGGGCACCTGGCCTCGCTGTCGCTCCCTATAACGGAAAGGGGATGTTTTATGACGGCTTCCACGTCTTCTTCGCACATCGAAAAATAAATCGCCGAAACGACGCATTCCTCTTCAAGCAAGAGATCCATCACCGCATCTTCCGGCTCTTTGCCGACAGACCGGGCATATTCCGAAACCCTCATCCCTTCGCAAAACTTGTTCTTTTCAAGCAGGACACTGCTGATCATGGTTTTTGACCAGTCCCTGGTGAAGCCGTGAGACATCCCGCTCTTTGCCTTTTCGCGGGCGGACGGATCCCTGAGACGGGTAAGGAATTTTTCCAGGCCGCCTTCCATGAACCACTCCGGCATCACCGACGATAAGCCGGTACAGGACGCACTGTACGGGTAAACGTCACAACCGGCTTCCTGGCCTGCGGCATTTGCTTCTTCCAGCAGTTTTAACGCCGTGTTCACCTTGCCCCAGTTGCCGGAATAAGCGGCTTTCAGGTGAGAAATTTCCACCCGGACTCCAGCTTTTTTGCCGATGTTCAGCGCCTCGGTTACAGCTTCGATAAGGGTATCGCTTTCGCTCCTGAGATGGCTTGCATAAAAAGGGGCCAGTCCGTCCAGGTTCGCCGAAAGTTCCGCTATCTCATTTTCTTTTGCAAAGCATCCGGGGGAATATATCAGCCCTGTCGATAAGCCCCAGCCGCCTTGTTTCAAAGCTTCTACTAAAAGCGCACCCATCCTGCGGAGCTTTTCCGGATCAGCCGGCTCCGCGTTATAGTCCATTACCGAGCCGCGGATATTCCCCTGTCCGATAAGGGGAATAAGGTTGATGGAAACTCCCGATTTTTCAACTATCCGTATATATTCCGGAAGGGATGACCACCTGAGATCAAGGCCGTATTCCCTCAAAACTTCATCGAGATATTCGCGGGCGTATTCTCCCTGTAAAGGCGCCGCCGAGAAGCCGCAGCACCCGATGACCTGTGTTGTAACCCCCTGTGCGGCAAGGCTGTACGCCCTGCCGTCGGCCAGGATGGATATGTCGGAATGGCCGTGCATGTCGATAAACCCCGGGCATACGCTCAATCCCGCGGCGTTTATAATGTGCTCCGTTTCGTCCCCTCCGAGATTGCCGGTTGAAACAATCCTGTTCCCGGCGATACCGATATCGGCCCGGAACGGCCCTGCTCCCGTCCCGTCAAGTATCTCGCCGCCTTTAATGATAAGATCAAACCGCCTGCCCATAAAAACAACACCTTCCTAAGCCTGCTTTTCCATAGCACGGAAAAAGATCCTTCCGGCCCGTATTTGCCTTAAAAAAAGGGCACGGCGCCCCGTACCCTTTTAACGGCCTGATGTAATTTTAGATTAAGGACTTATGGCCCACTGGAGAACTCCCTGCTCCCCGTTCTGTTTTTCTATCGCCAGGAGCTTGCTGAAATCGGGCCAGAAATCGTCGTCCAGGTTTTCTTTCGCAATATAATAATTTCCGAGCATGATGGAAATCTTGTATTCGACCCATCCGCCGAACATTTCGGCGTCTCCCCTGTTATCGATCCGGGGCGAATGCTCATAGAACCACGCCACTCCGAGCAATCCGGCGATCCATGATGCGGCTTCGCTTTGTTCCAGGTTCTCCAGTATGTACAGGTCGAACTGTTTCAATTTCCTGTTGTATTTGAGGGAGGATACCTGGGCAGCTTCGGCACCCCTGTCGAAAGGCCCCCATACATCGTTGAAAACATCATAAGTCCCCTGGAGGACGGAAGTATCGCCGCTCTTAACAAAGTGGAAATTCACAGGCTCTTCGACATACATGCCAAGCTCGTCCTGCATAGTCTCCTGGACGCTATTGAAAAGGTTCATGCCCTGCTGTGCATTTCTTATAGCAACAAGCTGGCTGTTAACCCCCGGCGCTGAAGGATCACTCGGGAGGGAATCGACCCCTTCAGTGGTAAGATACGACGGGATGGTAAAAGGATAAGCCCCCCCTGCCGCAAAAGCCGCCGCCCCTGAAACCGCGATAAGTGAAACCGCCAGCAATAAAACCATCGATATCCCAGGTTTTAATTTCATGACCCGGCCTCCTTAATTTTAAAAGTGTTCAATAGATATTAATTCTTGCAATAAGCCTTCTAAACCTCCCTGGATACCTGGCTAATGAAAGGAAAGCGGACAGAATATTGACATTTTTTCGACAGCCCCGGAAATAAAATACAATTCAGTCCCTGTAAGGCAGCGCGGGAACAGCAGTAAAATTACACCTGTTTCAATACGAAGCCTTTTTCCGCAAAAACGTTCAGGCATGCTTCAACGGCTTCGGGATCATATAAAGTGCCTTTATTTTTTAAAATTTCGTCAAGCGCAACGGATATGCTCAAGGCTGGCCTGTATGGGCGGTGGGAAGCCATGGCCTCAACAACGTCGGCGATGCTTAAGATCCTCGATGCCATGAGGATTTCGTGCTTCTTGATCCCATTTGGATAACCCGTCCCGTTAAGCCTCTCGTGATGCTCATGAACGACTCTTGCCACTTCCCAGGGAAAATCCACATTTTTCAGGATTTCATATCCGACTTCAGGATGAGTCTTGATCATGCCGAATTCAAGCTCCGTCAGATGCCCGGGCTTATTCAATATTTCCGCAGGCACATATATTTTCCCCAGGTCGTGTATAAGGCCCGCCATGAAAATCAATTCGATTTCTTCATCCGAAAGGCCCATATCCTCGGCTATGGCCACGGCAAGGTTGGCAACGCGCTGCTGATGACCTGCTGTATAAGGGTCTCTTTTTTCAAGGGTCGTTGCAAGGGTTGTTACCATCTCTTCAAAAGTCTTTTTTAATGTCTCATAGCTCAACTGAAGTTTCTGCTCGGCCTCTCTCCTCTCGGTTATATCCCTGAAAGCTATGACCAGGCCTGTTTTATTGCCTTTCTCATCCTCGATAAATGATAAGCTTACCAGGATCGGTATCTTCTTCCCCTCATCCTTGACAAGCACTACATTCGAACCGGGATTCAGAATCGAATCGGAATGAAACGCATCGGCTATATCCACCTTTAATTCTTCATCATCTTCTTCATAAATAATGTTAATTACATCATTGAATTTCCTGCCGAGAACTTCTTGATGCTTCCTGTCCAATAATAATTCCGCAACCGGGTTAATATAAGTTATCAATCCCTTTTTATCGACCGTAACGACGGAATCGCCTATGTTTCGTAACACCGTCGAAAGCCATTGCTCATTTTCCTTAAGCCTGGTTTCAATATCATGCTTGTAAAGCGCCATCTCGATGGTGATATCAAGCTCCCTTTCATCCAGGGGCTTTAAAAGAAAACCGAAAGGCTCGGTAATTTTTGCCCGTTGGAGCGTATTTTCATCAGAGTAAGCCGAAAGATAAATAACCGGTATATTGAACCTGCTGCGTATTTCCTCAGCCGCCTCAATACCGTCCATGCCGCCCTTCAATACGATGTCCATCATAACAAGATCCGGCTGGAATTCTTCGGCTTGCTTAATTGCCTCCTTGCCCCTGGAAGCAAAACCTAATGCCTTATAGCCCAAATTGTTCAAAGTGGTTTCAATATCTTTAGCTATTATGCTCTCGTCTTCAACTACTAAAATGCCTATATTTTTCTTGCTCTTTCTTTTCAATCTCTCAACAACCTCCGCTTCCATCTCACTTACTTCTCCTCTTCGTCATCCGTTACGGGAAAAACAAGCCTGAATACAGCCCCGGGCCCGCTTACCTCCAACTCGCCGTCCAACTGCGACGCAAGCGAAGTAACAAGTTCCAGCCCCAGAGTTTTCAGATTTTTCAAATCGATGCCTTCAGGCAGACCTATTCCGTTATCGCCCACCTCCAGGTTATATTTATTATTATTATACTCCAGTTTTACCCAGATTTCACCTTTTTTATCATTCGGAAAAGCATGTCTTATGGCATTCGATACCAGCTCGTTTATCATAAGGCCCAGCGGGACGGACGTATTCAAATCCAGCCCGATATCAGCCGATTCGACCCTGTAGGCCAACCCCTTCCGCCCGGCATTATGGCTCCTGAAAAGGTGAGAAACGATATCCGTTATATAATCCCTGGCAGCGACGGGAACGGTCTTATCTGCTCTGAACAGCCTGTCATAAACCAGCGAAAGAGCCTTGACCCTGTCCTTACAATCGGAACACATATCACTACAGCATTCTTCGCCCATATGATGGGCCTGTAGCGAAATAAGGCTGTAAAGGGACTGGAGGTTATTTTTAACTTTATGCCTGAAAACCCTGAAAGCTTCTTCATTCTTTACAACGGATTCTTTAACTTCTTCTTCGGCCTTCTTTATGTCGGTAATATCTTCCCCTGAACTGAGAGTCCCGATTGTTTTCCCCGATTCGTCTTTTACCAGGGCATTATTCCATGCGATTATCCTTTCTTCGCCGCGCCCGGTCAATATAACACCTTCAATTTTCTCATCCTGCGGGATCTTGCCTTCCATAACCTGTTTGAACATGTTCCTTGCCCCCGCTACAATTCTTTCGGGGATGAAATTTGAAAACCAGTCTTTGAATAAAATGTCTTTTTCATCAAAACCCAGCACTTCACAGCCTTTTTTATTGATCAGAACGACCTCGCCTTTTGAACTTAATGCCAGTATTATGATACCGGCGATATCGAGATAGTTCTGCGCCATGTCCTTCTGCCTGTGGAGGGCTTCCTCCATTTGATGCCTTTTCGTCATGTCGATCAAAATAAGGCCTAGCCCGTCCCCTACTTTAAAGGCTCTGAACAAAAGATACTTTTTGCCAAGCCTGGGATGGGTTAAAAATTCATCGGTAACCAGGGGCCCTCCTGTTTCTATAACACTTAAATATTCGTCGTACCTGCCGGACAGGTCAACGTCGGGCGAAAGATTCTGAATATTTTCGCCGATAACTTCATCCCTTTCGCAGTTGAACAGTTCCAGGGCCGCCCTGTTTATCTCAACAAGATTCAAATTTGAATCGAAAAGCAGGAAGGCATCGGTGGCGGAATTCATAAACTTGTTCAGCCTTTCCTCGCTCTCCCTGACGGCATTGTCCATTTTATGCTTGTAAAGGGCCATTTGAATCGTAGTCTGTAATTCTCTCTCCTCCAGAGGCTTAAGAAGATATCCGAAAGGCTCTGTTACTTTTGCCCGTTGTAACGTTTCTTCATCGGAATATGCCGTCAAATATATTACGGGGATGTGGAAACGGCTCCTGATAATATCGGCGGCTTTTATGCCGTCCGTCTTGCCTTTTAATACTATATCCATCAGCACCAGGTCAACATTATTCTTTTCGATATTTTTCAATGCGTCTTCAGCCGAAGAAGCTATCCCCGAAACTTCATATTCGAGCTTGATCAATGTGTCTGCAATGTCTTTTGCAATAATGTTTTCATCTTCGACTACCAGGACTCTCGTAGCGCTCATTTATCATCCTCCCTATAAATTCCCGCCTGATAATAATCCTGTTTGTAAAATTCAATTTTAAACTCCGTACCCCTCTCCCTTATAAGCTCTATATTGCCGTCAAGCTGTTCGGCCAGCGTTTTTACCAGTTGTAGTCCCAGGGTATCCGTCTTCTTATAATCGATATTTGCAGGCATTCCGACTCCGTCGTCTTTTATTGCCAATATAAATTTCTCTTTATCATTATTCAACACAATACTTATTCTTCCTTTTCTGTTACCGGGAAACGCATATTTCAGCGAGTTGGAAACCAGTTCGTTTATTATCAGGCCGCACGGGATGGCGGTATCGATGCCGAGGAATATATTTTCAGCATTTACTTCGGAAACAATATCGGCCGGGTCTGTCCCGTGCGAACGGAACAGGTTCCTTATAAGAGCCCTGATATATTCTCCGAAGTCGATCTTCCCAAGATCCTTCGACTTATAAAGGCTTTCATGAATTAAAGCCATTGATCTTATCCTGTCCCGGCTTTCCCTGAACAATTCGAGGGTTTTTACGTCTTTAACAAGTGTAGATTGAAGGTTTAACAGGCTTGAGATTATCTGCATGTTATTTTTAACCCTGTGGTGGATCTCTTTGAGAAGCACTTCCTTCTCCTTAAGCGATGCCTTAACCTGGAGTTCCGCCTGTCTCTTCTCCGTAATATCCCGCGCTATGCCCTGGATCCCCGCCAGTCTTCCCCATTTATCATAAGCAGGAGAAGTAAGCACCTGTACCCAGACCCTTCTGCCGCCGGCAGTTTTAATTTCCACCTCGTATATTGGACTTTTATCTTTCCGGAGGCTTTCCGGCATCTTCTCCCTCATGAGAGGATGATACTCTTCCGCCACCAGAGTTAAAATATTCATTGTAAGTAATTTGTATATGGGATACCCGGTCAGCTTTTCCGTCATAGGACTTACGAAAGTAAAATTGCCCCTCAAATCAACCGTGAATACGGAATCCGGCATATTATCCAGAAGGTTTCTAAATTTCTCTTCGCTCAGTGTTAAAGCTTCCTCGGCCAGGCTGTTTGTAAACTTGGCCCCTACGATATCGGCGGCGGTCCTGAGCATCCATATATCTTCTTTTCCCCATGTGTGGCTTTTTTTTGTATCTTCTATTCCCAGACATCCTGCAATCTCTCCCTCAATATACAACGGGACGGCTATCAATGATTTTATATCCCGGGCATCCAGCGCCTCCTTTTCTTGCCTGGCTTCGTCCGGCAGCCTGGAGGCGTCGCTGATAACAAGATTTTCTTCCTTCTTCAAAAGAGCCATCCACGCGGGCACTCCTGTAACGGGTATGTTCTTTAAGTCTTGAATCCTGGGGGATACTCCCGACGCACACCATTCATGAGTATTATCCAGGTATTCGATACCCCCGTCCTTTCTCAGGAGGAAAATATTAGCCCGGTCGGCGCCCATCACCTCACCGATTTTCAAAAGCGCCTCATCAATACAATTATCGATATGATGACAGCCTATGAAATGAGAAGATATATCGGCAAGCGCCGTTTCCTTTTTAATTTTCTCGATAAGCTTCTTTTCAGCTTCCTTACGATCAGTGATGTCCCGAAAATACCATACGCGCCCGTAATAATTGCCCTCAGTCCCTATCATCGGGGCGGAATAGCGGTCGAAAGTTCTCCCGTCCCGTAGCCCGATTTCATCACGGCTCTTCTCTTCCTTGTGTTCATAAAGATAGTTGACCTGCGTAAGGAAATTTTCAGGGTCTGAAACCTTCTCCACCACCCATCTTAAAACAGGCTCGTCCAATCCGGATTTGAACAAATCTTCCGGGATGCCCCATATATCTACAAAACGCTGGTTGAACGACAGAATTTTAGCTTCTGCATCGACAGCCAGGATCCCGTCTATCGAAGTCTCTTGCTGTGTGGAAAGGAGGACATTGCTTAATATCAGCGCCGCCTCCGCCAGCTTCCGCTCGGTTATGTCCCTTGCAATACCAACTAGACCTTTAATCTTTCCTTTATCATCAAATAGTGGAACCTTTATCGCTTGAAACCAGTATTCTTTTCCATCTGCTCCCGTCATGTGCTTGGTGATTTCCGAGAGTTTACCCGCATTGAAAATAAGCCGATCATCTTCGATGTTTTTCCTGGCTTCTTCCCGATTCGGCATTATTTCATAATCGTTCTTTCCAATCACCTGGTCACGGGACAGGCCAAAGGCTTCCAGAGTTTTTTTGTTGGCAGTTATGTAGCGGCCTTCCAGATCCTTGAAGAAGATGGCATCGTGAGCAGATTCCACCATGAACTGGTATATCTTTATTTTTTCTTCCGCCTGCTTGCGCTCGACTTCCATTTCCGCGGCCCGCAAAGCCAGCCCGATATCTCCTGCCAGCTCCACAAGAAGAGCAACTTCATCTTCATTTTCATTGAAAGCGTCAATTTTTTCCGAGTAAACGTTTAGCGTGCCGAATACTTTTTCTTTTACAAATATGGGTACGGCTATTGATGACGCATAGCCTCTTTTCAATGCTTCTTCTTTCCATGGCTCAAAGTAAGGATCTGAGGCAATATCCTTAACCACGCAGGGTTTTCTTGTTTTGATCGCTCTGCCCCCCGGCCCCATAGATGTCGGAGAATCATCCCAGGTAATGACTACAGAATCCAGGTATCTTTCGTCATAACCGGCCCTTGCTATCGGGAATATTCTTTTTCCTTCTTCCCTTGCCTCCCCGATCCATATAAACCTGTATCCGCGGGTTTTAATCAATATCTTACAGGTTTCCTCAAGCAGTTTTTCAGGCTCTTTCTCTATCACTATCAACTGGTTTACATCACGGACAGCCTGAAGAAGAGAATTCAGATATATAACACGCTCTTCATCCTTCTTCCGTTCCGTAAAATCGGTGAAAGTGGTATGAACCTGGTAAGGCTTGTTTTCACCCGGCTTGAACAGGGGGACGGCGCTGACCAGGATCCACCTGTATTGATTTTCCGACGGGTTGAATACCCCCATAGCTACATCCATCACCGGCTCCCCGGTTCTCAATGCCATCGTTGCCGGGTGTTCATCCCCGGGGAAATCCGTTCCGTCTTCACGGACCGCTTTCCACCCGGGGTCAAGAGACGTCCTGCCCTGCATCTGGTCAAGGGTTAATCCCAGGATCATTTCGGCTGCAGGGTTGGCGGATATTATTTTCCCGTCAGCATCCTGATAAACGACCCCCTGCATCATGGTTTCAAATAAAGTCCGGTGCTTCTGCTCACTTTCAAAAAGAGCTTCCTCCGCCCGCTTTCTCACGATAATGCCGGCCAGCGTATCGGAAACCGAGAGCAAAAATTCCTCCTCAGACTGATCGCGGATGTGTCCTTCTCTTACGTAAATATTAAGAACCCCAACGGTCTTTCCGACGAAGAGGATCGGGACGCAATAATGACCGTGAGGAACAATCCCTTCATACGTGATCTCATGGTTACGGTCGAGACAATCGGAAAATACGACTTTCTTTGAAGAAGCCGCCTTCCCGCAAAGACATCTCCCGAAGGGAACTCCAGCGCATTTCTGCAGCAGGAATTCGTTAAGGTTGCGCTGGGCTTTCATCACCAGGACTCCGGGCTCATCCTCAACAAGGAATATGCCGCCCCTTGACTCAAAAGCAAGCCAGGGAAGGGAGAGAATAAGATCAAGCGCGCGGCCCAGAATGTCCTCGAGCGGGACTTCTTCCTGCGAGAGGCGGAGAAGCGAGTTGATAACCCTCTGTGTATCATAACTTCGATTGAGTTTTTCCTCTGCCAGCTTCCGCTCGGTGATGTTATCGAAGACGGCGACAAAGTATTCTTTTCTGGGGCAATAGACGGAAATGGAAAGCCATATTCTTAAAGGCTCGAAAAAAATCTCAAGTTTCGCGTTCTCGCCGGTTAAGGCCACTTTGCCGTATATATCGAACAGGTTAGGCTCGAAATCTTTGATGCCCGGTATTACTTCCGTAACCTTTCTGCCAATAACGTCCTCTTTTTTTAACCCCGTCAGCTTCTCAAAAGCGTCGTTTACCTCCAGGTATATAAAATCTACGGGCTTATCGTTCTCATCGAGCACGATCTTGCAGAAAGAGTAACCTTCCAGCATGTTTTCGAACAGGAACCGGTATCGGGATTCGCTTTCTATAAGTGCTTTCTCCGCCTTCTTAATCTCGGTGATGTCCAGAAGGGACGCCACGCTCTTTTTTGTCCCCGGAATCATATCGATGGTCAGGAGGATATCTTTAACATTGCCCTGAATGTCAACGAACCGGAACTCGTAATTTCTTGGAGCAATACCCGGCCCATCTCTTCGCAGGCGGTGTGCTTTTTTCATTCTCTCCAGATCATCTTTTGCGATAAATTCAGTCCACTTTCTTTTGCCTTCCACTTCCTCCCTGGAACAGCCGGAAAGTTTTTCTAATTCCCTGTTTGCCAGGACAACCGTCATGTCATCCTCAAGGATTGCCATTGCGGTTCCGGTATTTTCAAAGATTGTCCTGTACCTGTCTTCCGACTCCCGGAGCGCTTCCTCCGCCTTCTTCCTCTCGGTGATGTCCAGAAGGGACGCCACGCCCTTTTTTGTCCCCGGAATCAAATCGATGGTCAGGAGGATATCCTTAACATTGCCCTGAATGTCAATGAACCGGAACTCGTAATTTCTTGGAGCAATACCCGGCCCATCTCTTCGCAGGCGGTGTAATTTTTTCATTCTCTCCAGATCATCTTTTGCGACAAATTCCGTCCACTTTCTTTTGCCTTCCACTTCCTCCCTGGAACAGCCGGAAAGTTTTTCGAACTCCTTGTTCGCCAGACTAATCGTCATGTCATCCTCAAGGATTACCGTTGCGGTCCCGGTATTTTCAAAGATTGTCCTGTACCTGTCTTCCGACTCCCGGAGCGCTTCCTCCATTTTTTTACGCTCCGTTATATCCCTTGAGAT
The DNA here is from genome assembly GCA_023475345.1 of Chloroflexota bacterium. Lineage (GTDB taxonomy): Bacteria > Vulcanimicrobiota > JAMCWD01 > JAMCWD01 > JAMCWD01 > JAMCWD01. The sequence goes on along the minus strand of JAMCWD010000004.1, from coordinate 63,057 downwards.
CCCGGTAGTGCCGATTATTTCGCCGTTATCGTCATAAATGGGGGTTTTAATGGTTTCAATGAATGAACTAAAGTTTCCGTCCTTATCAGCCAGGGGCTCTTCAACCTGCTTGCGCCTCCCGGACTTCATTACTTCCTTATCGTCTTTCCTGAATCTTTCTGCAAGCTCCTCGGGACATATATCAAAATCAGTCTTTCCTGCTATATCATCCGGCGCATATCCGAATAATTTTCCGAAAGCCTCGTTTACGGCTATAAACCGGCTGTCTTTGTCTTTCAGCCATGCCATATCGGGTATGTTATCAAGCAGCGCTTTTTGCCGGAGCATGGCTTTTCTGAATTTTTCATGCCCTTTCCTTTCCTCCGTTATATCAAGGCCGGAACTTAAAGTGCTTATGATTCTGCCGTCTTCATCCGTTAAATATGTATTATGCCAGGCTATCAGCCTCTCTTCGCCGGATTTCGTCAAAACATAGTTTTCAAAATATTCGCTCCCTTCCAATTCTCCGGCCATTATCTTACTGAATACAGCTTTCACTTCTTTCCTGATTCTTCCGGGAATAAAGTTCTTAAACCAGCTTTTCCCGGTTATTTCTTCCTCGTTGTAGCCGAGGACTTTACAGGCTTCCCTGTTTACCTGGATTATTTTGCCCTTCTGATCAATAGCAACAATTAAAACTCCGGCAAGGTCAAGATATTTCCGGGCGGCATCCCTTTCCTTAGTAAGCGCTTTCTCCGCCTGCCTCAGCTTCGTAACATCATGGATAATGCCTATCTGGCCGATTATTTCGCCTGCGGCATTTCTATAAGCTGCTTTTCTAAATATTACTGCATGCCTCGTCCCGCCGGCATTGGATACTGATTCTTCATATACCTGAACATCCGGACTGTTCAGCAGCTCTTTATCCTTCTCATGATACTTGTCGGCAAGATCTTTCGGCGAAACATCGTAAACTGTTTTCCCGATAATCTTATCCCTGCTCAAGCCGATAAATTCCTCAAAAGCCTTATTACAACCGACATACCGCAAATTTTTATCCTTATAAAAAATAGGACTCGGGATACTGTCTATAAGCTGTTGTAAAAAAGCATTTTGCTCGCGAACGGCGCTTTCAAATTTTACTCTATCGGTTATATCCCGTATAATGGCTATAAAATATTCAGGCGAGCCTGAAACATCCATGGTCAGGGTGGCGCTGGCTTCGCCTGTGAATTGGGAGCCGTCTTTTCTTAACATTGTACATTCATAGCCTCTTGTCAGACCCGTCTTTATCGATTCCCTGAAATCATTCATTGCTTCTTCATGTTGATCGGGAACCACCAGGTTTAAAAAGCTCACACCTCGCAAATCTGAAAGATTTTCATAACCGAAGAGATCAAGCGCCTTATCGGATGCCTGTAGGATCTTTCCTTCAAGATCGGCAATGAAAACCGCATCGGGCGAAGTTCTGGTAAGGGCGTTGTAAATAATTTTTGCGTCGTTGATTTCTTCCCGGCTTTCATCGGGATTGGGTTCCGGCTCTTCACTAGTTATCGAGCGCCCGGCCTTATTGCTCGATGCGCGGCTCGTTTTATGTTTCGTCTTATCCTGCTTCTTCATCTTCATCTCCCCAGAAACCCGTTGAATAAATCAGTTAATACAGACAAAACTAATATACTCATATTGAAACATTTTAAAATTAATCTAATAAACCCGCTTCATAAAAATGACATCAAATAACGCCACTACCCCCCTTATCACCGTTATAAAAATCTTAATCCTTATAACTTAGACTTGAACTTACGGGTATTGACCCTTACCTTACATTTTATAACAATCAAAGACAAGTGTAAATAGGAAAAATGTTTCATTTAACAGGACAAAGTGCATATATTACCTGTATTTTAGTTGTTTTAATTATATGAATAAAACCGGCACTGTCCGATAAAAAATTACTTTTTCACCCCCTGAATCAGGCCCTGGTTTATCGGGCATTGTTAAAGCCTGAAGCCCGCATCCACGGTACAGTATCCATCTCCGTTCCGGCGCATGAATATTATTAAATCTTTTAGAAAATTTAATAATTTGTTAATATATTCGGCCTCTCTTTGTCTTTACAGCAGCGCTCATTGAAGTTATAATATATCTCAGTTTGTATATTTGTTGCAATAAATATTTTAGGAGGATTTACTTTATGGACAGGATAGGACCGATAGACGGTATCGGAAAAAGAGACGCAGAACTTGTCAGGAATGCAAGCCATATCGGTGTAGGGGCTCAGAAGGCTAAAGAGACGAAAAGCAATGAACCCGAGGATATGGTATCCATAGGGAAGCTTAAATTCAAAAATTCCGATTTAAATAATCAGGGCAAACTTGGGATTATAGTTTCAACCGAAGACAAGGCGAAGCTTGAAAGGATCAAAAAGCTTATTTCAAAAAGCAGCGACAGCGAATTTAAATCCGACCTCAAGCTTATCAAGGGCATATCCGCCGAAGTCAACCCGGATTCAAACGTGCTGAAAAAGATCGGCGAAATGGGAGAAGACGTAAAAGTTTACGTTGACGGCAAAGTTTCCGTTCCCCAGCCGCCGCCCATGAAAAACGGTGAGGTGGGCATTCTCCTGGATACGGCGACCAAGACCCTTTCCCTCGACAAGCTCTGGGAACAGGGAATAACCGGCAAGGGAGTAACGATAGCCGTTATCGATACCGGCATAGCACAGCATCCCGACATCAAGGACAGGATCATAGGGTTTAAGGATTTTGTAAACGATAAAAAAGATGCTTATGACGACCAGGGACACGGAACTCATTGTTCCGGCATAGCCGCAGGCTCGGGCAAATCCTCCGGCGGAAAATATACGGGTGCAGCCCCGGAAGCCAGCCTCGTGGGAGTGAAAGTCCTTGACGGCAACGGCTCCGGCTCATTTTCTGACGTTATAAAAGGCATCCAGTGGGCGGTTGACAACAAGGAAAAGTACGATATTAAAGTCATCAGCATGTCCCTGGGCGGGAGCATTTCGGAATCATATAAAGACGACCCGGTGGTACAGGCAGTCGAAGCCGCCGTTAAGAAGGGCATAGTTACGGTGGTTGCAGCCGGAAATTCCGGCCCCTCGAAGGGATCTATCGGTACGCCCGGCAATGCTCCCGACGTGATCACCGTCGGCGCCCTCGATGACAAGGGAACTGTAAAGCATGACGACGACAGTGTCGCATCTTTCTCGAGCCGCGGCCCGACAAAGTACGACAACATCGTCAAGCCCGACGTCTTAGCTCCCGGCGTGAATATCACCGCGCCCAATGCGGACAATGACGGCTACATCTCACACTCCGGCACTTCCATGGCCACCCCGATGACGGCAGGCGTGGCGGCGCTTCTGGTTCAGACAAAGCCCGGGATTAAGCCCTTACAGATAAAAGAAGCTCTTATGAAAACCGCCGACAAGGTCAGGGATTATGACGAAAATACTCAGGGAGCAGGACTTATAGACCCACAGGAAGCTTTAAAGAAGCTTGCCTGATAAAACCGGTTTTTTCAAAAGGGAGCCTTTAATCAGGCTCTCTTTTATTTCAGGCAGGAAGGTCGTACCTGCTGCAGAATAAGAATTAAAATTAATATTTGTCCCGTTATTCGCCCGAAACCTATCGGGTTTATTAAAATAATCGGAAAAGAAAAGAGGTGATGTGATGATCTCGGCACAGGGTCTTACTAAATATTTCGGCAGGGTCAGGGCCGTCGAGGACGTAACATTCGAAGCGGAAAAAGGCGAAATCCTGGGGTTCCTCGGCCCGAACGCCGCAGGAAAGACCACCACTATGCGGATCCTCACAGGATACTTCCCCCCCAACAGCGGGGAGGCAAAAGTCGCTGGCTACGATATCCTCAGCCAATCGATGGAAGTGCGCAGAAGGATCGGTTACCTGCCCGAACACCTCCCGCTCTATCCCGATTTTCCGGTATGGGCATACCTGGATTTCGTCGCAGCCGCAAAAGGCATACCCCACGGGGATAGGAAGAAAAGAAAAGAAGAGGTCCTCTCCGCCTGCAACCTCAAAAAGGTAGAGAAGAAATTGATCGGCCAGCTTTCCAGGGGCTTCCGCCAGCGCGTCGGCCTTGCCCAGGCCATCATTAATAATCCCGAAGTCTTGATTCTCGATGAGCCTACGGTGGGGCTGGACCCCCAGCAGATTATCGAAATACGAAACCTTATTAAAGAAATGCAGGGTAAGTGTACCGTCATCCTCAGCACCCATATACTTCCCGAAGCAAAAGCCACCTGCCAGAGGGTCATCATAATCAACCAGGGGCGGATAATAGCGGTGGATACCCCTGAAAACCTGACTGCCAGGGTCAAGCAGATGGATGTCGTACTCCTCGAAGTCGAAGGGCCTGAAGAGGAAGTTACCGACGTGCTTGAAAAGCTCGACGGTGTAACCGGGGTACAGAGAAGCCCTGTCACGGGCAGCCTTGTGGCCTACCGGATAGAAACAAAGAAAGGCCTTGACCTGAGAAAAGAAATTGCTCCCCTGATAGTGGGGAAAGGCTGGAGTCTCCTGGAGCTTCGTCCCCAGGAAGTTACTCTTGAAGACGTATTTATAAAGCTGGTCGAAGAAAGAGGTGAGGAATAGTGACTGCAATCTTAAGAAAAGAATTAAGAGGTTATTTTTCCTCTCCGCTCGCTTATGTCTTAATGGCGATATTCCTTTTCATTCTCGGGTTCCTTTTCATCAACCTGATGTCTTACTTCAGCAAGCTCAGCATAAACGCCCTGCGCTCGCCCATGTACATTGATAAGGTAAGCGCAGGACAAATGGTGCTCAGGCCGCTTTTTGAAAACTTCGCCTTCCTGTTCCTGATACTTATTCCCATACTGACCATGAGGAGCTTAGCCGAAGAAAAAAGGCTCGGCAGCATCGAACTACTGTTTACTTACCCCATCACCGATTTCCAGCTTGTCCTGGGGAAATTCTTTGCAGTTTACATCGTGGGCGGCATAATGGTGGGCCTCAGTGTCCTATACCCGTCAATACTGTCGATTTTTGTGCCCAAGATGGAGTGGGGGATGGTGATAAGCGGATATGTCGGGGTATTCCTGCTCCTTGCCGCATTCCTGTCGATAGGGTTGTGGGCGTCGAGCCTTAGCGACAGCATGGTTATCTCAGTGCTCGCGGCGTTCGGCGCTTCGCTTATATTCTGGATCCTTGGATGGCTTAAACAGTTGTACAGCGGGACGGTTTTCGAATTCCTGGGCAACCTGGGCTTCATAGAACACATGCAGAACTTCTCAAAAGGCATCATAGATACGACCGATGTAGTGTTCTTCCTGCTTGTCTCCTGTTTCTTCCTTTTCTGTACTTTCCTGACACTCGAATCCAGAAAGTGGAAAGGTTAGGAGGCGCCCGATATGAAAAAAAGATCTCTTCACTATAACATAAACACTGCAATATCTCTGGTCCTGGTCCTCGGGATAGCCGTAATCCTGGGCATCCTGGGCACGAAATATCACCACCAGTGGGATTTAACGGCAAACAAGCGTTTCACGCTGGCCCCCCAATCGGTTAAAATACTTAAGAATTTAAAAGACGAACTGCTGATAAAGGCGTTCTATATCAAGGGGACGGAAAGGTCTGCGGAGGACATCTTCAAGCAGTTCGCATACTATTCGCCCATGATTAAATATGAATTCATAGACCCCAACAAGGACCCTCGCCTCGCCCGTGAATACGAAATCTCCCAGCCCGGCACCGTATTCGTTTTATGCGGAAAGAACCGCGAAAAGTTAATGCAGGTGTCCGAAGAAAAGCTGATAAACACGATAATCAAGGCTACGAGAAAAGAAAAAAGGCTGGTTTATTTCCTGAAAGGACACGGCGAAAGAGGTCTCAACATACCGGGGCAACAGGGGCTTACGGCCTTAAAAGAAGCCCTTGAAAAAGAAAATTATGAAGTCGAAGACTTCCTGCTGATGCGCAGACAGAGCGTTCCCGAGAGGGTTTCGCTTTTAGTCGTCGCAGGGCCTTTAACAAAATTCCAGCCGGAGGAGTTGGAAGGGATAAAAAATTACTTCAATACAGGCGGGAGAGCTGTTTTCCTTATAGATATTAATACGCCGAAACAGGTTACGGATTTCCTCACGGCATACGGTTTCCAGGTCGATGATGATATTATTATCGACCCCAGCAGCCAGATGGTGGGAGCAAACTATTATGTAGCGATGGTTGCCGAATACGACCAGAGCTTCCCCATAACCGCCGACTTCAACCTCGCATGCTTTTTCCCGATATGCCGTTCGATGAAAGCCGGAGGCGGCCCCCCTGCTTCGTATGTGAAGTGGGTTGCAAGGACATCTCAATACACCTGGGGTATCGACAAGAACCGGAAGGAAATAAACGGCCAGATAAAGGTTGATCCCCGAAAGGATAAGCGCGGCCCGCTCGAAGTAGCCGCCGCCGGAAGTTACCAGGTAGCCGACGGCAAAAAAGAAGCCCGGATCGTGGTCTTGGGGAGCACCGATTTCATAGCCAACGGTTCTATCGGGCTTTCGGGCAACCGGGACTTCTTCCTTAATTGTATGGGCTGGCTTACACAGCAGGAAGATCTCATATCCATAAGGCCCAAGGCCGAGGAAAATACGCCTGTTTTCTTCAATACAAAACAAAAGTACGGCGTCTTCTTCTTCGGGCTGGTATTCCTGCCTCTGCTTCTGACAATAATAGCCATAATAATCTTTATCAGGAGGAGATAGGGATGATCCACAGGAGGACCCTTATTATCCTGATTATCTTTGTTTTGCTGGGCGGTTTTTTCTATGCTTATGATAAAGTCTATCAGGAAAGAAAGGAAAAGGCAAAAGAAAAAACCCAGCTTTTCTTCCCCCTGAAAAAGGATGAAATCACGTCGGTAAAGTTGATAAAACAGGGCTACAACATAGTTTTTGAAAAACAAAAAGACAATTCCTGGCTCATGCTGGAACCCGGACGGTACATCCCTTCGGAAGATGAAGTTGACGGTTTCCTGGACCAGATCACCGGGCTTTCACAAAAGGAAGTCATTGAGGAAGAAACCGGAAATCTTTCGGATTTCGGTCTTGAGAAACCCCAGAGTGAGCTTATCGTATCTTCTCCGGGGAGCCATTATTCCGTATCCTTCGGAGACAGGACGCCGACCGATAAAAACTATTACGCTCAGCGCTCCGGAAGCAGGCAGGTGGTCCTGTCGCCCGATTATATCGGCTACTACCTGGACAAGGCTCCAGACGCGTTCAGGCTGACATCGCTTTTAAACATGGATACCGCAAAAGCGGCACAGATCGCGATCAAATACCCGGGGAAAGAGATCGAGTTAAAGAAAACCGGCAAAAAGTGGGAGATCCTGAAACCTTTCATGAGAAACGCCGACCCCCAGGTGGTCGGCGATTACTTATGGAACCTGCATAACCCCGTGCTGAAAGATTTCCTCCCGTCCGCATCAGCCGGCGATAAGTATATGCTCGAAGTTACGGTATGGGAGGAAGGCAAAGCAGAGCCTGAAGTTTTAAGAATCATCAAGCTTTCCAAAGACGGCGCAAATTACATAGGTTGGCGCAAAACCCTGGACGAAAAGTTCCTCATCCCCCGCGACAAGGGGGATAAATTATTCTCAGGCGAGGATGATTTCATCGACAAACATGTCTTTACATACGACCAGAACAATGTCGATCAAATCGAGATCTCCATACCGGACGCCGAATTAAGCGCCGTAAGGATAAAGAAAAAAGATAAATCCACATGGAATGTAACCGTCCCCAAAGATTCTCCCCCTGACAAAGCTTATGCGGTGGATAATATCCTGGGAAGGTGGAGCCGGATGAAATACGCCGAAGACCTGGGGAAGGTAACAGACTCCAAAAAACTTGAAGAGATGGGTCTTATTCCCGGCAAATACAGGCTTGTTTTCAAGGATAAAAAAGGAAATGTCCTGGAAGAGGCGGCCGTCGGCTTCAGGGCGCCCGAAGGGAAGGGCTTCTATGCCAAAGTCAAAGGCCGCGACGACGTTTGCCTTATTGACGAGAAAGACATCTACGACGCGGCGGGCGAAATCAATTTCCTGAAGCCTGAACCGGCTCCGAACAAGAAAAAATAAGTTAAGGCCGATACGAAAATCTCTATTAAAAAAGGGCTGAATCTTCAGCCCTTTTGCACGGGGTGATTATGACAGGTAAAAAAACATCGGGCTGCCTGAAATGGCTTATCATATTAATTCTGATTATCCTGGCCGTTATACTCATATTCTTCATCTTCAGAAAACCGATCCTGAACGGAGCCGCATCCTTCCTTGTATTGAGGGAGCCTCTCGAAAAATCCGGTTGTATTGTCGTACTGGCGGGAGAAAGAGGCGAGAGGGTCGTCGAAGGGGTCAGGCTGTTTAAAGAAGGGTGGGCGCCTAAGATGCTCATGTCGGGCGGCCTGGGAGAAGCCGGGATACCGCTTTCTTCCCTGATGAAACAGCAGGCCGTGAAGCTAGGCGTGCCGCCGGGAGTTATCTTTGAGGAAGACCGTTCCCAGGATACGGGCGAGGACGCCATTTTTTCGCTTGAAATAATGAAAGGTCACGGGATAAAAGATTTTATACTCGTTACCTCCCCATACCATTCGAGGAGGGCGTCGATCATTTTTAAAAAATTGGCGAAAGAGAGCGGGATGGATGTCATCTCCTTCCCCGTACGCGATTCATGGTTCAAAATAGAAGACTGCTGGCACCACAAGCGCGGGATCAAGGCCGTTTACAGCGAATACAGCAAGCTCATCTGGTATCTTTTCTTTCCTCACAGCATGGATCTTGAGAGGAAGAACATCGGGCCCTCGCATCTGGAAACGAGAAACTAGAGACTTGATACTGGAGGCTGGATCAGTTGATTCTAGTCTCCAGCCACTAATTACCGGCTTTAATACTTGAAGTTGACTTCTATCAGGTCCACCTGGAGCCCGGCTTTATCCCACAACATCTTAACCACGCGGCCGTCGGCATCGGTGTAAAAGAGCTTGCCGTCGCTGGACGTTACGGGATATGCCTCCTGAGTTTTGTCATTTATGGTGATTTCCTGGAGCTGCCCGGTATTCAGCGTAATGGTTTCGAAACTCAAAGACTGTGAATCGAACAGGGTCAGCTCGGCGGTCATGCCGGGCTTTGTCAGCTTTGCCTGCTCGACGGCCATGGCCCAGTGGCCGAAAATCCGCCCGTCGGCAATATAAGTGCCGTTGGAATAGGGAATATTCCAGGGATTGATCCCCGATGAAAATTGTGCCTTAATAACGTTTTGTTCAAAAACATATTTTGATATCGGCTGAATATTGACAATCGATGAGAAGTATTTATCTTCCTTCAGGATTCCTTTCTCTATGTCCCCGGTTACCCCGGCGCTTACCGTAAACCCGGCCGTAGCCTCCGCTTCAGTCCCGCTGCCGCTGAATTTAGGCGCGGCGCCTGCCTCCGCCCCGCTGCCGCTTCCGACCGCCGCCGATCCCGCTTCAGCCTGCACGCCCTGTGTCCCGGTATTCTCGACACCCGCCCCGGCTTCTTTAGCTGGAAATTCCTTGACAAGCCCCCGCTCCATAATGAATTCGAGAGGCAGACCTTCGGAATCGAACTGGGTCCTGCTCAGCAGGATCCTGGGGTCTCCTTCCTCCCCTGTAACACTGCTGTACATGGTGTAGCTTTCTTTATCATCGTAAAATCCCATGGTTGCAAGGTGAGATTTTTCCTGCCCGGCAAATTCGCCGTCTCTCATCAGGCGGTAAACCCGCTCCTCGCCTACCGGCCAGACCATTTCGCGTACGATGTGGGAGACGCTTTCCTCGGGGACGGGCGAAAAAGCCGTAACATTAAATTCCTTCTGGGAAACCAGTTCCCCGTTCTGCCCGATGGACAGGTGAACCGCGCTGAGGCCGCCGTACTCCCCGGTGCTGGGATCCATCGGAACCCAGCCGTGTTTTTCAAGGAACACTTCCGCCCATATATGGGGAATTATCCTGCCGGTGGCAAATATAAGGCCCTGGACCTTCCTTGCAGGAAGACCCGACGCCCTGCATAACGCGATGAATAAAAGCGACCTGGCTTCCGACCCTCCCATGAGGCTTTCCATGGTAAGCTTTGCAGAAGGCAGGGATATGCCCTCCTTGATGTTATCATGCACCCATTCGCATGTCCCTTTCGCTATCGCCCACGTATCGTCTTTGCCCCATGTCATCTCCAGTGCGCGGTTCTTGACTATCGGGTCATCGGACTCAATGCCCATGAGCGGTACAAGGTACTGCCTGATCTCTTCGGACACTTCGGGCATGGGATACTTGCCGCCGCTTTCTATTTTGACCGTTGAAGTTTTTATGTTCACCGCTCCCGCCGCGTGCATCCCGGAAGATTCGCCCGTGAACTCCTGCTTGAAGCCAATCACATGGTGATTTAAAAACGAAAGGTCGGTGGCATCGAGGTTTATATTGACGGTCAGGGAATCTATCTTTTCGGGGCTTGTAAAGTAAATCGGGGACTGGATGACACGCATGGCCCAGAGATCAAGTCCCGGCGACTTAAACAGATCATCCGCCTTTTTCTGTGATGCAAGCTCGATTTTCAAAGGGCCGTTTTGCTGTTTGATGCTGAGGATCTGACCGGTCTTTCCGTCCTGGAGTATAATGAAAGTATGCTCCCTGAAGGGATCGATAAGCTCAAATTTCCTTGCCGAATAGGACTTCCCGTTAATCTCCGCCTTTTCGATACCTTTGAAATCCACATATACCGAGCCGGCGCTCCTCAATATTGGATCATATACTTCTATGTATCCGCCGGTTTTTCCGGCATATTCGAGGATGAGCCTGTACTGCTCCACAAACGAATTTATCCTGCCCCAGATGTTATCGGCATATATCAGGACAGGCCCGGTCAACGGGACATAATAACTTTTCCCCTCACCGCCGAGCGCAACTTTCTGCGCTACAAAATTATCGGAGAACAGGGCTTCCAGGTTCCCCTGGGCTGACGTGTCCCCCTGGAGGCAGACAAATGTTTCGGGAAGTCCGCTTTTGTCCTTGATAACCGTCTTGGTTTCGAAATTCTGCTCGGAAACTTTTTCAAAGCCCACTTTAAGGGTCGAAAACGATCTTACCTGGGTGAATGTTTCATCCAGGAGGGTGAGCCTTTTTTCTACATTATAAGCGGAGATGCCGAAAAGGACGTCGCCCCAGTATATGAGGTAAAAGCCATTTTCTTTCAGCGGGAGGAGGGGGACTTTGTGAGGCTTGATGAATGCTTCCGCCGTGGCTTTTTCTTTCTTCGTCCCTTCGGTAGTGTTCCATTCCGGGGGGGCGGGGGGAACCGGCACGGTTTCAATTTTACCCGGTTGTATGCCGGCAGGCTGCGGGGAGATTTTTATAACTTCCGGCTTCTCTGTCTTCGATTCGGCGGCGGGAGCAGGGATCTGCTGCTGGGCGGGGCTTCCTGCGGATTTGTCTTCGGCATAAGCCATGCCCTGAAAAACCATGGCCGCCAGCAATAGAACAATCAGCAGGACTCCTGCCGGGCGCAGGCAGCGGTTATTGCATATATTTAATTTCATGTTAATTTTCCAATACTTCTTAAGATTATAAACTGGTAAGATTCGCCCCGAAGGCAGGGATTCCTTTCTCTGCGGACTTTCCCGGGGATTATCCGGCAGATTATGATAACAGATATGCCGGCCGTTGACAACCTTTTATAACGAAGACCCTTCTATCGCGAAGATCATGACTCCAAAACCTGCCGGGCCGCCGTTTAAATTTAAAACCGCTGGCTTATCGGGATGTTTCGGCTGGCCCTGTTCCGGCCTGCTCTTCTTTTTTTCTGTGTTTTGTACGATGCCCCAACATGTTGCCACCCACCGGGAGTTGTCCGCTTTTTTCGGCTTCATCCAGGAGGTGGGCGACAAGAGATATGCTGTAGCCGAATGTAATGAAAGCAAAAAAGATCTGCAAAGAAACCAGCAGCCTGGTTACAAGGAACCCGGGATGTATATCGCCGTATCCCACGGTAGCAAATGTAACCAGGGTAAAATACAGAAAATTGAAGAACTGGACAATCCACCGGGTTCCCAGATTGGCTCCCACGAACAGTTCGGGATTGATCCTGAAAAGCTCAGTATAAGTAATCGCAAAAACAATGATCCCCGACCCCGCTGTCAGGATGATCTGGTTGATTATGTAAAAATGAGTAACCTTGACCCTTTGTTTCGCCGAATACGCTATGCCTTTAAAAATAAATAACATGAAATATATTGTCGAATAAAGACAGAGGAAGGAAACTATCAATTCCCTGTCCCTTATATGAAGAAAATTTGATTCCCCTATCAGCATTATCAATAATACGAATAACACAGGGGATGCATACCTGTTTTCCTGCAGGCGCCTGTCCTCAATCATGGAAACGACCACCGCAGTCGCACAAACAACCGCCCATGTAAGGAGAACGTTGTATCCTTCATGTGATCTGAACCACATTATCACGGCCAGGATCAGACCCAGCAGAAGGACACCAAGAAATAACTCATTTCTTTTCTCAGCCATAAATTAACACCCGCAATAATATTATGTCTTATAAAATTCGATATTCTCCACCTTCAAACCTTCTGCTATTGCCTGCTATTTACCAAATTAAAAGGAAGTTGAACTCACAAAGGCAAATTATAAAGCATGAATATCAGATGGATTTCGATTTTGCTTGTTCTAACTTTGATCTTGTCCGCCGGATGCCAGGGGAAAACCGGCGGGGAAAATTTCAAATTGCCAGGGTGCCTGTTTTCGCAAAAAGCCCAGCAACAGGCCGTTCCGTCCGGCGAAAAGCCCGGGCCGCAGGATGCCGGAACATGGTATAAAAAAGGGGAATCGTTTTACCGGCTCGGCAAATACAACGCGGCCCTCGAATGTTACGATAAGGCCATCGAGCTAAATCCCGAATATATCGAGGCATGGCGCAAGAAGGGCTTCGCCCTGGTAATGCTCGGGAAAAGTTTTGAAGCAATAAACAGCTTCGACAAATCCATCGCCCTGAACCCGGACAACCCGGAAAGCTGGTGTATCAAGGGGGACGCCCTGGCGATGATGGGTCATAAAGGACAGGCTTTGAAAAATTATGAGACGGCGGCCGCCATCGCCCCCGAAGATCCCTCGGCGTTTGCAAAAAAAGGGCTTATGCTCGTCAGGCTGGGCCGGTATAAGGACGCGCTTTTATCACTGGATAAATCCCTGAAAATAGATCCCGAAAACTCCGATGCTCTTTCCAGCAAGGGCCTTGTACTGGAAAAGCTGGGCAAAAGCGCCGAAGCTCTAAAATATTACGACATGGCGGTTTCGATAAACCCCCGGAACGATATTTCGTGGTTCAACAGGGGCGTAACTTTTTTAAGCCTGAAAAAGAAAGACGAGGCTGTAAAGAATTTCGACAGGTCGATAGAATTGGACTCAGGCAGCGCATCGTTATACGGCAAGGCGGCGGCGCTGGACAGGCTCGGCATATACGGGGAAGCGCTGAAGTGCTATGACAGGATCATCGCCCTGAACCCGAAAGACTCTACTGCATGGAACAATAAAGGCGACATCCTGGTCAGGACGGGCAGGCCGGAAGAAGCCCTTACCTGTTGTACCGAATCCATCGAAATATCGCCGGAGTTCCCGTATGCCTGGGCGACTATGGGAGAAGCGCTTGAAAAGATGGGACAAAAGTCCGGGGCGCTGGAGGCATTTGAGAAGTCCCTTGTATATGCCCGCAGGGATAAAGACGCTTACCTTGAAAAATACCTTAACGGGACGATTGAAAGGCTTAAGAAAAAGTAATCCCCCGCGGGAGCCTGCGGTTAAAGCTCTCATGCCGAATCCTCGTCCCCTTTATGGTTCCATGTTATATCATTGTAGAAGATTTTTGATATAACTCATAAACACTATAAAAATTCTGTGATCTCGGTGGGAATCCTCTGCGAACTCTGCGGTTAAAACCGATGCCCGGCCCCGGCAAAAGCCTGTTCCATAGCGGCGTTGTATTTTCCGTACAAAAATTAAGAAGCCGTCTTGCCGAAGAGGGGAAGGAGATAGCTTTGAGCCGAGACTTTCAGGGTTTGGGAACCCTTACTTGGGGATCTTCAGCGTTGACGACTTCTTAATTATTATTATAATTATTTAATCTATATGAACAATCAGTTTAAGGGATGAGATTCACTGCATAAATCACCCACCTCGGTTAGTGAATGTGATCTAGTAAATTAGGGTTAGGTTTTTGTCTTACTTTTGCCGCCGATATTGGTGAAGATCATCAAAAGGCCGCATAAAGAAGAAGTTGCGGTGCCGATCCAGAAAGTATATTCCGGGCCTGCCCATTTCCATGTCAACCCGGCGAGAATATTCGATAAAAGCAGCATTATTCCAAGATAAAAGCTCAATGTGAGCTTTGCCCGCTTCTCGAATCCCGGGGGCGCCAGTTCCCCGGCCAGTGAGGAAAGCAGCCCGCCGCTCAGGCCGTTATAAAAACCCAGCCCCAGCATCAGGACGGAAAAAGACGTCATGAAGTAGATTGGCGGGAGTTTGACACAGTTAGAGAAACCGTACCAGATAAGCGCGAGCAGTACGTAACTCAACGTCAAGGATTCATATTTAGAAACCCGTTGTGATATTTTTGAAAAGAACAGCAGGCTGGCCGTGGCGGCTATATTGGCCCCGGCCCATAACAGGACCAGGTTTTCGGGCAGGATATTGTTGACGGTGCCCAGTATGAACACGAAAAAATAAGAATAATTTGCAAGCGAGCCGAGCATTGAGACAAGAAGGAAGCGGCGGAAATATTTTCCATAATCCCTTATGCGGAAGGTGAACACTGCGGGCGCAGAAACAGGTTCGGCGGAGTCTCCCTCCGTCTCGGAGGGCTTGAGGCTTCCGATAATAAGGAGGCCGATGATTGCAGGGATTACGGCAAGCCAGAAAACCGCCCTGTAATTTCCCATGAAATATATGAACAGCGAATAAGCAAGCAGCGGGCCAAGTATGGCGCCCAACAGCATCTTGGTTTTAAATGAAACCTGTATGCGGTTGTTCAACGCGGGATTGGCACCCACCGCCAGCACATCTTCGGAAGCAGGCCTGCCGAAGCCTGTGCCGGTAAATTCCACCATCCTTATGAGCAATGCCTGCGGGAATGTTATGACGAAAAAGAAAAGAGGCCTCGCGAACGCCGTAATGCCGTATCCCATGTAAAGCATGTCTTTTCTTTTCTTTATCCCCTTCAGAAGACGGGAATAAAATACGGGGAGCAAAGTCCCGGCGGCATTGGATACACCTTCGATGATCCCGATGTATAATACGGGTATCTGCAGGATAACCATAAAAAAGACGGGGAGCAGCGGATAAATCATGTTGCCGCTTACTTCCGAAAAGAAGCTCACCCATCCCAGAAGCCATGTTTTGCGGGGCAGATCCCGCTCTCCGAGTATCATTCTTTCCAGATACAACCCGTCCCAAGAATTTCCTGGAGGGCGTTCCTTAAAGTTCTGGTATCCGACACCTTGAATTTAGGATCAAGCTCAAGCACTGTTTCTCTCCCCGGCGATGCTATGTGGAGGTAAACCGGCAGTTGACCGGGATTCCCCGATATGATTTCTTCCAGTTCAGGCAGGCGCTCATAATGTTCCTGTTCGACTCTCAAGTGTAGATATTTCTTAGTCCTGTTTTTCTTTAACTGACTTATCCCGTCTCCCAGGTCATGGATCTCGTCAGCTCTCAGTTTAATTTCACGCCGGGGGGCGGTTTCCTCCCCGGCGGCTTCAGCGGCGTCGGCTTTTTCCAGTTTTCCTATAACCGCTATCAATTTGTCTTCTTCTATGAGGTTCGCGTATTTATCATAAATTACCGGGAGCACTGTTACTTCCATAATCCCGGTAAGATCCTCCAGCGTCAGGAACGCCATTGTCTTGTTGGATTTCGTTACTTTTTTCTTTATGGCGGATATGAGGCCGCCTACACGTACCTGCTCTCCCGATTGGAGATCTTCGAGCGAATTGATGGTATTCAGCTTCAGCCGGGAAATAAATTTCTGGACCTCGTCCATCGGATGTTTTGTAAGGTAAAAGCCGATGGATTCTTTTTCCAGCTTCAGCAGCCTGGCAGGCTCCATGTCCGGCAATATTTCGTAGTGGAATTGGACACCGTCTTCTCCGAAAAGCGATATCTGATCCTGGCCTTCATGTCTCCGCTTCCTTTCCGCGTCTGCCATTACCGTTTCAAGGTTTTCAAGGAGCGATGCCCGGTTCATGCCCAGAGAATCCATACTGCCGCTTTTGATCAGGCTTTCCAATACCCTTTTATTGGCATGATGACTTTCCACCCGCCTGCAAAGATCAATCAGGTCGTTGTATTTGCCGTTTGTCTCCCTTTCCTCCACGATTGCTTTTGCCGCAGCCTCGCCGACATTTTTCAAAGCCCCCAGCCCGTAGATTATACCTTCTCCCGTCGGGATGAATTCATAGCCGCTCTTATTGACATCGGGGGGAAAAATCCTGATCCCCATATCTTTTATCTCCCTTATGATCTCGGCTATCCTGTCGGTGGAATCGATGAAGCCTGTCAATAACGACGCCATGAACTCGTTGGGATAATGGGCCTTCAGGTATATCGTCCAGTAAGCCACCAGTGCATACGCTGCGGAATGACTTTTATTGAAGCCATACCCGGCAAAATATTCGATAAAGTTGAAGATCTTCTCCGCATCGGCTTTCGATACGCCTTTTTCCGCACAACCGTTAACGAACCGCTCCTTCTGCTCCTGCATGACCTCGGCTTTCTTTTTCCCCATGGCTTTCCTGAGGTCATCGGCCTGTGCCATGGAGAAGCCCGCCAGCCGGTTTGCTATGAACATCACCTGTTCCTGGTACACTATGAGGCCGTGAGTTTCCTTGAGAATAGGCTCCAACAGCGGATGGATGTAGGTTATCGCACTTTTGCCGTGACATCTTTTGATGAAATCGTCAACTACGCCCCCGCCCAGGGGTCCCGGGCGGTAAAGCGCATTCATGGCTATAAGGTCTTCCAGACGTGTCGGCTTGAGATCCTTCAGGTACCTTCTCATGCCGGTGCTTTCAAACTGGAATATGCCTACCGTTCTCCCTTCCTGGACCAGCCTGAAAGCCTCTTCGTCGTCAAGGGGGATCTTGTTGAGGTCTATTTCTATCCCGTGATTCTTCTTTATCCATTCGGTACAATACTGGATGACCGTAAGGTTCCGAAGACCCAGGAAATCCATTTTCAAAAGGCCGATCTTATCGATGGAGGTCATCTCGTACTGGGTAACAACTTCTTCCTGCTTGATCCTCTGGAGGGGGCAGTAGTTGTAGATCGGCTCCTTGGAGATGACGACCCCCGCCGCGTGCGTGGATGCGTGTCTTGCAAGACCTTCCAGGCCTTCGGCGACAACGAGCAGCTTCCTTGCCTGCTCATCCGTGGTAATTTCTCTTGCAAGCTCCGGGTTGCTCCTTGCTTCGGCTATGGTAACCTTGGGGCCGCCGGGAATAAGCTTTGCTATCCTGTCAACGAACTGGAGTGGGAGGTTGAGCGCCCGTCCCGCATCACGGACGGAGCCGCGGGCCTTCATCCTCCCGAAAGTGCCTATCATCGATACGTTTTCGGAGCCGTATTTTTCCGTAACGTATTTTATAACTTCGCCCCGGCGGAGCTTACAGAAGTCGGTATCTATATCCGGCATGGATTTCCGGCCCGGGTTGAGAAACCTTTCGAAGATAAGCCCGTATTTCAAAGGGTCGATCTGGGTTATGCCGAGCAGGTATGCGACAAGGGAGCCTGCGGCGCTCCCCCTGCCCGGCCCGACGGGGATATCGTTCCTGCGGGCATAAGATATGAAGTCCCAGTTGATTAAAAAATATGCCGGGTAGCCCATCTGGTTTATCACGCTCAGCTCGTATTCAAGCCGTTCCATGACTTCCGGCGGCGTGCCTCCGGGATATTTTTCCTCAAGCCCTTCCATGCACAATTTACGGAGATAATCTTCAGTCGTCATATTGTCCGGCGGGTGAAAATCCGGCAGGTGTAATGTATCCAGGTCCATTTCGAAATTACAGCGGTCCGCAATAACCAGCGTGTTCTGGACGGCCTCGGGGATTTCGCCGAACAACTCGGCCATCTCCAGAGGGCTGCGCAGGTGGTACCCTTTCCCCTGGAAAGAAAACCTGTCGGGCTGATCTATCGTGCTCTGCGTGCCTACGCAAAGCGTTATATCATGGAAATAGGCGTCTTCTTCGTTTAAATAATGTACGTCATTAGTGGCTACAAGCGGCGTGCCGGATTTTTTCGCCAGGCTTACCAGCTTCCTGTTCAACTCCTGATCTTCCGGCAGGTCGTGGTCCATCAATTCGATATAAACATTGTCACGGCCGTAGATGTCCCTGTAAGTTTCGAGGCAAGTTTCCGCCGCGTTCTCGCTGCCTTTCAAAAGGTGCTGTGGAATTTCTCCCTGAAGACATGCGGTACTGGCTATAAGGCCTTTCGCATGCTGTGAGAGGAGTTGTTTATCGACGCGGGGCTTGTAATAAAAGCCGTCCAGGTGTGACCTGGTTACGATTTTCAAAAGGTTCTTATAGCCTTCCTGATCCTTAACGAGGAGCAGGAGGTGCCTCAGCCTGTCATCTATTTTATGTTCCTTGTCGAACATGGTGCGCGGGGCGACATATACCTCGCAGCCTATAATCGGCTTGATTCCTGCGTTGCGGGCTTTCTCGTAAAATTCCACCGCCCCGAACATAACGCCGTGGTCGGTCATGGCGATTGCGGGCAGCCCGAGCTCTTTCGATCTATTGACAAGGTCATCTATCCGACAGACTCCGTCAAGGAGGCTGTATTCGGTATGTACATGCAAATGTGCGAACGACATCCTGTCCCTCTTAAATTCAACCCCGGGTTTCAAAAAGCGCGGTTCCCGCCGGAACGCCGGCATACTGCCGTTAAATTAGTTCCTTCATAATCTTTATTAATCTGCCCCGGCAAATCCCCGCTTATCAGGGCCGGTATATCCAGGGTTACCTGATATTGAAATCCCAGGTGTAAACTGCTTTATTTCCCGCCAGGTCCGATACCTGGATTTTCACGGTATGCCTGCCGGGCGCAAGCGGCTCAACAGGCCTGAAAACCACTCCAGCCGGAGTCCTTATCGAACCTGAAGTAATGGGTCTTTCGTCCAGTTGGACGGAGATTCCTTCTTGCATTACAAGAGTGCCCGGACATGAGATAGCGGCTGATATTACAGGCAATCTTGTCCTGACATCGCTTCCCGGAGCAGGCACCATGTTGAATATTTTCGGCGGGTCGGCGGCGATATCCAGAGGCCGGGAAACAGCACCGGAACACACGCCGCCTTTACAGAGAAACGCGATGAAACAGGTCTGCCTGAGGTTCAGCCCCGCCGGAATCCTGAATGATGCTTCATATATCCCCGGTAAAATTTCTTTCGCCGGCATTTTATGAAACCCGCCCGGCAGGTCAAGCAAAACAGAACAACCTGGAGTGCCTGTTACCCTTATTTTAATTTCGTCCCCACTCTTAAGAGGCTGAAGATAGTCGGTATTTATTTCCTTGATTCTTACCCCGGGGGCCTGCGGCAGGCTTTCCGCCGTTGTATATACATCCAGGGCTAATGCGCTGTTATCGTCGGGAGGCGTGCGGACGAAAGCCCTCATGCCGGGCCGTACCCTTGAAAGGTCGGCTTCCAGGCCGTTTATCCGAACGGAGGCGCCTTCGGGAATGACGAAAGCGGAGCCGTCTTCGAATATTATTTTATAGTTATGGTTCGATACGATTATGCCGCTTGAGGATCGTATATCGTCACGTATCCTGCCGACCGAACCGTCGTCATTAACGGTTACCGACAATGTGTCCCCGGGGAGGACGGCATAAGGCGAGAGAGGCGCTCCTTCGGAATCGGTCAGGGTTATATTTTCAAGGCCGAAAACGGTGTTCAGACCCGGCTGTACGTTTACGGTTACGGTTTTGCCGTCATTATTGCCGATAACCGTGCCGTTGATAATTTTCGATGCGAATGCCGGGCCAAAAATAAACCAGCCTGTAAGCAGGCCGGTTATTATAAGCTTCCGAAAATTTGTTTTCATTAAAGACAGATGCCGGCGGGCATTATTCGAATTTAAGCAAAATGACCTCGGTCTTTTCGGGGAGTTTTGCAAGTTCCAGGTTTACGGCCATTGTGCTTTCGTCTTTGACGTTTTCCATTTTTTCCGCGAATTTGCTCAACTCTTCATCTGCAATGTTGAGGCCAATGATCTTTGGGAATAGGTAATGCATGGGGAAAACAATCTTTGGGTTAAGCTGATTGACTACCAGGGTTGCTTCGGTTGAAGAGATGGTATTTTTGCCGCCCACGGGGATGAAAAGGACATCGACTTTCCCGATTTTGCGGCGGTGCTCATCCGTAAGCAGGTGTCCCAGGTCGCCCAGGTGGCAGAACCTGATGCCTTCAAGCTCGAAACAGAATACTGTATTCGGACCGCGCTGGCGGCCGGAGAACTTATCGTGTGCCGTAGGGATCCCCTTGAATACAAGTTTTTCTTTAGTTCTTTCCACGGGCAGTTCATGTTCTACCTGGAAATCTGAAGTTCGTTTTACGATCTTCGGGTTCCCGCCGATGCGCCATGCTGCATTATGAGCCCGGTGTTCGTGAGAAACTACGACGACATCGGTCGCTATTTCGGGGAATTTCAGCGGTATATATTCAGCAAAAGGATCTATCAGTATAGTTGTTTTTTTACTGGTCGTTATAAGGAAAGAACTGATCCCCAGATACCGAACTGTTATCATTTTCCGCCTCCTTTTTTTAACTGGGTATTGCAGGTGCGACCATCACGGTCATATCTTTATTCACCGCGAGGAATTCCAGTGTATCGAGCGGCACTTCTCCCGTTACGTCGTAAATAGTTGCATTGGTCAACGGAAGAAAATCTCTCTCCCGGTTTATTTCGTCCAGCAACCTTCCGCCGGGAGCAACATGCATCTCACCTTCTACGCGATAACCTGCCGCTAATATGATGACCGGGACTTTCTCTTTTATAGCCTTGATGCCCATCGATAACCTCCTTAAGGTTCTAGGGAATAAGTTTCTTATCCACCGCTGAAAGGAACGCCTTGACTATGGTCGGGTCGAACTGGGTGCCGGAATTGCGCTTGATTTCCGCCACCGCGTAATTGATATCCCGCCCTTTGCGGTACGGCCGGTCGGAAGTGATGGCGTCGAAAGTATCGGCAACCGCGATAATCCTGGCTACAAGGGGTATTTCGTCATCTTTAAGCCCGCGCGGATAGCCCTTGCCGTCCCACCTTTCCTGGTGGAACTTTACCATATCAACGGCCTGCTTCAGGAATTTTACGGGTGATATTATCTTGGCGCCAGCTTCGGGATGCATCTCTATTACTTCGCGTTCCTCGTCCGTAAGCGGGCCGGGCTTTGAAAGGATGCTGTCGGGGACGCCTATTTTGCCGACGTCATGGAGGACGAGAGCGTAACGGAACATATCTTCCTTCAGCAGGTCGGGATTCAATTCCATCGCTATCGCCAGCCCGTACTTGGCCACCCTGTCAACGTGGCCCTGGGTATATGGGTCTTTGGCTTCGATGGCGCCCGCAAGGGCCTTCACCGTTGACATATACGATTCTTTGATCTCTTCGAGAGAACCGCTGATCTCCGAATATAACTCCGCCTTTTCAATTGCCTGCGCGGCAAGACCCGCCAGGTTGAAAAGAAGCTTCAGGTCGTTTTCCGAAAAACGGTAGCGGGATGTTTTCGATACGTTCAAGACGCCGATGACTTCTTCCTTGATTTTTAAAGGCACCGACAACGCTGACTTGATATCTTTCTCTATGTCCGGCTGGTCAACGCCCATAACGTCAACAAGGAGCAAAGGCTGGCCCGTTTTTGCAACGCGGCCCGCTATCCCTTCGCCGAGCTTTATCCTGACGCTGTCTATGATTTCAGGCTTCAAGCCCTCCGCGTACCTGATTTCCAGCAGGCTGGTTTCCTTGTTGATAAGCATGAGAGAAGCGACCTGGGCATCGAAGGACCGGAGCCCGTTCCTTACTATCAATTTTAAAAGCTCGTCCAGGTTGAGAGTCGAGCCCAGTGCGTCACTGATTTCATATATGATGGAAAGTTCGCCCATCGAGTCCTGGAGGCTTTTCTGGACGGTGGTGAATTTTTTGCTCAGCGATATAAGCCTAGAGGATTCCGAGGCCAGGGAACGGATGAAATCGTACCACTCCGGGTCGGTAAATATTTCTGTAGGCGCGTTATATACTTCTACAGCGCCTATAACGTCGCTGCTGGAAATGAGCGGTATGGATACGATTGACGAGAAGTCCTGCGGGTTTTCAAGCTTCATCTTTTCAAATTTGGATTCAGTGGTAATGTCCTTTATGAACCTGATTTCATTCTTACGCAGGGTATCGCGGGTAATGTTGCGCATTATCGAAGGGAGATCTCCCCTGTAAGCCGGACCATACGAAGAGATCACTTCAAGCTCTTCCACTTCGTTTTTAATGAAGATGGCTGCGCTTTTTCCGTGGAGGAATTTCACCATCAGCGGAAGCAGCGCGGCTGCCGAATCATCCAGCTTCATGCTTGAATGGGCTATCGAACCGATTTTGAAAAGAGCGTCCAGCTTTTTCGCATCGGCTTTCAATCGCCGGTATTCCCTCACCCTCTTGAGCCTTAGCTTTATGCGGAATATAAATTCTTCCTTGCTAAGAGGGGTGCTCATATAGTCTTCCACCGCCAGGGTGCTTTGCTCCAGTATCTCGTCGTCCTGGGAAGAATCTTTCAGGCAGAAGACCGGGACGAGCGATGCGTGCTGGCTTTCGCGGACTTTGTTCAGAAGCTTGACCTCTTCTTCAAGGTGATGAGTCATATCGAGCACCAGCAGGTCGAATTTTTCTCTCTTTATATAATCCAGCGCCTGATCATGATTATCGATGGCTATGACGGAAATGTTTTCATCTTTAAGCCAGCTTTTTAAATTTTCCCTGAGATCTTTCTCTTCCTCAATAACAAGGATTCTGGACATGACCCCTCCTTAACCGCCGGAGCGAAACTTTCGCCCCTGAACATATTTCACATTTAAGCTTGGAAATCCTTCCCCTTTATATAAGATAAATACAACTTACATTTTTTCCGGCATATTCACTCCCAGGAAGGAAGAGCAGTTGGATATGACCGTCTTGAGCGCCCTGCAAAGTTTCAGGCGTGCGTCGCGCAGGCTTTCCTCGGTACCCAGGATCCGGTAATGATTATAAAATGAATGGAAATAAGAAGCAAGCTCCGCAAGGTAATGCGTGAGATGATGCGGAGCCCGTCCCCTTGCGCTTTCTCTCACCACGAACGGGAAAGTTTCCATGTGCCTCAAAAGATCCATCTCGCCCGGTTCTCTAAGAGGCTCAAGCGATATGCCCCCGAAGTTTTCGATCTTTATACCTTCTTTTTCAGCCATTGAAAAAAGCGAGCACAGGCGCGCATGAGCGTACTGGACATAATATACAGGGTTTTCAAGGTTCTTCGCCACGGCCGCCTCGATATCGAAATCCAGCGTGGAATTTGCGCTCTTGGTCAGGAAAAGAAAACGCGCCGCGTCCTTGCCGACTTCTTCCAGGAGTTCGCTGAATGTTACCATCTCTCCAGATCTCTTGGACATCCTGACAGGCTCACCGCCACGCTTCAGGTTCACCATCTGCCCCAGCAAAACCTCCAGCCTCCCCGGATCGATTCCCAGCGCGGAAAGCGCCCCGTGGAGCCGTTTTACATGGCCGCCGTGATCCGCTCCCCATAAATTCAAAACATGATCGAAGCCACGGCTGAACTTTTCCATGTGGTATGCTATGTCAACAGTGAAATACGTAGGCTCGCCGTTTGACCTGATAAGGACGCTGGGTCTCCGGTCGCCGAAACGCTCCGCATCGAACCACAGCGCGCCTTCTTCCTCGTACGTAACCCCAGCGGCCTTCAGCGATTCCACCGCCTTTTTCACCCATCCGTCATTATAAATATCTCTTTCGCTCTTCCATACATCGAAGCGGACACCCATGTTTTCAAGGGTTGTCTTTATCTGATCCCGCATGTACTCGTACCCTGCTTCTCCCAGGATTGAAAGCCGCTCTTCAAGCGGTTTGCGGCCAAGCTCATTACCGAATTTTTTTCTTAAAATCTCTGCAAGCTCGATAATATAACTTCCCTGGTAACCGTCCTCCGGGAAAGGGTAAGCGGGGTCTTCCCGCTGCATGGAGCGGGCGTCTATGGAGCGGGCGAATATCTCCATCTGCGTCCCCCGGTCGTTCAGGTAAAATTCACGGCTGACATTATATCCCGCGGCGGACAAAAGGCTTGCCAGGCTGTCGCCCAGGGCCGCCCACCGCCCGTGCCCTACATGAAGAGGCCCCACGGGATTCGCCGAAACGAATTCCACCTGGAACTTTTCTTCGTTACCTTCGTTACAACGGCCGTAATCTTCAGGGTTGTCAATTATCCGATCTATAAGGTCGAAGAGGCCCTTGCGGGAAATATTGAAATTAACAAACCCCGCTCCCTCGATGCGGGCATCCTCGATATAATCGGGAAGCGGCCTGAGCCCGCTTATCAATTCCGATGCAACTTCCAGAGGCTTTCTCTTCAGTTTTTTCGCCGCTATCAGCGCGAAATTCGTCGAATAATCCCCGTGGCTCTTTTCTTTCGGCTTATCGGCAATGACCGGGATTTCTCCCGCTTCCTGCGGCAGGGCGCCGCTTTTTATCATCTCGCCTATTTTCGATTTTAGAAAATTTTCAACCTGTTGAACGTACATTTATTTCTCCTACTGGCTTAGCTGGTCTATTATCGCAGACGTGGTAAGTTTTTTCCCGCTCCTCCAGAAAGTTATTTCAAGGCGCTGGCCCGGAATACAATTGCTTAATATCCGCTTGAGGTCTTTAACCCCGGTCATCTGTTCGTTTCCGGCAAATACTATCACGTCACCCGGCTGGACTTTTGCGCGTGACGCCGGGCTGTTCGGGGATACCTGGGTCACGTAAACACCGTAACGCGCAGGAAGGCTGAGTTGCTTGTAAAGCTGCTCACTGACGTCCCTGCCTGAAATTCCCAGCCAGGGCTTGGGAGTCCCTGCTTTCTGGCTCGATAACAGCTCTCTGGCGATTTCCATCGCAGAATTTATAGGTATCGCAAATGAAAGCCCCTGGGCATAAAGCTCCGCGCTTCCGGTATAAACGAGAGTATTTACCCCGATTACCTCGCCGCTCGTATTTATCAAAGCCCCGCCGGAAGACCCCTTATTGATTGCGGCATCCGTCTGGATTAAATCCGTATATTTTATACCCCTTGCGTTGATTTCACGGTTGAGAGCAGATATGACACCCTGTGTTATCGTCCACTTAAAACGGTAAGGATTGCCTATCGCTATAACTATCTGGCCCAACTGGAGTTTATCGGAGTCTCCGAATTTGGGAACCGGCAGGTTGGACGCGTCGATCTTAAGGATCGCCATATCCTTTTCCGCGCTGGCCCGCCATATTGTAGCGTTATATGTAGTATCGTCGGACATCGTTACTTTGATTATGGATGCGCCTTTTATGACATGCGCGTTGGTGAGGATGAAGCCGTCCCGGCGTATGATGATGCCGGAGCCGACGCCGGTACTTGTGACGCCGGGGCGCCCGGTGGTTATGTTGACGACTGAACGCATATTCCTCTTAACGGCGCTGATTATGCGGCTTTCGGTGTCGCCGTCGTAACTATACGCCGCCCTGGGGACAGACAGGAAAAAAATCAGGCCGCCGAGGAAAAATAAAATTGATAAAACAAGCGGGATTAAGACCCTGCCTGATTTTCTTTTTAGCTCATATTGATGAGGATTAACATTATCCCGATGAAAAAACAATTGCCTCACCTCCCGAATCGTATGAATGAAATCATTCAAACATTATAACACAGGGAATTTTCTTTTCAACCGGATTTTTTTATTCAAAGTTTTTCTTCCGGAATTATGAGCTTGAACCTGTCGGAGGCCCAATAAATCGGGCCCGCTCCAGGCAAGAGTGGAGAGAATATCGGATCTGCGGAATTTATTCCGCTCCGCATGCCCGATGAGTGGCACAAACCCCGGACTCTGATATTACCGTCATTTCCGCATGGATATTATAAGGAAAACAAACTCCCGGTCATTCCTGCCCCGTATCGTGGTACGGCTAAACTCCCGCATGAATTCAGCGCAAAAAAAATGAAGACCCATAAAAGAGCCTTCACTTTAATAACTAAAGTTTATAATGTTTTTTATTTTTTATTGGAGTTACCTGTCGTTGTACGCCAGCTTGTAGCAGCCGGTGGGCTCTACTTTACAATAGATGCCCGGCCTCAGTTCCAGAACCTTCTGGCGGTTGGTGTATCCGAGGTCCGCCAGTGTCAGCTTGTAATTCGCCCGCGTTTCAATCATTGCGATCTGGGCTTCGAGGCTGAGCGAGACCTGGTCCCTGAGCCAGGGACTGCGAAAATCCGGGCCGAGAACCGAAGATGTCCCTCCGTCAAGAGCCCCGACTCCTCCCAACTCCTGGGAACTGATGCCAATCTGAGCAATGTCAGCACCGCTCCTTGTTACCATCTGTTGAATTGTATCGCCGTCACCTAACATATTTTCAACCCCTTTCACGGGTACCTTAATCCACTGTCATTATATCATGCACATGGAACCATTTTGTTTCCGTTTTGTAAAAAAAATGTTAACATTTTTGCTTTTAAAATCAACCATTACAGGCCCTTTTTAAAGATCATTCTCCGGAAATCCTCCTTTTAAAATGTTTACAATAAATTAACAACCGGCGAAGATTTGGCTATTGACCCCGGGCGCATTTAAAGCTAAATTACTAAGACATTCATAAGCAAACTGAAATTATTATCGTATCATCGATGGAGGCCTATCATGGAAGACACAGAACTTATCAAGCAAAAACTCGACCCGATACTGCAGAGCCTGGTAGAAAACGAGGATGACCAGGTGCTTCCCCTGATAATCCAGACGCTTGACGGATTGAAGGACGAAGATCGCCAGGTAGTTCAATCTCTTGGCGGGAAGGTCAAGGACGACCTTTATATCATCAATGCTTTTTCCGCCGATCTGCCGTCGAAAGCATTGTCTTCGCTGGTTCTTTCTCCACGGATAACGCGGGTATATTATGACGCCCATGTGGAAGCGATCCAGAATAACGAATACAGCTTGAGCGGGGCATTAAGCTGAAAAGAGCCGGGTAAAAACTACAACATTGTTCCGGGCGGGGGAAAACTCTTTTCCTTACAAGATCCGGCATTAAATTATTTTATTCCTGACGAAGGAACATCCTCGGCTGAGAAGAAAAGGTACCTGTTTATATTCGGATGAGACCGGTATAATAATCACCATTATTCAGGGGGAGGCTCTCAGCGCGGGAATATGCCCAAATTCAGTTATCAGGCATTAGATTCAAAAGGGCGTCATATAAAGTCGGAAATAACAGCAGACACACTTGAGATCGCGAAGGAAAAGATTCTAAGGGATACTGACCTGACCCTGCTGCGTCTTGAGCCTAAAAAATCTATAGAAATATCGATTCCTGATTATATACATTTTGTAGATGAGCAGAGTCTTGCGATAGTAAACCGTCAGCTTGCAACGATGATCCGCGTGGGGGTGGGGCTGGACCGCGCATTAAATACCATAGCGAAGCACATAACGAACCAGTTCCTGCACAACGCGCTGAGCACGACGGCGATAGATGTTTCAAGAGGGGTTACTTTCCATCACGCATTGAGCAAACATCCCAGGATATTCAATCCTCTTACGATTGCGATGACAAAAGCCGGGGAAGGTTCAGGCATGCTGCCGGAGATGCTGGACATGCTTGCGGACCTCCAGGAAAGCGAATACAGGAATAAAAAACGCCTCCAGTCCGCCCTGACTTACCCGATATTCGTAATAATAGTATCGCTTGCAGCGGTCTTTGCAATGACATTATTTTTCGTTCCCAATTTCATGAGCATTTACGAGAAAATGCATATCGAACTGCCCCTGATTACGAAAATCCTCATAGGCTTCACCCAGATTTTCACCAGCCCGGCAAAGATGTTGATAGTAGCGGTAATAGTGCTTATAATTATTTTTGTCGCTATCAATTATATAAGGACGCCGCAGGGACGGCTTGCAAGGGATAAATTGAGAATAAAGCTGCCTTTGATAGGAAATGTTATTCTTAAAACCACCATGTCGCGCTTTTGCGCAACGCTTGCAACGCTATATTCAGCAGGAATACCTCTTGCGGAATGTCTTATAATTATATCGGAGATTTTCGACGATTCCTTAATGAGAGAAGCTATAGCATACTGTACCAAGGGGATGAAATCAGGGCTTGAAATGTCCAGCCGGCTCAGGGAATTCAGCTTTATCCCCAGCGCTGTGCCGGACATGATAGCCGTAGGGGAGGAATCGGGGGAACTCAAATTGCTTCTTGAGAAGCTGGCCGAGATACTGGAAATGGATGCGGTGTATTCGGCGGATTCGTTATGGAAGCTGCTTGAGCCCGCAACAATTGTCTTCCTTGCATTTGTAGTGGGCTTTATAATGCTGGCGGTATTTATGCCTTTATACCAGATGATTATGTTATTATGAACAAGATTGAAAACAAAAAACAAAAAGGGTTTACCCTGATGGAGATCCTGGTCGTAGTAGCGATTATTGCGATACTGACCGGCCTTACGGCTGCGTATTTCTCCAAGAACAGGAAGAACCAAGCGGCGCTTCGCGCGGCGGAAATGCTGGCCCAGGACATCAGGTACATGATGGAAAGGGCCGTAACGATGGATGCCAATTACGTGTCGGGAGATCTGGTAGGGGCAGGCTCTTCTGTCGGCATTATTTTTTCCACAAGCGATACTTATGCAACTTACGAAATCGATCCCCTTACAAGAATACTGAACTCAAATTCGGTGAGGAAGGCGGTAAATCCCGGCGAACAACTGGGCATGCAGGTAACTTTTACCGTTACGCCCGATTCGGGGCACCGCAGCGACAGGATTTATTTCCTGGCTGACCCGAGTTATGACTGGACAGGCACTATAACCGTCAATTGTGACGGCGCTAAAAGGTATATAAAAGTAGGACAGGGATCAAAAACAAATGTACAGATCACGACGGCTCCGTAACAAGGACCTTATTAAGAGAAACAGGCAAAGGGGCGTGATAATACCCCTGGTAATGTGCCTTTTGTTTTTGCTTTTAGTAATGGGGATTTCATTCACCGATACCGTGGGGATTCAATACAAGATGGCCGGAGAGAAAGAGTATGGCCTGGCATCACTTTATACTGCAGATGCCGGCACTCAATACGCCCTGGCTTTGATAAAGGACGGCTTGAATACGAGCAAATACGACTTTTTCCAGAGTTCATACTGGGGCTCGGGAACCATGGGCCGCGTAAACATGGGTAACTATGAGACGCTGTACGTCCTGCGGCTGAGCACCGACATGACGACGAACCCGGATATTTTCCCCAACCAGGTTTACCTTTTATACATGGAATCCCAGGGGTTCCTGGCAAATCCCAACGGGTCGATCATGGCTACCAGGACGATCTGTTTCCAGGTGCTTGTAAGCGTAACCACCAATGAGGCATACATCTACAAATGGTACGAGAAACACAAAGACGAAAAATAAAAAATAAATCAAAGGGCATGACGCTGATAGAAGTGATCGTGGCGATCATTCTTCTTTCCATGGCCCTGATGTTTGTTTTCCTGCTCTTTACGAGAGGCATGGATGCGCTGAAGCAGGCAAACAGGAAGATACTGCTTGTCCAGCTTACACAGAGCAAGATGGAGGAATATATTACCGATAAGACTATTGCAAAAACAGGAAATTTTTCCGACAAGGGATACTCCGATTGCAATTTCCAGATAACTGTAAAACCTTACGGCACAACTACAACGAAGCTGGACCAGGTTACCGTGAAGGTATGGGACAGGGTGAGGTCCGTCACGCTTTCAAATGTTATTGCCCAGTAATGCATTTTTTCTTCCATGTTAAATAAAATATTTAAAAAAATGAAGAACTGAAAAAATTTAAAAGGGAAAATCCCGGACTTATAGAAAAATATTTTTGCCTTCAGTTAGATTCAGGTGGTTGAGGGAGGGAAATTTTGAGAAGGTGCCGGTCGTTACTTATATTCATCTTCTTCCTGCTTGTTATTTTAAGCGGCTGTGGCTCGGGGGGAGGCTCCGGCGCTTCCGCCGGGACAGGGACTCTTTTAATCGATATGCCATCCGGAAAATCTTACTCTCCTGCGGCTTATTATGAAGTTGTCATTGCCGATCCCGTAACCCTGCAGCCTGTAGTTCCATCGGTCAGGATCATTCCTCCCAATACAAGCGTAACCATTGAAAATGTCCCGCTGGGAAACAAACTCGTAAAAATCGAACAGTTCGATGAAAATAACAATCAAATAGGTTACGGGAGCAGCGTCGTAAATGTAATCGCCGGGAACAACCCGAAAGTTACGATAACCGTTAACAATGAAAACGCCTACTGGCTTATAGTTCACCCGGTTCGCTCACAATGGCTGACCGCCCAGACGCCTGTAGAAGAACTGGATGTGGCCATGAACATGGTATCGATGAACAGGTGGTCAGGCTCGCTGAGCGTGCAGACACCCGACGGCGCAAGATATTCCATGGGGGATCTCGGTCCCGGCGGCTCGATATATGTTCAGAATTATTCATACGGCTATCCCCCGTCTTCTCAAACCGGGGCGGTGCTGGGAGGCAGGGGCACCGGTTCTTATTTTGAAGCCAGGGCGTCATTAAGCTCCGCTTCAGTACCGGGCGATTATACTTTCCAGGACAATACCGGAACGCTCAGCAAGGTCGTTACATCCGATGCCGGGTACCCCCAGGCTCCTCAGATATCGAGCCCTTCGTCTCAGTCCGAGCCGCCTCTTGACTCGGACATAGCCGTTACATGGCAGCCGCTCGGGGGATCTTACAAATATTTATGCGAAGCATACCGCCTGCAGGAATCATCATCGGGAAACCCCATATATACTCACTACTGGTCATCCGTGGACACCCGCGACATGAATTTTGCATGTCCCAACCTTTTGAATAAATTCATAAGCTCGCTTTCAAGCAATACCGGCGCAACAATTCCGGCAAATACCTTCCCTGACGGCACTGAAGATATCATAATAGCCGTATGGGCCTTCCCGGCGGATCAAATAAACATAGACCCTTACAGCAGGACGGTTGACCCGTATGCACAAGTCGGCCGGGCGGTCATACCCACGGGGATGCAGGCTATTATCCTTTATCCTTCCGCCGCCAAAGACCCGCTGGTGGAATCAGTCTCCCCCGGTTCCGGAAGACCCCTGACCGTTGTTACCGTCAGTGGAGATTATTTCGGCTACTCGCATACCGGGAACAGTCTCTCATTCAACGGGACCGAAGTCACAGCCGCAAATGTCATCTCATGGAATTATCAGCAGATAATCTGCCGGGTTCCCGTCGGAGCGGCGACAGGCCCGGTAGTCGTTACTACGAGCACCGGCCCAAGCAATACGGATGTAATATTTACAGTTGACGAAACGCCTTACATATTCAGCGTGAACCCGCCATGCGGTCCCGTACTGTCAACCGTAACTATAAACGGCGTTAATTTCGGACCGACACAGGGAGCAAGTGTTGTAAGTTTCAACGGCGTCGATGCATCTCTTGCATCATCGTGGAGCGACACTTCGATAATATGCCAGGTTCCCGCATCGGCGTCGCCCGGGCCGGTAGTCGTAACTACAACACAGGGAACAAGCAACGACGACGTAATTTTCGGCGTAACTCCTGCAATAACGAGCATAGGGCCGGACTCCGGCTACATCGGAAGTAACACGACGATCACCGGGTCGAATTTCGGCGCTTCACAGGGAGACGGCGTCTTAATGTTCAACGGCGGCGCTTATGCGATAATCACATACTGGAATGACTGCCTGATCACATGCCAGGTCCCCGACGGGGCGATATCCGGCCCAGTGGTAGTCATTACACAATACGGGCAGAGCAATAACGACAAGACATATACCGTGATTCCCCACATATTGAACGTGTCGCCCGGATCGGGGCCTGCAGACACAAATGTTACAGTTACCGGAACCGCCTTCGGTTTTGCAAGGGGAACAAGCACAGTTTCTTTCAACGGTGTAAATGCCGCTTCTTATCTTTCATGGACCGATACCTGTGTGATGTGTGCAGTCCCGCCTTCCGCATCGACAGGGCCGGTGGTTTTGACGACTAATGACGGATCGAGCAATAACGATAAAACATTCACAGTTACAGGCCCGCCGGAATTCCCGCCTTCCGTGGGAAACATTTCACCTTCAAGCGGCCCTGCCGGAACCATCGTAACGATTTACGGCTTGAACTTCGGAAATTCCCAGGACACCGTGGAGTTTAACGGCATCGCTGCAGCGATAAATAGTTGGGTTGACAATCAGATTGTTTGCGTTGCTCCTGATGGCGGTTCTACCGGGCCTGTAACGGTAACCGTCGATGGAATACGTAGCAATGAGGATAAAGACTTCATATATGAAGAGCCCTAATCAGTCACGAAGGCGCATATTCGCCAAAATATAAATTAAGATAAAATTCAAGGATGATCAGGGAGGGTAAAAAAATGAACAAGCGGAAACTGGCCTGGGTAAGTGTTTTTATAGTCATGGCTCTAAGCCTTGCTTTGCTTCCCGGTTGTGGCGGCGGGGCGGGCGGCTCGGGAACAGCCTTAATACAACAGGCTGACAATGAAGTGGTATTTACGCCGTCCCCTCCGATTCCACCGGCGGCGGTGCCTCTGGGAAAATACGTGCCGCCCTCCGCGAGGGTTGGAGATACGGAAAATCATACTTTCGACCCGGGGTGGAATTGTATGTCGTTCCCGTTCGATTCACTGACGTCAACGGGCGGATTCACATATTACCTTTATAAATGGAACGGTACGACTTACCAGCTTATAGACCCGACCGATGTCGGGGCAATAAATTGTACGGACGGCTTCTGGACTTATTCCGACGTGGGCGCGGATGTTTCCGGAACCGGAACTTATAACGAGAGCATTGAAAAAATCCCCCTGCATGCCGGGTGGAACTTTTTCGCCTATCCGTTTAGAAACCCGGGGGCGTTTGCAAAAATTTCGCTCACGTATAACGGCGAAACCAGGAGACTGGCCGATGCGACTTCGTACCAGGACTCTCCCGGAACACACTTCGCCTATGCTATGATATTTACTTTTGTAAACGGATGCTGGCAGCAGTATAGATGCGATGTCGGTGTAAATTCTTTTCAGCCGTGGTACGGTTACTGGATTTTCAGTTGGCATGACGATATGACCTTAAATTTCGGAAATCCGATTGTCGATGCAATTGATCCTTCGACCGCACGTCCTTTATCCAATGTTACGGTACTCGGCCATAATTTCGGCGATACCCGGGGGACAAGCCTCGTTGGTTTTTCCAGCGGGGAGGGTTTCACCAATTCGCCTTCAATAGCCTCATGGTCAGATACGCAGATAGTCTGCCAGGTGCCCCTGGCTCCCGTAACAGGGCCTGTTGTTGTAACTACAACTCAGGGCACGAGCAATAACAATATCATATTTACTGTTGACCCGACTCCTTATATAAACGATATCAACCCACCCTTTGGCCCGTTTGACTCGGCAGTAACCATAAACGGTATAAACTTCGGACCTATCCAGGATACAGGCTCGGTTGAGTTCAGCGGGACGGCATCGCCTTCAGTCACTACATGGACCACCACCCAGATCGTCTGTGCAGTTCCGTTCGGCGCTGTAACAGGGCCTGTTACGGTGTATGCACCCACCGGCAAGAGCAACGATTTCTTCTTCGGTATAACTCCTCATATTGTCAATATCATTCCCGTTGCAGGCTTCGTCGGGGATACGGTAACCATAAACGGTTTCAACTTCGGAGAATTCCAGGGGACGAGCCTGTTGAAATTTAATTCCGGCGTCGAAGCATGTGCGACTGTCTGGTCGGACACGCAGATTGAATGCTTAGTGCCTGATTTTGCACTAACAGGCCCGGTAATGATTACAACTTCATTCGGGACAAGCAACGGCGTACTGTTCTCACTGCTTCCCCAGATTACAAGTCTCACCCCGACATCGGGGCCTGCCGATACTTCCGTAACGATAACAGGCGCATATTTCGGCGCCGTCCAGGGAACCAGCGTTGTTAAATTTAACGGGGCTTCAGCATCCAATTACACATCATGGGTAGATAACGAGATCGTCTGTAGAGTTCCCTCAGGCGCAACTACCGGCCCGGTTACGGTAATTACAAGAGACGGCACGAGCAACAACGATTTCAGCTTCACGGTAACGACTCCTCCCGGGCTGCCTCCTTCCGTCGGGAGCATCAATCCTTCGACAGGCGCTATAGGCACCCCGGTAACGATTTACGGCATGGGCTTCGGCGCGGTGAAGGGGGCAAGTACTGTCAGATTCTACGGAATCGATGCAACTACGATAACAAGCTGGTGCTCGACCCGTATCGAGTGCCAGGTGCCGACAGGCGCCGGACCAGGCCCCGTAATTGTTACAGTTGACGGCATCCAGAGCAACAGCGATGTATTCTTCTACGTAGAATAACACTGAAAATTGAATATATGATTTTTCTGCACTGCATAAGGAGGGTGCTGAATTGAGAAAGGGTAATAACGGCCTGCGGCCTGTTATTCTCATGCTCGCTGGCATGGTTGTCTTTCTCATTGTCCTTGCAGTTATCGTTTCGGGCTGCGGGACCCATCAAAAAGGGACCGTCTCCAGCAGCCCCGGCCTGGTAAACCCGCAGCCTGAAGTAACATTCGACCCACGGATCCCGCTGCCGCCGGGTGCGGTTATTCTCGATTCATCCGGCAGGCGGGTTGAACCGCCTCCTCCGCTCGATATGGAAAAAGCGCTTGACCCTCCCCCCGCCGGCCTTACAAGGGATACGCAGAACCATAACTTCGCCACCGGGTGGAACACCATGTCTTTCCCGTTCGATTCTCTGACGGCGACAACCGGTTTCACTTATTACCTGTACGGGTGGGACGGCTCCGATTACCAGCTTGTAAACCCGACGATACCGGAAACCGTCGACTGCTCGAAAGGTTTCTGGGAATATGCCGAGTCGGCCGCCGACATCTCTGCGACAGGCTCGCCTCCCACCGCTTCATCTATTGGACTGGGGATAGGCTGGAACCTTTTCGCATGTCCTATCCGCGACCCGAAGGATTTTTCAAAAATAACAATCACCAACGGGGCTTCGAAAAGAAACTTCACTAACGCCACCTCTTACCAGACAGACCCCGGCTCCGCCTGGGGCTATGCAATGCTCTTTTATTTCAATAACGGCTTCTGGTACCAGCTCAGGGCGGATAACGGGAATAATGTGTTCCAGCCCTGGTACGGGTACTGGTTTTTCAGTTGGAATAACAGCATGATTATTAATTTCACCGGGCCTGTAATTGACGGTTTAAGCCCGTCTTCTGGCTACAGGGCCGATGTTGTAACCATAAACGGCACAGGCTTCGACGAATCCCAGGGCACAAGCGACATAACTTTCAACGGTGAAATTGCCATGCCCGCGACGTCATGGTCTGACACTCAAATAACCTGCAGGGTGCCCGATATCGCCGCCACCGGCCCCGTAGTCGTTACTGTAAACGGGACTGCAAGCAATAATGAAATAATCTTCACCGTCAAGCCGACGCTTTACGTGGATATGAACAATGGCAGCGATGACAATGACGGCTCAATCAACCTGCCATTCAAAACTATTACCAAGGCAATGGGCATTGCTGCTTTCGGGACGGCCATTGTAGTGGCCGAGGGCACTTATAACGTCGGCGGCGGCGAGACCCTCCCAATCGATATGAAGAACGGCGTCCGGCTGAGAGGCGGATACAACGCAGGCTTCACCATGCGTAATCCCGTTTCATACGTGTCCATTATTGACGGCACCTACGAGCTTCGATGTGTATTGTTCACATCCGCCGGCAACCAGACCGAGATTTCGGGCTTCACGATACAAAACGGCGTCGTATCGGGCACTGACAGCGGCGGCGGAATTTATGTCAACGGGGGCGGCCCGGTGATTTCAGATTGTATTTTGACCGGCAATTCTGCTTATTACGGCGGCGGGATTTGCTCCAACAACGCCGCTCCTGCTATAATCAATTGCCTGATTTACCAAAACTCCGGCTCCGAAGGCGCAGGGGTTTATCTTTCCACCAACTCCTCTTCCACAATTACAAATTGTACCATAGCATATAATAACGCGGCCCTTAGAGGGGGCGGGCTTTACTGTTCCGCAAGCGATCCCGCAATTACAAACTGCATTATAACCAATAATTTTGCATACCTTAATGGAGGCGGAATCTATGCTGCGGACGGCGCAGCGCCCATGTTCGGATATACCGACCTCCAGGTCAATACGCCGGACAACGCGTATAACAACAACATCCCCGCCTCCGGCGGATTCGCCGACTTTTCTACCTGGGGATGGAACGGGATCGGTTGTTTTGCGGAAGATCCCCAATTTTTCGATTTTCAGCTTGCCGATTACCATCTGCAGGGCACGTCTCTCTGCATTGATGCCGGGGATCCCGGCTATACGGGGAACCTGAACGGCGGCGCATGGGAAACACAGCACGGAACCCCCGATACGGGGATAGTCGATATGGGGTTCCATTTCCCGTACTTCGCGGAATAATCGTTTTTTCGGGTTTCCCACAAGGGAAAGCCTAAAAAATATCTATTATGTGGTTTACAATCTCCGGGATATATGCTATTATGTGCATTGTATAAAAGAGAGGTAAAGAATTTAAGAGGAATCGCAGGTTAGCCAGAAGCCGCCGCGAGGCGGATATTTTTATGAGAGAGCCTGCGACGGAGCCAGAAGGAGGCCCAAAGGAAGATGCTCAAGGAAGCAAAAAAAGAGATTATCGATGTACACAAAAGGAGCGATGAAGACACAGGCAGTCCTGAAATTCAGATCGCGGTCCTTACGGAGAGAATCAACCATTTAACAGAACATCTCAAAACCCACAAAAAGGATTTTCATTCCCGGCGCGGACTTTTGATGATGGTTGGCAAAAGACGCCGTCTGCTGAATTACCTGAAAAAGAAAGAAATATCGCGCTATCGCGGTATTATCGAGAAGCTCAATCTCCGCAAGTAATAAAACTACAACATTTTCAGCACGAGCTCAATCCCTTAGTTCTATATTGCCCTTGTTTGGGACATGCTTGCTCTCTTATACTATTATTTTTAAAAGGAGACAAAACAAATGGAGTCAGTAAAATCCGATTCCCGGCCTAAAATTTTTTCCGTTGAAAGAGAAATTGCAGGCAGAAAGATGGTTCTTCAAACGGGAAAAGTAGCAAAACAGTCGGGAGGCGCCGTAATCTGTTCTTATGCGGATACCGTCGTATTATGCACGGCAACGGCCGCCTACAAAGCAAAGGAAGGAGCGGATTTCTTCCCGTTGCTTGTGGATTACGAAGAGAAGATGTACGCGGGAGGCAAAATACCCGGCGGTTTTTTCAAGCGTGAAGGCCGCCCCCCGGAAAAAAGCATCCTTACGATGCGCCTTATCGACCGGCCTATACGGCCGCTTTTTCCTGAAGGTTTCCGCCATGACGTTCAAGTCGTCGCCATGGCGCTTTCTTCCGACAACGAGAACGATACCGACATACCGGCGCTTATCGGCGCATCCGCAGCGCTCACTTTATCGGACATCCCTTTCCCGGAGCCGATAGCAGCGTCAAGGATAGGCCGCATAAACGGTGAGCTTATCGTCAATCCCACTTATCAGCAGTTGGGTGAAAGCGACCTCAACCTCATACTTGCCAGCACTAAAGACAATATCATGATGGTGGAAGCAGGCTCGGACGAGATCCCGGAAAAAGACATGCTTGAAGCTTTCAAGCTTGCCCAGGATATCAACAGGCAGATTATAGAAATGATCGTGGAGCTGAGTGAAAAATGCGGCAAAGAGAAGCGGGAATTCCCGCTTGCCGTCCCGGACCTCGACATGGAAGCATTCGCAAGAAAATACCTGACCGAGAAAATCCGTGAAATCATGAGGATGCATGACAAGCACGAGCGCGAGAAAGCCTTCGAAGATCTTGAAAAAGAAGCCCTGGCCATCGCCGCCGTGAAGCTTGAAGGTTCTGAAAAAGAACGCATAATGGAAATAATGTCCGAGGAAAAATCACACGACATCGCCGTAATAATCAAAAAAATCGGCGAAGAAGTGCTCAGGACCATGATAGTCGATGAAGGAGTCAGGCCGGACGGCAGGACCCCGACCGAGATCAGACCTTTATCTTCTGAAGTGGGACTGCTCCCCAGGACCCACGGCTCAGCGTTATTCACCCGGGGGGAAACCCAGGTGCTGAATATAGCCACGCTGGGTACCTTGTCCGACGAGCAGATAATCGACGGGCTGGGGATAGAAGAGACAAAACGTTACATGCACCATTACGACTTCCTGCCTTTCAGCGTCGGAGAAGTCCGCCCGATGAGGGGACCCGGACGCAGAGAGATAGGACACGGGGCGCTGGCTGAAAGGGCGCTCATACCTGTGCTTCCTTCGGAAGAAGAATTCCCTTATACCCTGAGGCTCGTTTCGGAAGTGCTCGAATCGAACGGCTCGACTTCTATGGCAAGCACCTGTTCAAGCAGCCTCTCGCTGATGGACGCAGGGGTGCCTATTAAGAAAGCCGTTGCCGGTATAGCAATGGGACTGATCCTGAAAGACGACAGGCACGTCATCCTTTCGGATATACAGGGCGTGGAAGACGCTTTAGGCGAGATGGATTTCAAAGTAGCCGGGACAAAAGACGGCATCACCGCATTGCAGATGGATATCAAGGTTAAAGGCATATCGTACGATATCCTGGAAAAGGCTCTCCACCAGGCAAAGGAAGGACGTCTTTTCATCCTGGATCACATGAACTCTGTCCTTTCAGAGCCGAGAGCTGAACTGTCGCCTTATGCTCCGCGGATAATAACAATCCACATCGACCCTGAAAAGATCAGGGACGTCATCGGCACCGGCGGCAAAGTGATAAACAAGATCATCGCCGATACAGGCGTCAAGATCGATATCGAGCAGGACGGCTCCGTTTATATCGCGGGGGTGGACCCCAAGGCCGTCGAAGCCGCAAAAACGATTATCGAAGAGATAACTCGGGAAGTGGAAGTCGGCGAAGTATATATGGGGAAAGTTACCCGCATAATGAGCTTCGGCGCCGTCGTCGAAATATTCCCGGGGAGAGACGGCCTCCTCCATATCTCGCAGATGAGCAAACGCCACGTGGATAAAGTGGAAGACATGCTGAAGATGGACGACGAGGTTCTTGTCCGTGTAAAAGAAGTCGATCCCACAGGCAAAATCAGCCTTACAAGGATCGGCCTCGTGCCGGGCGAAGAAGACCTCCCCGACGAAAGGGAATCACGTCCGCCGAGATCCGGCGGGTTCGGAGGCCGCGGGGGAGGATCGCGGCGTCCATACAACAGGAGATAACTATAAATCCTTAAATAAACAAAAAAACAGGGGCGTATAAACCGCCCCTGTTTTGCTTTCGGAACCTTATTCTATTTGTCTCTACGGTTCGGGGAATGCCTTGCCGCCGCTCAGATATACCGCATGGGCGCCTTCCTTGAAAGCAACCCTGTCCGGTATGCCCTTCACCTTGACGAACGGGTTCTGGAAAAAGCCGTGATGCTTCAGATCCCCGTCCTTGTTCAAAAGCCCGTGCTCATCCTTGTAGCCGGGGAACGGGTTGTCTTTATCATTAGGATCATCCAGCGAAACGACATTGGGCAGCGTCCCCTCGAATACATAAGGCTTGTTGGTCTTATCGTAAATTGCGAAGTCTTTCTTGCTTGCCGCAAGCGCATGGCTGTTCTGGGCCACATACACCACCGGGTGGGAGCCTTTCCACTTAACCTGGCTGGGACGGTAAATGATGTTATTTCCCTCTCCGGATCTTTCCATATCGTAAAGGTTAGCATTCTCCCAGACTTGCTCCGGGACGCTCCCCTTCTCTCCGGATTTTTCCATGTTGTAAAGATCACTATTCTCCCAGACTTTCCCCATGTTGACATCTCCCTCTTCCGACTTTTTCCCATAAGCAAGGTACGGGATGATGTTCATGTGGGAATTGGTAAATACCCATTTGGGCTGGCCGTTTTCTTTTACATACACCTGGACGTACTGGAGGTCGTGCTCGTGCTGATCTATGTAAAACGGGTTTTCGGCCCAGTAATACCAGTACTGGTAAACTTTGTATTTTTCCCCGTTGACCTCGGAGAACATCTCGTGGGTGTAAACGGTGCCCTGTTCTTTGGAAATCTGGTTTACTTTATCGTTGCCGTAATAATCTTTCTTGTAATTTTCCTTGTTGTTGAGGATGTTCCAGTCCCCGTCGAAGTTCATCTTTACGGGGGCAAGCCGTTCCCCTTTCGACCACGGTTTCTTGCTGCTCATTACCAGGTGGGGCTGATAATATTCGGATTTCCCGTAAGGAGGCGCATTCCAGGGTATCGATACCCTGGTTTCTTCTGTCGCCATAGAAAGCTCCGGTGCGGGAGTATCTGAAGTTTTGAGGCTCTTTTTGGAAGATAACGATACGCTGTCTGTTATAGCCGGGGCGGAAGCGCCCTCCGCCTTTTTGACAGGCTCGTTTTTGATTTGCTGAGTTGTGAGGAGGTTCTCCTCCCCGCCCATCTTATTAATCTTCATAACAATACCTCTCAAAAGATAGTTTCGGCCATCTTTCCAATTTTTATTATAGCACGTGCCGGAATAAAAATATCAAGTGAAAATGTTAAAAAGATGTTAAAAAAATGCCGTGCGAGTTGAATTGTATTTTCATCTTCTGATAAGATTGGTTTATATGAAAAAAACATTGTTTCTGATCACTATTTTTTTTGTGCTGCTGATATCGGGGATCTATGGCGCCGGTTTTTCCGGACATACCAACGATGTCTGCTCCGTGATATTTTCTCCCGACGGGAAATATCTTGTTTCGAGTTCCGAGGACAGCACCATTAAGATCTGGGACACGGGCACATGGAAGCTTTTAAGCACCCTCCGGGGCCACAGGGCCGATGTCATGTCAACAACGATATCGCCCGACAGCAGGTTTATAGTTTCCGGCTCATGCGACAATACCGTCAGGCTTTGGGATCTGCGCGAAGGAAAATTTGTAAAATTTATAAGCAGGAAAAGCCCTTTTTCACAGGGCGAGCACGGGGGCTGGATAACCGGCGTGCTCTTTTTTTCCGACGGCAAAAGGGTTGCCTCGGCATCCGACGATAAAACCATAAAAATATGGGATGTAAAAAACGGGGAACTGCTTACAACACTAAAGGGACACAACGGGAAAGTTACCACCATCGCCATGTCCCCCGATGGGAAATATATCGCATCGGCATCGGAGGATATGACGGTCCGCCTGTGGGACGGGGTTAAATACAGGCAAATTTTCAAGACGAAGTTTCCCGGAAAGATAAACAAGCTCCGGTTTTCCCCCGATGGGAGATATGTCGCGGCGGTAACGGAAGAAGGGACACTGGACTTCTTCACCTTTTCGAACGGCTCCCTGAAATTTGAAAAGAAAATAAAAGCACACG
Organism: Chloroflexota bacterium; assembly: GCA_023475345.1. Classification (GTDB taxonomy): domain Bacteria; phylum Vulcanimicrobiota; class JAMCWD01; order JAMCWD01; family JAMCWD01; genus JAMCWD01. The sequence goes on along the minus strand of JAMCWD010000004.1, from coordinate 21,275 downwards.
ATGAAAATATCAGGAGCCTTACATATTCCCCCGGCGGCAAATACATAGCCACGGCCGGGGCGGACGGCCTCGTGAAGATATGGAGCGCGGGCAATGATAAATTGATAAAATCGTTCAAGGCCCACGATATGATCGTCAACAGCGTAGCCTTTTCGCCTGACGGGAAATACCTGGCCACCGGCTCCGAAGATTCATCGATAAAAATCTGGGATCTGAAAAAATATTCACTCGTCAGGCACATAAAGGGCAGGTCGGATGATGTGGTTTCGGTGGCATTTACGCCGAAAGGCGGATACCTGGTTACCGGCGACGAGGATGGAAAAATCCGTTTCCGGAAAGTGCCCGGGTTCAACATAGTTTCCGGGATAGACGGCCACAAGGACGATATTAAAGGCATGGCGTTCTCCCGCGACGGCAAATTTCTGGCCACCGCATCATGGGACGGGAAGCTTAAATTGTGGGATGCGTCCTCCGGCAGGCTGAAGAAGCAGTTGGAAAGCCAGGAAGACGACATTCATTGTACAGCGATTTCTCCGGACGGCAAATTCATAGCCGCAGGCTTCGAAGATAATAAAGTCAATCTCCGGGACGCAGGGACGGGCAGATTGCTGGCTTCGTTTTCGGCGTTTAAGGATCAGGTTTTCGGGATTGATTTTTCCGCCGATTCGAAGTTCCTGGCGGCATGCTCCATCGATGAAACGGCTGTTGTATGGGATCTGGCCGATATGAGGCCCGTATTTGAATTCTCGAATCATAAGGAAGGCTCATCGGGAAAGGACGAGTTGTGGGCGGTTAAATTTCTGCCATCGGGGGATCTTTTGATAGCATGTGATGACGGGAAGCTGAAGACGGCCGATATCAAAAGCGGCCGTATAATTGAAGATATTTCGGTTGGCGATGTAGTGGTCAAGGCTGTCGATGTCAGCGCTGATGGGAGCCTTGTCGCGGCGGGGCTGGGGGATGGGCTGGTAATGATCTGGAAAATGCCCGGCATGAAGCCTTATGCAAAATTGAAAGGACATACCCAGGAAATCAACTCCCTTGCGTTTTCTCCCGATAAAAAATACCTTGTAACATGTTCCGAAGACGGCTATTGGAAAATATGGGATGTTATGAAAAAAAAGATCCTGTATAACCTCAGAGGCGGAGATAATCCTTAGATTTTTTTGCCGATCCATGTTTTTTTTCAGACAACCGCTTTCGCGGGGATGACGACGGAGTTGATTGTTCCGCATTCGCAGGAACCTATACGAAACGCTATAGCGCGTCATTCCCTGTCCAAAGTGTAAAGTACGTACATTTCAGTATTTCGATTCGTTACGGCTAAAGTTCAAGGGGGAATTTGTTGTGCTGTCATGCGGGTTTGAGACTGAAGCCTGCAATTCTGTACTGCAATATACAAGAAAAAACTGACAGGACGTCATTCCCGCGCAGGCGGGAATCCAGTGCAGTAATGTAAGCTTCAGGCTATATTCGACGACCCGCAATAAACTAAATGCGGCCGGGGGTGAAAAGTTATTTTTTATTGGACAGTACTGATTTTTTGTATATATTATGTTGCCTTAAATTGCCCATAAAAAAGGGATAATGATATAAATTGTGGTATTGAATACTGGATTGAAACGGGAAGGGACAGGGGCAAAATGGGCTTTGAATCTTTTAAAAAAATCATACCAAACAAAAAGATGCTGAAGTCTATCAAGAGCTACCTCTTTGATAAAAAAATTTGGCGAGAAAAAATATTACCACCCCTCATTGTCAAGGTTATCATTAGTATATTTAGTTTACTCATAATAATATTTGGAATAATTTTCGGGATAAACAGATTAACACCGCCGACTTCTTCTATCAAGGTAGAAACAAGAGGTTCCGATTCCCCTGCACAGGCAATTACCAGGAACAGTGGGCCTGTAAGCATATATAACATACATGCGGAGAAAGGAGCAATAGTTAATATAAGCCCGGTTGATTACCAGGATGGGGTGATAAAATCCAAAGCCAGAGGCGTCAAGGAGTATTTTGAGGAAGGGCGGGCATATCTTGAGAAAGGCAAATTTCAGGAGGCGGCAAATGTTTTTATGGCGGCTCTGGATTTGGAACCGGACCATGAAAAGCGGGGCGCGCTCAATATCCAGATTGGCAATTGCTACTATGAGTTACGGAAATACCTTAAGGCGGCGGAATATTACGGGGCGGCTCTCAGCGAAGCCCGAAAAGCCGGGGACAGGGCAGGGGAAGCTTTCGCCCTGACAAACGTAGGGATCACATACCTCCATAGACCTTCCTCTGACGGAAAGGCAATAGGAGAAAATGTACGGCATGCTGTGGAGAATTGTAAAGCCGCCCTTGAGATTCTCAAGAAGGATGAATATCCGGTTGATTATGCCGGTACCCAGAATAACCTGGGGACTGCCTACATGGATCTGCCTTCATCCACCCCGGAGGAAAGAACGGCCAATATAAGAAGGGCAATAGATTGCTTTAATGAAGCGCTTGAAATCAGAAAGAAGGATGAATACCCGGTTCAATATGCCATGACACAGAATAATCTGGGGACTGCCTACAGCGTCCTGCCTTCATCCACCCCGGAGGAGAGATCAGGCAATGTAGAAAAGGCAATAGATTGTTTTAATGAAGCACTTGAGATTCTCAATAAAGATGAATACCCGGTTGATTATGCCGGTACACAGAATAACCTGGGGACTGCCTACATGCGCCTGCCTTCATCCACCCCGGAGGAGAGATCAGGCAATGTAGAAAAGGCAATAGATTGTTTTAATGAAGCCCTTGAGATTCTCAATAAAGATGAATACCCGGTTCAATATGCCATGACCCAGAATAATCTGGGGAATGCTTACGGCGACCTGCCTTCATCCACTCCGAAGGAAAGAACGGCCAATATAAGAAGGGCAATAGATTGCTACAACGCGGCAATTGAAATCTGCAAGAAGGATAAATATCCGGTTGAATATGCCATGGCCCGGAATAATCTGGGGACTGCCTACGGCGACCTGCCTTCATCCACCCCGGAGGAAAGAACGGCCAATATAAGAAGGGCAATAGATTGTTTTAATGAAGCGCTTGAAATCAGAAAGAAAGATGAATACCCGGCTGATTATGCTATGACAGTATTAAATCTGGGACTTGCTCTTCTGAATATCGGCGAGCAGGAAAAAGGTCTCCGTTGTGTCAAAGAGGCTTATGAATTCAGGCAGTTTCTTCCCGACCAGGGGAAAAGTATTGAAGAATTTTTAAAGGTTGATAAGAAAAAACAGTTGTAAAAATTCCCGTGCCCCAGTGGGGATCCACCAGAGACTGGATCACCGCTCTGTTTTTTTGCCCTCTCTCTGGCTCTATCCAAATTTAATGCGGGAGTTTTACTTGCGCGACAACCCCCTTTTATTCCCCCTTGTGTGGTACCATGACATAGGTAACGGTTTGTGGTTATATAAATTTCCCGAAAAAAGATTCGGGGGAAGAAAAAATGTCATGGAGGGTCACTTCAGTCGTGGATGAAAGAAAAGCATTTTGTGAGTTGGCGGAACAAAAAATCATCCCATTTTCTGACCTTTGCGCCCGGTTTGGCGTCAGTTATAAAACTGGTTACAAGTGGCTCAGCCGCTACGAAGAAAGCGGCGTAAACGGTCTTCATGACCGTTCAAGAAAGCCGCGGCGCAGCCCGAACAAAACCAGCGAAGAAATCGAATCGCAAATTATGGAACTGAAGAAAATATACACTGCATGGGGCGCAAGAAAGCTTCACCGCCTTCTGGATATTGAAAGCGAGAAGCCCTGCGTGACAACGGTTCACAGGATATTAAAGCGAAACGGTCTTGTAAACATCCCGGAGAAGGTAGATGTAGCCGAAGAGATGCAGCGATTTGAAAGGGGACGGCCCAACGAGTTGTGGCAGATAGATTTCACTTCGCCGGTAGAGACAGATTCGGGAGCCAGGTTCTGGCCGATGCCCGTACTGGATGACCACTCGCGTTATTGCCTGGGCTTGCAGATGTTCGAAAGTCCCGACATAAAGAGCGCGATAACAGGCTTCAGGGACGCCGCGCTTAGAAACGGACTGCCTAAAGAGATATTAACGGACCACGGCTCATCATTCGGAACAAGTCATATGTATGCGGGGAGATTCACCATTTATTTATGGGCTTTGAATATTAATCATGTCAGAAGCAGATACAACCATCCTCAAACGCAGGGGAAACTGGAACGTTTCAACAAGACTCTGAAAAAGGAATGCCTGTCATCAAACAGATATAACACGATATCGGATTGGAATAAATGCCTCGAAGAGTATCGCAATGTTTATAATGAAATCCGTCCACATTGGGCGCTGGGCGGAGACGTTCCTGCATGCCGATATGAAGTGTCTAACAGAAGATTTAAGGAACCGGACAGGAACATGGTAATTGAAGGGGACGGATTGGTTCACAGGCGGGTGGATATGTCGGGAAAGGTGTATCTGCTGGGTCATCAGTTTAACGTTGGCCAGGGGCTTGTAGGCTGGCGTGTAAGCGCGCGCCATGAGGGGGGAGGAGTCTGGACGATAATGTTCATGGGCAGGTTGATATGCCAGGTGAAATTGTCGAAAAACGCTGAACTTCAGCCCAAAAAAGTGTTACCCATGTCCTGACAACGAGTGTTACCTATCTGTTGACACCATACACCCTTGACGAAGGGGGATTTTCGTTCTGGTATTCCGGTTCGTTGCGGCTAAAGTTCAAAGGATTCATTGCTGGAATGGATACCAGCCTTCGCTGGTATGACGGTTTTGCCGATATGCAGGTTTGAGGCTTAAGCTCACATCTTTTAACAAACAAACCCTGTAAAACTCTGCGCTCTCTGCGAAGATCCTCTGCGTCCTCCGCGGTTTAAAAAATGGAAGCAAGTGCCTGCCCGACATCCCCGACTCGGCCGAGCTCGTCGCGGGCCGGCCTTCGGCCACCCCCTTTCATTAAGGGGGACTTTGTTTTGCTGCTTTGCAGATTTGAGGCTAAAGTTCAAGGGGACTTTGTTTTGCCCGTCGTCAAGTTTTTAATTGCGTTGTCTCTGAATACAACCAAACTTGACTAAAATAGTAATATTTTATTATAATATCCAATACAGTAATATTTAAAAGGGGGAGAAAAATGTTTAGAATACTTATTTTTGCCTTGATATTTGTTGGGTTGATTATTGCCCCGGCAACTGCCGGAGATTTTCCCGGGCATGCCACTGATGTATGCACGGTTACATTCTCCCCGGATGGAAAAATCATGGCATCGGGTTCTGAAGACGGGATAATAAAAATCTGGGAAGTGGGGAGCTGGAAGCTTATCCAGACATTGAAGGGGCACACGTCCGATGTTATGACAATCAGCTTCCCCCCTGACAAAAACAAGCTGGTATCCGGTTCCTGTGACAATACGATCAGGATCTGGGATCTCAGGAAGGGGGAATCGGTACAGGTAATGGGTGAAAAGAAACCTTTCTCTTCCGGTGATCATGAAGGATGGATAACGGAAGTTGTCAGTTTCCCCGAAGGCGGGATAGACGCCTCGGCCTCCGATGATTGTACGATCAAGATCTGGCACGAGCAGTGCGGCTCTCCTGTAGAAACATTGAGAGAACATAAGAAAATAGTTACAACGTTGACTGTTTCCAGGGATGGGAAATACTTCGCTTCGGCATCCGCCGACAAGACTATCTGCCTGTGGGACGGGAAAGACTACAAACTGATCGGCAAGCTTCTCACGCCGGAAGAAATAAGCAAAGCCAAATTCTCTCCCGACGGGAAATATATTGCCGTATCCGGCGAAGAAGGGAACCTGTATCTTCTTACCAGGGAGCCTTTGAAAATTGTATGGCAGACAAAGGCAAGCGATGATAATATAAGAAGCCTGGCCTTCTCGCCCAGTGGGGAGTTTATTGCTACCACGGGGTCCGACGGCTGGGTCAAAATCTGGAAGCCGTTCCAGGAAAAACCTGTAAAGGCGTTCCCGGCCCATACAAGGATCGTCAACAGTGTCGAATTCTCCGTGGACGGAAAATTTCTGGCTACCGGGTCGGAAGACGCATCCATAAAAATCTGGAATACCGAAAATGCTTCCCTGGTGAAGGAAATCAGGGGAAGAACCGATGCGGTCCTCTCCCTGGCATTTTCACCCGACGGCAAGATCATGGCTACGGGAGGGGAAGATGGAAAAGCTGTCCTGCGGAAGGTTCCTGAATTCAAGATAATTTCAACCATCGACGCCCACCTGGATGATATAAAAGGGATATCATTTTCCCCGGATGGAAAGTTCCTTGTAACTGCTTCATGGGATGGCGCGGTGAAGTTGTGGGATGTTAATTCCGGCAAATTGGAGCAGGAGTTGAAAACGAGCGATGAAGATATTAATTGTGTAGCCGTTTCATCCGATGGAAAGTACATCGCGGCAGGCGGCGAGGAGAATGAAGTAAATCTCTGGGATGTAAAGACCGGGAAACTGGCCTATACTTTTTCCGGGTTCCAAGGGCCTATCACGGGGGTTGATTTTTCGCCGAACCCATCTTTCCTGGCCGCTTCATCTGAAGATGAAACCGTAAAAATCTGGAACATTCACAGCAAAGAACAGGTATTTACATTTTCCAACCGGAAAAATGCTCCCGGCAGCAAGGACGAGGTATGGGCGGTGAAATTTTCGCCTGTTGACAAGAAACTCCTCATCCCCTGCGATAACGGCAATATCAGGGTATGGGACGGAGAGAAAAACGAGATAACCGATGCGGTTTCCGCAGGCAATGTCGATGTGGTCGTCAAGGCCATCGACTACAGCAAGGATGGGAAATTGGCGGCAGGCGGCTTCGGTGACGGCGTTATCAGGATATGGGAGATGCCCCGGATGAAATATTACACCGAATTGAACGGGCATACCCAGGGGATAAATTCCATCGCGTTTTCTCCAGACGGAAAATACCTGGCTTCATGTTCTGAAGACGGCTATTTGAAAATATGGGATGTCGGCCAGAAAAAGATCCTGTTCAGCCTTAGAGGCGGGGACAACCCTTAGAATTTTTCAGGGGATCTTCCTTCTGTAATCCGAGCTTGAGCCTGGCAAATTTATCGCTGCTGATGTTATAATGGATGATATTATTTTTCGGCGGCCGCCGGGAGACGGATACGATAAAGATGGAAGTTTTCTGGAATAATCTGCATGGCGGGATAGGGCCTCTGGGCCCGTTTCTCAAGTCGAACATTGTCCCGGTAATTGTAGTACTCATACTGTTCGGGATTTTAATATATCTCCAGTTTAAAAACAAGAAACCTAAAGACGCGATAATCTCCTGTATCGCCTGGCTTATAAGGCTGACGGTTTACCCGGTGCTCCTGGCGCTTTCGCTGGGGCTTTTTTTCTTCCCGAATTATCTGAGGGTATGGAACGCAGGCGTTATCCCCGCTGATTCAGGCGGCAAAGACAAAAGAGAAATCGTTGTTGCTTTCATGACGGATTTTCACGTGATGGATAAAAAGGATAAGCGGTGGATACGGAAGCTGGTTGATAAAACCAACGGCCTGAAGCCCGATATGGTGCTTCTCGGCGGTGATTACGTTTTCGAGGACCCGGAAGACCTGGCCGATATATATGAGCCTTTCAAAGATTTGAAAGCACCGCTGGGAGTATATGCGGTCCTCGGGAACCACGATTACGGCTTCCCCGGCAAAGACATTTCCAAAAAAATCGAAAAGATATTCGATGGCTACGGGATAAAGGTACTACATAACGAATGGATGGAACCGGCGCGGAACCTGGTATTGATAGGGATTGACGATTTATGGTCGGGACGCTGTGATCACGAAAAGACGTTTAAGAACGTGCCGGGGGACGGTTTCCGGCTTGTGTTTTCGCACAACCCCGATGTTTTATTGAGAGATCCGCCGCCCTGTAAGTATAAAGCAGGCGTCTGGGTTTTCGGGCACTCCCATGGCGGCCAGGTGAAGGCCCCGTTTTTCCACCCGTCGTATTTCGTAACAAGGCTTAATATCAACTGGGGCGAATTCGATTTCCCCCAGGGAAAAGTCCTGATATCACAGGGGGCCGGGCAATTGAGGTTCAGGTTCTTTACAAACCCTGAAATATTGATGTTCAGGATTAAATACCAATGACGCACGGGCCCCGGGGGTTACGAGATCACATTGCTAAGATTCGCACAGGAAAGACTTCACCATCCTGAACAGGAGCCTCTGCTGAATCCGCTACAAAAGATAGCTACTCCTTTCAAATAAACACCGCCGTTAAAGGAATCCCCCGGCGGACAGATAATATCAATGACTTCAATTTAATTAAATCGAAACACGATACGGAACATGCCTGATATGGAAAACATGCCTGCTGACATTATAGAAGGAAATAACAGGAAGCTTTATACGCCGTCATATTTCATCGCGTGTTCGATTTTGTTTTTAGGAATGACGAGCTATTACATATTCGTGCTGTTCCCGCTTTACCTTGAGAAAAACGGTTTTTCACTTTCCGATATCGGCCTGGTCATGGGAGTATTTTCCATAAGCGCCATTTTGATAAAAGTCCGGCTCGGGAAAAAGATGGACAAACGGGACGCCCGGTTCTTTGTTCTTGCGGGGCTGGCGGGGCTTTTTTCAGTCAGCATCGCATACATGATATTGCCCCCGGCAGGCTTTATCATGGGGATTCTCCGCGTGATGCAGGGCGCATTTTACGGGTCGTTCTTCACCGGGATTTTTACTTGGACGTCGAGACATTCGCCCCCCGACCGCCTGGGAGAAGGGATCGGGATCTTCGGCATCGCAGGCCTTGCCCCGATGGCGGCAGGCCCGTTAATCGGCGAAATCGTAGTTGCAAAATTTTCGTTCGCCGGGATCTTCGCGGTTGCCGCAGCCTGTTGTCTTGCCGGGTTCCTGCTCGGGCTGATGCTGCCGAAAGATTCGTTTTTACCCCCGCGCGAAGAAGGAAGCAGATCTTTTTTCAGTCTTCTTTTTGACAGGGCGTCTCTCCCTGTCATGTCGGTGGCCTTTATTTTCGGGACGGCTTCAAGCTCGGTATTTTCTTTCCTCGCACCGTTTGCGGCTTCGATGAAAATAGACGAGGTCGGGTCTTTTTTCACCGCTTACGCTCTCTCCTCCATATTGACCAGGATAATAACAGGCAGGCTTTCGGACAGGTACGGCAGGAAATTGATAATCGTCCCCGCCCTCGTGTTTATCGGCCTCGGTGTAGGGGGGATAGGGATTTTCCCCTTCCTGATGAGCATTGTCGGGGGCGTGCTCCTGGGGATGGGGCACGGGCTTATTTACCCAACAATGACCGCGCTTGCACTGGAAGTCATCCCTGAAGAATACCGTGGCTCGGCCATGAGCATATTCACCGCCGCCAGCGACACCGGCCAGTTCATGGGATCGATAATTTACGGGATAATAGCGGAGGCGGCGGGCTTCACGCCGATGTACCTGGTCGCTGGGATCGTAGTTTTATGCGGCCTGCCGATAATAATTTTCTTCGGTAAAGAAACCGTCCGGAACAATAAGCCCGGCGCCGCCTGAGCCTTTCACAGCCGCAAGGACCCGGCCCGGATAAGCTCCGGGTATTTCTCTCCTTCGATTATGTATCCGCAGTAAGGAGTGTGGCCGGGGAAAATCAGCCATTTTTCCTCAATCATTTGCTGAAGCAATTTTTGCTTTGCATCGATGCTTTCTATAGGGTCGTAATCGAGGCCCAGCACCCAGAGCAGCCTTTCGTTGCCGGGGAGAGAGATGATGTCGCCTGCAAAGCACGCCTTTTCGCCGCTTGATTCTACAACGACAACCATGTGCCCGGGGGAATGCCCGCCCGTATGAACCAATTTTATTCCCGGCAGTATTTCGGTATCTTCGCTCACGAGCATGAGTTTCCCGGATTTTTCGATCATGTCGATATCTTCGGCTATATATGCGCCGTCGTCTCTTATATGGGGGTTCCGGGCATACCGCCACTCTTTTTCATGTACGACAATCTTTGCATTGGGGCAGACGATGCCTTCCCTGCCGGGACTGCCTATCCCGCCGGAATGATCGAAATGGAGGTGGGTAAGAACTATGTAATCCACATCCTCAGGGGAGCATCCGCATTTTTTCAGCTCTTCTTTCACCGATGACGTTCTTTCAATTTTATAGATCTTGTGGTATTTCGGAGGGCAGTTGGGGCCTATCCCCGCCTCGATAAGTACATTGCCTGCGGGAGTCCTTGCCAGCAGCATGCTCATTTCAAGCGGGACGCAGTTGTCTTCGTCGGGGCAAATACACTTCTCCCACAGCTTTTTCGGGACCGCCCCGTACATCACCCCGCCGTCGAATTTGAACCGTCCTTCGGAAAGAAGGTCGAGACAAAAGTCGCCAAGTTTCATTTATCACCCTCCCGGCAATTTTAATAATCAGTTTCCCGCCATGGCAAAAAATACGGCGGCAAGTATCAGGATCAATACGGGTATCCACAATATTTTCTGGAAATTTTCAAAGGTACAACCGTATTTATCAAGCACCCTCTTTAAGGATTTGTTTTGAGGAGAAAACATGGCCCCGGATATTATCCCCACAAATGCCAGCGCGAAGATCCCCAGGCCTGTCTGGGGGCTGAGGTTGAGGATCCAGGGGAAGTAATCGGAGAGCCTGTTTATAATGACGTACCGTCCCGGAACTCCCATAGGATACATCCCCATAATTACCGGGAATATGAAAGCAGTCGATACGGGGATTGACCCCATGAGGTATCCCGCGGCGAACGGGATGAAAAACATCAGGCCGGAATCGGGCAGGCCGCGCGATGAAAGAAAGACGGAAACCGGCTTCAGGCTTTCGGTGGCGTCTAACATTCCAAGCAGCGCCGCCATGCCGAAAACAAGCATCGTATTGTTCAACGTGATCGATTTTTTGATCATCGGGAACAGGTTTTTAAAAGACGGGCGCGTTGATATGAATACCGCGGCCGCCGCTATTCCAAGGCCTGCCGCTACATTGAGATTAAAAGCAACGATGCATAAAAGGACGAGCAATAGCGGGGCGGTTTCTTTCAGCAAAAACAGCGCCGCCTCTTTTTTGGTCATGCCCGGTGAAACCCCGCCGGAGGGCTTTTTCATTTTTATGAATCCCAGAAGCCCGCATAAAAACGCAATTATCGAAAGCGGGAACATTGTCAGGAAGAGATCCCGGTACGTGATTTTAAGAACCGTGAGCAGGAGGATAAAAGCCGGGAATAAAGGGATGATAAAGATCCATACGTTCCTGTACCAGTAATCGAAAAACGCTTTATGCTCCGGCGTTACGGAATTCGAAGGATCGGTTTCTTTTATATGTTCTTCGCCGCCTTCGATCTCTGCGGACGAAGGCACAAGGCCCGATATAAAGGGCGCGGCCATATATAAGATCCTTTTATCGGGCACAACGGTGTAAACGGCATCGATTATTTTTTTACCCTGTTCTTTGACATTCATAAGCAATCCCAGGAGGGTTATCAGGATCAGGGAAAGCACGGCATAAAGAACTTCGGGCATTATGCAGGCGCCGAATATGATTTGAGAGACTTTGAGCGGCGAATAAAAATATATGAATCCCACGGCCGCCGCCGCAATGAACATCATGATTCCCATGTCCCATCTCTTCCTGCGGTAAAGGAAAAGTGGGATCAATATCAGGATGAAAACCATTATGATCCTTACGATAGTCTGCATTTTATATCACACCCCGCTCACTGCCGACAAACCGCGCCATGATAATTGTTCAACAAAATTTTGATTCGTGGATGGAGACGGGATTTCCTGTTCAGGCTATTTGCCTGTCAGCCACAACGCTATGCCTGTAAGTATAACTACCAGTACGGGCGCCCATATAATCCGGTAAACGGCGCCGAGTGTCGTTTTGAAATAATCCAGCGTGAGCGCAAGACACAGGTGGAGAGGCGAGAGCATGACGCCGGAAAAACCAGCCCCGAACGCCATTGCGAACATGCCGGGGGCTGCTTCGGGCCGGAGGCTCAGAAGGATGGGGAACGAAATAGCCACCATTGCAGGCGATGAGCCGGTCAGGATGCCTATAATCATCGGGAGGATTATGAATATCATGCTTTCCGGCATGCCCTGCGCGGAAAGGAACGCGGAGACAGATCCCAGGCACCCGGTTGACTTCAGCATTTCCTGGAACGAAATCGTGCCGAATATAAGGACTGTGGTATTCAGCGTTATGGAATGCTTCAGGATGGTAGGCCATTTTTTGAGATCCGGCCTTATGATTATGAAAAGTCCGGCGACGACTATCCCCAGGGCAGGCAGCAGTTGTATTTTTGCCGCCAGCACAAGGATCAGAAGAATCAGGATCGGGGCGATTTCCCTGAGCAGGATGAATGCGGCGGATCTTTTGCTCAGCCCTTCGGGCTTTATCTTCTCCGGCAGCTTCATCCCCAGGAAGCCGAACAGGAGGCCGCCTGCTATGGCCGCAAGCGTGAGCGGGAAAAACGTCAGGAATATGCTCCTGTACGGGATATGGAGAATAGCCGCGGAGAGAATAACCGCGGGATAGATCGGAAAGATATATTCCCAGATGTGGCGGAACCAGTAATTCAGGAAACATTTCCTCCCTGGACTTACTATGTTGTCAGGGTCAAGCTCGACTAAATACGGCGCGGAAAAAAGCGCTCCGCCCGGCGAAGGCAGCATCCCCCAGAATGCGGGCATTATGATGAAAAGCAGGCGCCTGCTGGGGACCAGCCGCCGGAGAGATTCGATTATGCGCCGGACTCCCTGCCCCGCCTTCATCAGGTATTCCATGATCGCTATAAGAATCAGGAGGAACACCAGGCCCAGGGTTTCCGGCATGATGCTGGCTTTTATTATGATGAGGCCCGCCTTCACGGGCGGGATAAAATAAATCAGCCCCAGGGCCGCGGACGCAAGCAGGAGGACGACCCCCAGGTTCCATTTCCTGTACAGGAGAAAAATTACGACGACGAAAATAAGAGAAAGCTTTATTATATCCGGCACTTCAGCTTAATACTCTATCCCGATCCTTGCAGGAACGCCTTTCTTGTAATAATGCCTGATTTCTTTCATTTCGGTAACCAGGTCGGCTTTCTTGATTATCTCCCATGGGCACGAACGCCCCGTCAGAATAAGCTCTACAACGGGAGGCTTGTTTTTTAACAATTCTTCCAGGTCTTCAATCTTTATCAGCCCCCACCCCACCGCTACACATGCTTCGTCAAGGATAACGATGTCGTATTTGCCGGAGCCTATTATTTCTCCGGCCCTCGCCAGGGCTTCCCCGGCAAGCTTTATATCTATGGGATCAGGGCTTTCCAGGTTGACGAAATCGGCTCTGCCGAACTGCTCCACGGTCATGTCCGAAAATTTCTCAAGTGCTTTCAATTCGCCGTATTCCGTGTCGCCCTTCAAAAACTGGATCATGTAAACCGACAGGCCCCTGCCCAGCGCCCGCAATGCAAGGCCCAGCGCGGCGGTAGTTTTGCCTTTCCCGCTGCCTGTATATATCTGGATCTGTCCCCGGTCAAGCGGGCTCATTGAAATCCTCCTTCAGGATAAGATTTGTTAAAATTTTGGAAGCGGAGTATGGGTCGATTTCGCACGAAGCCAGCTTCTCCATAACCGCCCTGTATTCGGATCTGCCGGGAAGAACTTTTTTGAGCCTGGATTCGATGGTCATCATCATTATACGGAGAAGTTCCTCTTCCAGCTTCTTTTCTTCTTTTTCCTTCCTGTCCGGCAGGCTTAACATGTGCTTTTTATGTTCTTCGATTGCATGGAGTACCGCAGGCACGCCCGTCCCGTCTATTGCAACGGTCAGCATGACGGGCGGGGACCAGCCGTCCCGCAAAGGCCTGGATTCCAGGTCGTTGGAAAGGGCCGATGCGAATTCCACCGCGCATTCGTGATCCGCCCTGTTAACGACGTAAATATCCCCTATCTCCAGTATCCCCGCCTTTATCATCTGTATGTCGTCGCCGGAGCCGGGCGTCTGAAGGACGATACACGTATCCGATGCCGACATCACGTCAAGCTCGAGCTGGCCTGTCCCGACGGTTTCTATGAAAAGATAATCGAACCCGAAGGCCCTCATCAGGCAGGCGGCTTCCCGGCTGTGGAGCGCAAGCCCCCCGCGGCTCCCCCTGCTTGCCATGCTCCTTATGAAAACGCCGTTATCCGTTGTATGTCTCTGCATCCGTATCCTGTCGCCCAGTATGGCTCCGCCTGAAAAGGGGCTTGTAGGGTCAACCGCCAGCACGCCGATGCTTTTCCCGTCATCCCTTATGAGCTTTATCAATTTATCGAGGAGTGTGCTTTTGCCGGAGCCGGGAGGTCCTGTTATCCCGACCGTCCATGTGGAAGTTTTTATATCGCCGGTCCCTGCAAGCAGTTCAAGAGAGCCGGGGTCTTCGTTTTCAATGATGCTGAGGGCCTTTCCGAGGGCAAGCCTGTCGCCTTTTTTTATGCCCGAAACAAGCTCGCCGAATTTCATGCAGGGGTTCTCCCGGCGGAAAGCTCCGTTACCCCTGAGATTATTTCTTTCGTAGTGCTTCCAGGGCCGTATATATGACTGACCCCCATTTTAATAAGATCTTCCCGGTCGTCATCGGGGATTATCCCGCCCAGGAAAACCGGGATGCCGGAGATATTTCTCTTTTTCATCTCTTCCATGAGGCGGGGTATGAGCGCCATGTGCGCTCCCGATAAAATGCTCACCCCGATTAAAGCGGGATCTTCCTGGAGCGCCGATTCGGCAACCTGCTCCGGGGAATGTCTCAGCCCGGTGTATATGACTTCGAATCCGGCGTCCCGGAGGGCGCGTGCTACAACTTTTACGCCGCGGTCGTGCCCGTCAAGGCCCAGCTTGGCCATTAAAATTCTTTTACCGTTCATATTCGACTCCTCCAGTTGTTGGGGCAGGATTTCCCCGCCCGCCCATCTTCCAACCTTGTCATACCTGCGAAGGCAGGTATCCAGTGCAATAATGCGAGCTTCAGGTTTAGTCTCCAGTCTCGTCATCCCCGCGAAGGCGGGGATCCAGTGCAGGGACGTGAGCTTCAGCCTCAAACCTCTGCGGAACCGAAACCAATTCCCCTGGGAGAAGCGCCGCAGAATACTTCCCCTCCTGTGAGGGGTTCTAGTCTCCAGTCTCCAGTCTCCAGTCTCCAGTCTCTAGCATGTATAGGATTTTAACAAAACAAGTAGAATCCTGCTTTTATAGGATTTAAGAAGGGGGAGGGCAATATGAAATTAAACATCAAAGGGGCGGCCATAGCTTTTGCGATATTATGGGCGTTATCGATTTTATGCATTTCATTGATAAATTTGATTACTACGGGCACATACGGGAACGAGTTTATCTTCGTCTGGGCGTCCATTTATCCGGGGTACGATACAACGGTAACCGGCATGATAATCGGCGTCATCTGGGCGCTTTTTGACGGAGCCGTCTGCGGCGCACTCCTGGCCTGGTTGTATAACAGGTTTGCGCGGTGAGCTTGTTAAGAGAAAAAATTTGGTGAGAAATTTATTAAAACACCGGAGGAATCATTATGAATTACAAGCTTGACGATGTATTCAATGAGGCTTATATCCCCACGGTAACATTCGTAGAACCGAAAGAATTTACAGACTTGCTTGGGTCACTTAAAACTAAGGGTAAGCATATAACATTAAGTGGCCCTTCAGGTTCTGGAAAAACTACTCTTGCCAGGAAAACCTTAGAAAAAGCAGGATTGCATAGCGGGAATTATCATTGGATTTCTGGAAGAGAATACTCTGAGGAAAAAACACTGCAAAATTTATTTGCAAAAATTTTTTGGGGCCAAACACGCGATGAAGTTATATGCGATTGGCTTCAGGCAAGTGGTATCTTAATAATAGACGACTTTCACCATTTAAATTCTGATGTTAGAACTCAAATTGGATATAAAATGAAGCTTTGGCACGAAAAAGGTATTCGTCTATTTCTTATTGGTATAGCTTCAACTACTCGACCTTTACTTGATCTTGATCAAGAATTAGGTATAAGAAATGATTTGTATGAAATGAAAATCCAAGACGACAATTTCGTTAGGATAATTATCAGTTTAGGGGAAGAAGCTCTAAACTTTCAATTTTCTGAAAATACTAAAGAAGATTTTATTGAAGCTTCACAGGGTATTCCATCTGCCATACAAGCTATTTGCAGGATCGCATGTATAAGAAATAACATCGAAAATACTTTAGAGGAAAGTCAAATCATTGAATGCACCATGGAAGATATTAAAGACGCTGTAATTCGAAGTTATAAAGGTAAATATCAAAATAAAGTTATAGGCTTAGCAAAAGGCAAGCAAAACGCCCGATCTGTTCATAACACCTATTTTGATATTATTAGAACTATTGGGAGGCTTCAAAAGAGCGAAATTTCTTATGAGGAATTACAAGAATCGATTGTTCGTTCAGTTAGTGATCCTAAGGAAAGGAGCAAGAAAAACACTTCATTCTATAATTGTTTAAAATATTTGCAATCTGTTATTGAAGATCGTGGATTGTCCGATGCCCTTTATTGCGAGCCTGTTTCAAGAACAATTTCAATTGAAGATCCATCTTTTAAGCTTTTCTTATCGCTTGTAAATTGGGACGAAATCAAAAGAAATATTCGCCTTCGTAGTTCACAATATTCTTATGATGTAGCAGTTTCTTTCTCAGGAAAGATAAGAGAAATTGCTGAAAGATTTAAGGATATTTTGGAAGAAAGCAATTATAGTGTATTCTATGATTTTGATGAACAAGAAACTTTATGGGGGAAAAATCTAAGAGAGTATCTTGCTAATATTTATGCCAATGAAGCTCAATTTATGGTTATCTTTTTATCTGAGGATTATCCAGAAAAAGACTGGCCTGCCTTTGAATTCGAAATTGGCAAAGAAGCCCAGAATAAGAGAACATCTGAATATCTACTCCCTGTGATTGTTGATGATGTTCATATTGTAGGTCTAAACAAAGATATTGCATATCTGGATCTTCGAGAACTAAATATCGAAGAAATCGCGGAAATAATGAAAAAGAAATTGGAACAAACGCCTACAACAGGCGCCGATCTATAAAACATCCCTGGATGCTGTCTGTGAAAACAAGTCTCAGTCCGGTATGTTATGGACTCATGCTTATTCTATCTACATGCCTGATAATGTGATATAATATTTTCAGGATAATAGACGGGGGGAAGGGCCATGCTCAGCTATTGTGAGGTAATGGCCGGGGCCGACTGGAGTTCGATGTGCGGCGCGCGACCTATAGGCAGTTGTATTGCCTGCGGTCTTATGGTATGCAGGAGTCATTCGGAAGTAATAAACGATAGAATATTTTGTATTGACTGCGCCCAGGTGCTGGACAGGGATCGCTTTAAAACAACGGCAAGGTCCGGACAGGCTAAATATGGAACAAGTCAGGAGCCGGGTACTTCGAATTCCGAAATAGACAGTGTAATTTTATCGGAGATGGAAGATACCGATTAGCGCCTGTATAGTTTTCTCTGCCGGATCTGTGTGATTTATTGCGGAAATTTGTGCCTGCTCGACATCCCCCCGTTACGGCTGTTATACGAAGCAAAGCGGTGAAGCGACATCCCCCTTCAAAGGGGGACTTCGTTTCGGTATCATGCAGGTTTAAGGCTGAAGTTGACATTCCTGCACAACTGAATTCCCCTCCGCCGGAGAGATGGCCTTGAGCGCAGTCGAAAGGCCGAGGTGGGTGGACTAGAAACTAGAAAATTGGCGGGCGGGGAAACCCCGCCCCTACCAGGGGGCTTGAAACAAGAACCCTGTAAATCCCTGCGTTAACCCTCTGCGTGCTCTGCGTAAAACTCTGCGGCCTCTGCGGTTAAATAAATAACGGAACAAGCGGAAACTCAACATCCCCCAACCCCCTGGCCCCCTTCGGGGACTAATAGCAAAGAGGGACTTTGTTGCGATATTTCGGTTCTTCGCGGCTAAAGTTCGAAGAGGATTTCTTTTGCACGTCGCCCGGATTTACCCTCAAAAAAATCGGACATGGAGACCGATTTTAAATCCGCTTTTAAAATAATTTCGAAGTCATTATCCCCTTGTCAAAGCGTCTCAAGGAATGCTTCAAGCCGGAGGCGGCTTCTGCCGTCAAGCGGTCCGGGCCTGTCTCCCTCCATTGTCAGGACAGGGACATCCACGCTTTCCCGCAGCACGATATCTTCAATCTGGTGATGGCAGAAAGATTGTACATAATGGATGAGGCCGCCGATTTCCCTTTTTTCGATTTCGGATCTTATATCTGCAACCCGGCCCTTCATATCATACGGGTAAGTATAATTGAGATACTGCTCCACGATGGTTTCGCCGCCGGAGGGCATTGTAAACTGGCGCTGCATCTCGTTAAACACCACATGTGCCCCGCGCTCTTCAAGGAAAGAATATATATCAGAAAAAATCGGGGGCACGCCTGCATACCCCAGCCGGATGCCGGAAAAGGGCGCCCGTCCCCGCGCCGCCTCGACAAATTCGTCGAGATCTTTTTCAAACTTTACGGGATCGCAGTTAAAATCACTCGCCGTAACCTGGTAAATGTGATTTTCCCCGCCCGTAACGACGTTGTCCTCCCATGTCATCCTGTCCAGCTCGTGGAGTTTTTTTCTGAGCGGGAGCAAATTTTCTCTTATTTTTTCAGCTTCGCCCGGCGTCGTGCCCAGCTTTGCCGCCAATTTTTCAATCTCGCATCTAAGCATCGCCGGGTCGCGGTCGTACGGGTAAGCGAAAGTTATCACTTCTTTCCCGGCATGTTTCAAGGTTTCCAGGAGAGACACCGTATTGCTGCAGTCGCCCTCCGTAACCGCTATTACAAAGTTTATATCGTCCCTGGCGATGAGCGCGCCGTATATCCCTTTGACCCATGAGCACAGGCTCCTGGGGAAGCCACGCCTTTCTGCGGCCTCGACAAGTCCACCGGCATGCATGTCTGTTATAAAGATGTTATTCAGATCCACAGGCGTATAACCGGCAGCAAAGACCGCTTCAACGGGTATGGTAGTTGTTATTCCTACGGGTTTCATGGGAAGCTGATTTCGTCATTCATGCCCCTATGCCTTCAGGAAAATTTAAGATCCGAATAAAATGTTCGTTAAGCGGGGCGGGTCAGGCGGGAGATAATTTTCGATTTACAAATTAGTTTACAAGCCGGGTCAGGGATCGAGCGGCTTGAGCTTCTGCAGGAAGAGGCTTTCAGGATAAAACTTCAGGCTTATTTCCAGCGGTTGCCGCATTTCTTACAATGCCAGCCGGGATTATTGTCATTATCCAGGTCAAGGCCGCCGAATTCGACTTCTCCGGCGTCTTCCATTTCCCATGCTTCCTTGGAAAGGTAGCCGTAAAGGATCGGAATAACTTCTTTGGAGCCGCACTTCGGGCAGGCAGGCTTTTCTTTTTCCCAGCCTTTCTTTGCCATAAGAACCCCTCTTTTCTTCCCCTCATTTCAAATTGAACCTGGAACTATACTTATACTTCTTTTACCGATGCCTTTTTCCCTTTTGTAGAACCGGCGGGGCCGACAAATACCCTGCTCCAATGATAACATAAAATCAGATGTCCGATGAAAATTATTTTTCGCCTCCCGGAATAAAAATCCCATCCCCCGCGACAGAGTGGGTGAAAACATTCTGAAGGGGGTTGATGAAATGGATAAGAAGAAATATCTGCTGGCGGCTCTGGCGGGGATCTTCCTGCTGATATTTACCTTGAAGTTCGGCGGGGATTACGGGAACATGTTATTTTACGGCGTTCATAACCTTACAAAAAATACGGCACATTCACCCGATGTGAGGATCAAAGAATTGGTCCAGTCCAATTGTGAAATCCGGGCGATGAAGTATGATGAGATGGGATACGGCGGGGCAAGGATCATGCCCGCCGATTCTTACAGGCAGAACCTGCCCGGCATAGCCGCAACGGAAAGCGTGATCAATCTCGTCCTGGATTATACTCCGGTTGACGGGAGGAAAAATTACTACAACGCCGACTTTGCAGGCGAATTCATCCTGAAAAATCCTTATAACGAGAAAGCATACATTCAATTTTACATGCCGCTTCCCGGTGACGGCGGCGTCATATCGAATCTCCGACTCCTTGTTGACGGCGTGGAGCCTCCCGATGTCACCTACACTATAAACAACATAACCTGGAGCGGCCTGTTCCTGCCCGATGAAGCAAAAAAATTAAATGTAACGTATAACGCTCTGGGCATGGGCCGTTATACTTATGCTCTTCCGAAAGGTGAGCGGATGAAAAAGTTATGCTTCGACCTCAAGGTCAAAGGCACGAAAAAAGTCGAAGTGCCCGAAGGCTGTCTTCCTCCCGTAAGCAAGAGCAAAGATGCCGACGGTATGGCATATACATGGAGCCTTGAAAACCTGGTTACAAATATGGACATAGGGGTCCAGCTTCCCGCAGGGACACAGCTTGCAAATTTCGGGAAGCTGTTCGGCTACGCCCCGGCCCTGTGCCTGATTTTCCTCGGCGGGCTTATCGGCGGGTCGGCGTTATTCGGGATGAAGGCCAGGACTCTCCCCGTTATACTGACGACGGCGGCTTACGCCTTCTTCTATCCCGTGTCCGCATATCTGAGCGCATACATGGATATCTCTTATGCGCTGCCTGTTTCGATAATAGTTATCGCAGGCTTTGTTTTAATCTACCTGTGGAAAGTTGTTAGCACAAGGTTTGCGGTATCGGTCGGCGGCGTGTGCCTGATGCTGCTTCTCGGTGTTCCATCGCTTGCGCTTTTGTTCCCGGAATACGCAGGCATAATAGTTACGGCGCTTGCGCTTTCAATACTGGGGATAATAATGGCGGCAACGGCGAAGAGCGCAAAGATGTCCGTTGTAAAGCCTGAAGCAAGCTACTGCCATTGATCGCCCGGCTCCCCTCCCCGGTACGGCTCCTCCCGCTACAAAGCGGCGAGGAGCCTTTGTTTTATGCGTTAAGTTAGGAATAAAACTTGCGTACCGGATTTTATATAATTATAATAGACATAAAATTATTTAAATGTATTGCATCTCGATTTTTAGTTAGGGGGTTTGATTTGACTAAAAAAATCGGCGTAAATGATAAGTGCCATTGCGGAAGCGGCCGAAAATACAAGCGTTGTTGTTTAAATTATGATGAAAGCAAGACCAGACATGAAGAAATGGATGGTTTTCTTTCTTATTTGCCTTATTCAGAAATTTTTGGAAATAAAATAGATATAAATGAAAT
>JAMCWD010000011.1 GCA_023475345.1 Chloroflexota bacterium | reverse complement strand
GAACCTGTTATATTTATATTCGCGGGTCCCCCATAAACTCCTGACTTTAAAGCTTCGATCGTAAAAAGCATAAACAGTCGGAAAGAAGAAATTGCTGAGCGAAAGAAAGAGCAATATCCCCCCCCCTATTCCCCAGTAAGAACTGCCGAATAATTTCGATACCCCCCATGCAAAAAAAACAATTCCAAAACATAACAGCGCGGCAACCTTCGGCCTGGAAGAAGCCGGTTGTATTCTGACGGTCAATAACGGCTTATCCTCATTTTGGATTTTTTCAGTCATGAAAAAAAGTATAACATGACACTACGGCATAGTCCAGCAAAACATCACGCGGTAAACCAGCGGCATCAAGTCTTTCTTTTCTTACCGGGGGCAAAAAAACAGGCCCCTGTCAGGACCCGTATAAACATCCATGCACAACGCAGCCGTTATAGTTCGGACGGGTAATATGCCATGTAGCCTTCCTTTTTCAGGTAATCTCCGACGGTATCTATAACTTCCCTGGCCATGGTAATAAGCTCCCCGGTCTTTTCATTGCTTATGGCGCCGGGCTTCCCGAAATCTTTCAATTTCTTTCTCAGGGCAAAGGCGTAAATAAGGTGTTCCTGCAGGTCGCTGGAGAAAATCCCGCTTTTTATAAAGTTATCTTCAAAAATTTTTATAACGTCCGTCTGGCTCTTGTAGCCCAGGTTCCTGGTTTTCAACGCCGATTCAACAGCATAAAATATCGCGAAAAAAGCGCGGCTTGTAGAGAAATCGTAAAGACCTTCGCTGAGTAATTTTTGTGACCCTTCGAGGCTTTCTTCAGCTTTTTTGAAAGACTCGACGGCTTCCTTGTTTTCTTTTAGTTCGGTCATAGATATTATCCTTTCCGCGCCGGGTTTCGGATAAGCCCGATCCCGCCCCGATTGGATCGAAGGTTTATTTTTCCAGAAGGAAAACATCTTACTCTCCATAAACCGTTCGTCTTCCGATACTAAATTCTAACATAATTTTCAAACTTAATTCCACCTTTTAAGCTCCAGGAACAAGAAAAACGATCCGGTGAATGCCCGGTAAGTGCCTATGTCTTGATTATCAATTCGGCTCTGCCTTCTAAAGATTTTTTGAGACGATTAAAATATTCTTCCCAGTCGAGTTTTGCGCTCATGATATACATACTATCAAAACCCTGAAAAGTCCCAAAAATCGCAGTGGTCTCCTCCAAAGCTACTATTGTATCTTCAACTTTTAGAAAAGGTGATATCGTCAAGTATTTAGGAACCAACTTGTCTTCAGTTACAACCCCTTTAAAAAACATAACTTGATCGAAGAGAATGTCTTTATCAGCGAGCATCTTACGAATAAGTTCAGGGTCATATTCCATGCCAACCTCTCCCCATAGATACCCAGGACCTCTTTCAAGGTTTGCGGCCTCCCTGATAAAATACCTGTGTTCCTTACCTTCATCTGTGAGATAACGATAAACACGCAACAATTCCTTAGGATATAACTCGCCGTTAATACGCAGAACAATTTGTGTATTCGGTTCTTGTAAGGCTTCCAGTACATCGCAAAATACACTTTTCCACATGAATGATAGTACTCGTCCAGCGGCCATATAATCGTACCTTTGACCATCCTTCTCATAATAAGGCACTGCAATCGAAAAAGCCTTTGTTTCCCTCGGGAATATTTTTTGAAAGTCAAGATGTTTTATATCTTCTTTCTTGCCGTACATTATGTGTGTTTCCCACGGCTCCATCGGTCTTATTCTCAATATTATGTTTTCAAAAACTTCATTTTGCCTCGGATTTTCGTAGCTCATGCTCTTCCCTTCTTTCTAAGCCTAGCTATATATGATAATTCTATCATATAGACAAAATAAAATTTGGCCTGTTTTGATATGAAATTTGTTTTCAGCGCACGAAATTTAATATCACGCCTGAAATTTTTGTCAGAGACCGCCGGTTTTGGAATGTGAGATTTTAATTCAGTTCGACATAATCCAGGTAATCGGGGATACTGACGTTCCATCCGTAAAATTCCCGGATTTTTTGCGCAAGGGATTTAGCCGCATCCACTTCTCCATGTGTTAGGTAAACATGGGCGGGCTTGTGATGGATATGGCTCAGCCACTCCAGGATTTCATCATAATCGGCATGAGACGAAAACCCTTCTACAGTCATGACGGCGGCACGTACCGGGACTTCCTCGCCGTGGATCTTCAGGAATTCGGCGCCTTCCATAAGGCTTCTCCCCCTTGTTCCGGCCGCCTGGTAACCTACCAGTAGTATCGTATTCTTGGGGTCGGGGAGCCTGTGTCTCAGGTGATGAAGGATACGGCCGCCGGTAGCCATGCCGCTTGCAGAAATGATGATCGCGGGGCCTTTCAAATCGTTAAGCGCCTTGGACTCCTCGGTGGATTCGGTAAAATGAAGGTTGGGGAAATTGAACAGCTTCTGTCCCCCGGCGACCAGGAGTCTTGTCTCGTAATCCAGCAGGTCTATATACTCGTCGAAAAGTTTCGTAACTGCAGTAGCCATAGGGCTGTCGATATATACGGGGATATTCGGGATCTGGTGGTTCTGGGAAAGAAACCTGAGTATGTAAAGGATCTCCTGGGTCCTTTCCACGGCAAACGCCGGTATCAGCAGGATTCCGCCCGCGTCAACCATCTCAAGTATGATGGATTTCAATATTATCGACCGGTCTTCTTCCGAATGGAGCCGGTTCCCGTAAGTGGATTCAAGCACCAGGTAATCGATTTTTTCCATGATATCGGGGTCCGGGAGAAGCGGGATTCCCTTTCTTCCCAGGTCGCCGGAAAAGACCAGCCTCTTGTGTTTCCTGCCGCATTTTATATCCATGACAAGCATCGCAGCGCCGAGTATATGCCCTGCTTTCCTGAAGGTTACGCTTATATTGGAGTCAAGCACAAGGTCCATATAAAAGGAGATGGGCGTGAGCCTTTCGCATGCCTTCTCGGCATCCTCGGCATTATAAAGCGGCAGGGCCGGGTAATGCTTGGAAAAGCCTTTCTTGTTTGCGTACTTTGCTTCTTCTTCCTGAAGATGGGCTGAATCGGGAAGCATTATTTTAAGCAGGTCAACCGTCGGCGTGGTACAATGGGCGAGTTGTGAGAAACCTTCACTGACGAGGCGCGGAAAATATCCTGTATGATCTATATGCGCATGCGTGAACAAAACGCCGTCAATAGATGCCGGGTCAACAGGAAATTTATCCCAGTTCCTCTCGCGCAGTTTCTTTATCCCCTGATACATGCCGCAGTCAATAAGGTATTTTTTACCCTCGCACTCAAGGAGATATTTTGATCCTGTAACCGTCTGCGTTGCGCCCATAAAAGTCAAAGAAAACATCTACAACTGCTCCTTAATGCATCAGTTATTACATTAATTAATTTATTTCATTCAAGCCTGTTCCGGCATCTCCCATTTCGTCCGGGCTTTTATGAGTTTTCCTGAGCTGGCCGCAGGCCGCGTCGATGTTCAGCCCGCGTTCTTTCCTGATTACGGACTTAACCCCGAATTCATCAAGCGCTTCTTTAAATATCTTTATCCTTGTCAGCGGGGAACGCTTCCCGGCGAATTCATCGACCGGGTTCAAAGGTATCAGGTTAACCATCGCGTTCATCCCTGAAATGGCTCTTCCGAGTTCTCTGGCATCGGCGGCGTTATCATTGACTTCCCGTATGAGGATATATTCAAATGTAATCCTCCTGCCGGTCTTCTCCTGGTAATATTTACAGGCTTCAAGCAGTTCGTCCAGAGGGAAGCTGCGGCTGACAGGCATAAGCTCTTTTCTCAGCTTTTCATTTGCCGTATGAAGCGACACGGCCAGCCTTACCTGAAGGTTTTCGCCTGCAAGCCTTTTTATTCCGGGGACGATGCCGCATGTAGATATAGTTATATGACGTGCTCCGATGCCGAAGCGGGCGGGGTCCTGAAAAATCCTGCAGGCGGCGAGCGTCTCGTTATAATTTGCAAACGGCTCGCCTATCCCCATGAAGACTATGTTGCCGATTCTTTCGTCGCCGGCCAGACGCCGGGATATATGCCATGCCTGCTCCACCATCTCGGCGCTGCTCAAATTCCTTGAAAGGCCGTTCATTCCCGACGCGCAAAAAGCACAAGACATGGCACAGCCGACCTGCGTGGATAAGCAAAGCGTCAGGCGGTCTCCCTCTTCGGGGTCAAAAAAGCGCATCAGGACGCTTTCTATATAATCGCCACCGGGCAGGGAAAAAAGATATTTCCGCGTAAGACCGCCCCTGCCGGATTTTTCCTTGACGATCTCCATATTACCGATTTGCGCTTTTTCTTCCAGGGCTGTCCTGAAACCGGCCCCCAGATCCGTCATGGCGGAAAAATCGGACTCTAATTTTTTATATATCCACTTTTCAAGCTGTGATGCGCGAAAAGGCTTTTCGCCCAGTTCCAGCACAAATTCGACAAGCTCTTCATGAGAAAGGCCGAGGAGGTTTTTTTTCATTCGGGAATCATCTCAATACATATTCATGCGGATAAGCTTGAAGCCATCCGCGGTTTTTTCAAATTTCAATTCCCCTATCCTGATCCTCACAGGCAAATACTTGTGCGCATCTTCAACTACCACCTCTGAAGAATACATTATAGGCAGCGGACTGCGCGAAACGGTGTATTCGTCACCTTCACGCACAATGTTCAAACTGTCCAGGCTTAAAGGCTCCATTTTGAAATCCGGACTTTCCATCACGTCGCGGGTGAAACTCCCGAACGCCATTCTCACATTGTCCGCCGGGCCTTTCCCCTCTTCTTCGTATTTCTTTGCCGAAATCTCCAGGGCGGGCAATTCTATCTTGATAACGCCTTCAATGTCCTTGGAAGCGTATGCATCGTACAACTTTTTTATAATGGCTGTTATGGCGTCCCTGTCCTCGTTACTGACAGGAGCCCCGGCTTTTATAGACGCCTGCTCTTTCTGCCCGGCGGCCGCCGGCACAGGAAGCGTGCCCTTCTCGACGGCAAGGCCTCTCCCCGAATAATATGTCAGCGTCAGGTAGCCGTGGACTTCAGGCCTGGGACATGAAAGGGTATAGCTTTTCCTGTCACTGGAAGGCACATAAACAAACGGCAGCTTTGCACCGGGGCAAATCCTCCCGTTCTCGCCAAGGCCGACCCTTTTAAGATAAGGAAGAAATTTCTCACTGTTGTATTCTTCAACTGCAGGGTAAACATGCATATGGGCAGAAGCCCACATATTCAGCGCTTTTGCTACAAGAGCCTGCCTGCCCCCACAACCGGGCAACTCCGTTTTTCCTAAAGCTGTAGAAGCCATGTAAAACAGCATGACAAGGAAAGCAAATATTAATTTCCTGGAAGACATAACTTATTTCCCGCCGGTAAAGAAGTCCGGCAGGCTCCTTAAAAATAAATTCCTGGTAAAAAGGAAAAGCTCGCATAACCCGCCGGGGTTATGCGGCTATCCTTTTTTCCAGCTTCATCAAAACCCGGGGAATATTTATTTTGATATCATTCCCCACTTGGTATCGAAGTAAACTTCCGACATTTTGTACTTTTCAGGATTGGGGACTCTGATCTTGAAATATTTATGATCGCTGCGGATCTCATAAATCAGGCCCTTGAAAGTGGCGGGATCATAAAAATCGTTGTCGCTGCCGCCGATTTTCTTGACGTACTGTGCAAATTCCTTGCTGAGAAATTCCTGACCGCTGGGATACAAATTGTTGTGATCGTTAGCCCAGATCTCACATGCATTTGCGAGGTTGGACATCCGGTCACGGACTACCCCCAATTCCGATGCTACTACTACACTGCCCGCTACGAGAGCGAAGAGCGCAATAAGCGCCAGGATAATGGTAGTTTTTTTCATTTTTTCCTCCTTATTATTATTTTTTTATTTGCTTATGGAAAATAAAACCTTTTTAATAACAGGCTTCCATGCTTCCCATGAACTCGCCTTTCTCCGGCTGGTACCCGTTAAGGAAAGCATTACCTTCCATAACTTTCTTTCCTTCCGGCTGGAGCTTCAGGAGAAGCAGTCCCCCGTCCCCGGTACCGATTACAGGCCCCTGACCTTTCAGGATATCCAGGATCTCTCCCGGAGCACCCACCATATCCTTCACGGGTTTCCCCTTGAATATTTTCAGGATCTTTCCCCTGAAAACCGTGCTCATGCCCGGTTTCGGGGCAAGTGCCCTCACCTTACCGGCTATAACCTCCACGGGTTCTTTCCAGTCCACCCGGAGATCTTCCTTTTTCAACATAGGAGCGTAACTTCCTGCCTCTTTGTCCTGCTGATGCCTTTTAAAATTTCCCCTTTCTATTTCGGGCAATGCCCGCTCCAGCATCTCTGCGCCGATCCTTGCAAGGCGCATCGAGAGATCGTACCCTGTTTCCTCTTCCCCGATGTCTGTTTCTTCCTGGATTAAAATATCTCCTGTATCACAACCCTCATCCATGAAAAACAGGGTTACCCCCGTCTTCTTATCGCCTGCCATAATCGCCGCCTCTACGGGAGTAGCGCCGCGATGCCGGGGTAAAAGAGAAGGATGGATATTGAGACATCCGAGACGCGGAACGTCAAGCACTGCCTTCGGCAGGATCTTGCCGTACGAAGCAAGGACGATAATGTCCGGGGAGACGGATTTCAGCCATTCGATAAAATCACCTTTTTTCAGCGAGGATGGCTCCCTGACGACAAGCCCCATTTCAACGGCTTTTTTCTTAACGGGTGACGAGGTCTGCTTCAATCCCCGGCCGCAGCAATAATCCGGACATGTTACCACGGCGGCAAGATCAACAAGACCGCCGGCAAGCGTTTCAAGCGGGGGAAGAGAAAAATCTTCCGAACCCATAAATATTACTTTTAAAGAAGTCTCAGGCATATCGGAATTCCGTCAGAATTTTTGCCATACGGGAGGCTGTCCCGGCTCGTCTTCTTCTGCTTCTTCTTCCTCTTCGATGTCTTTTTCTTTTATTACTATATTCCTGGCCATGTCGATGAAGAGGATGCCGTCCAGGTGATCTATCTCATGCTGAAGAACCCTTGCCATCAATTCCTCTCCTTCAATACGGCAACTCTTGCCGGTATCGTCGGTGTACCGGACGACAACGCGCCCTGCCCGTTCCACTTCTCCATACTTGTACGGGCACGACAGGCAACCCTCTAAATCGACCACGCTTCCTTCACTCTCAAGGATTTCGGGATTGATCATCTTGTAAAGATGCTGGCCGATATCGATTACTATCAGTCTCTGCGGGACTCCTACCTGGGGAGCCGCAAGCCCTACCCCCGTTATCCTGGAAGCATACATCGTGTCGGCCAAGTCATCCAGCACCTGCAATACCAGCGAATTTATTTTTTTAACCTTTCGGGCTTTCATTCTGAGAACCGGGTCTCCTTCAACCCGGATTTTCCTTATTGCCATCGTATCCTGCCTTTATATCTATTAGGGATTCAGACTTTTCAAAGTGTACGGTTCTCCGTCGCCGATTTGTACCTTCCATTGCCAATTGGCTCTCATGCGGGTGTTATTGTTCCAATACACGTCAAGACCTTTGGTTTCCCCTGCTCCGAGATTGAAGGAATCGAAAGGGACCTCCATAAGATTATTGCCGTAACCGTCGAGCATTACCATGGTTATCGTAATATTATCGACCGCATTGGTGGATTCGTTGACGAATGTAGCTGTCCCGCGCAGTTGTGAAGACTGGGACAGTGTCCATGGCTCTTTGGAATTTATCGGGGGAGTATCTTCATACAGGTCTTCGTTCTGAAGCTTTATCGGCTGGGCCATAGTGCCGGTCTTTTTTTCTGTCGGCTGGGCGGCGGCCGCCTTTGGGGCGGCTCCGATTTTTCTTATCTGGTCAACACTGATAATACCAGCTTCAGGAATTCCCCCGTACTTGAATCCCAGGTTTCCGGCCAGCTTTTTTAAAGACACCATCCCATACCCGCCCTGCTGCAAGACAGGTATTGTAAAATTCAGGTCGCCGGCTATAATCTTTATCGAATTCGTATTTACGGCAAGCACTCCTTTATAATTTTCCTCCGGGTATAGCTCTATTCCATCGCCCTTGACGGTCCATCCGAAGCCCATCGCCGCCAGGGCATTTTCCAGCGGGAGATAAAACTCGCCGTTAATTACGGCTGTTTCGCCCGTATATAACCTGTTCCTGATATAAATATCTTCATCACTTGCAGCCGCTGCCGGTAATACCGCTCCAATAACTATCGCGGCAAACAGTAACCACATAATAAGCTTTTTCATTTTTTCACCTCCAAAATTTCTCCGCCTCCATCAGGCAAAGCGGACAGGATCCACATCAATCTTGTAAAACAAACCGTTTCTTCCATCAGTCTTTTTAATGTAATTCCTCAAAAAGGAAGTAATTTCCTGCACCACATCCCCGCTTAACGTAAAAAGAAAACGCTTTCCCCCGGAAGTAGTTCCGAGCGGGAAATATCCCACCGTCTTCCACGATTTGCCCTTCTCCAGCCTGCTCAAAGACCGCCAGATGTTATAAGCCTCATCGTCGCAGTTTTTTCCCGGGATCCTTATCACGAGGTTTACAAGATGAGAAAACGGGGGGTATGAAACCTGTTCCCGGGCCGCCAGCTCCTCCCGGTAAAAAATCGAAGGATCGTCTTTTTTCAAAGACATCCATGCAGCCTCGCGGGTATTGAATACCTGCAGGAACATCTCTGAAGACGGCGGCATGTAAGACTTTATCCTGAACAAAACCTGGAGCGCTTTTTCCGACGCCCTGAAATCTTCAAGCCCTGTGTGAACCCTTGCGGCAGGGACCGCGCATAAACCTATCCTGCTCCACTCGATCTCCGAAAGCACGGCCTGTGTCCCCACCGCTATCACAGGCTTGTCGAAACCGGGATCCCGCATACCGCCGCCATCATGGCGGAATACCGGGACTCCCGGAAAAAGCTCGTTCGCCTCTTTTGCCACCCTCTGGCTCCCGACACCCGGATACAAAAATTTATAGCTCCCGCACTCCGGGCACACCTCCGGCGCCTCCGCCTCCCTCCCGCAGCGGTAACAGAAAAGCCCCGGCGGATCAAGATGAAACTTGTACGGAGCGTTACAACCGGGGCATACGGGCATGTACCCGCAGGCTTCGCATAAAGCCGAATACGAATAGCCTTTCCGGTTATGGAATAAAAGCACCGATTCGCCTCTCCCCACAGTTTCTTCGATTTTCTTTACGAGTGCCGGGGAAAATATCTTCTTCTCTTTCCCGCCGGTCCACCTGATAACGCTGATATTGCAAGGCTCGCCTGACGGGATACCCAGAGGCGAATACTTCCCTTTCACCGTCCAGTAGTAGCTTTCCAGGGAGAGGGCCGGCCCTGACAGTATCACCGGGAATTTTTCGAGAGACGCCCTCATGACGGCCACCTGCCTGGCGTGGTAACGGGGTGAGTTCTGCTGTTTATAAAGCGGGTCTTCTTCCCTGTGGACTATTATAATGCCGGGATCGGAAAGGGGCAGCATCACCGCACTTCTTGTACCCATAACGACCCTGTCGGGATGGGCGTTAAGCTCCTCCCTGATCTTAAACCGCTCTTTGCGCGGCAGGGCAGGGTCCCACACCAGGAGCCGGTCTCCCAGCTTTTCCCTGTAATACCCGGCTTTCACATCAACCGCCTGCTTTTCGGGGAACAGGATGATCCCGCCTTTCCCCCTGTTCAAAACATCCATGAAAAGCGCTCTGTAAAATTGATCGTTGTACGACTCCTGCGTATATCTCCATGTGAAAGCTTCTGCCCGGTTTTCGATAATCGCTTCGAGGAGCTTTTCCGGTATTTTCTGCGCCTGTTCAGGTGCGATGTATGTCAGCCGGGGTTGTACTGCTTTTTCTCCTTCTTCCACCGGGCATAAGAGAGATCTTTCCCGGAGGCCGTCTATTATGGAATTCGAAAAGCCCGACTCTTTCATCTCGGATATATTCATGCTCCCGCCCGATTCAATGATGAAGCTCAGGAGATCTCTTTGCTTCGGGGCTTTCTTACTTTCAAGAAATTTGTAAGCGGAAGGATAATCGGCAACGCCCAGCAGTTCGTCTTCCCTGCCTGCGCCGGGCGCAAGAAGCGGTATGGGGAAAGCGGAATTCAAAACCTCGGCCCACAGGCAGGAGTAATAATCGTGTACCTTCCTGGCAAGGCTTATCAAAGGCTGATCCGTTGCATGAGCTTTCCATAAAATTTCACTCATACGCTTCAGCCTGGCTCTTTCCGATATGCCTTCCGGCCGGATTTGAGTTATCCAGCCTGTCCTTTTGGAATTTTTAAAAGGGACTTCGGCAATGGAGCCGGGAAGTATCGTTTCATCGGCGTTTTCCGGCATCCTATAAGTAAAATTATGATCAAGTCCGTGTTTTTTTATCGGGACTATAACTTCTGCAAGCATTTAATCTCCAGAATCAACGTCATTCCTGCCCCGTATCGGAGTACGGGGTAAACCCCTCGATTTTTCTCGGAACAGGCTCCGGCAGGAACCCAGTCCGCCCCTGGTCATTCCTGCGCCTTTTCGTCATTCCTGCGAAGGCAGGAATCCAGTCCACAGCGTCATCATTCCCACCTTAACAGCTTTCCATAGTATAATTTATTCCGTCCCTTGTATCAATCCTTTGATATCCCCGATCCTGTCCAGCAGGAAGAATTTCCATATTAGGATAATTAACTCTTTGTATCAAATTGAAAGGGGGATGGGAAGATGACGGAAATGAATATCGAAGCTCGCTTCAAGGAACTTGAAGAGAAACATGAATCCTTCAAAATGAAAGTAAAATATGGGGGATTGCTTTTCTTAATTTTGTTCGCCGGTTTTATATTAATGGGATCCACAAATCAATCGGGACAGACATTGACTTTAAGTAAAATTATAGTGCCGCCGGGCGGATTAAAATTTGTTACCCTTGATGGGAAAGTATTTTCGACGCTAAGCACAACTGAATATGGTGGCGACTTTCAAATATTAAGTAATAAGGAGCGGCCGATTGGATTGATGAGTGCAAATTTATATGGTGGAGGTATCATCTTCTTCAACCACCAGTATGAAGGCGTTGCGGCAATTGGCGCAGCAGAATACGGAGGTATCGTTCATGTTCTCAATGATCAAGAGAAATCGGTTGGAGTAATGAGAGCCTATAAAGATGGTGGTATTATTACCATTAACGATAATCAGGAGAAAGAAATTTGGAAGACTCCATAAGAATTTTGATCTTGTGTAACTCATCTCCAGACAGAAATCAAGTACAAGAACGCGAACTTTAGTCGGAAATTCTGGCAGTACCCGCGTCATTTCGAACTTATTTAGGAATCTTACAAGATGATACTTTCCCTTTTGAAGGGAATTGAGGATATCGAATTGTCATCTGCTTTGAATCAAGAACAATAACATCGCTTTCCTTATTATAGTTGCAAGACGAATAAGCATGTGATAATATAGTCGGGATTAAATTTCAGCCGGAAAGCGAGCGTATCGATGAAAATGAAAGAAAAAGAACGCGGCAGCGAAAAAATGGAAGCCATCGTATCATTATGCAAGCGCCGCGGATTTGTTTTCCCGTCGTCGGAAATTTACGGCGGGCTGGGCAGCACCTGGGATTACGGCCCTTACGGGACTATCCTCAAGCAAAACGTCAAGGCCGCCTGGTGGAAAACCAACGTCCAGGAAAGAGACGACATGGTCGGCCTCGATGCCGCCATCCTCATGCACCCGGATGTCTGGGTGGCTTCAGGACATGTGAAATCCTTCGCAGATCCATTGGTGGATTGTAAAGAATGTAAACAGCGTTTTCGGGCCGACGATCTGGAAACCGAGGTATGCCCGGAATGCGGCGGAGAGCTTACCGAAGCGCGCATGTTCAACCTCATGTTCAAGACCTTCATGGGGCCGGTAGAAGATAACGCGGCAGTAGTATTCATAAGGCCGGAAACCGCACAGGGTATCTTCGTAAACTTCAAAAACGTCCTCAACACTTCTCGCAAGAAGCCCCCTTTCGGTATAGCACAGATCGGGAAGGCTTTCAGAAACGAAATCACCCCCGGCAAATTCACATTCAGGACACGGGAATTCGAACAGATGGAAATCGAATATTTCACCCCGCCGGACGAAGCCGAAAAGTGGTTCGATTACTGGTACAAGGAAAGGCTGGACTGGTATAAACGCTGCGGCATGAAGGAAGAAAACATCCGCCTCCGCCGCCACGACAAAGACGAGCTGGCACATTACGCCGCCGATTGCTATGACGTCGAATACAACTTCCCCTTCGGGTGGGCGGAGCTTGAAGGCATCGCAAACCGTACGGATTACGACCTCCGCTGCCACCAGGTATCCAGCGGAAAGGACATCGCGTTTTTCGACGAGGCCAACAACACCAGGTACTTACCTTATATAATAGAGCCATCGGCGGGAGCCGACAGGGCCACGCTTGCATTTTTAATCGACGCATACGACGAGGACGAGGCTCCCGATGAAAAAGGCGTCATGGAAAAGCGTGTCGTGCTCCGCTTCGCTAAAAAGCTTGCTCCCATCAAGGCCGCGGTTCTCCCTCTTTTCAAAAAGGCGCCGCTTGCGGAACTGGCCCATAAGATCCATGCCGATATCCGCCCTCATTACATGAGCGAATACGACCAGACCGGCAGCATCGGGAAACGCTACCGCCGCCAGGACGAAATCGGCACCCCGTACTGTATCACGATTGATTACCAGAGCCTTGAAGACAACCAGGTTACGATAAGGGATCGCGACAGCATGAAACAGGACAGGATTCCCATCGATGAAATCCTGCCATACCTGAAAGAAAAATTGGCTTCCCCGTGTGAATGAGGAAGATGTTTAAATCAAATGGCAACTAATCATGGAAAGGGATGATTATATGAAAACCACGACAAAATCGATTTACCTTTTTGAAGAAGGCAACGCAGGGATGAAGGATCTCCTGGGCGGCAAAGGGGCCAACCTGGCCGAGATGACCCGCCTTGGGTTCCCGGTTCCTCCCGGATTTACAATTACCACCGAGATGTGTAATGAATATTCGAAATCCGGGGAGAAGATGCCAGTAGGCCTGGAAGATGAAATCAGGAACGCGATGAAGCACCTGGAAGAAGAGATGGGGAAAAAATTCGGAGACCCCGCAAACCCTCTCCTGGTCTCGGTCCGCTCCGGGGCCAAGTTCTCGATGCCCGGCATGATGGACACCATCCTGAACCTGGGCCTCAATTCGAAAACAGTGGAAGGGCTTGCAAAGCGCACGAACAACCCCCGCTTTGCATACGACGCTTACCGCCGCTTCATCCAGATGTTCTCGGACGTGGTGCTTGGTCTTGAAAAGAAAAATTTCGAAGAGATGATGTCGGAGAAGAAAAAGAATACCGGCGCAAAAATCGATTCCGAGCTTTCCGCCGATTCCCTCAAAGACCTGATTTCCGAATACAAGGCTTACGTTAAAGATCATACCGGCGAAGAGTTCCCCGAAGACGTCTATGTCCAGCTTTTCAAGTCGGTGGAGGCCGTATTCAAATCATGGAATAACCCCCGCGCCATAGTTTACCGCAAAAAGGAGCACATCCCCGACGACCTGGGAACCGCAGTCAATGTCCAGAGCATGGTTTTCGGGAATACCGGAGAGAAAAGCGGGACCGGCGTGGCATTCACACGCAACGCTTCAACCGGCGAAAACGTCCTGACCGGCGATTTCCTTTTCAATGCCCAGGGAGAAGACGTGGTCGCAGGCATCCGCACTCCCCTTGAGCTTTCCGCTTTGAAAGACGCGGCTCCCGAAATTTATAACCAACTCCAGGACATAGCGAACAAGCTCGAACGCCATTATAAAGATCTCCAGGACATGGAGTTCACCGTCGAAGAAGGGAAGCTTTACATGCTCCAGACCCGCAACGCCAAGAGGACGGCCCAGGCCGCGATCAAGGCGGCAACCGACATGGTTGACGAAAGTCTCATAGACACGGAAACCGCCGTGATGCGCGTTACCCCCGCCCAGATAGACCAGCTCCTCCATCCTTATTACAAGCCTGAAGACAAGGACAAGGCCATAGCCGATGGAAGGCTCCTTGCGAAAGGCATTCCGGCATCTCCGGGCGCAGCGGCAGGGACCGTGGTATTCGATTCCGACGAGGCGGTCAGGCTGAAGGAAGAAGGCAAAGACCTCGTCCTCGTCCGTCCCGAAACGACCCCCGACGACGCCCAGGGCATGCTTGCATCCAAGGGCATCCTCACCTCCACCGGCGGCCCTACATCGCATGCGGCCCTTGTAGCACGCGGCTGGGGCATCCCCTGCGTGGTGGGCTGTGAAGCCCTTTACATCGACCCCGAAAAGAAGATTTTCAAAGCCGGGGACAGGACATTCAAAGAAGGCGACAGCATCTCCATAGACGGCTCCACAGGTGAAGTCATCGAAGGTCTCGTGCCTCTGGTGTATCCGACCGATATGCCCAAAGAAGCACAGAGGATCCTGGGATGGGCCGATAAAATCCGTAAGCTCGGCGTTTATACCAATGCGGACAACCCCCGCGACGCCGCCAGGGCGCGCGCCCTGGGAGCACATGGGATAGGCCTTTGCCGCACCGAGCACATGTTCATGGAGCGGGAACGCCTCCCCATAGTCCAGCAGATGATCCTTTCGGCGGGTGACGCCGAAGGCGGCAAGCGCGCCGTCGAACGCATCAGGGAAACTCTTGCCGCAGCCAAAGAAGCACAGAAAGCAGGCATCCAGGCCCGCCTGGAAGATGCTGAAAAGAAGCTTGAAAAACCCTGGAAGGAATACAGGGAAACCCTGGACAAGCTCCTCCCGTTCCAGAGGGAAGATTTCCGCGGCATACTCAAAGCAATGGAAGGACTCTGGGTGATAATCCGCCTGCTCGACCCCCCTCTCCACGAATTCCTCCCCTCTTACGAGGATCTCCTCGTAGAAGTTACAAAGCTTGAAATAACCGGCGAAAACCCGAAGCTTCTGAAAGAAAAAGAAGAGCTGCTCGAGAAGGTCAAGGCTCTCAAGGAATTCAACCCCATGCTGGGACTGCGCGTCTGCAGGCTGGGCATAGTATATCCGGAAATTTACAGGATGCAGGTGCGGGCCATATTCGAAGCCGCATGCGACCTGAAAAAAGACGGCGTTGACGTGAAGCCCGAAGTCATGATCCCCGGAGTGGGCACGGAAAACGAAATGAAGTTCACCCGCGAGATGGTGGATTCCGTTGCGAAAAAGGTCATGGAAGAAAAAGGCATCCAGGTCGTCTATAAAGTCGGCACCATGGTCGAGCTTCCACGGGCATGCACGGTGGCCGGAGACCTCGCCAAGTTCGCACAGTTCTTCTCATTCGGTACAAACGATCTCACGCAGACCACATTCGGCTACAGCAGAGACGACGCCTCCGGGTCTTTCATCCCGGTGTATCTGGAAAAAGGGATCCTCCAGCAGGAACCGTTCCAGGTGCTCGACAGGGTGGGAGTAGGAAGGCTGATGAAGATGGCTGTGAAAGAAGGCCGCGCTACAGACCCCAAGCTCGAAGTGGGCATCTGCGGGGAACACGGCGGCGAGCCTTCATCGGTGGAATTCTGCCATCACCTGGGATTGAACTATGTAAGCTGTTCGCCGTACCGCGTCCCGATAGCCCGCCTTGCCGCGGCCCAGGCCGTGGTAAGGGAAAAGTCCGATTACTCGAATAAGTAAGTTGTAGTCCGGCTTATTGGCTTATGGCCGGAGCTTATGGGTATGACTTATGGCTCCGGCTTAAAAGCCTGAAAAAGTTAAACCGCCCTGTATCGTATGAAGGGCGGTTTTTTTTGTAAACATGAGGAACTTATGTCAGGTTAAAATATGATAAGTACATCCGAACCCGTCTTATAGAGTAAAGTTTCGTAGTCATGTCATTCCAGCGAAGGCTGGAATCCAGAAAATATTATCTTGCTTGCGACCTGATATTAATTGTTCCCCTGTTCTTCCAACGACTTTAAATTTTTCAGAATTGATTTTTCAAGCTCTGTATTTTTTTGTTTCTGCGCAAACGAAAGGGAGGTTTTTAAAGCTTTATTTGCCTGTACTATTTTGCCCATCATTCCCAGAGCAGCCCCCTTGAAGGCATAAGCCTCAGCTAATTCAGGATTTATACTTATTGCCTTGTCAAAGCATTCGTTAGATTCTTCAAACTTACACAATTTGCCAAGGGCGTATCCTTTGTTACACCATGCATCTGCATCTTCAAAATTTATACTTATTTCTTTATCATAACATTTTATCGCCTCTTCATACTTACCTATCCCTTGTAATGCCTTTCCCTTATTGAACCATGCACTACCATATTTGGGATTTATGCTTATTGCCTTGTCAAAGCATTCAATTGCCCTTTCAAATTCGCCCATTTTAAATAGAGCAGCCCCCTTGTTATTCCAAGCTTCTGTGAACTTTGGATTTATGGATATTACTTTGTCAAAACATTTAAATGCTTCCTCAAATCTACCTATCATTCCTAAAGCAACCCCTTTATTATTCCATGCATATGCATATTCAGCATTTATAGATATTGCTTTATCGTAACATTCAATTGCTTTGTCAAATTTGCCAATATTTGCCAAGGCCAGTCCTTTATTACTCCATGCATCAACAGATTCAGGATTAATTGATATTGTTTTATCGTAGCACTTGACTGATTCATCGATCTTGCCTATTTTTTCCATGGCATACCCTTTGTTATGCCATGCTACTGCATATTCAGGATTTATAGATATTGCTTTATCAAAGCATTCAATCGCTTTGCCAAATTTACCCATCTTTCCCAAGGAAGCCCCCTTATTATTCCAGGCCATTGCAAGTTTAGAATTTATCTCTATTGCTTTATCATAATATCTCAAAGACTCCTCATAACTTTGAGTAAGAAGGCTGCAATTTCCAATATAAAAATAAAGTATTCCCTTTTTGATTGGAGCATTTTCTATAGAAATTTCTGAAAGTATTTTTTTTGCCTTCACATAATTCTTATTTTCATACATGGCAATCCCATATAGAAATCTTAATAATTTTCCAATCTCTTTTACATCAACAGGAGTACCATCTACTTCACTTATTGTTGCTACAGAAAGGTCTTTAAGAGGAATTTCTTGCTCTGTAAAAATTTCGTTTTTCCCGAGTATCTTTATTTTCGGAAAGAGCCTTCCTCCGGCGATATCGCCGAATACTATCATTCTACCTTTAAGCTTTCTGCCGATTTCCTCCGCTTCTTTATAATCGGCAAACTCTCTATCCAAATCTCTCAAGTAAAAATCATTTTTTTCTTCTGAGGAAAATAAATTTTCAAGTTGATTCTTAATCCTTAGGTTTTGATTTTCGTTATCATTTTTAAATTTAGCAATAAAAATTCCAAGTTTCCCTTCAGGCGTAGGAGGCGGCAAAGGATTTTTAAGCCAAAAAGGCAGAAGAAAGAGGATAAATACAAGAAAGACAATAAAAAGAATCGTTAGAGAAATTTTTGTAAACTTCGTTTTCCAATGTTTAAAAATATACTTAAACCAGAGCCAAATCGAACCTATGAATAAAATAAAACTAATTGCCACCCAGCTCGGAGCGCCATATGCTTCATTAAGGAATTCTTTTACCCATTCCAGCGAGATACCCACGATTGTCTCACTTCCCCCAAAATTTTTCTTCTGTCAAATGTTCTCCCCCTCACCCATATAATTCTCACTTTTTTGAAACATATCCTTTAATACAAAGGAATCCCGATAATCGGTTGTATTAGATCCGGGGGTTCTTGAAGAATAGACATAATGCCCGTTCAGGTGTAATCAAGTTCGAGCGCTAAACGGAACTTCAAAGAACCGGCATAGGAAGTGTATCCTCGTGGATTCCCGCCTGCGCGGGAATGACGCATTGCGACGTTTCCTCGTGGATTCCAGCCTTTGCTGTCATCTAATTTATACGACACAACGGGCGGGAAAACCCCGCCCCTACAAACCAAATCTAACTTTTTAGACAGAGCCGCCTTCGCGGGAATGGCAGCCTGACCTACAACTGATCTCTGAAGCGGTTCAGTTCGGCCTCCATGCGGCGCATTTCTTCTTCCATCTCCTGCCTCATGGATTCCATGTTATCGGCCATACGGAGCAGCATCTCCACGCCTGCCAGGTTGACGCCCAGTTCTGTAAAGCTGTTTATCCGCTGGAGCCTCTGGACGTCCTCGTGAGAAAAAAGGCGGACGTTCCCCCTCGTCCGGTGGGGTCTGATAAGGCCGAGCCTTTCGTAATTACGGATGGTCTGGGGGTGCATTTCCAGCATCTCCGAAACCACGCTGATTGTGAAAAAAGGCCTGGAGGAACCCAACAGACTCACCTCCTGCGCCGCATATCGCGGGGGTTTTCCTTGATCTCTTCCGCGAGTTTCTTGAAAGTATTTTCCATCTCAGGATCGATCTTTTCAGGGATTACGATCTCGACACGGGCATAAAGGTTGCCGTGTTTTTTATCTTTTCCGTCGGGCATGCCAAGCCCGGCAAGGCGGAATTTTTTCCCCGACTGGGTATGCGGGGGGATATTTATTTTGGCTGTCCCTTTAAGGGACGGGACGCTGATTTCGCCGCCGAATACCGCTTCGGGTATTGTTATGGGCACTTCACAGTGAAGGTCGGAGCCTTCGACCGTGAAGACAGGATGCTTTTCAAGTTTTACAATGAGGAACAGGTCGCCCGGCTGCCCCACCGGGCCAGGCTCGCCCTGGCCTTTAACCCTTATCTTGCTCCCTTCCCGGACACCCGGCGGGATGGCGACTTCCAGCTTCTTATCCCTGGAAACGAATCCCGCTCCGCGGCATACGGGACATGAGGAGTCCCCCTGTATCCCCGTTCCCCGGCAGGCGCTGCACGGCTCCATGGCCTGGAGGGCAAAAGAGCGCTTGCCGCCCGATACCGCCTCCTCGAGAGTCAACTCTATTTCGCTTTCGATGTCCCGGCCTTTTGCAGGCGAACGCGGTCTCCGTGCCGATGAGGCCCCCGCGAAGTCGAAAGGAGAGCCTGCCGCAGAGCCTGTACGTCCGCGGTTCCCGAAAAGAGACTGGAAAAAATCGCTGAAGCCCTCTTCTCCCTGGTTGACCAGGTCTTCCATATTGAAATTGTAGCTCTGACCGCCGCCCCCCGGACGGAACCCTCCACTCTGGTAACCTCCGCCGGGATGGCCGGAACTCCTGTATCCCCCGCCTTCATTGAAATCGTCAGGGATCTTGTCCCAGTCTTTCCCGTACTTCCCGAACTGGTCGTACTTCTTCCGCATCTTTTCATCGGAGAGGACTTCGTATGCTTCGTTTATCTCTTTGAACTTCTCTTCCGAAGTTTTATCCCCGGGATTGACATCGGGATGGTACTGGCGTGCAAGCTTGCGGTACGCCGTTTTAATTTCTTTTTCCGGGGCGCTGCCGGCAACGCCGAGGATCTTATAATAATCTTTATATTCCATCGTTCGAAATTTCTCCCGGAAGAAAGCCTGTCGGCGGAATCGGGCCCGAGTCCGTTAACGGGCGTCGATTTTTCATGCCGGGGCGGTTTTTCCCCGCCCCGGCGCTTATTGCCCTGTTGTATTCGCCCGCCGTATGCATGCGGCGGGAGATATCGCATTATCAGATTTTAGTCTTCGACCTTGTATTCCGCATCCACGACGTTTTCATCATGCGGCGGCTCCTGCCCCGGCGCCGGTAGGGGAAGCGGGAAACCCCCGCCCGGCGCTCCGCCGGTTGTGCCCTGCCCGGCTCCCTGCTGTGCATAAGCTTCGGAACTGACTTCATAGAGGGCCTGTGTTACCGCGTCGGTATCGTTCCTGATAGCCGCGGCATCCGGGCCTTCCATCGACAGCTTGAGTTTAGCGATGGCGTCCTCGACCTTTTTCTTCTTGTCGGCGGACACCTTTTCTCCCAGGTCTTTCAGTGTCTTCTCGGCGGAATATGCGACGCCGTCGGCCCGGTTGCGGGCTTCGATGGTTTCCCGCTTCCCCTTGTCTTCATGGGCGAATTTCTCGGCATCCTTTACCATGTTTTCCACATCGTCCTTGGAAAGGTTGGTGGACGCCTTTATCTGGATTTTCTGGGATCTGCCGGTTGCCGTATCCCTTGCGGTTACCTGGAGGATGCCGTTGGAATCGATGTCGAAGCTGACTTCGATCTGGGGCACTCCCCTGGGAGCAGGGGGCAGGTCTGCAAGGACGAACTTGCCGAGGGTCTTGTTGTCGTTCGCCATCTCGCGCTCGCCCTGCAATATATGGATTTCCACACCGGGCTGGAAGTCGGCCGCCGTCGTGAAGGTTTCCTTCTTGCTCGTCGGGATGGCGGTGTTCCTCGTGATGAGCCTTGTCATCACTCCGCCGAGAGTTTCGATGCCCAGTGTGAGCGGGGTTACATCGACAAGCACGACGTCCTTGACTTCGCCTGTGAGCACCGCGCCCTGTATTGCCGCGCCCAGCGCAACACACTCGTCGGGGTTGATGTCCTTGCTCGGCTCCTTGCCGAAAGTCTTGCGGACATATTCGACGATCATCGGCATGCGGGTGGCTCCGCCCACGAGAAGGATCCTGTCGAGCTTGTCGCCGGTGAGCTTCGCGTCTTCCATCGCCTTGCGGGACGGCCCGGCACAACGTTCCACGAGGTCTCTCGTCAGTTCTTCCAGCTTCGCCCTCGTCATTGTGATATCGAGATGCTTGGGCCCGCTTGCGTCCGCCGTGATGAACGGCAGGTTGATGTTCGTCTGGAGCATCGTCGAAAGCTCGATCTTGGCCTTTTCGGATGCGTCCTTCAATCTCTGGAGGGCCATCTTGTCGGAGCGGAGATCTATGCCGTTGGTCTTTTTGAATTCTTCGGCGCAGAAGTCCATCACCCGCTTGTCCCAGTCGTCCCCGCCCAGGCGGGTATCGCCCGAAGTTGCTTTTACTTCGAACACGCCCTGGCCGATTTCCAGTATGGAAACGTCGAAAGTCCCGCCGCCCAGGTCGAATACCAGGACGGTGAGCGTCTCTTCCTGCTTGTCAAGGCCGTATGCAAGGGCCGACGCCGTAGGCTCGTTTATGATCCTCAACACTTCCAGACCGGCTATAGTCCCGGCGTCCTTGGTGGCCTGACGCTGGGAATCGTTAAAATACGCAGGGACGGTAATGACCGCCTGCTTTACCGGCTCTCCCAGGTAACGCTCCGCATCCATCTTCATCTTCTGAAGGATCATGGACGAGATCTCCTGGGGGCTGTAAGTTTTGTCGTCGATGATAGTTTTCTTATCCGTCCCCATTTCGCGCTTGATCGAAACGATGGTCCGCTCCGGGTTGCTGACCGCCTGGCGTTTCGCAAGCTCACCCACGAGGCGCTCGCCGGTCTTGGTGAAAGCCACCACCGACGGGGTGAGACGGTTCCCTTCGGCATTTGTGATAACGGAAGGCTTCCCTCCCTCCATTATCGCCATCACCGAGTTTGTAGTTCCAAGGTCAATTCCTACTACCTTTCCCATAATTCAGTACCTCCTAAATTTTTTGAATTCTATTACGCTTTGTACGCGACCTTGACCATGCAGGGTCTTAAAACCTGATCGTCAATACAATATCCCTTCCTCATTTCCTCAAGGACGATGCCCTCGTCTTCATCCGAATGCTCCCTCATGACGGCTTCGTGGAAATTAGGGTCGAAAGGATTGCCTTTCGCCTCGATAACTTTAACGCCGTATTTTTCGAGGATGCCCCTCATCTGGCGCAAAATAAGCTCCAATCCTTCGCGAAGGGCCGGGGCATCCGCGCCTTTATCGGACGATTCCAGCGCCCTTTCCAGGTTATCCATAACCTCCAGGAGTTCTTTCAGCAAACCGGCTTCGGCAAGCTGTTTCCTCCGCCTGTATTCTTCTTCCAGGCGCTTCCTGGCATTTTCATAATCAGCCGAGATGCGCTTCAACTGCTCCTTCATCTCCCGGATCTCCATATCCCGGGGGTCCTCCAACTGCGGCTCATCAGGGATGGGCGCGCCTTCTTCATGTAAAAGCTCCTCTTCGGGCCGGGGGATAGTCTCCTCCGACTCCCCGCCGGGTCTTATTTTGACATGCCTCTTATCGAATTTTTTTTCATTCATGAAATAACCCTCCGCGAGGAAATATTAACTTTGATTATTATATAACTTGAGCCTACTCTTGTCAAGTAATCTTACATTAAACTTATAAAGTAACCTACCTTATTATATTATCCCCTGTAATTCCTTTTTTTAAACATTTGAATTAAAAGTCCTGGTATATTTACAAAATAGTTATAAAAATTCGCTCATTTAAGATGCGCCGGAAGTCTCATAGATTCATATTCCGGGGAATAAAATTTCTCCCCTTAAACCTCCGGGATGTTTCTTATGCGACAACCCCCGAACCCCGACTCGGCCGAGATCGTCGCGGGCCTTGACAAAGGGGGAATTCGTTCTGATATTTTGCAGGTTACAGGTCGAAACTCACGATTCTGCACTGGATCCCTGCCTGCGCAGGGATGACAAACTGGAGGCTGGAAACCAGAGACTAGATCTTAGAACCATGTTCAATTCTAAAGTTTCTAACCTCCGACCACCAGCCTCCAGCCTCCAGCCTCCAATTTCCAGTCTCCGGTCTCTAGATACTCCCGAATGTTTAAAACCGCCCCGTCGCGGGTAATAAATAAATACGGAAATAACCCGATTCAAGGAGGAGATGGAATATGATGAAAAAGGAAAAAACCGGAAAGGAAATGGTGAGAAGGGATATGCCCCTGGCGCCGCGCACATGGGAATTCTGGGGCTGGGACCCCCTTACCGAATTCCCAATGATGCGGAACATGATGAAGGACTTTTTCGGCAACATGTTCAGGGGCGGCATGATGCCCGCCGGGGAGATGATGATGAAGTGGCAGCCCGCCATGGACATCTACAAGAAAGACAATAACATCGTGGTGGAGGCGTCCCTCCCCGGCATGAAAAAGGAAGATATCAACATCGATATCTCCGACGGCATGATGACAATCAGCGGCGAAATGAAAGAGGAGAAGGAGGTCAAAGAAAACGATTATTACTACAAGGAGCGCCACAGCGGCACTTTCTCCCGCTCCATGATGATCCCCGAAGACATCAGGATGGACAACATCGATGCCGAATTCAAAGACGGCCTTCTCAAAGTTACCATGCCGATGACTGCCCCTGAAAAAGCCAGGAAGAAGAAGGTCGAGATAAAATAACCGGCCTTCGAACTCCTGCATTTGCCCCGACAAACGCCGGGGCTATTTTTTTTTATATTCAATCAAGCTCATTTTAAAGGGCAAAGGCTTAACTCGGAGAAGTTTACCGGGCGGAACCGGTTGTAGAATTTTCGATGGAACCGATCCCGTACATAGGAGGCGTTAATGAAAAAATTGTCTTTTACGATCATCTCTGTGATGATCCTGATGCTGTTGATGATACCGGCCGCCCATGCCGCCGGGGATGATATAAACCCCGTCGTTGCCGGTTTTACGGTTTGCGGAAATGATGTACTGGATATGAAATCCCTCACCGTTACTAAGGACGAACTCCAGGCCGGGCAGGCGGATATCGTTATCAGGATAAATTACGCCGATGCGCCCGATAAGATTACCGGGGCCGAAATATCACTTGACGGCGGGAATAAGTGGGATGTTG
Organism: Chloroflexota bacterium; assembly: GCA_023475345.1. Classification (GTDB taxonomy): domain Bacteria; phylum Vulcanimicrobiota; class JAMCWD01; order JAMCWD01; family JAMCWD01; genus JAMCWD01. Next base: position 4,504 of record JAMCWD010000011.1, on the reverse strand, counting down.
TACGCGGCAAGATGGGCATTTTCTTATACAGCTTCATCCCTGAAGAAGGCACCGAATACAACGTGCTCGTAAGGGCCGTAACATCGGACGGCAGGCGCTCCCCTGCCGAAGCCGTCGTATTGAGATACAACCCGGTGACGAACGAAGACCTTATAAAAGAAGCCATGTCGGGGCTTGCCGCCGCGTACCGGGGCAGGAACGTCAATTCGCTCATGAAATACATATCCAAAAATTTCAAAGATTACGACGATTTCCGGGACGGCATAAAAAAATATTTCAAATCTTACAAGGCTCTGGATTTCACCCTGGAGCTTGAAAAAGTCGGAATTGAAGATGACTACAGCGAGGTTCTGTTCAATTGGAACAAGAAATCGACCCCGAGGAAAGGCAAGCCGGTGGAAAACAGCGGGACAAGCTCCCTGGTATTCGCCAGGGAAAAAGGGACATGGCTCGTTGTAGGGGCGGGAGGCGACGACCTGTTCGGGATAAAACAGAACGAAGAAAAAGAATCCACGGGGGCATTGCCGTCCGGGACGATAAACATCCCGCATCAAAACGCGTTCACATTCGGCAATAACATCGCCATCCAGAATTTAACGGACCCGCTTGCGGACATCGAATTCGATACCAATGCAATACTCTGCCTTAACGGGTCGGAAATATACAATGCCGGGACCGGGGATCTTTCCGGGTTCAAAACCGCGCCGACTGCAGGCTACCATGGCGAAATGTTCAATGTTGACGTCCTGACGGGAGGCATATTTTTTGTAAAGACGCACGACGGCAAATATGCCAAGTTCAAGATAATAAACGTCATCCACGAAAACGAAGCAACGATAGAATGGGTTTACCAGCCGGACGGCACCCGCGAGATACCGGGGCCGTAACGCTGCGGCAGCATCCGGGCGAGGAAACCGGTCCCTTACAGATGGCACCAATTTTTCAGTTAGCCTCCTTAATAGGCTTTGGGGACAGTCTCTTTAGCAAAAACCGGGGCAGGTTTGCTATTACGAAAAAAGCGCGGAGCGAAAAGGAAATCGATATCATAACGAGAATATCCATTTTTTATGACGGCATTTCTTGAAAAAACCGGGATAACGCCTTTCCTTTCGAGGATAGGCATCTTCATAATTGCCCTCCTGGAATATATAGGCGGGTCGGTTTTGCTTTTGCTTGAAACTCTTTCATGGATCCTGAGAGGAGCATTACGGCTGAGGCATACTTTTTACCAGATGGCGTTCCTGGGCGTAAATTCCACCGCCATCGTCATTCTGACGACAGGGTTCGCCGGAATGGTCATCTCTCTCCAGCTTGTCCAACAGGCGGTCAAATACGGTTTGACTATGTACGTGGGCGGCGGGGTTGCAATAGCCATGGCAAGGGAGCTGGCGCCCATGCTGACGGCGGTCGTAGTTGCAGGCAGGGCAGGTTCTGCAATAGCCGCGGAAATATCTTCCATGAAGGTGTCGGATCAGATAGACGCGCTGTATGCGATGGCCGTAAGCCCGGTAAAATACCTTGTCGTCCCGCGCTTCCTGGCGCTGCTTATAATGCTCCCCGTACTGACCCTGTTCAGCAACCTGGCCGGAGACGTTGGAGGCGCGCTGGTGGCGCATTCCCTGGGAGGAGTTCAATTTGATATTTTCCAGGATTCGATAACCCGGCTCATGTCGCTGAAAGATTTATGGGCGGGCACATATAAGGCTATTATTTTTTCAATAATAATCTCTATGATCTGCTGTTACCAGGGTCTTACCGCGGGCAGGGGAGCGGCGGGAGTCGGCCAGGCTACAGTAGGAGCGGTGGTTTATTCGATGATCATGATATTTATAGCAAACTACATCTTATCAAGCGTGCTTTTCTGAGAGGGGAAAATGCCTGGTAACATTGAAAATAATATCATAAATGACATGGATGACATTGTTGTTTCCGTGAGAGATATCCACGTGGTTCTCGGAGGGAGAACCATACTTAAGGATATAAATTTCGATTTGAAGCGCGGGGAAACCCTTGCAGTGATGGGCCTTTCCGGAGCGGGAAAAAGCACCCTTCTTCGTTGTATCCTGGGGCTTTTGAAACCTGCGTCGGGCGAAATTTATGTCCTGGGAAAACAAATTTCAAAGTTAAATGGGAAAGGCTGGGACGATCTGAGAAAAAATATCGGCATGGTATTTCAATATCCCGCCCTTTTCGATTCGTTGACAATCATGGAAAACGTAGGTTTCGGGCTGATAGAGCATTCTAAAATGCCTATAGAAGAGATAAGGAAACTGGTCAGCGAAAAACTTGCGACAGTCGATCTTATCGGGACTGAAGACATGTATCCCAACGAGCTTTCAGGCGGCATGCAGAAAAGGGCCAGCTTTGCAAGGGCGGTAATCACGAATCCCCATATCATACTTTATGACGAGCCTACTACCGGGCTTGACCCCATAATGCTCACAGTCATAGACAACCTGATAAAAGAGATAAAAAAAGAAACCAGTGCAAGCGCCATTATCGTTACTCACGATATCAAGACCGCGAGCGCCGTAGCCGATAAAATAGCCATGATTTATGAAGGAAGAATTATAGAAATCGGAGAAGTTAGTAAGGTTATGCAATCCGACAACCCGGTAGTGCGCCAGTTCATGGAAGGCAGTACTACAGGGCCTATTAAGGTATAAAGGAGGAGGGCATGAATGTAGCTGCCAGGGTAGGACTGGCTACAATAGCGGTAATATTAATAATCATTTATGCGATGGCAATTTTCGGGAAACTGGGTACTTCCCAAAAAGGCGACCGCTATTATGTAAATTTCACCAATGTAGGGGGTCTCAGTACCGGCTCGCTGGTAAGAGTTTCGGGGATGACGGTCGGCAAAGTCCTTGACCTTGCCCCTACCAATACCCAGAGCGTAAAAGTAACATTCCTGATAACGCGGCCCGATGTTCAGATCCGAAAAAACTCCATAATAACTATTTCCGCTTCAATGATGGGCGATACATTCCTCGATATTACGCCTGTAGGAGGGCCGGTAGCCCCACCGGGATCACAACTGGAAGGGGAATCCCCGGTTTCATTATATGCCCTGCTTTTACAGGGCGATAATATGATGAAATCGATCCAGCAGGTTACAGATAACCTTAACGACATCCTGGGCGATGAAAACTCCAGAAAAAATTTAAAAGAAAGTATAGCCAACCTGGAAGGAATAACCGCCAACCTGAAAAACTTCAGCGAATCTTTGAATGAAAATGTTAACAATGTGTCCGACAGGCTGGCGGGTCTCGTGGACAATCTAAACGGCGAAGTAAGCGGCGTAGGTTCTAATTTAAGAGGTTTTTCAGGGTCGCTTAAAAACATGGCGATTACAAACGAGGGAGATATCAGGAGCATCGTCGAAAACCTCAAGGAAACTTCTATAAGCCTGAAAAAAACTTTGAAGACCATCGAAACCCTTGTTACCCAGCAAAAGTTTTCCGATGATATAATGACAACTCTGGAAAATGTCAGAAAGACCAGCGAAGAGGTATCAGGCATAGCCGAAGACGTCCACATGCTGACTTCGGATCCTAAAATGAAAGAGGATCTCAAGCAGACGGTCAGCAACGCCAAAGAAGTAACCGAGGGGGCAAAAGACGTCGTTAAAAGGTTGAAATACCTGTTGGGTGCCGGCAAGCCGGAAGCGGGCCAGGGCAGGCTCCTCGAATTGCAGGCGGAAAACGAGTGGCAGGAGAAAAACGGCCAGTCCAACCCCAACCTGAACCTCCATGTCCTGAGAGGCTGCCCCACATCTGTAATGGTAGGAGTCGATTCCGTCGGTTATGACAACAAGCTGAACCTGCAGGTACGCAAGGGCGGAAAGGCCATCAACCCCCGGGTCGGAGTGATCAGGTCGAATTTCGGGGTCGGGGCCGAAAGCGATATCGGCAACCTTAACGTGTCCTGCGACCTGTACAACCCCCGCAATGTGCAGGTGGATTTATTGGGAAGATATACGCTGCCGGGAGAATTTTACCTGATGGGCGGAGTACGCGACGCCTTTGACGACCGGAATACCGTATTCGGAGTCGGTAAACGATTTTAGGAGGAAATAAGTGCTTGAGCAAAACTGGCTCCGGAAAGGGGACCTGCTCGATCAAAGATACAGGATCAAAAAGCTTATCAAGGCCGGGGGCATGGGTGCCGTTTACCAGGCTGAAGATACCGCCCGCGACGATAAGGTATGCGCGGTCAAGCAGATGCTCGACCGTTTCGATAACCAGACCGAGAGAAGAGAAGCTATAGACCGTTTCCTGTCCGAGATCCAGGTACTCGGAAGCCTCAGGCATCCCAATATCCCGAGAGTTACCGACCACTTCCTCGACAAGAATTCTTTCTTTTTCGTCATGGAATATATCCACGGCACTGACCTTTCCACGAAGTTGAAAGAAAACAAAAAAGGCTTCCCTTACCAGCAGGTCCTGGAGTGGATGATCGAGGTGTTGTACGCGCTGGAATACATCCATAACATCGAACCGCC
>JAMCWD010000045.1 GCA_023475345.1 Chloroflexota bacterium | reverse complement strand
AAAAAGTAAAGCCCCGGATTTTTGCTCTTTCAAATCCTTAACTTTATTCCCGGCAGCCGCAAGCAGCTTCACTACCTTCATCAACTGGGCCTCGGCTTTTTTATGCCTGTCAATCTGGGGCTTTACTTTTTTATAGAATTTTTCTTTTTCGCTTTCTTTCTGCCTGACCGCATCCATCGCCTTTTGATATTCGGCATCGGCTTTTTCAAATACCGGCTTTTGCAGGGCGATTTTTGCCTCGAGATCCTTGATGCGCCTTTCCGCCTTTTTACTTGCCTTCTTCAACTCCCGTGCCTTATTGTTCTCCAGTTCTTCTATGTTCGGTTGTATTATTTCTGTTTTCCCGGCCGCCTTTGAATAAATATCTTCCAGTGCTTTATTCAAAGCCGATCTGTATTTCTCAACCTCGGACTCAAGCGATTCTTTCTTTTTCCTGGTCCGGTCCTCTATCTTCAGGAGATCTTCCGCCATGGCGCCTTCACATTTATCGACCCCGGCTTTTAACGAATTCCTGTGGTTTTCAAGCTCCTTCTGCCATGCCTCTTCGACTTTCTTGTTGGTATCGAGCAGGAAGCGGATATCGTCGAAAACAACTTTCTCGTTTATGATTTCCTGAATTTTCTCGATAAGGCCGGCCCTGGCGCCGGGGGTGTTCTGGAGGATCTCAAGCACGCCGTTCCATATCTCAGGCAGCGCATACAACCTTCTCGAAACTTTTTCTCCTGCTTCTATCTGCTTTGCCAGCGCTATCTCTTCTTCGGACGTAAGCAGCGACACCCTGCCGATTTCCTTCAGGTACATCCTGACAGGATCTTCGAGGACAAGCCCTTCCGTGATATCGGCGGGAGCTTTTTCTTCTTCGCGGGCTTCGAATTCCTTGATGTCATCGACGACTTCAATGCCCATCGTGGCCATCTTTTCCAGTATACCGTCTATCTTCTCCGGCTCAAGCGCTTCCTGGTCGCCGAGCGCCTCGTTCAACTGATCATAAGTAACAGCGCCTTTCTTGCGCCCTTCTTTGAAAAGCTTCTCCAGTTCCGGCGAGAATTCAGTCTTTTTTGCCATTATCTATCCTCAAGACAATCGATGGAGTTCGCGATATATCTGCTGAATCGCCAGGAAATCTTCATCGTCAGGAGGAATTTCTCCTGCTTGATTTTTTACGCTCAGGTTCTTATTGTGAAACTCCAATTTTCTTTTGAGACTCCTGTCCCGCAGGAGCCTTAAAAGACCGTTTACCGCTGCAAGATCTGAAGGCGGGAGTCTGTCCGAAAGCAGCAGCTCCATGAACCGGCCCCTTACCTCATCCGGCCTTGTTTCAAGGAACACGCGGGTTGAGAAATTCTCGCCTTTCAGGGCTTCAACAAATGCCGAATATAATTCCCTGCATTCTTCATTTGCAAACTCTTCTTCGCGGGGCTCCCACTCCATCCCGTAAAACAATTCCGGCTCGGATAAAATACAGGCAAGAAAACTCTCCTCCGCATCGGGAGGCTTCGACTTAACCCTTTTCGCCGTATTGTTCTCTTCATCAGCCCTGCTCCCGGGTCTCACAGGCGAAGCCGTGCCGGAAAGCATCCGGCGCACCGTCCCTTCTTTCAGGTCGTAAGTCTGGCATAGATGCTTTATATACTCGTCCCGCCTGACAGGATCTTTAATGCGACCCATTATCTCAACCGCTTCCCGGACGAACCTCCCCTTCTCCTCCGGGTCGGACATGTTGTACTTTCCGGCTGTCAGTTCCAGGAGGTAATCGACAACGCTCTTGGCTCCCATCAGGCGTTTTTCCAACTCCCTGGAACCGTGTTCTTTTATGAGAGTGTCGGGGTCTTCGCCTTTCGGCATGACGAGGATTTTTACGGCGAGGTCGGCTTCTTCGAAAATCTCGATGCCCCGCACGGTCGCGGCCTGCCCCGCGGAATCGGCGTCATAAGCAAGGACGCAATGCGACGCAAAGCGCCGGAGAAGCCTTGCGTGTGAAAGCGTGAGCGCCGTGCCCAGCGTCGCCACTGCATGATTGAAACCCGCCTGGTGTAATGCGGTTACATCCATATAGCCTTCGGTAACAAGCGCGTTGTCCAGCCTTATGATATTGGGCCGGGCAAGGTTGAGGCCGTATAAAACATTCCTCTTGCTGAAAAGCGGCGATTCAGGGGTGTTGAGATATTTAGGCTGGGTATCCTCTATAACCCGGCCTCCGAAGCCCAGCGTTTTCCCCCTTGAATCGCATATCGGGAAAATAATCCTACCATAAAGGTAATCGAGTATCTCCCCGCCTGCCTTCCCGCTCCTGATAACGCCGGCCTTGAACATCTCCTCGGTCTTGAACCCTTTTTTCTTCAGGTAATTATAAAGGGCGTCCCTGGATCTCGGCGCATAGCCTATCCGGAACTGCTCCAGCGTTTCGTTTGTTACCCCCCGTTTTTCAAGGTACGCACGGGCTTCCGCGGCATTGGGATCTCCCCTCAGGGTCCTCTGGAAAAACGTCGTGGCTTCCTTCATCAACTCGAGGAGCCTCTCTCTTTCGGACGCCTGCTTCATCTCCACCGGAGATTCAGGGATCCTGACCCCGGCCCTCTCCGCAAGGATCTTCACCGCCTGCGGGAACTCGATATGCTCGGTCTTGATTATAAAATCGATGAGCGTGCCCCCCTGCCCGCAGCCGAAACAATACCACAACCCCTTTTCAGGGCTGTACGTGAAAGAAGGAGTTTTTTCCTTGTGGAAAGGACACAGCCCTTTGAAACGGTTGCCTGCTTTTTTCAAAGACATGTGCTGGCTCAGTATCGCAATACCGTCCACCCTCTGTAATATTTCATCTATCGTTTCGCGCGGTATCCTGCTCACTTCTCAATCACTTCCTATAAACGGCGCCATGCGCGGGGAACGAATATCTCATCGAAAAGCTGGAGGGCATAACGGTCGGACATCCCGGCGATATAATCGCAGATGGCTCTGGCCCGCTGCTTCTCGTCTCCGGGAGAAAGATCCATCATCGTGAAGAAAGATTCCGGCACCCCTTCCGGGTGTTTCATGAAATATTCGAAAAGATCCTTCAGGAGCCTCTGTGCCTTGCCTTCCTCCGCCTTGGCTTCAGATCCCACATAGACTTTCTTAAATAAAAACTCCTTCAACTCATCGGTGGCTTCGGCAAAATCACGGCTCATGCCCGTATGTTCCGAGTCCCTGCTTGTGTTTACTATGTTCTGGACCATCCGGTTCACCCTTACGGACAGCGTATCTCCGAGGAGGGCAACCGGCCCGGGCGGGATGTCCGAAAGGCTTATCAATCCCGATCTCAGTGCGTCGTCTATATCGTGATTGATATATGCGACCCGGTCGGAATAAAAAACCACTTCGCCTTCCAGGGTGATGAACGAAGGCATCGAATCGCCGTTCATCGGCGTCCTGCCCTTGCTGTGACCGGCTATGCCGTCCCTTGTCTCGTAAGTCAGGTTGAGCCCCCCGGGTCTTTCGAGATGATCGACTATCCGTATGCTGTGCCGGGGATGCGCAAACCTTTCGCCGCAGTATTTCACCAGCACCTCGTCGAGCGCGTATTCTCCCGCGTGGCCGAACGGGGCATGGCCTATATCATGACCCAGGGCGACGGCTTCGGCAAGGTCTTCGTTCAAAAGGAGGCCGCGCGCTATGCTCCTTGCTATCTGCGATACCTCCAGCGTATGCGTAAGGCGGGTCCTGTAGTGGTCGCCTTCGGGAGAAATGAAAACCTGGGTCTTATGCATCAGCCGCCTGAAAGCCTTGGAATAAATAATCCTGTCCCTGTCACGCTGGTAGCATGTGCGGGTAGGGTCTTCTTCTTCCGGGCGGACACGCCCCCTGCTCTTTGCCGAAAACGCAGCCCTCGGCGACAGGTTTTTCAATTCTCTTTCTTCCTGGAACCGGCGAAAATTCATATTTATCGACTCTTCATGATATTGATTTATTAAAAGCTCATCCAGAATTCGCCGTTAAAAAGATTGTTCCTTGCAGAAAAAATATCAACTGACTATCCGCCCGCATGAATGCGGGCATTGGAGGCTTCCGTTTACGGAAACAGGAGGAGCACCGGTAATTTATTTCTGATGCGAAGCAAGGGCTTCTATATTTTCTTTGACCGTTGCCGTATCGGGATGGTCTTTGCCGTAAATTTCCTCAAATATTTTCAGCGCGCGCTCATAATGGTTCCTGGCCCCGTTGTAATCCTCAAGCGCCCACAGGACGCCAGCGATATTGTTCAAATCCGTCGCCACTTCGGGATGGCTGTTCCCATACACCGATCCGTCGATGGAAAGAGCCCTCTCGAACTGTTTTTTAGCACCCTTAAGATCTCCCAGGTCCTGGAGCACCGCGCCAAGGTTATTAACCGCCGTACTTACCTCGGGATCCTTCCCATCGAGAGTCTTATCATAAACGCCGAGAGCCCGCTCGAAATAATCCCTGGCGGCCTCCGCTTCACCCGCATCCCAGACAATACAACCGAGGTTGCTCAGGACGGCGCCCTTAACGGAAGTTTCCTTGCCGCCTTTTTTCTCAAGAACGGAAAGCGCTTTTTCATAATAAGTCCTGGCTGCTTTTTCATCTCCGAGGTCCAACATTATGGACCCCAGGTTGTTGAATATAACGGCAACTTCCGGGCGGTTCATGTCGCCGTTTTTCTCATAAATATCTATTGCTTTTTTATACTGGCCGCGCGCATTTTCCAGTTCTCCCTGGGCATGGTAGATCTCCCCCATGGTTTTAATATTATTGCCCATGCCCGGATAATCAGGCCCGTGTACGGTCTCTGAAAGCTTGAGGACTTTAAGCATGATATTCTTTGCCTGCAGGAAAGCACCCCAATTCTTAAAGATAAGACCCAGACGGGAATACAGTTGTAATGTTGCAGGCGGATCGATTTTCAAGACTTCGGCATATCTGGCCGCCGTTAAGGCATGGGGGAGCAGGCGTGAGCATTCGGCCCGGCTCTTCTTCTCCTCGCAGTTGTCGGGGAAGGCGTCGTTCATTATGCGGAATGCGGCTTCCGCCCATACAAGCCTTTCCTTGCTCGAATGCTTGTCCCTCATAATGCTCTGAACCAGCCTGTTTATAGTGATGTTGTCGGAGCCGACATCGATCAGGGAGTAACGTCTGAGAATCCCTATGGTATATTCGAACGCCTTGGCATTGGTCATGATCTTCGCCAGTGTCTTCGGCATGTGTTCATGCCCTTCTTTAAGGATGTTCATCGGGATATCGTCGGGAGAAAGGTACGCGCAAAGATTCATAATTTCAATTCCGGCCGTGGACACTTCCTGAACAAGCTGGCTGAGAATTTCCAGTGTCGCCGAAATAGCTATGGGATATTTGATCGAGGCTTTATCCCTGTTCATGATATCGTTCTTGACATTCCGATACATCTTCAAATATTTTGAAAAAGTAACGCCCGTCTGGCTTATATGTGCGCCTGCCAATTCGAGTGCCTGGGGCATAAAAGTGAGTTCATCGGCAAGGCTCGCAGCCTCTTCGGCGACCATCTTGCCCGTCCGCTTCTGGAGAAATTTTATGGCCTCCTCGCGGTAAAACGCGGATACGGTAACCACCCTCGTGCCTTTTCCCCAGCCGGGATTCTTTGAAGTTACAAGAACATGCCCCGTTGAACCCGTCGGGATATACCTTTTAAGATCTTCAACGCTCAATGCGTTATCGAAAATCAAAAGCCAGCCGGGCTTGTATTCGAGCCACTGCCGGGTGAAATCGACTATCTCCCCCCTGGTTTTCAATTCCCTGTCGGGAAAGTTCAGCTCCTCGGCAAGCGCTGCGAAATCGCTTTCCAGAAATGCCAGATCATCGGCCCTTATCCACCAGACTATATCATAATTATTTTCATTGTCATAAGCGTATTTTAAAGCGACCTGGGACTTGCCCATGCCGTCCGGCCCGTTTAAAACAACCACATCGCCCATGCTCAACTCATCCCTCAACTGGTTCAGAAGCGTCTCCCTGCCGGTAAAATCAGGGTTTCTGCCGTATTTTATATTCCAGATATGAGGAACCGAGCCGGGAAATTTCGTAAGTTCGGATACCTGTCTTTCAGATTCGGAAGGAGGGGCTTCCGGCTTTTCATGCCTGCTTGCAATTTTTGCGAATAAGGCGTTCCTCGCGGCGTCCTCGGTCATATTTATAAGATCTATTAAAGTAAGGCCGCCCAGCACGCCTTTCAATTCACAGTTGCGGATACGGACCGGGATAATCTTCGACTTTGCGCCTTCCGCATCTTTAGCAAAAGCAGAAGGCCATTCCGACCTTGCATTCAGGGCAAGGAGGTAATCAGGAGAAATCAGGGCGACGATATGAGCATACTCGCGGCCAAGTCTTTCAATCTCCTGCATAAAGTTGGTCCCGGGCCTGGTATCCCACTCTTTCAGCTTTATATGGTAACCGCCATCTTCAAGGTGCCGGCCAATCCATAGGGCCCAATAATGATCAGCCTTGTTGTAATTGATTAAAAAATCTTTCATTGAAATTTATCAAAACCCCACATTATTATTTTGTCTGAGACTATCTCCACAGTGCTGCAAAATTGATCATATATTATTGAGATTCCGATGTCAATCAAATGCGGACAGGGCATTACGGCGGCCTTTCCGCCCCCGGCATCCGTCAAAATATCCCCGGTCATAGCTTCCCTACCCCGGCTTTCTTGATTTCATGCCTTTCCTTCACCTGGGCTGCGAACATCGCTATCCGGGCGTCTCTTGCCGAGTCTTCGTAGCCGTCAAAATCCACGTTAAGGAACGGGATATTGTCGTTCATCCTGCGAAGCTCTCTGGATATTGCGCTGACAATAAGACTGGGCATACAATTGAACGGCCCGACGCTTACTATCCCATCCATGTTGCCGCTCGCAAAATCCTGCGCCTTTCCAAGACTTAAAATAGCCTCCCCTCCGAAATACCTGGTAACATACCTGTCCCCGAGATCAACTACTTCCTCCGGGGATATTTCCTCACAACCGGAAAGCAGGGGAAGGCACGTCTCGAATATCGCACGTTCGTCCCTTAAGGCAAGCCCGGTAAGCCAGCCTCTTGCTTTGCTCTCGATTAAATAGCTCAATTTCCCGGTATCGAGCCATTTTTCCCCGGCATGGAAACTCCCGATGTAATTTGAATAACCGAAAAATTCCGTCATGGGGGCAATCCTTACCTCACAACCCAGGGATTCCAACCTCCTGATGATATCATGGTTCGAAACAGGATGCGCCCTGACATAGAACTCTCCGACCAGGCCGACCACCGGCCTGTCTTCGCCTGTTTTTTCAATAGAGGAAAAATCTTTTTGGGCACGCGACATAAATTCCTTAAACTTATCAAGATGCTTCCCTAACACCGCCGCCAGTTGCATTTTAGAGCCGTTCAAAAGCCTGCTGTGCTCCTCGGCAAGTTTTGCCAGGTCGTCAACATAGCGGTTGAACAGCTCGTCCGTTTCGCCCTTGTTTTTCTCGTACGGCCTTGTACGCAAAAGCATCTTCTCAAGGATATCGTATGATACGAGAGAATCCCACGCGGCCATTGTAAAGAAAGTTCCAAGGCCGCTTGAAGCATTTTTATCGCCCAGTGTGCAGATCTCGACCTTGCCGTGAAGAGAGTCCAATAGCATTTTTTCAAGCATAAAGTACATCCCGAACCTGCAGGGGCCGTGAGATTTGCCCTGGAAAAAAGCCTCTTTTTCAGGGTTGAAATCGGAGCTGCCTGCTCTCTGGAGCATATCTTCCGTAGTATGCAGCATGGGCAGGCAGACATCTCCGTAAATATGCTTCCTGACATTATCCAGCCCGGGGTCTTTCGACCTGGGCAATACTCTTGCATCTATACCCTGCCCTCTCATAACGGCCGCCAGCACTTTAGCCCCTTCGCACATGTAGGGGATCCATAATCTCTTGCCTTTGACTTCCGCAAGGCTGGTATCATGGGCCCTTATTTCTTTTTCAATGCTTATCCTGTTATTCGATTTTGCGGCATTAAGATATGCCTGTATCCTCGTAAGAACGCCCGTATCCGAGGTATGCTCGTCGATCTGTATTGTCAGGTAATGGCCGCCGAGTTCTTCCTTGAACATCTGGTCCAGGAATGCATCCGGCCCACAACCGAAATATGTCAGGACAAGCGCATGCAGGTTCTTATGTTTTGCGATGTAGCGGGCGGCGGCAAGTTTTTTCTGCCCCTGTACCGGATATACGTTTTTCCAGTGGTCGGAAACATCGATATCTTTGAGGGGCAAAAGATCGATGGGGATGGCAAGATAACCTTCGTCCCTGATCTTGTGGACGATATTCATATTGAGGGCCGGGTCGTAAATGCCGTAAGGCCTTCCGATTATGACAAAAGCCATCTTATCGCCAAGCTCTTCGAGAACCTGCTTCCCCCGCCCGGCTATTTTATTCTTGAAATCTTCGTGAGCGCTTAAAGCCGCCCTGAGCGCTTTATCAACTTCCTTTTGAGATTTGCCGAGCTTTTTAAGCAGCTTTCCAAGCGCCCTTCTCAGGTGCCTGAACCCCCGGTTCATGAAAAGCGCCGGCTTGAGAAACTTACCTGACCGGCCGTTCTCGGAAATACTGCTTGCCAGAACATCAGGCCCCCCCTGGATATAAGGGCAGGTCTGGCAGTCTTCAAAACCGCCGTAAATTTCTTCCCCGGTTTCTATGGATGGTGTGAAGATGTAATCGACGCCGGAATCCAGAAGATGCCTGGCATGCCCGTGGAGCACCTTTACCGGGAAACACGGCTCGGCAACGACTTTTTCCAGCCCCTTCTGAATAAGACGCTGGGAAGTCGGCGGGGAATCGACAACCCTGAACCCCAGTTCGTTAAAAAACACCCTGAACATCAGGAAGTAATCCGCATATAACATCCCCCTCGGGATGCCTATAACGGGAGCATCTGCCGGGGCTTCCGCCTTATGAAACTCATGAAGAAGCCGATCCCTCTCTTCAAATAGATCGGGCAAATCCGCGCCGAGCGATTTCTTATGCCTGCTGCTGTACCTGTCGCAGCGGTCTCCCTGGAAAAACTCTTTGTCTCCGAAACGGAACCTGTTTATATGACATTCGTTGCCGCATTTGCCGCACTGGAATGTATCCAGGACATAATCGGTGCTCAATACCGCATCGAAGCCCCTGAAAGAAGGCGAGTCTTTGCTTGAAAAGGCGGAATCCAGGGCAAGCCTTGCCACCCCTATTGCGCCGGTAAGATGAGGATACGGCGGCACTGTAACCGGCCTGTCAAGCAGGGTTTCGAAAGATGCCACCATGCCTTTATTAAACGCCACCGCCCCCTGGAAAGCCACTTTGTCGGAAAGCGGCCTCTGCCTTACCACCTTGATAAGATAATTGCTTGCGGATGCAAGGCATGCGCCCGCGCAAAGCTCATCGGCGTCAACATTGTTTTGCTGGCACGTAATAAGCCCCTGCTCGGAAAAAACGGCACAGGTGGAGTTGAATACCGGGGGGTTCCCGGCTCTCAGGGCATAATCTCCGAATTCCTCTACTGGGATATCCAGGTTCCTGGAATGCTTTTCAATCAGCGCGCCGGTTCCTGCGGCGCATGCCCAGTTCATCTCGAAATCGGTTATCACGCCGTCCTTTATCTGGATGAACTTGGAATCCTGACCGCCCAGCTCTATTACTGAAAAATCTTTTTCTTTAAGGAATGTGTGAACGCCTGCGGCCTGGGCGGTGATCTCGTCGGTAACTTTGTCCGCGCCCAGAAAATAACCGGTTAAATAACGGCCGCTGCCTGTCGTTCCGGCGATTATCCTGTCTAGCTTATAGCCTTTTTTTTCAACCTGTTTTTTAATTTCACCGACGGTGGCCTTGACTGCTTCCAGGGGGTTCCCGTCAGTCCGGCGGTAATGCCATGCAAGGACTTCCAACTGGCTCCCATTCATCCCGACAAGCGCCGCCTTCGTGCTGACAGACCCTATATCCACCCCGAGGGAAACAAGCCCGAATGAACTGCCGTCCGGGGAAGGCGGCGGGGATTCCATGTATTTCGACCTGGACATGGAAATGGGCTTTTGCCTGTTATATTCGAAAGGGGCCTCCATGTTCTCTTTTATAATCGAATGCAGCCGGGATAGTGAAATGAAGTCTTTCGCTCTGTAAGCGGCGCCGTATGAGCATGCAAACCGGGCGAAAGCGGGGACGACTATGCTCCCCGGCTCAAGTCCCATCTCTTTTTCGAGGTGCTTGACCGCGGCCTTGTTTTTGGCTACCCCGCCGATAAATGCTATCCTGCCGCCGGATATGCCGCCCCTCCTGACAAGCGCCTTGAAATTCCTTGCAGCGGCCTGGTGGAGGCCCGAAGCTATGCGGTCCCTGGGGGTGCCCTTCTGATAATGATGGACGATATCGCTCTCTGCAAAAACCGCACAACGGCCGGAGATGCCCGCAGGCTCCGAATTTACGGCGGCATCCGTGAATTCTTCCATCGAATCATATTTCAGCCTTTGCTGCATGTACGAAAGAAACGACCCCGTCCCGCCCGCGCATTTCCCCCCGGTAATTACATCGTCCACCATGAGACGGCCCGAATCCTCATCCCTTGTGAATGAAAGGAACTTCTGGGACTGGGCTCCCATTTCGATAACCTGGCGGATATCCGGCGCAAGGGCGCCGAATGCCGAGGCTAAAGCCTGCGGCTCAGGGATCAACTCTACATCAAGCATGCGGGCAAAAAACTCCCCGCAGGAGCCTGTAATGCCCAGCAGCGCCTCCGTATCAGGCCCCGATTTACACAAAACTTTCTCTACAAGCTCCAATAAGCGCGGCAAAGGCTTCCCTGTAATGTGGAAAGGCCCGATTTCATCGTATTTATCATTATCGACAAGCACCGCTTTAAGGCTCTCAGAACCTATGTCGATTCCCAGCCTGACCGGGTCTCCCATTTATTCCTCCCCAGTTTTCTTAAAATTGCCAATACTAAACCCTATGGCAAGCAGAATTACTATTTCCCGAAATTTGTCTTCTTGCTCAGGGATAAAAATTCCTTTTGCCCGGGTCGAAGGAACAATATACCCCGGCATTGAAATTATTGAAAGTAAAGATGATAAAATTGGGAGGGGAGACGAACAATGGCTTCTATAATTCAATTCTCCGCGGTGTTGCATAACGTGCCGGGCACGCTCTCGGAAATTACCAGGGAACTTTCATACTGGGGAGTCAATATCAAGGGCATTTCGGTAGTCGAATCCGAAGACTACAGCATTATGAGGTTTGTAGTCGATGATCCCGTTAAAGCGGAACGAATCCTCAAGGAAAAAAGCTTTGATTATAAAAAGACCGATGTCATCGCAATGCGCATCCCTCATGAGCCGGGAGCGCTTTCCAGGGTGGCGAATCTCATGGGAGATAAAAATATCAATATCCAGTATCTGTACCTGGCCGTCGATATTACCGGGAACGCGACATTAATCGTAAAATTCGATAAAACGGAATCCGCACGGCTGCTTCTTTGCGAAGCCGGGATAGAAATGCCGGAGCCTGACGAACTGTAAATTATTCCGATAAATGATCCCGGCCTGATGAACCGATACCGTCTTCGATATATCTTGAAGCAAGCTTTACATATCTTGCCGCGGTATTCTTAACCCTCTCGAGGGAATCGCCTGAGATCTCCTTTTTCGGCACGGCGGGAGTGCCCGCCGCCAGGCAGCCTGGGGGTATCTCCTGCCCCGGAAGCACCACCGCGCCTGCCGCAAGCATGACATTTTCACCTATGACCGCTCCCGGCAAAACCACCGAGTTCATCCCCAGAACGGCGTTGTCACCCACCCTGCACCCTTCGAGCACAGCCCCGTGCCCCACGGTTACCCCGTTCCCAAGATAAGTTCCTCCCCCTTCTTTCCCTGAAACATGGATAACACAGTTGTCCTGAACGGTACAACCGGATCCCAGGACGACAGGGTTCAGGTCTCCTCGGATGACCGCGCCGAACCATATATTCGTATTGTCTCCAAGGCTGACGTCGCCTATAAGATAAGCGCCCGGCGCTATGAAAACATTTTCCCCGAGCCGGGGGGATTTGCCTCCGAACGGAATAAGCATCTCTTTCTCCTCTGTATCAATTTCAAAGAAACGGATTCTTTAACATGCATTTTCTTCCTTCACGGAACTTCCAAGGAAAAAAATAAAACTGATTGAATATGGCAGCATGAGATTAATAATCGGGACGGAATCCTATTATCCGAATATATCGGGCCTTTCTGTTGCGACTTACCTTCTCGCCACCCGCCTTGCAAAAAGAGGTCATAGCGTATCCATCATGGCCCCCTCGATGGACCTCTCATTTTCAAAAGTGGAAGTCCAGGAAAACCTCACGGTCATCAGGTTTCCTTCATTCCCCAACCCGTTCAGGCACACCTTCAGGGTTACATTTTTTCCCGGTAAAAAAATCGATGAGATAGTAACAAGCGGCAACTACGACCTGGTGCTGCTCCAGGACCCCACATCCATAGGAAGGGCGCTTAAGAAAGCCGCACTTAAAAATAACATCCCCGTAACCATATACAACCATTTCAGCCTGGATTATGTGCTTTCATATCTTTCATGGCTCAGGCCGCTTCACGGGATTATCGGAAGTTCGATAAACTCATACCTCGTGAATTTTTACAACGGTTGTGCCATGGTCTTTGCCCCGAGCCGGCTGATTGGAGAATCTTTAAAAAAAAGCGGGGTGAAAGCAAGGATCGAGGTTGTTTCGACAGGGGTTGACTTAAGCAGATTTTACTCGTTCTATGCCCCGGCGGTCATAAGAAAAAAATTCGGCCTGCCTGTAATGCCCGTGATTTTGCATGTCGGGAGGCTGGATGAAGACAAGGGGCTGGAAACTTTATTCGGGGCGATAAAGCTGATACCGCCCGGCCGTGCTCATTTTTTAATCTGCGGAGGCGGGAACCTCCTGGAATATTACAAGAAAAAAGTTAAAGAAGACGGAAACGGCTCCCATGTTACATTTACAGGGCCTCTGCCCCATGAAGGCGACGACCTCCCCCAGGCTTACCAGATCGCCGATATTTTCGTCATCCCTTCCACCATCGAAACACAGAGCATAGTTACGATGGAAGCCATGGCGTCCGGCCTGCCTGTAATCGCGGCGAATTCCGGGGCGCTCCCGGAGCTTGTAGAGGACGGCGTCAACGGATTCCTATTCTCACCCGGCGACCCGACATCCCTTGCCGAAAAAATCGTCAGACTGCTGGAATCGCCCGACCTTGCCAGGCGCATGGGAGATGAAAACATAAAATCCATAGGCGGAAGGAGCCTGGAGAAAACCGTAACCCGCATGGAAGAGCTGTTCATGGAAGTTATTAATAATAAGGAATAGCGAAGAATGATACGGCCATTCAAGGTTATAAATTTCCCGGTAATATCAAATGAAAAGTGGTAATGTGAAAAAACATACAACATTTTTACTTGTTTTTTTACTCTTGTCCGCGTCTTGTATTTATAGTAACGATTTGAAGACATTCTTTTATTACTCGTCATTCTGTAACATCAAAAATATCATCAAAGAAGGCCCTTGTATGTGGGCGGCTACCGAGGGTGGAGTTGTCGAAATAAATTTACCGTCGAAATCAATGGTTACATACAACCCTAACGACGGCCTCGGAGGAGTTGATGTTTCTTTTGTTTGTAAGATTGACGGCAAAATTATCGGATGCGGCTATGACTGGGCGTCAATTAAAGAACAGGGGAAATGGAAAAAAATGCCCATACCCGGGGAAGGCGACGTCGATGCATGGGAAGTTGATACGAACCTGTTGTGTGCCCGAAATGGCAATGTTTATGAACTTTCCGAGAATCATATTTGGAAACCTGTCGGTAAATATTCACATCCCCCCAATACCAGGGTATTTCTGGCCGGAGACGGGAACAAACGTTACGTCGTAACATCCGGCAAATTGATCCAATTGGCTCCCGGACTCATGGCAAAGCATTTTGTTCTTCCCGGAAAAGTTGCCCCTCTTGCTGTATGTCTTAAGGACGGAGAAATAAACATAGCCACCGACGGCGGCTTGCTGACAAGAAGCAAAGGGAAATGGGCGCTTCATCCCCTGCCCCCTGGTAATACCGGAGACTATATCGCATGTCTTTCTTCTTCCGAAGCCGGGATACTGGCTGGTACTTTAAACGGCAATATATACAACTTCACAGGCAAAACCTGGAAAAAACTCATGAGTGATAATAGTAGTATTACTTTTGTCGGGGGAAACAACGAATTTTTTTACTGGGGAACAAATATCGGGGAGATATATTGTATGAACGGCGGCGTCCTTGAAGAATTCGTGGAAAAAGGACAGCCAGGAGACAATAATATAAAAGCAATAGCTTTTTATAATAACAGGCTTTATGCGGCTACTTTCGAAAACGGCGTTTATATACTGGAAAATGAGCATTGGGGAAAATTAAATGAAGCTTGTTCTCCGTGGATCCGGAACATGGCTGTTTATGACGATTTACTCTGGTTGAGAGATGCCGACGGCAAGCTATACAATTATGACGGCAATTCTATGAAGACTTATATTCTTAAGCCTTCATGGTGTTCATACATCAGTGTGGTTGACGACAGGCTGTTAGTTGCAGGATACGGCGGAATAAGCATCTTCGACGGGGCTGCGTGGGAAAAAATCTATAAGATCGGGCCTTTGAAAGGCCGGGTGGTAACATCCGCCTTGATTGATAACGGCTCCATATTCATGGGAACAGGCAAAAAAGGGCTTTTTCACATTTATGATTCTGATGGCAATGTTCATTGTGAGCCGATCTTTATCCCGGACACATGGATAACTTGCCTGGAGAGAGTGCAAGATAAAATATATGTCGGGACATTTAACGGGGGATTATATTCGATACAAGAAAGCAATATGCCGAATCCCGCCAGGGTACCGGTTAAAGCCGAACATATCAATTGTCTGCTGGCCGATAAAAAAGACGGGCTCTGGATAGGCAGCCGCGAGGGACTCCTTTATATAAACGGTGATGAAACTTATCATTTGACTGTGAGCGACGGTCTTCCCGATAATGAGATCCAGGCGATGCTGCTATCAGACGGTGGGATCTGGCTTGCTACCCGGAAAGGGTTATGCTTCATGTATTATTAACTTTGTTATGCTGTTTTTATTTCATATGAAGCATAGAGGATCTACATTAATTTACAAAGAATAAAATAGTTATAAAAAATTCCGGTAAGCTCTATTATCATTGATTCGGGGGGATCATGAAAAAATACTTGTTAATGCTCGCAGCCGGCGTGTTATTCCTGGTTTTGCTTTCAGAAACATCATTCGCCACAGGCATCCTTGTCCCGGAATGGAACGAACTACGCTCACTAACGCTGGAATCTCTTTCGGTAAAAACAGATATAAAAGATAATATTGCCGAAACGAAGTGTATCTATAATTTTCAAAACGATACACAAAGCAGGATAGAGGCTCTCTTCCTTTTTACACTTCCAAAAAACGCCACCGTAACAGGGTTTGCATATTACTTCAAGGGTGAAAAGATCAAGGCCATGATAGTCGAGAACGGCCGCGCCGAAAAAATTTACCAGACTGTTAAACGAATGGGAAGAGACCCCGCGTTGATGAAGCGAAAATATGGAAACACTTATCAAGTTGCGATTTTCCCGGTGGAAACGGGCAATGTGAAAATAGAGCTTACTTATGTTGAAACTCTCACATCGGAAAATGGATCACACATATACAGCTTCCCACTTGCCGGGGAAAACAGCGCAAATCTCATAAACAAGTTTAACTTTGAGGCATCCATCGAATCCCCATACACTATCAAATCAATCAAAACCAGCTACCCGGCGGCAACCTCGATCACTTCCGCTCATCTTGCAAAAACATCTTTCAGCGCTGACGAGCTGGCTCCCGACAAGCCTTTCCAGCTTGAAATCGAATCGGCTCCGGCAGATTTAAAGATATTTCTTTCAGCGGCGAAATCCGGAGGAGACGCGGGATTTTTCGCATTGAGCCTCACCCCTGACAAGTCACTCGAAAACCCTGTGATAAGCATATCCGGTATCGAGACTTTCTCTACATTCCCATGGAGCTTCCCGTCAATCAAAGCGGGACAGACTCTCACTCTTCTCGGCAGATACTATCCCGGCAAAGCTGCGATCACGCTGAGCGGACAATCGCCGTCCGGCTATAAACAATACAAGACAATCAAAACATTCCCCGACGTATATATCCCCAACAATCCGGCGATGAAGCTGTGGGCGGAAAAATATCTCAAATATCTCGGCGATTCGGCCAGAACGACGAAAGATAAAAAGAAAGCTCAAACGACCATCCGGCTAAGCAAAAGGTACGGCGTTCTGAGCCCCTTTACGACATTTCTTGCAATCCCTAAAAGCGAGCTGGAGGCTTACTTAAGACGGTTCAGGGATGAAATAGAATCGTTCAAGAATTTAGTCGATAAATTTGAAGGAGCTTACGACAAGAGAGTCGCGGTTGAAAAGCCCTGGTTTACACTCGAGCAAATCCCAAAGGGCGATCCTCTGATAGAAGTCAATGCGCCCGCCGATTCTCTCTCAGTCGTCGCCATCTTCCCCGGCGGGGAAATCCGCCGCCTCACTTACGACGATATGAAAAAGCGTTGGATAATCCGTTTCGACCTGCCGGTTTCAACTGAAAGCGGCCTATACACGATCAAGGTGCTGATCACATACAACGACGGCCGTAAAAAAGAGCTGTCATTCCGTTATTATACCGGGACTCCGGAACTTTCGGGGAAAATCCTGAACAGACTTTCAGGAAGCCCCGGCGATCTCGTGGATATTTCAGTTAAAGCCTCCCCCGTCACAAGGCGAGTGATGCTGGCGCTCCCATGGGCCAACGAAGAGCTTTACCTTGCATCACGCGACGGGCTCTTCCGCGGTACATTCAAAATTCCCACCAAAACTGCACCGGGAACAATCGGCGCTTCCCTTATCCTCATAGACGGCGGACACAACAGAAAGATCATCAAGACCGAGGTGGAGGTGAGCAAATGAAACGACGGTTTGTAAATAAGCCTTCGGATCAATGGGGTCACCTGACAATGACTTTTGCCAAAATCGTAAAATTCGTTTTTGTTATAGTGCTCACGGTTATCATGACGGCGAGCGTCGGCTACAGCGACACCTCTTTGAGAGATGCGAAAGAAATCCTCATGAACATGGAAGCGGGTTGTAAAGTCAGCCACCTGTACCTGGGCGATCAAATCCGTGAGGTGTTCGATGCCGCACAGGTGGTTGTAGAAAAGATGCCGGAGCAGGAAGCAATGGTTTTTGTAAAGGCGTGTCCTTCTGTAGCGGCGAAAACCGCAATCTTTTATGCGCTGGCGATGAAGTATATGGAAAAGTCGCCGCTCAAAGCTATGAAAACCGGGAAATATATCCCTGAGCCTCTTGAACGTGCTTATGTATTTTACGAATGCGCGGTGAAACTCAAATCGAAAGGCGATAACAAAAATGCCGGGCTTTGTCTGGAACAGGTCGTGGATGCGGCAAAACAGATGGAAGAGCCCAAGCAAAAATATTACTGGCTGACACGGGCGGGCAGCTTATATGCAAAAATAAATCCCGGAAGAGCCGACGCGGTGTTCATCGAGGCAGGGCAAGTTTTGCAGAGACTTATGATGGATACATTTTATGATGACTGGCATGACGGAAGGCGGATGGTCAAGGATGAAATCGTTCCTTATGAATATTGTATGTACGGTTTGGGCTGGGTGTTCTGGGACTATGATGATCCTGATAAACCGGAGAAAATTGAACTGAACAAGGCAGTCAGGGCCATAATTATCGCAAGAAGTGATTTGGACGGTGCAGTAAGATATGCCATTGAAAATATAAAGGACGCCAAAACGCGCTCGTTGACACTTAACCACCTGTTAATGAAAATCGGCCAAAGAGATATGAAACAAGCCGTGAGCCTCCTGAATGAGATCCCGGATGTAAACATACGACTGTTAACGGAGATTGATCTTCAAAAGATAAAAAAGGCCCGGAAGTAACTTTTTCGATATGATAATTATTGAACTCGCTGGAACTGACCGGAGGTGGCTATGATGAAAAAAATGCAGAGAGCCTGGATCTTGATACTATTTATATTTTTGATTTCAAACGTGCCTGTTTTCGGATATTTTTATGATTATCACAGCTTCGAAGATTGTTTAAAACTTCTTAAATCAGGCGATGTGTATGACCGCATAAATGCAGCCAAGGCGCTTGGCTCAACAGGATACGCGGATGCTGTGCCGGCGCTTGTAAATGCGTTGTATGACAGGAACTGGAAGGTAGCCAATGCCGCGGCCGATGTGCTGGGAAGCATGGGCAAGCCTGCCGTCAAGCCGCTGATCGAGATACTAAAGAACGGAAACCGCCTCCAGAGAGGATTGGCCGCCGGAGCACTTGGCATGACACATGATGAGCGGGCGGTACCGGCGCTCCTCAACGCGCTTGATGACAAAGACCCGGTCGTCCGAACCCGCGCAACGAGGGCACTGGGAGAAATCGGGGATACAAGGGCAATTGCTCCCCTGATAAAAAATCTAGACAGCAGGTACCCGTATCTTTCAAGTGCCTCGGCCGAAGCATTGGGGGACATCGGTGATGAACAGGCAAGCTCCGCCCTTATAAAAATCATAGACGGCGATCTTGAAAATAATGAGTTAATAATAGCTTCCATAAGAGCCCTCGGAGAAATAGGCGATGAGAAAGCAATCCCTCATATCATCAACTTAATGAAGAGAATATCTAACAGCAGAAAACCAAGCTTGATTCACACATATCGAGATAACTTCAACTATTCATTTCCTGAAGCGCTGGCTTTATTCGGACCCAGAGTAGGTAAATATTTGACACCCTTACTCGATGTCGAGAACGATATATTAAGGGAAGTCGCCCTCGGCTTGATCGACAAGTTTAACTTTGAACTGCCGGTAGATACCCTGATCTCCCTCCTGAAAAGCGATAACAAATCAATAAGATTAATGTCCGTAAGAATGCTTGGAAATATAGGCGATTTGAAAGCTGTACCGGCTCTGATCGAATCTCTTGATTCCAAAACAGCATACATCGCAGTAGAAGCTCTCGGCAAAATCGGTGATAAAAGAGCCGTTCCGGCACTGCTGGAAGCTCTTAAAAATGGAGGCAGGAACGAATCTGGAATAACTCAAGCGCTTAAAAAAATCGACGACAGAAGAGCCATACCTGTATTCCTGGATATTTTAGAAGACAGTAATTACAAGTGCCATGAGGGCGTATCGTCTGTCCTTTTAGAAATGCGGGTGCCTGAGGTTCTTCCATATCTGGTCGACTCGTTAAAGGACGGATCTTATACCGACTATGATGCAATTATCCTCTTTAACGATAAAAGCATCATCCCCCAACTGCGTTCGTTAATGATGGGCGACACGGCTCCTCAAACCGCTGCTATTATACTCGGTGAAATGGGTGATTCCTGTTCCGTTCCGAAACTTATGTATATTCTGGAAAACGAGAAAGATCAGGATATCCGCTACAAAGCAATGCAAGCACTAGGTAAGATTGACTCGGATGATGCAACCAGGGCGTTGATTTACACGCTCGGAGATAATGACTTAGGAAATCAGGCCGTTGATATACTGTCAACCAGGGGCATAAAGATAACCGACGACCTTAAAAAAGCTTTCGTAGTAAGCAAAACTGGAACGACCAGGTTTAACATCGCAAAGACTCTGATAAAAATTAACGGCCGCAAAGATGTCAAATACCTCATGGAACTAATTCAAGATAAAGATCCTGATGTAAGAAAACAGGTGATTCAATATATCTCCGATGTTCGTTACGAAGAAGCAGTCCCTTCTCTCATCAATTCTCTCCGGGACAATGACCCTGATGTCCGACGGGATGCCGCCGCAAGGCTCGGCTCCCTGGGGGATAAAAAAACAGTCCCATATCTTATACAGTCACTTAATGACCCAGAGGCTCAAGTAAGAGAAGCTGCAGCGGAGGCCCTGGGTTATATCGGCGTTGTATCGGCAGTTGAGCCTTTATTAAGGGCTAAAAATATCTCATCTAATACCATCAGCAATTCACTTTCCCGTATTGGCTCAGACGCGTTGCCCCAAATGCTCAACGCTATGAAAAATGGAAATTCCACAACTAAAATAATGATTATAAACGCATTGAGATCCATACACAATGAAGAAGTCGTCCGGGTATTACAAGAGGCTTTACATGACAGCGATAAAGACGTCAGCATGACTGCAAAACAGGTATTGTCCAACATGAAAGAAAGTTATGCGCTACCGGCTGTTATCGCCCTGCTCAAAGACAGCGATTCCAGCATAAAATTAGCCGCCATCAATACACTCGGCAATTCGAAGGATAAAAGAGCTGTTGCCGCTTTGTTCTCCTGGCTGAATGATAAAGACCCCACTATAAGGAAAGAGGCGGCAGAGACACTTTTAAGAAAAGGCACGACGGAAAAACTGCCCGAGTTAATAAAAGTAATAGATAATAATAACAACGTCCAGGACAAATTCAACCTGGCTTCTTACCTGTTGCGATACAACGAACCGGAGATCAGGAAAAAAGGGATCGAAATTCTCATAAAAATAGCCGAAGATAAGGACATCTATTACAGAGAACGTGCAATATCAGATCTTGCCGAATTACATGCAAAAGAGGCTTTGCCCTATTTGTTACACTTGTTGAACAAAACAATAAGTGTAAATTACACAAACGAACGTTTAAGAGAGGCTATTGTCAGGGCGCTTTTTGGAATGCCCGATATGATGTCGCTTCCGGCCTTGATAAAGGATTCGAATTTATCTCCCTCCGGCACGTCTGAGGCTGTAGCTAAACTGGGCAAGCCTGCATTGCCGGCTCTTAAAGATGCGCTTGGTAAAGATAATAACTGGCGGACAAAGGCATGGGCGGCTGAAACAATAGGAATGATTGATGATGACTCTTCTTTTAAAATCTTGCTTGGCACGCTTAAAGACGATGACTGGCGAGTCCGCGCCGGGGCAGTTAAGGGACTCGGTCGTCTCAAAAATGAAGCGGCTGTCCAATATCTTATACCCATGCTGGATGATGAATATGACATCGTTATAAAAGAGGCTGTCTATGCTCTCGGAGAGACAGGCTCCCCGGAGGCATTTGCCGCCGTCATCAAAAAGATCAAAGATAAAGCATGGGACTACAATGTAACAGCCAGTGCCGCATATACCATCAGCAAAACTAAGGACAAACAGACGGCACCGGATCTTATATCCATAATAAAAGATGAAAGTTACTATACTCTCGTGAAAAAAAACGCTATCGAAGGTCTCGGCAATACAGGCTATAAGGCGGCCTCACCTCTTCTTATAGAGCTGCTTAATGATAAGAACAGCGATATAAGATCGGCGGCCGCCTGCGCTTTGGGAAAGGTCGGCGGGGCCGATGCGGTTGACCCGCTGATTAAAATCATTACCGACAGGGATATCCTGGTGATGCCCTGCACCGTGACGGCGCTGGGTGAAATCGGTGATAAAAAAGCACTGCCGGCGCTCATCGAGGTTTATAATGACAGCATATTTATTTCACGGGTAAACGACAATTTGAAGGCCAAGACAATAAAGGCGATGGGCAAAATAGGATCGCCGGAAGTATTGCCTTATATTATAGAGTCTCTTAAAAAAGACTATTCCAGCGAATCGGAATCTGCAATAGAAGCACTTGGCGATATGGGAGACGAACCTTCGAAGATCCTGCTCACTCAGGTGATGAACGATATGAGCTACAACACTTCTCTCAGGCTTGATGCGGCGGAACAACTCGGCAGGTTGAAAGACAAGCGGGCGTTGACCTTTTTAATCGGCTTCCTGAATAATGAAAATAGTTATGAAACATGCGAGGCGGCAAAAGCGCTCGGAGAAATGGGCGATCCGTCGGCGTTGGCCCCTCTTGAAAAACTCCTGGACGCACAAGACTCTGATGTTCGGAAATGCGCAAAAAAAGCCATTGAGCAGATCAAGAATTCCATGAAAAACAGATAGATATCGCTAAGCCCCGCTGGCAATTGACATAAAGGAGATGAAAAGATGAAAAAATACATCGCCCTGATCTTGGCGCTCATTTTTCTCTCGGCCGGAGCCGCCTTTGCCGCACCCGAAAAGATCGAATATAAATGGAGGGTTACCTTCCCTTCCCCAAGGCTCATGGTTATAAACAATGAGACCGCCTGTTTCGTGGCGGCCGATGACACGATATACGCGCTGTCATTAACGGACGGCAAAAAGTTGTGGTCAACTCCCGTCGCACGCTGGGAAAAAAAGACCGGCGACTTCTCTTACAAACAATTTATCGGCGCAGGGATCAAGAAACTGTTTTATGAAGACGGGTCTGTTTTTGCTGCCACGGAAAAAGGGCTTTTTATCCTGGATGCAGATACAGGCGTCATAAAACGCTGGATCCCTGCACTTTCATGGGCCTATGATAAGGGAATAATTTATTCACGAGAATCAGGAAGAATGATTGTGAGGAATGCCTCCACCGGTAAGCGCCTGTGTGAAGAATGGATGGGTTCCGATAATTATACTTTTATTCCGGCATTCGGGAAATTATATGTGTATAATTATTCCCAGGGTTATTTCGAAGTCCATGACGGCAAAACCCTGGAAAGAATCAAGGAGGTTCCGCTCGAAGAAACCATAACCATTACTCCGCCCGCCCCACCTGCTCCTCCTTCTCCGAATGAAATATCTCCCCCGCCTCCTCCCGGCGATACAACCGCGTCTCCTCCGCCTTATCGGCGTATAATTCCCGGAGACAACCTGATTTACGTTATTATCCCCGGAGTCACTGCCGCATTCGACCCCGTCACCCTTAAAAAAATATGGCATGTAGAAACGGGGCTGGTAGAGAAAGCCTGGCTTGTGAAATCTCTCCTATACCTGCTTGAAGAAAAAAAAGTGACATGCCTGGATGCCGTAAGCGGGAAAATTATCAGGTCAAGAAACTTTAATAGCAAGTTTCTAAGCGGCTTTGTGGCCGGAGACCGCTTCTTCGTTGTAGATGACGCACGGGTTGTTTACATCTTTGATAAGAGCGGCATAAGCTCGATAGCCATTGATGATAATGATAATGATATCAAATCCCTGGATGCCGATGACAGCAGGCTCCTTTTGTGTACCGGGGACAAATTCATGCTTTACGACATCGCGAGCAAAAAACTCATCCGGGAGACTGAAGCCGATCAAAACACATATACAGAGGCGATAGCCGGTGAAAACAAGCTTTTCATTGAAGAAGGAACCGAGTTATGTATGCTCGGAAGCGGGGTAACCGCTCCACGGGTTTTCCTGGGCGCTACGACAATTAATATTCAATCTCACGAGGACGGCTCACTGGTCCGCAGTGTAAATCCCCGCATCACTATCGAAGGCGGCAACATTGAAAAAATAAAGTTCAGCGCATATCCCCTCGTGAAATTGAATTACGACAAGAAAACAAAACGTCCTGACTATAAAAATTCCGAGTATAAAACAACCCCTTTCAAAACATGGGAAAACAAGTGCTACCTGGACGGAATGGAGAGGAGCAAGAAAGTTGTATTGCCGCTGGAGGAATGCGGCATATACAAAATAGTGGCTGAAGCAAACGGTAAGACTTCGACAGCTTATCTGCAGATTACCCGGTTAAGTTTGATGCTCAAGACAGAGCCGGGCCGGTTGTATTTACAGGTGGAAGATTCGAAAACCCACCAAATAATTGACGATGCGGCCGTGAAAATCTGGAATTCGGAATATCTGGAAAACGGTAATCATAAGAAAACCCTGATCTATGAGGGCAAGCCCGGCTTCATAAAATACAATTTAACGAAGGAAAGTTGGCTTGACATAAGCGTTGAAAAGGGTGACGATTCGAGCTCCTGGAGTGGGCATGTCTCTTCATCTTATTTTTATTCAAGAAGAAAGTTTTATTATTATGCCGACAGACCCTTATATCGTCCCGGGCAGAAGGTTCACTTCAGGGGTATTGTCCGAGATGAAGAACCGGACGGCTACGTAAATCCAGGGAAAATCCCGGTAGAGATGGTGATTTGGGGGCCTGAAAGAACTATCATCGCAATGAAAAAAATCTTTACCGATGAATTCGGCGCTTTTTCAGACGAGATAATTCTCGATAATGACGCCTCCCTTGGAAATTATCATATAAGTTTTTGTGCAATTTTCTCACCTGACAGTGAAAAAGAATTATTTACAGTAAGCGAATACCGCAAGCCGGAGTTTAAGGTCGAATTAAAGCCGGTGAAAGATTCATATATAATGGGAGATAAGGCGGAATTCATACTCCGGGCGTCCACATACTTCGGGGTTCCGGTCCCTTCGGCCAATGTAAAGTACTCGGTATTCAACAGGATGAGTCCCTACTATCCTGAGTTCTATTCTAATATCCCTGACAAATATATCAGGGAATCCTATAACTGCGACTACGGAGAAATAATTACCGATTCGAAGGGTGAAGCCCGGATAAGCATTGACACGCAAAAAACAGAACAAAACTATATCCTTGTAGTTAATGCGACGATTACGGACCTCAGCCGAAGAGAAGTTACTGCAGGTGCATCTTGCCCCGTAACCAGGGGAGATTTTTTTATCCATGTCATACCTGACAAAATGCTTTATAAAAAAGGCGAAACTGTCAGGCTTAAAATCAAAGCCAACGGTTTTTCATTAAAGCCGGTCACAACAGATGTTAAAGTCACAATCAGTGAAGAGGATATGAAAAACTGTGAAATAATCTCCACGATTTTCAGAGAAGGGACAGCCAGTACGGATTCCCAGGGCAATGGAGAATTCACTTTCACCGCCGAGCGGACGGGCTTCCTGAAGGCCGCCATCCAGGCTGTTGACGCCAGGGGAAATACCATAGAGGATTATTGTCACTTCTGGGTTTTCCAAAAAGGAAGCAGTCTGACTACACAACACGACGATTTTGAACTGCTTTCCGATAAAGAATCTTACAAACCAGGTGACGTGGCGCATCTGGTGATACGCACACCCGCAAAGGAAGGCCTGCTCACAGCATCCATCGAGGGAAACAAAATTTATAAAATCTTCCACCTCCCCATAGACAACTACAACGCGTCTCTCGATCTCCCAATCCTCAGCGAATACGGGCCCAATGTATTTCTTAGCGCCTCGATCGTTTCCAATGAAAATCTCTTTGAAAGAACGATGGAAATTAAAGTATCACCCTCTGATAAATTCATCAACCTCGAACTTATTCCGAACAAAGAAAAATACTCTCCCGGCGAAGAAGCCAATTATAAAATACGCACGACGGACCACCTGGGAAAGCCTGTGCCTGCGGAGGTTTCACTGGGCCTTGTTGATGAAGCGATATATGCGCTTATGCCCGATACGGATCCCGATATCAAGGATTTCTTTTATGGCGAAAGAGTGAATATGGTTGATACACTCCCAATACCTCCTCCCATGCCCGCTTGTGCAAAGGCCCCTCCTCAAGAAAAAGATATAGGCCCCATCAGAAAAAAATTCGAAGACACCGCCTACTGGAATGCCGCCGTTATTACAGGGAAAGACGGCACGGCTGAAGTCAGCTTTCCCCTGCCCGACAATTTAACCACATGGCGCGCTACGGGGAAGGCGATTAATATGGATACCCTCGTAGGGCAGGCACAGAAAGATTGCCTCGTCGATAAAAAACTGGCATTACGTCTCGAAACGCCGCGCTTCCTGCTCCAGGACGATGAACTGGAAATAAGCGCCGTTATTCACAACAATACGGGGAAAGATGAAGTTGTTAGTGTCTCCTTCCAGGCTGAGGGAGTCAGTCTGCTGGATACTCCTGATAAAAAGACTCCTGTACCTTCAGGCGGTATGGGAAGAGTGGAATGGAAGATCGGTGTGAATTCTCTCCCGCCCGGTGGCAAAGCCGCGCTCACCGC
Source organism: Chloroflexota bacterium (assembly GCA_023475345.1). GTDB lineage: Bacteria > Vulcanimicrobiota > JAMCWD01 > JAMCWD01 > JAMCWD01 > JAMCWD01. Next base: position 2,210 of record JAMCWD010000045.1, on the reverse strand, counting down.
CTTTGCAAAGGCGTCCGATACATCGGACGCCGTCAGGCTCGAGCTTCCTGTCTTCCCCCACGGGCAGAAAAAAACCGAACTTTTCTCAGGCATCGAAAATAAATCTTTCGAGCAGGCTTTCGATGTCCCCGAAAACATTATCCCGAATTCCAGCATGCTCAGGGTTTCCGTCGCCCCCTCGGTTGCGGGCGGAATGTTCGATGGGCTGGAGTACCTGGCCACCTATCCATACGGTTGTACAGAACAGGTTATGTCCTCGTTCCTTCCCGATGTAGTTCTTTATAATGCATTGAAAGAGTTCGGCATCGAAAACAAGGAACTAGAGAAAAAACTCCCCGACATGCTGAAAAAAGGGTTGGATAAACTTTATCTGAATCAGCATGAAGACGGCGGCTGGGGCTGGTGGAAAAATGACACGAGCCGGCCCTACATGACCGCCTACGTTATTTACGGTCTTTCAATAGCGAATAAATCCGGGTACGACATTGACAATTGGCGACTTGAGATCGGGACAAAAAGGCTTGAAGAATTTCTGACCGAAGTGATCCCCCTCAAAACCAAAGCCTACATATTGAATGTCCTTTCCGGCATCAAGAAACCGGACGTCTCAAAGTTCGATGAAGTCCTCTCGGAAAATATCAGGAAATCGAAAGAACTGAAGGATGTGGAAGCGGCAATCGCAGCGCAAAGCGATGCTAAAAAGCAAGAGCTATTACAAAAGAAGATCCAGATTGAAAATACAATATTGGATAACGATTCCCTCGCACTGCTTGCCGAAGCCTATTACAACGCAGGGGAAAAAGAGAAAGCGAAGTCCGTCCTTGACATGCTGGAATCAACCGGCGGAACGTACTGGGCTTCCCGGAAAGGCTGTTACGACTGGAGTGGCAGCACCACCGAAACCACCGCCCATGCGCTCAGGGCCTATTTAAAAATCGATCCCGAAAACCCCGTGATTATTAAAGCCGTCACATGGCTGGCCGGCAAGAAGAAGGGGCTGTCATGGGATTCGACCAAGGATACTGCGGCCGTTATTATCGCCATGACCGATTATCTGAAAAAAGCGCGGGAGCTTAATCCCGATTACCGCCTGAATGTTTATCTTAACGGGAAGCTGCTTCAAAAGCTGGAGTTCAAAGCGGCGGACGGCATGAAGCCCGGCATAGTATTGAACTCGAAGGATCTTCTTCCCGGAAAAAACAGGCTCCGGTTTGAAAAAGAAGGACAGGGAAAAATTTATTATTCCATAGATATGACGGATTACCTGAAAGTACCTGAGATAAAGGCAGAATCCTGCGGCATTTCGGTTGACCGGGAATATCTCTCTCAGAAAGAAGGTTCCACGGACTGGATCGAAGTCAACGCTGAAGATATTAAAACTGGAAACATTAATGAAACAAATGAAGCACCTCCTCGTCAGCAGAAACCGGAAGATATAAAAATCAAGATAAAACTCGATGACGGGAAACTCGTTATAGACAGTCCCCGGTATATTCAGCAGATGAACCCTGATCTCTTGAAAAAGATACTAACGGAGCAATGGGAAAAATTGTCGAAGCCGTTGATGACGGGAGAACGCTTGAAAGTGCGCCTGCGCATCACCGCCGATGCCGATTACGAATATGTGTCATTGGAAGACCCCCTCCCCTCAGGCTTCGAAGTAGAAGCAGACAAAGACGAAGGAATTTTTACAAGGAAAGAAAACCATGACCGGAAAGTAGTTTTCTTCCTCTCCAACCTTCCGAAAGGAACCAGTGAAATTTCTTATATTATAAGGCCTGAAACCCCCGGGGTATTCCATGCAATGCCCGCACAGATAGAGCTTATGTACGTCCCGGAAATTTATGGAAACTCGGACGAAGCAAAAATTATCGTATTCCCGATTAAGGAGGAACAGTCCCCAAAATGATAAATGAATGAAAGCCAAGTTAGAACCGGACACAAAGCCTACAACCACAACAAAAAAAGGCAACAGCCTCTTTAGAAACAAAATTGTGGAGCACTGGGAATGACGTTAGAACCACAATTGAGGGGATAGGCTTTAAGCCAAAATTTCTCTTTGGAGATTTTTCCATGACAGACCGCTAATCTTTTATAAAAATTTTCAGTGTACCCACAAATCAGGGATAAGTTCGATATAAAATAGATCTTTCGCCGGATTATCTTAATTACAAAAATCAATTGATTGCTGAAAAATTGTCGAAGCCGTT
>JAMCWD010000052.1 GCA_023475345.1 Chloroflexota bacterium | reverse complement strand
GGCAAGGTTTACATCAATGGACTTGAAGGTTTCTGGAGCTGGGCCAAGGAGCGCCTGATAAAGCATCATGGAGTTTCCAGGGAGAAGTTTCCTCTATATCTGAAGGAGTTGGAATTTAGGTATAATTACCGGGAAGAGGATATCTTTCACCTGATGGCCAAAATGATCTGTAATTTTGGATCAAATGTTGGGTAATTACCTAATATTTTCGTTGCTTAATAAGTATTTTATACTTTTGAAAATATTATATCAACATTTTTTGAAGTTGCTCTGAAATATAAAATGTGTTTTAATTATAAACAAACTGGAGGCAATTAAACTCATGGATGCCGCATGCATATTCTGTAAAATTTCCGGGGAACGGGTCGTCATAGAAAACGATTCGGCGTATGTGATCTATGATGCGTACCCGGTAACGCCTTTCCATGCCCTGGTCATCCCGAAAAGGCATGTCCGCTCGTTCTTCGAGCTTTCCGAAAATGAAATAAGCGCTTGCTGCAACTTGCTCCATCGCCTTAAGGCCCTCATTGAAAAAGAAGACCCCGAAGTGAAAGGCTTCAATATCGGCATAAACGACGGGGATGCCGCAGGCCAGTCAGTCTTCCATTGTCACATACACCTGATCCCGCGCCGGACCGGCGATATCGAAAACCCGCGCGGAGGAGTCCGGCACATCATCCCGCACAGGGGCAGCTACAGGGAGCCGTAAATAAGCTCCGGATATTTTATATAACGCATATTCGCGGACGGCTTTGACAATTGAAATTAACTCTTCATCCTGAATATTTCCCGTATGAAATTACCTGGCCGTATTTGAAAGCAGGTAAACGGCATTATCCAGATGCTTTGAAGCGCCCGAATAATCTTTTGCTTTAAAAAGATTTTGAGCGGTATCGATTTCCTTCTGAATTTTCCCCGACAGGCTTTCCGTCGAGGCTTTATTGCCAGGCACATCTTTTAAAGCCATCAGCATCATGCCGAAAAGAACACCGCCCTGTCCGTCGGCATCTTTTGCGTTATTACACAGCCTTTCTTTAATCATCCTGTTTATATCCCTGAAATTCCCGACGGCTCCCTTTACATCCCCCTGCTTCAATTGAATCAGGGCAAGATATATTTTACACTCGTATGCCCCGGGAACCTCGGGCTCAAGCGATACAGCTTTTTTAAGGGGAGGCGTCGCCTTCTCATATTCTCCAAGGCGGAAATATGTATAGCCAAGCTGGTAGAAGAAGTTAAAAAATTGCGGCGACGACAATTTTCCTGTAACCGGCTCCATTCTTTTCAATTTCGATAGAGCAAGGGCTTTATCGTTATTATCCAAAAGGACTTGAATTTCCAGGATCCTTGCGTTGTACGCGTCCGGCGAATCCGGCAGAGAGTTGTATACTTTTCGGACTTCTTTAAGAGTACTGTCGAGCGCATGGCAATCGTAAAAATGGTAAGCCAGCTTCATCCGGGCTTTCTGTACTTCGGCCTGATTTTCTTTTACTTTGTCGAGCATCCGGGAAGATTCGGTATAGTTGCTTATTGCGTCTTTGAAATCATCTTCGGTGAAAGGCCGGGCTTCGACAATACCCTCGTATTTTTCGGACCTGGTTTTTTTATAGAATTCAATTTCGCCCAGAAACAGCCTTGCCTTTGCCGCCTCCATCGTTGTGGGTTTTTGTTTTAATAATTTTACAAGGTATGATTTTGCTTCGGTCAGGTAGTTTTCCTGGATCAGCCTATCGCTAAAAACAAGAATAAGTCCGTTGTTACCCGGCTCTTCCTTAAGCCTGGTTTGGTATTGGGCAAGATCCGGGTGGAAGCCGGGGGAAAAGCCGGCTCCCGGGCGAGTTGTCTCCTGTGGTTGTACAACTTTATCGGCGGACTGTTTGCCTGAATTCTGACAGCCGTGCAAATTAACTGTTAAAATGATCAGCGCAATAAATACGACCATTTTTCGGGACTTATAATTTTGATTAAGTTTTAAATTCATAATGATTTTGTTCCTGTAATTTTTGCAGTTGGAATTTGCCTATAAATCCAGATCTAATTATCCCTTGATTATCAGGTCAATTATATTATAAACAGGCCCAAATTCAAATGGGATACATGGATGAAGAAGCAAAATTTGTATTGTTATAACAAAATTACCCGGTTTGTATTTTTATGTGTTTCTATTAATATTGGATTTCAACGAAGGCCGTATCCGATTCGTGAGTGAAATCAATCTTTAACCTGTAAACGTCCCCGTCCTGCTCGATATGCCATGTTTCGGATTTTTTGCCGTCGATAATTACCGACTCCGGTTTTGCAGGGAGTATTACTTCCGTCCTGTTTTCATGCCCTTTGAAAGCCTTCAGAGTGAGGGTCAGCAGGTTATTTCCTTCGTCAAGATCGGCCGAGACAAGAATTGAATCCGTGCCGAGAAGATACGGCCCGGCGGGGCTGCCCATCTCGACAGATACAATATCTCCCTCCGGCTGGTTCTCCGGGATCACCGCCGACGGGTAAGATTTGCCCCCGTATTTTATACTCTTTATATGATCGCTCTGCCCGGTAACAACGACATCCATGAGCCTGCCTCCTGCCGTCAGGGTGAAGCGGCAGGATTTCTGCCCGTCATATAAATACGGGTCGAAGGCGATGTTCCAGGGAGATTCTTCGATCCCGAAAAGGTGATAAAGCGAATACAGGTACCACCCCGCAGCCCATAAAAATTGGGGCTTCTCGACAAGCCCGTAATCATCGGGGTTATTCCTGTTGCTGTTCCGGTTTTCGTACATGGCGATCTGCCCGTTGGGGCCTTTTGCTATCCCGTCAATCGTCATGGTTGTTTTTATGAAATCCAGCGCCTCGTCTTTTTTGCCGTCTTTCATCAACGCCATGGCGTACCATGCGTTCCCCTGCTGCCATATTCCACCGTTGATGTAGGTGAACGGGTCGCCTGCCTCGTTCCCGGCAAGCTTCAGGAAGTCGATCATATTTTGAGCATCCATCGGGGTAACGCTGTAAACCCCGATCTTTTCATCCAGCATCTTGTTTTTTGCCGTTTCGACAAGCTCCCCGGTCATCTTATCATCCAGCAGGCCGAAATGTGCCGCAAGCAGGGAGCCGATATAATAATGGTCGTCTTTCTTGTTGTCCGCATAATAATTCATCAGGAATTTCAGCTTCTTATCCCATAATTTATCAACCAGGCTCTTCTGCATCCTGTAACTCAGCTTTTCATATTCCGCAAGCTTCGGGGATTCTTTGCCGAGCTCGGTTGAAATGAAATCGAATTCCCGCAATGCCCGGATCGTATGTATGGTCATATAGGCGCGGGGGCCGAAGCTCCTCCCGAGATCCCACCAGTCCGGGCGGTATGCCCATATAAGATCATCTTCCTTCAGGTTTATGAGCGCCTCGCTGATACACTTTTCAATCAAAGGATAAATTTTCAGGAGCGTCTCTTTATCTCCCGAATGTCTCAGGTACCTTGCCGAAATGCTGACGAACCACAGGTTATTCCAGTTGTCGGGGGTGGTGTATTCGGTAACGTATTTATCGTCCTTCCAGTAATAAGCATGAGGTATGACATTGTCCTGCCGGGCGTGCCGTGCGATGTAGTCGAGGATATGCTTCACATAGGCGGTGTCGTAATTGACTACACCCATGCTTGTCATCAGGGCGTCATGAGTGAAAAAGAAGTTATATCCTTCGGGGCACGGCATGGGGATGATTTCCCCGTCCAGGTAGTGGGCGTTTACGGCATGGATTGCTTTTGCCCAAGATGCGGATTTGTCCAGCACCGGGTCGCCGGTTTCCAGGATGCCTTCGAATGCTTTTCCCAGGACATATTCTTCATACCGGGCGGTTTCTTTTTCATGATTTTTCAATAAATAAGAGACTATATCCCTGCCTTCGTCCTGTTTCGACGAGCCGAGGATCTGGATTATGGACATTTTTTGGCCGGGAGCAAGCTCTTTTTTATAGATATATGCGGCGGCGGGGTGGGAGGGATTCGATTTATCTATCAATTTTCCCGGCAGCACGGAGGCGCCGTTCATCCAGGGATTTTCACCGGCGCCGGGAGCCGGGCATGTTTTGCCTTCAGTAGTGAAGCTTTCAGGCTTTTCGCCTGCGTTTGCGACGAAAACCTGTGCATTTGCGGTCTCGGCATCATCATAATTTATATAAACCGCCCGGCCTGTTTTATCGTATTCCGTCCAGCCCCTGTCTTTAAGGTTATATGTATGGCAGGTCATGAGCGGAGCGACAAAGTGGGTATAAACTTCGAACGGGACGGTCTTATCCGATTTGTTGGTTATATCGATTCTGACGACCATTGCAGGCTTTCCGATACAAAAATTATATGAAATATCGATAGATTTTTGCTTATCCGAATCATAAAAATCGACCGAATAGGGGTTGAGCCTGCGATTGAAAGGTTTCAGACCTATCAATTCCGGCTTGTTACCGCCGGTTTTGATGCCCAGGTATAATGCCAGGGGATATTCGCCCCCTCCAGGCGCTTCGACGAGGTCTATGGTGTTGGCCACCGGGTAGAAAAAAGCTATTTTAGCAGGAAGCGGCATCCCTTTTTCGAACCTGACCCCGACGAAGGGGCCTCCTACTTCGATCTGGGCGGGTTTCGCTTCACAATCAACTGAAATTTTTTCTTTTAAATTTTCATTCATGTCTTCTGCTCCGCATAATTTTATATTTGCCGGAAGGGTAATTATAACGATCAGCATGACCATTATCATAATCGCCCGGAAAACCCTCATTTTTTCTCCTCCCGAACGGGCTGCCTTATTGACCTGGAAACAGCTTTTTTTGTCAAAAAAATCGACTGAAATCAATATTAATCATAAACAGCTTTTTCCCTTCAGGCAGGTTTGATAATACGGCTCGAATAGATTTTCCACCGCGCTCTTTTTTCAGAGCCGTGAATTATTTGGGGGAAAATATTCAAAAACGCCTTTACAATTGTCTTTGATGACTTGATATAAAGACGAGAGGTAAAGGGTTTTAATTTTCTATTTCGGGAGGTGGGAGATGGAGCAAAATAATAATTTTGTCGTCGATATGATCGACAGCGGCAAGAATACAATAAGCAATGCTCTGAAATATATTTCATACAAGGCATCCCAGTTGGGAGGGGACGGCGCATCCGATGCAAAAGGGACCGGAGACGCAACCGATATAGCCGAGCGCCAGAAGGCAGAGACCCTCAAGGATAAGACCGATGTAGAACGCCAGCAGACGACGGATAGGAACCGGCAGGACGTTGCAGTCAGGGAAGAAAGCGCAAAGGTTTCCGATAGAACCAGTACATCTCTGGGCGGTAAGATAGAAACATTTCTTGAAACCAGGATCCAACTGAAGGATGTTGATAAATCGAAGGAAACAAATGTTGAAAATGTTGAACAGAAGGGCCTTCTCGACAAAGTCTATGACAAGTTCAAGGAATGGACAGGGAAGGAGTTCGTAGTAAATGACGGTAAAAGCTTCAACTACAGGGTCGCCGAAAACGTGCTGGAGGATCAGGACAGCTTCAAGAACCTTTCTGCAGGTCAGAAAGACAGGCTGCTGAAGCTTTACGAGAGTCACCCATCCGATGAGAACCTCCGCCTGATGGAAAACATGGCCGAAGACGGGCGACTGAACGAAGGTGTCATCTCCGGGCTTGAAAAGATCGACAGCACCGATTTGAAGCTTGCAGAGGGCATAGACAGGGATGCGCTTTTCAATAACGCCCTTGCCGATGTTTCCGATCCAACAGTCATAAGCCAGGAACAAAAGGGGACATGCGCCGCGACATCCGTTCAGATAGCCCTTGCGGCCAAAAACCCAGGGCGCTACCTTGAAACTTTGAGCCTCCTGGCATCGGAATCGGGAGACGCTTCTTCCATAGCCCCCGGTCTTGTCAGGACTGACGAATCTCCCATCAGCGATACCGGCGATTCCCGTTCGCTTACGACGAAGATAATGGCCCCGGCGTTTATGGAGTATGCCAACGGCACGGACCTCACATACAAGAATTCAGACAACTACAACTACGACGCCGACGGAAACAAGGACCACAACGGTCTTTACCAGTCGGAGACCACGCGCCTTTATAACGGCGTGATGAATGAAGACAAGGCGGAGACGATTTACGTCAATGACAGCAACCGCGACGAGCAGTACAAGAAAGTAACGGGCGCCGTCGCCGACGGCAAGCCTGTCCCGGTGGGCCTGACATGGTACAAGACCAAGGAAAGGACCCAGAGCGAGATTGACCGGATAAAGAAAGATACGGGCATTGAGGATATCGCCGAGCGCAAGTCCGGCGGCCATGAAGTGCTGCTGGAAAGGATCGAGAAAGACCCGTCAGACGGCAAGTCCTATGCCTACATCATCAATCCCTGGGGCGAGATCGACCGCATGCCCGAAGAGGATTTCAAGCAGTCGATCCATTCCGCGACAATCCCTACAACAGCTTCGAATGTATCCGAAGCCGCGCGGCAGAACGACCCCCGCCTGGCGGCGCTTATCGACATAGTGCAATAAAGTTCCGGTTTATATCCAGCCCTGCTTTTTAGAACCCGCCGTTAGAGCCGACGGCGGGTTTTTTACTTATATGACCGACCTCACAGAAGGTCGGTCATAATAAACCACACGCTATGCGTGTGTGAATAGAAAAGGCTATGCCTATAAACATGTAAAAAAGTCCTCCTTTTGATAGAATAGAGCAGTTTTCGCC
>JAMCWD010000001.1 GCA_023475345.1 Chloroflexota bacterium | reverse complement strand
GAGCGCCTGATAAAGCATCATGGAGTTTCCAGGGAGAAGTTTCCTCTATATCTGAAGGAGTTGGAATTTAGGTATAATCACCGGGAAGAGGATATCTTTCACCTGATGGCCAAAATGATCTGTAATTTTGGATCAAATGTTGGGTAATTACCTAGGGAAAAAGGGGGCTTCCATTTTGCCCAACTAAAACCAGATGAGCCTTGGCATAGTCAAGGATACATTGGTGGGCACAAGCCCGATTGGATTCTTCCTTCTTTTATTAAGCCATTTGAGAAAAAGGAATTTTTTGAAATATGGAAGTCCGCAATAAAGGTTTTATCTAAAACTGACGAACTTGTTATCATAGGATATAGTTTCAGATCTGAGGATTCTTCTGCATTTCTTTTGCTTTCAATGTTTCCTCCAAAGGGGAGTATAATTCTTGTTGATCCTCATCCTAAAGAAATTAAAGAAAGATTAGAAATTAAAGGATACAAAATTTCAAAAAGCTATGAATCTTTAGCGAATTATTTAGCAGAGAGAAGCGGTAGCCAAGACCACAATTCTGTGTAAATCCCCCTCTCCCCGCCTACATCACCTGTGCCAGATCCATCAATTCCAGCTTTTCGCGGATCACTTCCTGATTCCCATATAACCGATCCAGCACTCGGTTGAAGAACTGTTTTCTTTTCATGATCTTTTCCGGGGTATTGAACTTGTTGAAGATCCACATGATCCCGTCTCGGAGCTCCTTGGGGGTGATATTTCTGGGCTTGAAGTTCACATGGTACCAGGTATATCTGTCCCAATCCTCACAGGTTATGCGGCCTTCGGCTTTCAGTTCGTCGAAGAGGGGAGTCCCCGGAATGGGGCACAGTATGGCGAAATCTACATCGAAAAGCTCCGACTCGTCGATGAAGTTGTAAATTCTTTCGAAGACATCGGAATGATCCTGGTCGAACCCCACCATGAAAAGGCCCATGATGGGGACGCCGTGTCCCTGTATTGTTTCCACAGCAGTCCGGTATTCGCTAAGCATGGACGCCTTCCAGGGAGAGACCTCCTGTAAGCTTTCCGGAACGACGGTTTCGAAGCCTATCAAAAGCTCGACACAGTTGGATTCGCGGAGCATCTCCAGAAGTTCCGTATCTTTATAGACGCCGACGTCGCAGTAACATTCCCAGCGGACTTTCTGATCAGTCATCACTTTTACGAGCTGTCTTGCATACAAAGGGTCGGCCAGGATATTCTCATCTGCAAACGATATGAACGGGTTGGGATAAAGCTTTTTGACGGATTCTATTTCAGAGGCGATCTGTTCGGGCCTCTTCATGCGGAAGCTCCTGCCGTACACTTCCTTCGTCGAGCAGTAAGTGCAGCGGCGGGGGCATCCCCTGGTGGCCTGGATGGGGATCTTGTTGAACCGTGTGATATCTTCGATTATATCGAACCGGGGCATGGGGACCTTCGTAAGGTCGGTATTGCCTGACGATATATATTTTTTCTTGAAATGACCGTTTTTGAAATCTTCGAGGAATGCGGGGAAAGTGTCTTCGCCTTCGCCTACCATGACCGAGTCAACGTGCTCGAGGGCCTCGTCGGGGAGCGAGCTTGCATGGAGGCCGCCCATTACGACGGTTACTCCCATTTCCCGGAAGCGGTCGGCTATCTGGTAAGCGCGTTTTGCCTGGTTGTTGCAGGAGGAAAGGCAGACGAGATCATAGCCGTTATCGAAAACTATTTCCTGGCTCCGCTCGGGGTCAACGTAATCTTCTTCGAGGTAGCGGATATCGTCTCCGGGTTCCAGGTATGCGGCGATGGTGAGGAGGCCGAGGTTGGGCATGAATTCGATATCGTCAACTTCTATGAACGAGAGGATGTCGCGCAGGCGGCCGTAAACCGAATTCAGGAGGCTGTTCTGCTGGTTCCGCATCGCTCCCCGGGGACTTATCAGAGCTACTTTCAATTTAGTCACCCTTTCCCTGCCGGGAGGAGCGACACCGTCCTTCATTTAACCGAAGGCCGACATGTCAGGACCAAAACCGTTTCCTCCTGCCGGCGATATGTACATTATACCTTTTTTTTCTATTTAATTCAAAAAGCCCGGTATGCGCCGCTGAACGATACCGTAACAACGGGGAGTTCCGGGTAAACCTCCCTGATTTTTTCCCAGGCATCGACGCCTTCTTTATCGACTATGGAGACGTCCAGGAGAACCAGATCCACCTTTTCTTTTTCCATCAGTTCCATGGCCTCGGCGCAGGTGGGAGTTACCTTGATTTCATACCCGTCCTCGGAAAGACGCGAAATAACTTCGTCCTGGGTTCCCGAACCGTCATTTATGATCAGGACGGTTCTGGCATTTTTATCAAGGTTCAGCATTTATTATGTTTTCCTCCTCAGCGGGCGATCCCGTGATCGAATAAGCTGTCGAAAACTTTCCCGAAGCGCATGTATCTGCCGGTAACATCTTCCTGCCTGTAGAATTCTTTATAGAGCCAGTTGAGGCCTTGTCTCAATTCTTTCGGAGTCATGAGTTTGGGGCGGAAGTTGACATGGTGCCAGTTATAGTGATCCCAGTCCGTGGAAAGCATCCTGCCGTTCCCCCTGAGCTTATCGAAGAAGCGGCTTCCGGGGATCGGCGTGAGGATTGAGACATCTATGTCGAAGATGGCGTTTTCGTTGCAGAAGTCGAGAATTCTTTTGAAAACGTCCGGGCCGTCATGGTCGAACCCCACCACGAAAAGCCCGACGACGCCTACCCCGCGGGACTGAAATGCTTCTATGACTTTCGGGTAACCGCGCAGTTGCCTTGCTTTCCAGGGCTCCAGGTTTTCAAGGTTTTCCATGTCAACGCTTTCAAACCCGATCAACGCTTCGATACAACCGGATTCTCTCAGCAAATCGATCAGTTCGGGGTCTTGCGCCGAAGCGGTGTCGCAATAACATTCGTAGGTTATGTTGTACGGAATTAAAGCTCTGAGGAGTTTTTTTGCATATTCCCGGTCAACGAGCATATTTTCATCGGCGAAGGAGATGAAGCGTTCTTCTCCGAGGGATTTGATGATCTCGATTTCCCGGCAGACCTGCTCGACAGTTTTCTTCCGGTGCTTGTGGCCGTAGATGCCCTTGAGACAGCAGAATTCACAGTCGTGCGGACAGCCGCGGGTAGCTACAATGGGGATTTTATTATAGTTATTGATATTTATCAGGTCGTAACGGGGAGGCGGGACTTTAGTAAGATCGACTTCGCCGGAAGAGCGGTAAATTCTTTCGTATTTGCCTTTCTGGAAATTTTCCAGGAATTTCGGAAAGGCATCTTCGCCTTCGCCGATGATCACTACATCGACATGTTGTAATGCTTCTTCGGGTAGCGCGCTTGCATGAAGGCCGCCCATGACGACAGGTATATTGCGCTGTTTGAAAAAAGACGCTATCTGATAAGCGCGTTTTGCCTGGTGGTTGAAGCCTCCCAGGCAGATAAGATCGAAGTCCCCCAGGAAAAACGAAGGAGCGACCCCGTTAAGGTCGATATAATTTTCATCTATATAGGAAACTTCCCAATCACCGGGGATATAGGATGCTATGGATAAAAGCCCCAGGTGGGGCATGAATTCTATGTCGTCAACTTCAACAAAACAAAGAGCATCGCTTAATTTACGATAAACTTCGCGCAATAAATTATTTTGCTGATTCCTTTCAGCCCCTCGCGGGCTGATCAGGGCCACTTTCATATGTCGTCTTACCCTCCCGGGTAGTAAGCCTGAGAAGCATGAGGCTCCGTCTGCACCACTCCCGTTCTTTCTGGGGAGCCTTCTGAAAAAGAAGGCCGAAGAAAATCATAGCATAGACTTCTTTTCATCGTCAAGGATCAGGATCTACAGGTATGGGGTTGTCCTGAATAAAATGCCGCCGAACGGGGATGTGATGAAAATAAATAATCTGTTCTGGAAAAAGGTAAAAATTTTTTTCAGTCCGATATGTTATGGACTTGTACAACGCCTTGAAACTTTTTATTAAAAGTTATATAATTTAGCATAGGCGTATTCAAAATAAGGGGGTAACATAATAATGTCGGATTACCACCCTATGGTATCTTATTCCCTGGCGGTTAAGGCCAGCCTCGGGAAGAAAAAGCCCGCAAAGAAAGGGCTGTTTCAAAGGATGCACTGGTGGTTCAGGAAGCAGTTTGCCCGTGCCTGTTTCTTGGTTCCTGAAAACATTATCCCCGTAAACCTGCTTTCTTCAAAAAATGTAATTTTAAGACATACTTTAATGTTGCCTGTATATCCGTCGCCGTTTGAACTGACCCTGGCTCCTGCTCCTGTAAGGTCTTCGGGATGGAAAATTGCAGCGAGAGGAATTTTATCGTTTCTATTGTTGGTTCCTTTTATAGCGGGCTTCTTTCCCCGGGAAGCCGCTGCAGAAACAGTTATCGCTCCCAGGTTTGAAAAAGGCACACCTCCCACTCAAAAGGCCATGCTTCAGCAGTTCAGGCTTTTATCGCCCGACAAATCGTTTCTGGAAGTCAGCGACTGTCCTCTCAGGATAAATCAGATTTTATTAGCCGCAACAGACTGTGTTACGACTCCGCATACTTTCAGGATAGGGGGGGACGTGATCTCACATATTAATATACAAACCGCACATACAAATGTAGATGGATGGGCCAATCAAACTGAAATTCATCCTTATACCGACAGTGCTCATGGCAATATCTTTACACATACGAATGTCGATTCCGCAGGTTATCTCAGGGCATCTATTTCGCCCGGGGAGATTGGAGCGTAACATGAAAAAAGGGAAGAAAAAAATAGAAACACTCAGGAATTTTATGCTAGCTGCTCATGGGCTTGAGCCGGTGCCGTATGTTAATCTGATTTCTTGTTACGACACTGGATGTAATGAGCCTTTTGAGATTCCCATCATGTCGAAAGTTCCTCTTTCTTCCTGGCTGCTGGCGGGAGCAATTTCGTTAATGGTATTTATGGGTCTTAATGCGGGGCAGGCTGATGCTTTTAAACAGCAGCCCGATCCCGATAAAGAAAAGGGGATAAGGCCCGCACACCAGGCACCCGGTTATATTATTGAATCTATCGCTTCCGATAATACGCCTCATGTGGTTGTAAGCGATTGTGTAAAGGTTTTGCGTGAAGCAACGCCTGCAAAAGTGAACCTCGTAAACTCCTCAAACGGCGAGAAGGATCAGCGTTTTGCCCATACTAACGTACAGCCTCATACGAATATTTTATATACGGATGTCCCCTGGGAGAACTGGACAAATATATCTCCTGAAATAAATATTCCCTGGCATAATATAGATATTAACCCCGGTACGTCAGGAGATGGAGACGGGATACTCTTCTAATAATGTCAGTTTTATCAGGGCCGCTTTCTTTTATCAGTAAAGCGGTTCTTTCTTTTTTTTCAGGCCCGGTAAGGCCCCTGGAATTGAGAGGGCCTGTCGTTGTCTCTCTTGAAATAACGGCTCGTTGTAATGGCTGTTGTCCCGGCTGCAGCAATGTGTTTCCTCATTCCGAGGGCGAGCTGCCCCTTTCGGACTGGAAGAAAATAATCGAAGATCTGAACCCACTGGTTGAAGAGTTCCGCATCACCGGGGGAGAACCTACAATGAGGGAAGACCTGCCGGAGTTCCTGGAAGTCATGGAATCTACCGGCAAGTATTATCATATCTTTACCAACGGGTTGTGGACGGAGCCGGATCGGCTGCTCCAGATGTTCCAGAAAGGCGCACACCTTGCGTCGTTTCTTTTCAGCCTTCACGGCATTACGCCTGATGTTCACGCTTCATTCGGAAAGGGAGGCGACCTGTCTTTAGTCCTTGAAAATATTCGCAAAACAGTTGCAGCCGGATTCGATGTAAGTACGAATACCGTCGTGACGGGGAAAAATGCGGACCAGCTTGAAGCAATTGTCCGAAAATGCCGGGACATGGGCGTTCGTTCGATGGTTTTTGCAAGGTACATCGGGTGTGACAGCGAAGAATTTTCACTGCCTGAGGAACAGCTAAAATCCTCACTTGACTGTTTAGCCGGGTTTCAATCTCAGGGATATAACATAATTATCGGAAATTGCGTGCCCGTGTGTTTTCACAGGGAGACAGGGGGCGGCTGCCTGGCAGGCATAACGTATGCCACTGTCGATCCCCGGGGAAAATTGCGCCCTTGCAATCATTCACCGACGCAATGCGGAAGCCTGCTTGAAAATTCCATAGAAAAATTATGGAAGGAAAAGCCCCTGAGAGACTGGAGGAACAACATCCCCGGGCCGTGCCGTATTTGTAGAAAAATAACAGTTTGCCCGGGTGGTTGTAAAGCCGAGGCGGAACTGCGGGGAAAGGATGCCGATCCTCTTATCCAGGCTCCCATAACCGATTCCGAAGATGCCATGCTTGAAGTAAACCTTGAAGAAGCTCTCTGTCCTTATGTCAACGCGAACATGAGAGATGAGGATTTTGGAATAATCCTTGTCAGGGGAACCATGGTGATCCCGATAACAAAAAGAGGAAAAATTATTATCGATGCACTTGACGGAAAGACGACCCTCAAGCAACTGGAATCACGCTTCGGCCCGGCGGCGGTTTCTTTTATCTATTCACTTTACGCAAGGAACTTCGTAGATTTAAAGTCCTCAACCTGAAATTATATTACCGCAGCCTCTTTTTTCGCCGGGGAATTTTCCAGGCAGTGATATACCTCCAGGTATTTCCTCGCGGATGCCTCGACTGAAATATCGGCGGTCATTATGCGGACGATTATATCTTTCCATCCGTCTTTCCTGTTATAACATGCCACCGCTCTTTTGACGGCATCCACCAGCGCTTCACCTTTATATTCTTCGAAGGAAAAACCATTGCCTACGATGGGGTTGTGGTCTATGTCTATGATGGTGTCCGCAAGGCCGCCTGTTGCCCGCACTACAGGCACCGTGCCGTAACGGAGGCTGTACATCTGGTTAAGACCGCACGGCTCGAAACGCGAAGGCATCAGGAAGAAATCGCTGCCGGCTTCGATCTGGTGTGCAAGAGCATTATTGAATCCAAGTTCCAGGCCGAATTTCTGCTTATATTTTTTATTCATTTTTGTAAATTCTTTATGGTAAATCTCCTGGCCTGTCCCAAGCAAAACTATTTGTATCGGGAAGGACATGATCTCGTCAAAACTTTCGAGCAGTATGTCGAAGCCCTTTTGATCGGCAAGCCTCGATATTATGCCGATGAGGGGCGTATCATCTTCAGCCGGGAGGCCGAATTTCTTTTGAAGGTCTTTTTTGTCTTTCTTCTTCCCCGAAAGATCACAGTAATTATATGTTGCCGCAAGGTGCTTGTCGGCGGCCGGGTTCCAGACTTCGGTGTCGATACCGTTGAGGATGCCTACCACACCTTTTTCTTTAAGGACGCCTTCGAGTCCTTCGCCGTATTCAGGGGTCTGGATTTCTTTCGCATAACCCTCGGAAACCGTGTTTACGGCATCTGCAAATGTTATCCCGGTCTTCATGTATCCCAGCTTTCCGTAATATTCCACAGGGCCGCCCGGGTAAAACAGGCTTTTATCAAGCCCTGCTGCTTCTATCATTTCAGGAGCGAAAAGCCCCTGGTATTGTAGGTTATGGATCGTTAAAAGGCTACGGCATTTGATTCCCCTGGATTTTATGAAGTAAAATACAGGGCCGGTCTGCCAGTCGTTTCCATGGAATATGTCGTAATCTCCCTCAGCCAGAAGGTGGGCATATACCGCCTTTGAAAAAAGCGCGAAACGTTCCGCATCGTCGGGATAGCTGTAAAGTTCTTCCCGATCGAAGTATTCGGGATAATCCACGAACAGGCAGGGGATCGTTGTATTCGGGAATTCCGCCTGGCGGATGTCAACCACAATTTTTTTATCGTTCATTTCCACAGTTACTTTGCTGTGCGGCCTGGTTTTTTTGATGTCGGTCTTCTGTCTGTAAAGGGGGGTTATGACCCTGATGTCGGTTCCGAGTTTTGAAAGTGCAATCGGCAGAGATCCCGAAACGTCGGCAAGCCCGCCGGTTTTTGAAAATGGAACTACCTCCGACGCGGCAAAGAGCGCTTTAAGCGGCTTGTTCTCCTTTTTCTTAGTTGCCATGATGATGATTCCTTTCCGTAGATAATATTATAGCCCGGTAAAAGACGGTTATGTTATTGGGAGGGCATATTCGAGGGCTTGCCCCGTATTCCTGCCCGCGGAACCGCAGCCCTGTGGTGCTGTGCTGACTAATGGGTTCTGGGTCTTGACGGGCCCGCCGCATCTTCGCGCTGCATTATAAGTTCCGGCCTTGAAAATTGGGAGAACAGCCACAAAAGACCCCGCTGGAGTTCATCCGGCGACATGTTCTTCGGCATGAAATTGACATGCTGCCATGTATAGCGGCTCCAGTCCTCGGTTAATATTCTGCCTTCCGCCTTGAGCCGCGAATACAACCCTGTGCCGGGCATCGGGGTAAGAATTGCAAAATCCATATCCAGGAGGCCGCTTCGGAAAATAAAATTTCTCATCCTTTTGAATATGTCGGGCGTATCTTCATCGAACCCTACAATGAAAAGTCCTGTAACGGAAAGGTCATGGCGCTGAATTTTCCGGATCCTCTCAGGATATTTTTCAAGCTGCTTCGATTTCCACGCATCGACATTTTTCAACACGTCAGGGTCTATGCTCTCCAATCCTATCAGCAGGTCCCGGCAGCCGGATTCAACCAGCAGATCCAGCAGTTCTTCATCATCTGCAACGGCGATGTCGCAAAAGCATTCCCATTCGATTTTATGCGGGATCAAGGCCCTGACAAGTTCTTTTGCGTATTTGGAATCGACGAGCATGTTTTCATCGCAGAAGTGTATGTAAGGGTCGGGCATTATCCGCTTGATGATCTCGATTTCCCGGATGACCTGGGGAACAGTTTTTTTTCTCAGCTTTCTCCCGTAAACTTTTGGGAAGATGCAGAAGTCACAGTTATACGGGCAGCCTCTTGTCGCGACGACGGGCATCTTGTTGAAGTATTCGGGGTGCTTTATAAGGTCATACCTGGGGGGAGGGAGCGCCGCCAGATCTACATTTCCTGAAGATTTATAAAACGGCTTAAGCTCGTTGTTTCGGAAGTCTTCAAGGATAATCGGGAAGATGTCTTCGCCTTCGCCTATGGCGACGGAATCGGCATGTTCCGCCGCTTCATCGGGCAGGGCGCTGGGGTGTAGTCCGCCGATTATTACCGGGACGCCTCTTTTTCTCAGTTCGTCTCCCAGGTAATATGCCCGGTTCGCCTGATAGTTTGTAGCGGTGAGACATGCGAGATCGAAGCCCGGCGCGAAGATCGTTTCTTCGACTTTATCGAGCGGCACGTAATCTTCCTCGATAAATGTAAATTCGACATCGTCCGGGGCAAGCGCGGCAAGTGAAAGGAGAGCAAGGTTGGGGATCCTCTCCACGTCGTCCATCATGAAAACACAGTTATCGGAGAGGATTTCTGAAATTTCCAGGATCATGTTATCCTGCTGGTTTCGTTCGGAGCCACGGGGGCTTATTAAACCTATGTGCATGGCATCAGCACAATCTTTTTACCCTGGGATTAAGCACGGAATGTTTCCGCTCCATCCATTCGGGGGAATGACTTTTTTTCTGAAGCCAGATCATGCCGTTTTTCAGTTCTTCTACAGTCATTAGCTTCGGCTGGTAGTTGATCTGTGTCCAGGAATACCGGGTCCAGTCTTCGGACAATATGCGGCCTTCTCTTTTCAGCCTTTCGTAAATGGGTGAGCCGGGGAGCGGGTTCAATATCGCAAGGTCGGCCTCGAAAATGTCGTTTTCCCGGATAAAATCCCACATCTTCCGGAAGATGCCCGGGTCGTCCTGGTCAAATCCAATCATGAAAAGCCCCATGACGCCCACGCCGTGGTCCTGGATTTTCTTAATCGATTCTTTATAATTTGGGGCGCGCTTTGCTTTCCAGGGGGATACGGCGTCAAGGGCGGCCTGGTTAACGGTTTCTATGCCGATTTCAAGCTCGACGCAGTTTGCCTCCCGCAAGAGGTCGAGCAGTTCGTCGTCATCGGCGACGCTGATGTCGCAGTAAGCTTCCCAGGTTATACCAAGCGGGATGAGGCGGCGTACCAGCTCTTTCGAGTATTTCTTGTCCACCATCATATTTTCATCTGCGAATGCCACGTGGAAATCAGGGAAGTATTTCTTCGCCTCGGCGATTTCATTAATTACCACATCGACAGGTTTCTTGCGGTATTTATTTCCGTAAACAGCCTTGATGCTGCAGAACTCGCATAAATAAGGACAGCCCCTTGTGGCCTGAATTGCTACCTTGTTGTATTTTTCTGTCTTTTCCAGTATGTCAAAGCGGGGTGAGGGGAGTTGATCGGCGGGGATGTTCCTGCCGGAATAATAGAACGGCCGGAGGCAGCCGTTTTTTAAATCTTCAAGAAGTGCCGGAAAAACGTCTTCGCCTTCTCCTACCACTACGGAGTCGGCATGTTCTTTAGCCTCTTCGGGGAGAGAGCTTGCATGCTGACCGCCGATAACTACGATGCTCCCCTTGCTCCTGAAATGGTCCGCTATTTCATAAGCTCGCGGAGCCTGCAGGGTAAACCCGGAAGTCAGGATCAGGTCGAATTCCTCGTCAAAATATGACGGGTCACCCTTTTTTGTCCTGTAGAACTGGTCCTCGATATAACGAAGTTCGTCTTCGGGCGGAAAAAAAGAAGCCATGATAAGCAGACCCAGGCTGGGCATACACTCAAGGTCGTCGCCGGTAAATTCGATCAACTCTTCGTAGCTCTTACAGATATCGCTCAAAATATTGCCCTCATAGAAGCTTTCGACCCCCATGGGGCTGATGAGACCGACTTTCATTATTTCAGGCTCCTTTTTGAATCCTGATTATTATAGCATAAAGAATTTTAATTTTGAAGGAACGGATGTCCTTTAGAAACCAGTTCTACAAGCAATAATTGATGACGTTAAGCGATTTCCATGAAAAAAGGCCGGGCACAGGCCCGGCCTTGAATAATACCGGGTACGAAGTTAGAAATCCAGTTTCATGAGCGGCCTGAACCGGGGCAGGTCAACAAGCGCCGATTCCGATATTTGTACATATCCCTGTACATGGCTGCCGCTTCCGTCGGTTGCAACATCGCTTGTATTGTCGGTGTTGGCAAAAGTTGGGTAACGCTGGGCCGTATCACAGCCGGCCGATATTCTTGCAGCCGCGTACAGTCTTCTCCACGGCCCGTAATCCCATACCCCGGGGTTAACGGTTGTGACTGTCTCTTCTCCATCGCCCAGCGGGTCATATAAAAATGAGATGTGGATATCGTAGCAGGAGGAGTCGATCGGGTCTCTTTGAAATACGGGCGGCCCCAGCAGGCTGTCCGCTACTATGTATGTGGATTCTTCGCCTCCTTCCGGGGTATATCTCCTGTAAAGCTGATAGGTGCCATCTCTTGTTCCGTCCGGTGTGTCTATTGTTTCTCTTATGGTATAATATTCAACCGTAGCGGTCGTGGGGGCGCCTCCCGGGGTAGCGTTCGGTACATATCTTATAAATTGAAAAGTCTCTGACGGGTCTATATCATCCGGCAGAGGAGTCAACTGGGAAGAGCAGTATTTATAATCCGATGTAATGGCATCGAACGCATTATTGGCGCTGCGGTCCAGTTCGCTCAATATTTTGGCCTTACGATATACTCTTATGCCGCCCCTCATCAACTGTAAGATGGAGATGTTGAAGATTACGAGCAGGGCCATGGCGATCAGCAATTCGGTAAGGGTGAAAGCTCCGTATCCGCCTCTTTTAAACATCTTTTATTCCTCCTTTCCTGCGGTGCATATTTTAATTTTGAATAGAAATGTTTATGTAGGATTTTATTATTCTTCCGATCGGGTAAGGGAAACATACTCCACGGGGGTTGACGCCTACTGTCCAGCTCCTTGCGTCGCCGTCGTGATTTAAAGCATCGGGATTAGTAGGGTCTCTTCTTATATTCCTTATTATGAGTGTTTGCCTGTTAGCAGAGTCCCATCCCGTGCCTACTACCTGAATTTTCTCCCACCATTTGAAATAGTCATCATTGGTTGCGGTCGGCCCAACATCCCAGAGATAAAAAGCAGAATCCCTTGAAGGCCATGTACCGGGGTTGGGGATCATCGGGTCGTTTGTTGTCTGGAAGCGGTCCAGAGCGGAATCGTTGAAACCTGTATATTGGGAATCAAGGGGGGCAGCGTTCCAGTTTATCTGGGGATCCGGACATATTACGGCGGTATAATTTCCTTTGTCTTCAGGCACTTCATGAAATGGTGCCTTAAATGTAGGGGCATTGATAGAGGCGCCGCTAGTGGAAGTATAAGGGTCCTGGTAATCCAGGTCGCTTCCCCCCATGCCGTCGTCAGTTGTAAGAAAAGCTGCAAAAATCGAATTATCAGCTACAGTGAGAATAACGTCCCCCGAAGATACAGGCAGGAGCATTCTGGTTTCCATTTGCCTGCGGGTCTTAAACGAAGACAGGACTACTATAAAACCTTCTCTTAAAGCCTGTGCCTCGCATTGTGCATCACTCGTTCCGGCCGGGTACTTATTCCAACCCTGTTGTGAGGGGTCCAGAGGAGGCAGGGTAATATATACGCTTATTCGCCGCGCGACCTGGTCATAAAATAAAAAATTGGGATCACTCAGCCTGCGTGATTCGACCCTGTAATAGTAAGTGCGCCCGACATAATTCGGATCACCCGCCGTCTCAGGGCCAAAGTTATCCCCTGTCCTTGGGAAGCCGTGCGGTATAGAGTGATAAGAATTCTGGGCGCAGTAATAAGGCGGGTTTGTAGAGTAAGGATCGGTCGTACTCGGAAATTGGTTAACAGTGGTAACCGTTCCGTTAAGATTGGGCCGGTTGAGAGCTATCCGGTCATTATCTGTTACCCATATATAATTATCGGCGTCGAATAGCGCTCTTTCAAGTATCGTTCTGGCAAGCTGGATCGCAACAACGCGTTTCCGGGATTTATCCTGTACTGCAAAAATGGAAAAAAAGGATTGAAATGCAACGCTGAAACCTATCGCAAGAATGCCCATTGCGATAAGAATTTCAACGAGGGTTACGCCTCTTTTTTTCTTCATAACCCTTTTACCTCCACCTTTCATACCATCTGTTGGTCATGAGTGTGCCCTTGTGATAGTCCGTTTGGAGCGAATCTCCGACCCGGATATCTGCATAAGCGGTCCTCTGTGCTACTATGTTAACGTTAGCCTGCGCGTTTTCCCAGGAGGGGAAAACCTGTCCTCTGGATTCGATAACCATGTTATAAATCCGTCCGCTGGTATTTGTATCCACTCTTATTATTCTAAATCTGAATACCCCGACGCCGTTGACGATTCTTTCGCCCGCCGGGAAAGAATTGTCGCTTACCAGCAATTCAAGGCGCTCATTTGGATCTCTTGGCAGTGTGAGATTGTGGCGCATGAGAAAGAGAGCATATTCAATGCCTGAGTTGGCACAATATTGCGCGAGGGTTGATTCGTAGCTCATAACGGTAAAGGAAGCGCCCATTTTTGTAAAATAAAAGAATGCTGAACAGAGGGTAAACAGGATTGCAAGAATTAACAGGACCGTTATGATGGCAACGCCGGATTTCTTTTTGATCCTCATAAGCCTTCCGCCTTGTTAAATAGGATTTGCCCTGAAGGAGTAAGATTAAAACTGTAAACGAACTCTCTCAAAGAAGCCTGTATAGTCATATTTTGAAGGATATTCGTTGCAGGGGATCCGCTATATACCATTCCTCCGGCCCCTATCGCAAAGCTGTTGTATCCTCCTGCAAAGTTAAGAACGACATCTCCGAACCCTGATTTTTCAAAATCTCTCAACAGTAACGGATTATCGCGGGTGCCGTAATTAGTTATCGTTGAGCCGCCCGAACCCGTCGGCAATGGTACGGCGGTCGCCATGTAAATTTTTAGAAAATGATTGGACTCACTATTGGAAGCATCCTCAAGGGCGATGTATGCATTATCTTCATACTTCAAAGAAAGGTTGCGCGCCCATTCGATATCCCTTGCCATCTGTACCGCGGCATTCTGGACCTTTGTTTGTGTCAGGTATCTCTGATATGCAGGAAGAGCCACATTAAAGAGCGTGCCGATAATCACAATTACTATCATGAGCTCTATTATGCTCATGGTAGACATGCCCCGATTGCAATGCCTCCTCATATAAGTCCCCCTTTGAACAACAATAACATTATAGCATAAAAGGAATTTCAAGAAAAAGGGGAATCTTCCTGCCCCGATCATGAGGAAAAGTTATATCGGCAGGAGAAATTACATACTCATCCTTTTCCCTGGAAAGTTCTATAGAAGAAGTGAAATTTTGTTTTCCGCGGTCTTTTGCGGATATTCTCTCGGCTGTTAATTTTATGATATTTCCGTCTTCAACAACTTTAAAATCGGATACTTTACTCAGTAAAGAAACGCCTTCTTCGAAACCGTTTCTGTCAGGGGTAATCCTGTAAATCTTGCCGTCAGATTCGCCTTTTGGCAGAAACTTGTAAATAATGACCGAATGCTCCCGGCCAGCTTGAAACTTGAGTTCTATCAGATGAGGCTCTATCTTTATCTCAGGTTTTTTTTCAAGATCTTTTTTTATGCTCAGCCATAGAACGGAGGATTCATTTGACAATGTCTCTTTTTCTTCTTCTCTTGCCTTGCTCTTATCTGCGTTGAGACCTGACCATCCGTGAAAAAGAAAATACAAGATAGACCCGAGAACTATCAGGATCAGACCTGCAGTCAGGACGGTTTCCCATTTTGATAACGGCTTGTCTTCAGTCATAAAAGGCCCCGGATATTTTTATATCATTTTTTGCAGGCAAAGGGAAGCCCGGTATTTAAGGCGTCCACCATGGCCGGGCTGAAAGGATGGGGTATAAATAGATAAAAGAGCAGACTACGAAGATAAAGTAAAAACCAAGCGCCATGCGGCCCGGTTTCGATCCGGTCAGGCGATCCAGAAGAAAGCCCGAACACAGGAAGAGAAAAGGGAGAGCAGGCGTAAGATAGAAAAGATAACTAGTGCGCCCTATAAAAAACCAGGGCAGATAAAATATGAGGAAGCCTCCTGAAGCCAATGCTATGCCGGGGTTTTTTGTTTTTACAAAGCGCCACAAGCAGTAAAACAGCGAAATAAGCCCCACCCATAACAGTGCGGGATTGGCGGCTATATCGGCTTTGATTTTAAAGTTGCCTCCGGGGCCTATCGATACCCTGGATATCATGGGTATTTTTTGGGGGCATATAATCCAAAAAATCGGATGAGTGGCCGAAGGCTCGCTGTCTTTGGAATTGCTCATGTGTATTTTGAAATATCTTTCATGGCGCGAGAAAAATTTTTCCTGACAGCCCTGCGGCATCGATAAATAATATATGGATCCATAAACCGCAAGCGGTATGACAATATAAATAGCCGCGTATTTTAAGAAATCTTTGAAAGCAATTTTTTTAAGAATTAACAATGCTAAAAGAATTGCCGGGATAACGGCAAATGGAAAAAAGGCGGGCCACTTACAGGCCATGGCAAGGCCGAGGCATATTCCGGCCCCGATATGAAACTTCTTTATGAAGCACAGCATTGCCCCGAGAAAAAACATCGCCATGAAAATGTCGAGCATGGAAATGCTGCTGATCACGTAATACAACGAGTCGAAGGAGAGCAGGGCGGCTGCTATTAGGCCGATGCGCAAACCTCCCAGATGATACCCTATAAGGAAAGTTAACATCACACCAAGAGAGCCTGCAATAACCGGGAAAATCCTCCAGCCGACGGGCCTGTCTCCAAAAATTTTGATACCTTCTCCTATTATCATCATTGAAAGCGGCGGGTGGGCGGAATCCCAACTGCCGCCTGAGTTTATGGTCTTAGCCAGGGGGATGTAATAAGCTTCATCAAATAACGAGTAGGCGGGGTATTGTAGGTACGGAAACCTCATTAAAAACGGTAAAAAAAAGAAAACCAGGGACCAGAACACAAGGGTGCGCATAACTTTTTTATCGCCGCCGTTTTTATTTGTCATCGAATTTTTCATAGTTCCTCGGGGTTTTTTAACTGAAATAATTTTAACGTCAAAACCCCGGTTGTCAGGTAATTGTCCTCTTTGTATTCCGCGATCATTATTCCTCTGTTTTCCAGCATTCGTTGTACTGAAAGTCCGGGATCTGTTACATCGGGACAATTCTGGACAAGGAAGACCCTTTTATATGGAGTAAGCTTTTCAGAACCGAACATGTTCAAATTATCAACCGCGTAAGATGTTAAACCGCCCCGGTAGTTGTATCTGAACGGGAAAATTCTATGAGCCGTCTGGACCACTATTACATCGCCCGGCTTTTCATGTTGTTGGATAACTTTTACTATCGCTCTCCAGTTTTCTCTTGCGTAATACGAGTTGAAGTACCAGTTGATCAGGGAAAGCGCGTTGAAGATGATGAAAAGGGCGATGATTAAAGGTACGGCCACTCTCAAAAATTTTCTATTTGACAGGTCGGCGCATCCTATCCCTGTGAAAAGACAGATGTACGGGATCGTAAAAGTAAAGTGTATCGGGTTGAAGACCTGTTTGCCCGTATAAATCCAGGAGAATAAAGTGATGCTTCCCGGCAAAAAAATGATAAAAAAAGGAAGCAGCCAGTCTCTCGGCGATCGCCTGATTAGAACAAAAATCCCGTACAACATCGCCAGGAACAATATTATTCCCGGCAGATTTTTATTTGATTCCAGGGAGTATTGTTGTGTAAACCCGGTTCCAAGTTTATCGAGTGTAAATACAGCAATATTTATGGCCCCGGCTAGGTTCCCCGGGGGGGTGTTATCTCTTCTCTCCCCGATGCGGCTCTCAAGCAAAGATAAGCCGGGCAGGTACAGGAAGAAGATCAGGAACAACGCAATGCTCCAGTAAAATATGTTTTTCCCTCTGACCTTGCGGAAAATCAGAAGTAGTATAAATGTCAACTGGAAAACAAACCCTACAAGGACTGCGATATACTGGGTGTACATTGCCATCGTGAGAAAAATGGCATGGCAGAGCCACGACAATAGAGAATAGTTCTTAATCCCCAGGTAGAAATTATATGCGGAAAGCAGAATCAGCATGGTGAGCATCGGATACATCCTGGCTTCCTGTGCGGTATAAACGGCGGCTGAGGCGCACGAATAAAGGAGTGCGCTTATCCATGCCGCCCGCTTCCCCGCCAGATCACGTACAAAAAAATACAACACGACGGTGCTGATAAGATCGAATATTACGGACGGGAGCCGGACAACGAACGAGGTGTCTCCGAAAAGACCTGTCCAGTAATGCATGAAAAAATAATAAAGGGGCGGGTGATAATCTGTTAACCTGCAGGTGTTGAGAATTGATTGTAATGAATTCTTAACAATGGAAATAGTCCATGCTTCATCCACCCATATCGATGCCCCTGTCAGATGATAAAATCTGAAGGCCGCGGAAAACCCTATTATCAGCAGTAAGACAACTGCCTCTTTTTTTGTTTCCTTTGTCACTGCCATGATATTATAAATCAATTTATCTTAATTAAACAACTCCAATATTAAACATTGCCGGTATAGCGCCGCCCGCGGTAAATAAACTCATGTTTTGAAAAAATCTTCGATTCCCGCGAACTCAAAATCGGAAAGCAGTTTCCTCAAACGGGGCAATGCTTTGCGCAGCATGGCATAGTGGAAAATCCCCCGTAAAGTGTACGGTCTCAGGCGGGGGTGATCGGGCGTCAATTCCCACGGGTGAATATATATCACGGCGGGATACCCGTTTTTGTTTAAGGATTTGATCCGTGCCCTGATCAGCGAATAGGGGAGGGCACGGAAAAAGAGTCCCCCCGAGACGGGTATTTTACCGGCTATAGTTTTTATGGTAGTCGGGGGGATTTCCAGTATTTCGGATTTTTCCGTTTTTATAGAATGGGGAAGAGGGTCGGCCCCGGGGTCTCCGAGACCGGCGACCGGCATCATGCTTGAATCGTAAGAGATCCCATGTTTCGCCAGAATATCAAGTGTCCATGCGGCGTCTTTCCTCATGGACCATTCCGGGGCCCTGTAACAGCGTATTGCTTTGCCGGAAACTTCTCCGAGTATGGAGAGCGCCCTTGTAAGGTCGTCTTCGAAATTTTCTTTGCCAAGGTCGTATGTTCTTTGATGGCTGAAGCCGTGGCATCCTATTTCGTGCCCGCGCTCAAGAACTTTTTTTACGACATGCGGTTTCTTGCCCGCCCAGTATCCCATGAAGAAAAAAGTGGCCCGGGCTCTATATTCGTCCAGAAGGTCCAGGGTCAGATTTACGGATTCATCTATTAAATCGGGCTGTTGATCCCAGGAAGATATCGGCAGGATATCTTCAATGCCGCATTGGTTGAACCATGCTTCGACATCGACAGTGAGTATGTTTCTCACAAGTCTCCTTTCAGGTTCTCCTGATAAATTTTTTCAGTTCCGGGTAAATGAGAAAATTAACGGAGGAAAGCAGTTTCCCCAGCGCAGGCCAGGGATCTTCCGGGTCGGCTACCAGGTCTATATATTCGTCCCCGGGTTTCTTAAAGAAATTTTTCCAGTCTTTGCGCGCCTGCCCGCTGTTCAGGAAGTGAAGGATCTCGCCGGGGAACAGCCACCTTGCCCTGACGCCGGTTTTCCATTTCCGTACGGGGGATATTTTTTCTCCTTTTGCCATTCGGTAAAGAAGCAATGGGAAATTGACGCCGCATGCGGTCGGGAGCGCCGTAGTACCCCAGAACCTCGGATTCATTTCAAGAAGCTTGAATTTCCCGTCACGCTCATCGCGCCGGAATTCCAGCATGGCGACGCCGTACCATCTGAGATGCTCGATCAGGCCGGATGCCAGCCCGATCAGATCTTCGGAGTAATCGCTTTCTGCAAGGGTGCTGGAGCCGCCTTTTACAGGGTACGACCTGATCCTCCTGTGAATGAAGACTGCAGGCATCCCGCCGCTGCCGTCCCCCAGGCATGGGACTCCGTAACTTTCTCCCGGAATATATTCCTGTATAATCGGGTTGTTGTACTGTTCATCCACTTTTTTATAGGCCGGAAGTATTTGATCTCTCTCTTCAACGTATTCGATCCCTCTTGCGCCGGAGCTTATCCTGGGCTTAACGACGGCAGGGATCGGGATCTCGTCGATCCTTTCTTTAAGCTCTTCGGCGCCGGCTACAACGATTGTTTTCGGTACGGGGAAGCCGGCTTCGGCCGCCGTTTTCATAAGCCTTGCCTTGTCCCGCACGGCCTCGATTTTATCATTTTCAGTAAAAGGATAAATAGTAAGCTTTGAAATGGCATCCCGTTCTTTTCCAAGGAGAAGGAGAGTCTCTTCCTCCATCGGGAATATTGCCTCGTAATCGCCGGATCGCAGCTTGTCTAAAATAAATTCAGTGAATTCGGCAGGCCTGGTGCGGGGGGAGGGGTAAACAAACCGCTGCTTACAATACCGGGAGAAAAAGGATGTGCAAAGCGGGGTCATCTCGCCGACGGAGATGTCAAAGCCGGCCCGGCCCAGGCTCCGAACCGCTCCGAGACTTTTTCTCCACAATCCGTCGGTTATTAGGATCAAGTAAAAATCCCCCTGTTATCCAATTATATGAATTTACGTATAATTATATCAAGCAGGATCATTAACCTGTCAAAGAGAAAGTCATTACATCCCATGTTCTGAGAATAAGGGGGGAGAGCCATGTTCGGGCTTTTCAAAAAAGGGGAAAAATCAAAGAAGCGCGCAGCCAGGGTCCCGGTAAGCATCGAATCGGTTTATATCGATTGTACCGATGCGGAAACAGGCGAATTGACATTTTTGCCGCTGACCGACGTCAGTAAAACAGGTCTCAAGTTCGTAAAAGAAAAAAAAGACATGGTTATCAAAAAAGGCCGAAAATATAACCTGAGAATACACCTGGAAGGCGGCATCCTCCTGCCGAAAGTCGTGGGAGAGGTCATGTGGATGAAGGAGCTGCCCGGCACGGGATTTATGGAAGGCGGCATGCGCTTTGTAGAAATCGACAAAACAGACCTTCACAGGCTCATCGATTTCGTCGGGGTAAAAAAGACGGTTATAAAGGAATAAAAGCGGCGGACATCGCCCGGTCGTCAGTCATCGAATTGATTGCATAGATTTGAAACAAGATCCGTTATCGCTTTGTCAACACTTACACTCATTGAAGGCTCGAATTTGTTTTCCAGTGTTTCAGGTTTAACTGCGATTAAATAAGACTGTTTCCCCGATTTGCCGAGAAGCTTCATATACAGCTTTACCGGGATCTTATGGCTCCCGGTTTCATCATCAATATCTTCTTTTGAAAAAATTTTCAATTCACCGGGGCGGCCTTCGAAGTCGGAAGAGTCCAGGAATATTATAAGCCCAGGAATTTTTTTATTGCAAAGTTCAAGTATTATTTCATCTATGCAGTCAGTTTCGGAGTATGAGCCTGCAAAGCCTGCCTTTTTCAATCTCTGTGCCGCTTCGATGCCGAAGCCGTCATCGCTCCTGTAGATATTGCCGAGCCCGATAATTGTTATTTCGGATTTTTTGAAGCGGAGCGATTTTTCTTTTAAGAACCCCCGGACATCTTTCATTTCTTTATAACTTTGACAAGGTGTGTTGCACAACTAATGCACGGATCGTAAGCCCTGGCTATCTTTTCAAACTCAAAGGCCATATAGTCCGGATCTTTTCCCTGTTTATTAAGGTTCCGGGCGGCAAGCCCGATATATCTTTCTATGTCGTCAAGGTTCATCGCGGTAGGAGTGATGATGTTCGCGTCGGTACAGAGTCCGTCCTTATAATTGTAGTCGTGAACAAGGAGCCCTCTCGGGGCCTCGACCGTCCCTACACCTCTTCCTTCGGTCCTTCCGGGAAGCTGCCGCAGGGGGTCTTCCAGTTCGATTGTTTTTTCAACAAGCCCGGGAATTTTTTCAAGGGCGTAAATTAACTCTATCGCCTGGGCAAGGTTATTATAAAACGGGTTCTTTGTCCACCTGTCATTCCTGTATTTCTTATAATATTCGGATGCTTTGCCGGTAAGCCTGTCGCCGATACAAATCAGCCTTGCAAGGGCGCCGACCGTGAAGGGTTTGTTTTTGTAGAGGGATCGCTTGGCAAAGGAGTAAGGGACTGTCTTTTCCAGGATGTATTCCTTGTAGTCGGACGACGGGATTACGGAGCCGTCGGAGAAGATCAGTTCGTCTCCCCAGAAGCCGAATTTGTTATCGGCCGGGTTACAGCATACGAAAACCGTTTCTTCTTCCAGGTAATCGGGGATCTCCAGCCCTCCGACGATATCGGCTGCCGAGAGCATGAAGGGGAGGAGTCCTTCCGCCTCTTCTTTTATTTCAAGAAGTTCCTGTTCTTCAGGGTACTTGCCGAAACCTCCGGCCGTGGCATTTTCGCCGTGGATGAACTTCCCGTTCAGAAGCTTCATTATTTTATTGCCGAATTTTTTCAACTCCAGCGCTTTTAAAACGACGTCTTCGTATTTATCGACCATGGCCACGACGCTTGGATAACCCAGGAAATCAGGCAGGGCAAGCGCAAAAACATGGAGGGAGTTGCTTTCGATAATTTCGCCCGTATGCATTAATTCGCGGGTGAGATAAGTCTTTTCCGGTTCGGGATAAGAGAGCGCCCTCTCGGATGCCCTGATTGAGGCGTTCTTATGCGAAACCGAACAGATGGCGCAGATCCTGGGGGTGAATGAAGCGTTTTCTTCGGGCGATTTACCTACGGCGAGAGATTCGATCAGCCTGGGGCCTTCGAATATCGTAACTTCCACGTTTTTAACCTTATCGCCTTCAATCTCGACAACGATACCGCCGTCGCCTTCCACTCGCGCAAGATGGTTGACAGTAACTTTCATTTATTTTGCCTCCAGCAGTTCGGATACTTTATCGACGATGTCGGAGCCGCCGAAAAGGCGGAATCTTCTTAAGATCTCTTCTTTCGAGAAGCCGTATTCCATTAGTTTTTTCAGTTCGGAAGCATGATTTGCTTCGTCTATGATGCCCCAGCATCCCACGCACGGCATATTCTGGCTGGGGCACGGCGCCCCGCATCCGCCCATTGTCAGCGGGCCGAGGCACATTATATGCTTGTTAAGAAGGCATTCGTTTTCCTTGAATTTGCATTCGAGACATACCGCAGAATTGGTATAAGTCGGGGGAGAGCCGTTAATCAACTGTGTCAGCGCCTTCAGCATCTGACTGGCGCCCGGCGGGCAGCCGGGGATCCAGCCGTCAACTTTGACGAATTCATGCAGGGGCCTTGTTTCCATCGGCTTTGCAACGGTGAATTCGGCATCCCCGTAAACTTTCTTGAACCGTTCCTCCCATTTCCCGTCACCGTTTGCCATTGCCTGAACACAGCCATGATGAGCGCATGAGCCGAAAGCTATAAGGATCTTCGCCT
The DNA here is from genome assembly GCA_023475345.1 of Chloroflexota bacterium. Classification (GTDB taxonomy): domain Bacteria; phylum Vulcanimicrobiota; class JAMCWD01; order JAMCWD01; family JAMCWD01; genus JAMCWD01. Next base: position 341,121 of record JAMCWD010000001.1, on the reverse strand, counting down.
TCTCCCTTACCGCCTTCAATTCTTCCTGCTGCTCGTCGGTGTTTATAGACCCTTCTACAAGGGCTATGTCCACTTTTGCATCATCATCGTTATTGCTCATGGCTTCATAAAATACTCTGACATTGGCAGCCGAGAAAATGTCCACAAGTTGGTCTTCGCAATCCAGGATCGCAAGCTGGCAGCCCGCACAGCCTGTAAAGCTGTAAACTCCGAGTGAAGGTTTATCTTTCATCATATCCTCCGGTTAAATCAGGTCTCTCATGTGGATGACGTCCCAGTAGCTGAAAACCGGCCCTTCCATACAGGTGTAAATATAATCTATGCTGCAATGGCCGCATTTGCCGACGCCGCATTTCATTCTTCGTTCCAGGGAAAGGAATATGTTATTTTTTCCAATGTTAAATTCCAGAAGCTTGTCAACCACAAATTTGTACATTACGGGCGGCCCGCAGACCGCCGCTACCGTCCTGCCCGGATCAATATTCTTAAGATCTTTGAAGATGCCGGTAACCTGCCCTTCGCAGATTCTTCCTTTATATTTATCGTCTTTAACCTCGCACTTGTCCGCAGTGAGGTAAAGCTCTATCTGATCCGAATCCAGCATTTCCAGCAGGACTTCGTTGAACAGCATTTCTTCCACGTTCTTGAAGCCGTAGATGAAAATGATCCTTCCGAAGCTTTCCCTGTTATCAAGCGCATATAAGATCAGTGATCTCAGGGGCACCACCCCGAGGCCGCCGGCGACTATTATCAGGTCTTTACCGAGCATCTTTTCAATAGGGAAGCCGTTTCCGAAAGGCCCTCGCAGACCCACCGTATCGCCGTCTCTCAGTGTGAACAGTTTTTCGGTTACTTTTCCGGCTTTCCTGATGCCGAATTCTATGATCCCTTTCCTTGAAGGCGGGGAAGAAATTGAAAACGGCCCTTCCCCGGCTCCGAAAGCGGACAGCATCATGAACTGGCCGGGCTTATAATCAATTTTGACCTGCTTGAATTCGCCCGCAGGCACCATCTGAAAAAACCTTACATCGGGGCAGAGATCTCTTTTGGCGATAATACGCATCGTTATCGGGGTATATAAATGCGGATCATTTGCAAGCTTCATTTTCTTATCAACTCCTTCTCCTGCCCTTTCAGCCTGGAAACTACGTTATACACGTTTATATCGACGGGGCAAGTAACTATACAACGGCCGCAGCCGACACAACTGGGATTCCCGAACTGCCCTATAAACGCCTTGAGCTTATGGGTGTACCAGAGCTTCAGCCTCTCTGCCCTCGTTTTTCTGAAATTATGGCCTCCCGCCACCATCGAATAATCCTTGAACATGCACGAATCCCAGTATCGTCTCCTGTGTCCTTCATTTTTATTTACTTCAAGATCGTCTATGACGTTGAAGCATGTACAGGTCGGACATACCATAGTACACTGGCCGCATGAAAGACACTTGTCCCCGAAATATTCCCATAATTCGTTATCGTTATATTTCAACTCCATCAGGTCGGTTACCCCGTAAAAGTCTATGTCATTCGTAAAGAAATTTTCGTTAACTTTTCTCCAGTTGATGAAATCGCCGATGATTTTATCGGTAATATTTTCGTCGAAAAGGTCGTCGCCCTCGCGTATAATATCGTCCCCCTTGCTGGAGCCCACCCATACCAGATAGTAGTGACCCAGGTCATTGAAGAACAGGTCGTATCCCTCTTCGATGATATTAGTGTTGGTCTTGTTACAGAAACAGTATTCGTCGGGCTCGCAGGACGTGCCGATGATTATTGTTTTCTTCCTTCGCTCCCTGTAAAACGGGTCAATAAAGTCGGTAGTATAAAATTTGTCCAGGATATTTACTCCGTGAATATCACACGCATGAGAGCCTACCACCACTCTTGACGGGACATTTTGCTCGGCCCTGTTATATCTTTCAGCATTGAAATCCAGCGTGTTGAATTCTGGAGGCAGAAGAAGCTTTTTTAAAGGAAGCAAAGGCCTGTTACAAATTTCGGTCTGCGAAAACGTCAGCCGGTCTTCAGAATAAATTCTTGAGAATGTACACTTACCGCCCTTTTTAACAGGAAGCCATACTTCTCCGAATTTTTCAAGGACTTTGAAAAGCTTTTTTTCATCCTGTTTGGATATTTTATAAACACGCACGGGCAGGGTCCTCCAGGTAAATTTTAGAGATCATATCACAAAGTGAAATAAATCACAAGCGATATAAAACCCCTGATAAAATGGAAATCCGAATGATTGACCGATACTTTTTCGCAATGGAGAATCAATGATTTTCGTCAATTATAGCCTTGCCCTTGGAAGGCGTAGCTTTTTTAGTCGTTTTTTGCTCAAGTATCTTTTTAAGATTCTCCGCGGACTTTTTTGCATTTATCAACGTAAGGGATGATTCCCCCAGGGTTTTTTCAAGAGGAGGTATCACCTCCTTGTAAATTTCAATTGCTTTTTCCGGATCATCTTTTGAGATAATCTCGGCCATCCTTAATTGTTCCCTTAAGACATCTATATGATTCTTACCCATTTTCCCGGATTTTATGCTTAAAGCTTCCTGCATCAAGGAACGGGCTTTCCCTGTATTGCCTTCTTTTGCGGCCACCTGTGCCAGGGATATCATGGCCGATGCAGTCAGGGGGCTGTTCTTTCCAATCTTTTTCTCATATATTGCCTTTGCGGTTTCTGCGGCTTCTTTTGCTTTTTTTATCTCATCGGCATCCGAATACAACTGGCTCATATTTACAAGGACGGCGGCGGCTTCAAGCGAATCTTTGCCTCCGGTTTTTTCTTTTATAGAAAGCGCTTTTTTGAACGAATCAAGTGCTTCTTCTTTTTTGCCGTCCGAAAGCATGATACAACCGTACAGGTTGTAATCTCTTCCCAGGTCTGGGTGACGCGGGGACAAAATTTTCCTGTCGATTGCCAATGCCTGCGTGGCCAGGGACAGCGCTTCATCGTGGCGTTCCGCCTCCTGGTATAATTCCCCCAGTTGTGCCAGAATCGAGGCGTAAGCGGCATTTTCCTGGCCGGCAGAGCCTTTCTGGATTTCCAGAGCTTTTTTGTATAGATCTTCCGACTTCGAAAAATCTCCTTTATCCTTATAGATTCTGGCCATCAATGCAGTATCGCGGGCAAATGCGGTTGTATTTTGACCGTTACCGGAACTGATTTTGAGAGCTTTTTGTGCGTATTTTTCGGCTTCGGCGGGCTTCCCTTTCATGAGCGATGCCGTTGCCAGGTAGTGGTATGCCGTGCCTGTTTGCTGATGATTTTTTCCAAGCACTTCTTCATTTAACTTCAATGCCTGCCCGGCGAATTCGGCGGCTTTACCGGGGTTATTCCGGCCAAGATATGATGATGCCATAACAAGCAGGCTGTCGCCGACCTGGGGGGTTCTTTCTCCCATGGAATTAGCCAGGAGCTTATGGGCCTGCCCGGCGAGCAGGGCGGCATTCTCATAATCTGCGGCGGCCAGGCGCTGGTTGGCCTGTTCGAGCAGCGCCACCGCAAGCTGTGGATGCTTTTCGCCCAGCATTGAGATTTCCTTGCGGTATGCTTCCTTGCTTAATTTGCCCGCTTCGGCATCTTCCCCCAATGCGCGGTATGCCTGGGCAAGATAAAGGAGCGTGGTTGAAACTTCCGGGTGATCTTTTCCGAGTTTTTTTTGAAAAATTTCCAGGGCCCTCATATAATAAGGTATCGCCTCGCGCGCTTTATCCTGCCGCGCCAGCATCACGCCAGTAAAAACAATGCTGGTGGCAGTCTGGGGATGATCTTTTCCCAGGGATTTTTCTCTTATGGAAAGAGCCCGGAGGCCGGCTTTTTCAGCTTTTGAATAATCGCCTGCGGCCTGGTAAAGCATGGCCAGAGAGTTCAGGCTCACAGCGACTTCCGGGTGATTGAGGCCGAGCGTTTTTTCCCGGATCGTTACGGCTTTTTCCAGAATGGATTCCGCCTCTTTATATTTCCCCATGGTGCGCAGAAGCACACCGTAATTTGAAAGCACGGCTCCAAGCTCAGGATCATTTTTTTTCCTTAATTTTTCCTGTAACGCTATGGATTCCTTGAATAACGGATAAGAATCTTCATACCGGCCCCGGTCATGGTACAACTCGGCCAACTGGTTAAGGATATTTGCATAATCCAATGATTCGGGTGCATGTTTGACGGCTATTTCCTGCGCCTGTTTGAGCATATCCTCAGCCTTTTGATAAAGCGCCTTTTCATGGTATAACGCAGCCAGCCCTTGAAGGGAGACCACCAATTCCAGGCTTTCCTTCCCGTAAATTTTTTGCCTCATTTCCAGAGACCTTTGAAAATATTCGTTTGCCTTATCAAGCTCTCCGGCGGCAAGGCAGGCATTTCCAAGATCCTGGATAAGAACGCATAAGTTGGGATCTGTCAATGATTTGCATTCCCTGACGACCGATTCCCCGGCGGATACGGATTCTTTATATTTTCCCTCCCGGTTAAAGGATTCCATCTCGTTTTCGGCCTTTTGAACTTTTGCCAGTAAAGCTTCGGATATATTCGAATGATAATCACGGCCGCCGCCGGATCTCGATCCGTCTCTTGATGATGAAGGAGCAGATAAGGTATCGTGGTCGCCGGCATTTATAGGCCCTCTTTCATCTTCCCTCGGACATCCGGTAATAATTATGAGCAAGGAAAGGATCAACAAAAACCGCATTAGACTGTGATTCATCAGTTCCCCGCATTCTAAGTTTCTCCAGATAATATTATCAGATTTAATTGTAAGAATAAACCACGTACAGCATATAGATGATAATATATACCGGAGTTTTTCGAAATCTTGTTCATTGTTTGCTTCTGTAAGTAGAGGCGGGAGCTACATTTATGGTATAATAAATAAGCTAAAAAACAGGGGGTGTTAGAATGCGGAAATTAATTTTGTTACTGTTGGTTTTATCGCTGGCATTCTCTATGGGCTGCCAATCAAAAAGGACGGAGCAGCAGGCACAGACTCCTTCTGCACAACAAGCCGCCGCTACAATTGATGAAGGTGCAAAAAAAGGAAAGGAAGTTATGCAGTTGCTGGATTCCGGCAACTTTTCAAAAGCTGAGAAATTGGTCAAAGAAAGTGTTGATGAAAACGAAAAAAATGCCGGGGGAAATCCCAACCTGCTTGCCGACAGCTACAACGAGCTTGCGAATGTATATATACGCCAGGGCAGGAATGAAGAAGCTCTTAAATATTATGAAAAGTCACTTGCAATAAAAGAGAAAGCTGCCGATAAAAATCCTGCAAGCCTTGCCTTGACGTTTCATGATATCGGAAATCTCTATGTTTTAAAAGAAGAAACGATGCCGAAAGCCGAAGAATACTTTTTAAAATCTTTAAAAACCATCGAAGAAAAAATAGGCAAAGAATCTCCGGAAGCCCTGTCGACATTGAATTCACTCGGGGAGCTGTACATTAAGAAAGAACGCTATCCCGATGCCGAGATTTATTTCTTACAAGCATTGAAGATTGCAAAGGCGAATCCCGGTTATCAGAATAATTATTATCTTGCTTATACGCTTAAGAATCTCGGCATAACCTACTCATACGAGAAAAAGAACGAAGAAGCGATGGCGATGCTGAAAGAAGCAATAGGGTTATCAGAAAAAGAAAACAGGACAGATATACAATTTTATAGTGAACAGTCTGTTGTTCTTAACCAGTTGATGGAAATTCAAAAGAGGTTGAAATCACCTGAATATGAACAGACAAAGAAGAAGCTCATGGAAAACGACAAGATTCTTGCAGACAGGCTGGAGAAAGACGGCAGGAGGGAAGAAGCGGCATCTGTCAAGCGTAGTATCCAGATTCTTGAAGGTAAATATTTACCGCCTCTTGGCTCAACAGACGCATCTTCTCAGGCCGCAGGTACAGGGACGGGAGTAAAAACCGGAGTCCCAGCCGAAGGGAAAGTTATAGATAAATCCAAGGAAAGCACAAAAGCTAAATAATTCCGGGGAGGATGATGTAAGGTGAGAGTTGTTTGTTATCTGTTGATATTATTGATGACGGCAGGCTTTATTTTTTCAGGTTGTGCGGGCGGTCGGAGTAAACCTGCCGGAACACCTGTCGTTTCAAAGCCGGCCCAGAGTACCCCGGAGGCCGAAACGGGTGCCACTCCGGCCTCCACGCCGGAGCCGTCCGCATCCGGTGTTCCAACACCGTCGAACGTTGTTAATATGGAAGGCGAAAGCCAGACTGAATTTTTCGGTACGCCTGTTGAAAAATTTGAAGCGATGGAATACGACCTCCTTACATCTATCAGAAATGAACCGAACGATGAAAAGAACCTGCTGATGCTGGCACAGTTGTATTTAAAACAGCGGAAGTATGACAGGGGCGAGGAAACTGCAAAAAAGCTAATTTCTATAAACCCCGAAAATGTCGGCGCCTATCTTGTCCTGGCAGATTCTTACCGGGATCGCAAGCATTATAAAGAAGCCGAAGAGGCCTTGAAGAAGTCCATTGAATTCAACGATAAAGTTGAAAAAAAGCTGAAGGAAGCGCCTGCCGCAAGCGCTACGGCGGAGGACGTAGAAGAACCCGAAACTCTTCAAGATAAGATAAAGGAATGCAAAGAGCAAAAGGTATCGGCATATACGGCGCTGGGAAAGATATATTACCAGCAGATGAAATACGATACGGCGCTTGAATATAATGGAATGGCGCTGAAGCTTGATCCCGGGCGTCAGGAAGCATATATTATCAGGTCTGAAATATTTAAGGCTCAAGGCAAATTGGATGACGCCGAGAAAACATTACAGAAGCTGCTTAAGATTGATCCCGGGAACGAGACGGCAAAAAAGGCTCTCGAAACCGTCAGAGAAGTGAATAAGGAAACGGAAGGCACGCCTCCTCCGACCATTAAAGGATTTCCAACTCCCGAAAGTACCGCTACATCGGCTCCCGGCAGCAAGCCGACTCCCTCGATTAAAGGGGTTCCCAACCCTGTTAAAAAAGTCGAACAGGGATCTTACGGGCCTGGAAAAAACAAGCCTGAGACAAAATCAAGTCCCCAGGGATCTCAAAACCAGCCGGGCGTTACAAAAGCTCCGGGGGCGCCGGGAGATTAGAGTTAACAGTGTAGGTAAATAAATTTATCTAAAAAAACCGTCAGGAGTTCAAACCCTCAAGGGAAGTATTATTATGTTTAAATCGTCGTTTCGTAACCTCATGATCCTTGCTTTGATCGTTGTAACCGGTTGTACTTCCGGCAATGTAAAAAACAGCCAGGTTTCCGGCAATAAAGGCACTGCCGAATATTACTCCCGCATGGGTGATTTCCATATAAAAGAGATGCGGACAGATGAAGCAGAAAAAGCGTACAAGACCGCTCTTTCAATCGATCCCAAATACCTGGGCGCCCTCATCGGCCTCGGCGAGTTATACACAAACGAGGATCATTATGATATGGCCAGGGAGACGCTTGATAAAGCCGCTCAAATTGCTCCCGAAAGTGAGCCGGTACACCTGGCCCTGGGCAACCTTTGCCTTAAGCAGAGGATATATGATCAGGCGAGGGAAGAATTCAACAGGGTTCTGGAGATTAACCCCGGCAGTTCTTCCGCAAGGCTGGGATTGGGTTCCTTGGCTTTAAGGGAGCATAAGCCCTCGGCCGCGGTAGAAGAACTGGAAAAGGCCGTTGAGTATGATCCCAACAGCCCCGATCCCTATATAAGGCTTGGAGAGGCGCTTTCCGAGCAGAAAAGTTATGACGAAGCATTAAAGAACCTTGAAAAAGCTCTTGCCATATCGCCGGATTATCCCGATGCGCTTTTTGTGCTCGGCGGGATTTATTTCAATATGTATAAACTTCCAGAAGCGGCCGCAGCTTATGAAAAGCTCCTCAAGATTCAGCCGGATAATGCAAATGCGCTCGTCGGGCTTGGCGAGATTTATTACGAGCAAAAACGGTATCGGGATGCGGAACGCACCCACAGGAAAGCGCTTGAGCTTGACCCGGAAAATATCGATGCATGGGTCGCACTGGGCGGAGTGAAGAATGATCTCGGAGAATACGATGAGGCCGCCAGATACCACAAAAAAGCCCTCGAGCTTGACCCCGATTATGCCGATGCGCATCTTTACCTGGGCGAAGATTACTGCGGCATGAAAGAATACGGGAAGGCCGAGAAATCGCTCCTGTTATCTCTGAAACTTTATCCCAACGATTACTGTGTCCATTACGAACTGGGGGTCCTTTATACCGTTATGGGCAAGTATGATAAGGCGGAAGAGATGCTGAAAAAATCGGCGAAGTTCCGGCCCAATTATCCCGACGCCTATTTCGGCATGGGCGACCTGAGAGTAGCCCAGGGCAGGCTTGATGAAGCTAAGGCTTCATACAGGAAGGCGCTTTCCTTCGACTCTCATTTCGGCGAAGCCTACCTCAGGCTTGCCGATATAGCCATCATGGAAAATGACAAAAAAACCGCCGAAGATGACTTCAAAGGCGCACTGAAGCTCAACCCCGACTATGCTATGGCACATGCGAAATATGCAAGGTTCCTGTATGGGCAGGGCAGGGTCGGGGAAGCAAAGGAGAACCTTGAAAAAGCACTACAACTGGATCCCGAAGACAGGAACGCCCATTACCTTGAAGCGCTGATGCTTGTCGGGAAGAACAAGAACGAGGCGATGGAACATCTGAAAAAGGCTCTTTCGACATACGACGATTCTCTCAAGGCTGACGCAGGGAAAGAACCGGCATTTTCTGTATTTAAAGACAACCCCGAATTCAAGAAACTTTTGAAGGACGAAAAGGGAGAGTCTCCCAGTTGAAAAATATCCTGGCGTTTTTGCTATTTTCAATCATCCTTGTTTCAGGCTGCAGCAAGCATGTGATAGATCCTTTTTCCGACCTGCCCCCTTTGCCCTCCGCCACCGGGACGGGCACGGCCGGTGATGTGCCTTCGGCTTCCGAAGATGAGCTTATTGCCGCAATAGGGAGCGATCCTTATAATGCAGACCTCCATCTGAAATTGGGCGCAGTTTATGAGGACAAGAGAGAGTTTGCAAAAGCTGGAAAACAGTACGGTAAGGGCCTTGAGCTTGACCCGTACAACGAAAGGCTTCTCCTGGCCATGAGCCATCTATACAGGATACAGGGCCGGGTCAAGGATGCCCAGAAGCTGCTTGCCGAGGCAAGGGCCGCCGGGTTCGGCGACAGCGAGGGCGGGATCGGTTCGATAGATGTGTCGCGTGCGGATCTTTACCGGAGCCAGAAAGAATTTAAAAACGGGATAGACCTGCTGAAAAAATACATGGAGAATCACCCGGACGATTCCCAGGCATATATGGTTCTCGGCGGCCTGTATAAAGATCAGTATAAATATGACGAAGCCGAGAAAGCGTTCCGTAAAGCGATAGAGCTTAACCCTTACGATGCGATGGCATGGAACGGCCTTGCGTTGAATTATCTCGAACTGAACGATTTCGCACGCGCAAAGGAAACCGCAAGAAGGTCTCTCGTTATAAATCCCGATTCGACTGAGGGCATGCTTACGATGGGAAGCATCCTTTACGAAATGAAAGAGTACGACGAAGCGGAAAAGTTTGTTCAACAGGTTATTAAAAAAGATCCGATTTTTGCAAGCGCCCACGTCCTCCTGGCGGAAATCGCCTCTGAAAAATACGATTTTAAAAACGCCATGGACCAGTACAAGGAAGCCCTGTCGCTTGACCCAGATTTCCTCCAGGACGCATACAGCGGCATGGGGAGCGTTTATCTCAATATGAGAAAATTCGATAAGGCCGAGAAGGCGTTGAAGAAATCTCTCGCTATCCAGCCGGGTTATTACTGTGCCCAGGTGGAGATGGGCAATATCCTGCTGGCGACCAAAAAGCTGGATGAATCGGAAAAGATATTATTGAAAGCTGTAGATAACAACCCATACCAGGAAGATGCTTATGCGTCGCTTGGGTTCCTGTACCTTGAAAAAGGGGATCTGGAAAAATCGGAATCTTACTTCAAGAAAGCCCTTGCCATAAATCCCGGCTCGTACAAGGACACTCATATCGGGCTTGGCGATTTATATCTCAGAAAGCGGGAGTTTGATAAGGCGAAAGAACACTACAAGAAAGCTGTGGAGATAAATCCCTGCTCCGAGCAGGCGCTTGTCGGCATGGGGAACCTTGCTTTCGAAGAAGACGACCTGGATTCCGCAGAGAAATATTACGGCGGCGCATTAAAGGTCAACCCGTATTCAGACGATGCCTTAACAGGCCTTGCCGATGTCGAATATAACAGGAACAACCTGGATAAAGCCGGGGCTTACCTGGAGAAAGCACTGAAAATCAACCCCCGGGAAGAAGACGCATGGATCGGCCTGGGCGATATAAACAGGCTCCGTGACAGGGATGGCGAAGCTCTTTGCGACTATAACATGGCGATGAAGATACATCCCGATTACGAGGATGCTCACGACGGATTGGGCAACCTTGCATTCAAGCAAAAAAAGTATGAGGAATCGGCAAAGGAATTCAAGGAAGCCCTGAGGATAAACCCCCTGAACGAATTCGCGCTTTTCAAGCTCGGCGAGATCTCCATGATGCAGAAAGACCCGCAGAAAGCGGAGGCATATTTCCGGGAGGCCGTCAGGCAAAGGCCCGGATCTTTCAGGTCATGGGTGGGTCTCGGAGAAGCGCTGGCGGTGCTGGGCAGGCCGAACGAAGCAGAAAAAGCATATAAAAAAGGCAAGGCGCTGGACCCGGCTTATGAAAAAGCATGGGTCAAGCTGGGGGAGCTATATAACAGGCAGAGCAGGTATGAAAACGCTCTTAAAGAGTTCGAGGGGGCGGTAAAATTAAACCCGAAATCCCTGCCTGCCAGGTTCGGCCTTGCGGACCTTTACATGGACAAAAACGATCTTGAAAAAGCAAAGAATCAATATAACGAAATCCTGGAAATCGAGCCGGGAAACGAAAGGGCTTACACCGGCCTGGGCGATGTAGCGCTGGACGAAAAAGAGTATGAGAAAGGGAAAGAGTTGTATTATAAGGCACTCAAGCTGAACCCTTCATCCCAGGCGGCGTTGATAGGTCTCGGAGATGCGAATTATGAGACAAAGAAATACGCCGAAGCCCGTAAATATTACGAGAAGGTGATTAAGGCCGACCCTGGATCGGTGTACGGGCATATCGGGCTTGGTGATGTTTATTTCAGTACCGGTGAGTATGAAAAAGCCCTGAAGCAGTATGAAAAGGCATTGAGCATCGACCCCGGCTTTTACAGGGCGTATTATTATATCGGCAATGTTTACAAGAAATCCGGAGATCTGGAAAAGGCGAAAAATTCTTATGAAAAAGCCCTTGTGGTAAACCTGGATTTTGAAGACGCTCATTATGGCATGGGCCTGGTTGCCCTGGAGAAAAATGATTTTAAAGAGGCCGAAGAGCAGTTCAGGCATATTTTAAAAGTGAACCCCCTTTATGACGACGGCCATTACGGCCTGGGCCTGGTAGCGCTTAAAAAGGGAGAACTTGAGAAAGCCGGGGAGCAGTTCAGAAAGGCGCTTGAGATTTATCCCGAAGCCGATGAAAATTATGTCGGGCTGGGGGAGATAGCCCTGGTTGAAAAAGATCCCGGAAAAGCCGCCGGGTATTTCAAGAAAGCGATAAGCATAAATCCCGATTCAGCCGATGCTCATTACGGCATGGCGGTGGCGCTTGCGGTATCGGATCCCGCCGGGGCCCGCAAAGAGTTGAAAAAAGCCCTGATGCTGGAGCCGAAGCTTAAAGAAAAAGCAAAGAAGGACGCCGTCCTTTTAAAACTGGAGTAATCCGGGCACCAGTACCAGGACACCGGATCCGGGCCTTACAAAAAATGAAGAACCCGCCAGGGGGGGGATTTAGGCGGGTTCTTATATGGAGTATACCCCAGAGGGTTTTGGGGTCAGGGATTACTTCATCCCTACATCTTCAACCTGCTGATCGAATTCGCATATTCCGCACTGGTAAAGCTTGGAGCATACACGGTATGCTACTTTTCCGCTCAGCATGTGCCGGCACTTGCGCTGTGTCGCGGGCTGCCTCCTGAGAGCTTCCATCTCCTCGTCGAAGCGGGTGTCTGTCTTGGCTTTCTTCCGCTCCTCCATTATCTGCTGGTTGAATTCACAGGATGTGCAGTCGTAGTCGTTATAGCAGAGGCGGTAGGAGACCACGCCGGACTTCATCCAGATACACTCTTTCCGCTCGGTCTCGGGGGCAGCAGCGGCTTCCTTGCCTGCTATAACAGGGGATCTCCCCTCTTCGACGGCTCTGTGAACCCTGCTCAGGAACAGCCTGGCTTCCATGTTTGCAGGCTCTTTTCTGAGGATGGTTTCAAACGCCGATTTCGCCAGGGCGAAATTGCCCTTCATGAACAACTCTTTTGCCTCATCTATCGAGTACTCTTCTTTTTTTACAGGGATCGCTTTGACCGCTTCGGCCATCAGCTTGTCTTCGGCCTGTCCGGCCGTGTCCTTAACAAGCAGGTCGTTTATTGCCTTTTCAATGGCTTCAGGCGTGAAAGGCTTTGAGATATAGTCTTCGGCGCCTGCCTTGCCTGCTTCAACGGCGGTCTCAATGGAAGGATATGCGGTTATCATTATCACTTTAACACCGGGTTTCTTTTCTTTTGCCATCTTCAGCACGGAAAGACCGTCGATTTTGGGCATCTTGAGATCGACGAGCATTATGGCGACATCTTTTCCTTCCAGGATTTTGAGAGCTTCATAGCCGTCCGGGGTGGAGTCCACGTTATAGCCGCTGTCGGAAAGCCATTCGGTAAGGGCGTCTCTCATGATGTCTTCATCTTCTACTATTAGGATTTTTTCTTTAGTCTTCATCATGTCGATCACCTCCGACTAACACTGAGCAATCAAATTGCCAGATTTCAGGAATATAACCTCTGAACCGGCAAAATTCGTGCAATATCAAGGGTAAAATAAATTTTGGCATCAAAAATAGTTGTTTGGAGGAGAAATTTTATTGAGAAAAGTTGTAAGTTAACCTTACAGTCAAAAGGTACTTTTGTTAAAAAATTGTACACAGGGAGTTAAATTAATAGCCGCACAAACTTCAGCAGGACAGGAAAAAATTAACCGTCGATCCCGTATTTTTTAAGCTTATCGTACAGGCATACCCTGCTTATGCCCAGCAATGATGCGGCTTTAGTCCTGTTCCCTCCGGCAAGCTCAAGGACCTCGAGTATATGTTCCTTCTCAAGTTCTTCAAGTGTGAGCATCTTATCTTTCTTTTTTTCGCCGAGGGACTCCGCATCGATCAGGTCGCCGGGCAGGTCTCCCATATCGACAAGGTCTCCACGGGCTATGATGACCGCGTGTTCGATTGCGTTTTCAAGCTGGCGCACATTCCCGGGCCAGTCTTTTTTCAGCAGTGCGGCCTTTGCGTCATCGGTAAAACCTCTCAGGGACTTCCGGTTTTCCGCATTGAATTTTCTCAGGAAATAATTTGCAAGCGGTGTGATGTCTTCTTTTCTTTCTCTCAGGGGCGGGATATTTACATTAACCACGTTCAGGCGGTAAAACAAATCCTCCCTGAATTTTCCTTCCGCTATTAATTTCTGGAGGTCCTTGTTGGTTGCCGATATGATCCTTACGTCTATTTTAATCAATTCGTTCCCGCCGACCCGCCGGAGTTCTTTTTCCTGGAGTACCCGGAGCAGCAATACCTGCTGGGGCATAGGGATCTCGCTGACTTCATCCAGGAAGAGCGTCCCGCCGTGAGCTTCCTCGAACCTGCCGATTTTTCTTGCTATAGCTCCCGTGAACGAGCCTTTCTCGTGTCCGAAAAGCTCGCTTTCGATCAAAGTCTCCGGTATGGCGGCGCAACTGGTTGCAACAAAGGGCTTATCGGCCCTGTCGGAATGCTGGTGTATTGCGCGGGCTATCAGTTCCTTGCCGGTGCCGCTTTCGCCGTGGATCAATACCGAGGCGCTGCTTTTTGCAACGGTCCTTACCAGATCGAATACTTTCTGCATCTTGTCGCTTTTGCCGACTATATCGTCGAGGCGGAACTTCTTTTCAAGCTCTTTTCTGAGCAGGATGTTTTCTTCTTCAAGGCTTTTCTGTATCAGGATATTGTCTATCAATATCTCGATGCGCTCCGGGCAGAAAGGCTTTTGAAGGTAGTCAAAAGCGCCTTCTTTCATTGCCTCTATTGCAGACGGGATGCTCGCGTAAGCGGTTATTACTATACAGGGGAGGCCGGGGATAAGCTCCCGCGCCCTTTTTATGAGATCAACCCCATCCATGCCCGGCATCTTCATATCGACGAGCATGACGTCACAATCCGTGTCGTGGAGGATCTTCAAAGCCTTGTAGGCGTCCTCGGCCTTATAAACTATGTGCCCTATGTCTTCGAGCCATAAGGCCAGAGATTCACGTACACTTTCTTCGTCGTCAACTACCAGTATCCGGCCCGTCTTGTTCATTGAATACCTCCAGGTGGATGGTGAAGGTGGTACCTTTGCCCTCTTCACTTTTAACTTCAATATTGCCGCGGTGTTTCTGGATTATGCCGTGGACGACGGCAAGCCCCAGCCCGACGCCTCTTTCCCTGGTCTTTGTCGTGAAGAACGGAGTGAAAAGGCGGCTCAGATTTTCTTTCGATATGCCGTACCCGGTATCCCCGACGTTTATTTCTATATACTTATCTCCGGGGACATTGCGCGTTTTCAATGTGAGGGCGCCCCCCTCAGACATCGCTTGAATTGCGTTTAACATCATGTTGATGAGTACCTGTTCGATCTGGTCGGAATCCGCACGGACGGCCCCGAGATTTTCCTGGAGGTCCAGTATAATCTCGACGTTCGAAAGCTCCGCCTGGTGCTTTAGCAGGGTTATGCTGTTTTCTATCACTTCATTGATATTGACCATGACGAAATTCGGCGGGTTCTGGCGGGCAAAATCCAGCAGGTTCTTTATGATCTTGGAACACCTGCCTATCTCTTTTTCTATCCTTGAAAGGTAGCTTGAAAAATCCTCCCGCTCGATATCTTTACCGGCGTTGCCAAGTTTTTTCAGGAGAAGCCTTATGTAAATGAGCGCGCCTGCAAGCGGGTTATTCAATTCATGCGCGACACCCGCCGCCATCTGGCCCAGCGAGGTCATCTTTTCGGTATGGATAAGATATTCCTGGGCCTCTTCGAACCGGTCGAGCAGGTAATGCATACACATCTCTTTTTCGGCAAGCCCCTGGAATATCGCTATCGCCTCTTCCCGGCAAGTGTTGTAGCCGCACGCGCCGCAGTTAAACTGGTCTTCCGAATTTACTTTGCCCATGCTTTTTAAGATATCCAGGATTTCTTTCTCGCCCGGCTTCGGCAGTGTTACGGGCGTTTTTAAAAATTCGCGGGACAGGTCGATCTCAGGAAGTTCCATCTCCGGGTCATTTTTCAGCGCTTCCCCGGTATATTGCTGGATAATTTCTTTCCTTGCGCTTACAGAAACCCGGTTAGGCATTTTAGGCGCGGCAACACAGGAGTCGCACAATAAAAGGTCGTAAAACTTCCCGCTTATATTGCCTTCGCTTAAAGAAGCCAGGAGGGGGAGCACCCTTTCCGGCCTGGAGGAGACGATTACATCTTTATCGGCTATGTCTATCAATTTTTCGGCAGCCCTCAGAAGGCCGCCGGAAAGGACATATATACGGGAAAGACCCGCAGGCAGCGGTTCTGGCAAAGATTCCGAAAGGTCGGAAATTTTTACATTATTTTCTTCAAGCAATATTTCAAATTCGTCGAATGTCAGTACCTCATCTACATGGGTTTGTACCTGAGGGTCCAGCAATTCCGATTTCCTGGCTATACAAGAACCTATGAAGATGATATAGCCGTCGGGTTCAAGATACTGTTTGACGTAGCGGGCGGTCGCAGTCATCGGCGAAACTACGGGTGCCAGGTATTTCACCAGGTCGGGCTGATATTTCTCGATATACTTGACAAGCGCCGGGCACAGAGAGCTTATCAAAACAGGGTATTTTTCATCCTGCATCAGGCGGATATATTCCCGCTTGATAAGGTTTGCGCCGAAAGCCGTCTCGACGACCCTGCCGAAACCGAGGGTTTTGAAGGCTTCTATTACCTGCCCGTATTTATGGAAGGGGAAGGCTGCCGGGAAAGAACCGGAGACAAGGGCGGTCAGGGGCTTCCCGGACGAAAGAAGTTTCCTCGTTTTTTCCAGGCCGCTTTTAACCTGTTTTGCGTTCAGGCTGCAGGCGCGCACACAATAACCGCAGTCAATACAACTGCTTCCGATTACTTTTGCCTGGCCCTCTCTTACCTGGATCGATTTCGCGGGACATGCCCTGACGCATGCATAGCAGCGCCGGCATTTTCCTTCTATCGTTGTTATGACTGCCAATTTGTTTTCTCTCCGCTTAATAAAATCTTGAATTCAGGCCTTTAATCTCAACCAGTTTTGACATGTATATAAATATATCCTTTTTCAGGAAATTCAAGCATGCCGGGCGTATTTGCAGGCTTACGAGCCTGTGAAATATTATAGCTTAAAAAAGCAGGGTTGAGCAGGCGAAAATTTACAGAATTCAATTAAATAACTCAATAATATTCGACGCCGCCGTCCATGTTTATTGCCTGGCCCGTTATATCGTCTGCAGCGGAAGAGAGGAGAAACCCTATCAACTCTGCTATTTCAGCAGGCTCGGCTATCTTTTTAAGAGGGTTGCCGCCCTTGATCCTTTTCAAAACATCTTCTTCGGAAGATTTGAAAAATTTTGCCAACCCCGGGATTGTATAAGAGTTGAGCATCGGCGTATTTACCGCGCCTGGGCAAACTGCGTTAACCGTTATCCCGTAAGATGCAAGCTCCCTGGAAAGCGAGCGGGTAAGCGCGATGATCGCCGCTTTCGAAGCAGAATAAGCGGAGGCATAAGCCTGGGGTGATTTGCCCACTGTTGAAGCAACATTAACAATCTTGCCGGGAGCCTTTTTTTCAATCATATCCCGGACGATAAACTGGGACAGGAGAAAAACCGAAGTACAATTGACCCCGAAGGTGTAGTTCCACTCCTCCAGTGTCGTTTCTGAAAATTTCTTTAAAAGGGGGGCTCCTGCACAGTTTACGAGGAAATCGATGCCGTCGGCCTTTTTCAGGATCTCAGGAACCACCTCATCGATATTCTCCGGGGAGCTTAAATCGCATATATAATAATCGGTGCTTCTCCCTCTTTCTTCGATAAATCCGAGGGTTTCTTTCAGGCGGGATTCATCTCTTCCCATTATGATAACATCGGCTCCGTCAACTGCCAGCATTAAAGCGGCGGCTCTTCCTACGCCGGAGCTTCCCCCGGTTATAAGCGCTGTTTTGCCGGTGAAGCGTTCAAGCATCTTTTACCTCCATCAGCTCAATATCTTCTCCGCCGGGGGCTTTCAGAAAGAAAAACCTGAGGTTTTCATGCGTCTGAATTCCAGGCGGGTAAACCATGAACCCCGCCGCCACAGCTTCTTCGAAAAGGCGGTCGATATCGCAGACCGTAAATGCAATATGCCTTGGACCGACTTTCTGGGCTTCTTTTTCCGGGCATAAAAGCTCGACTTTACAACCGGCCCCGTCCAGCAGTACCATCCTCATCCCGGGGACGTTAAAATCTTTTTCGACGGCAAAGCCCATGAAATTTTTATAAAAATTTATCGCATCATCCGGTTTGTTCGTTACCACTCCGATATGGTTGAATTCAAATCCTGACATTTATATAACTCCTCCTTTATGTTTTCGACGTCTCCCATGAGAGAGATCTTTAAGCCGTCCGGCGCCAGGTGCCTGCCTGCAAAGATTATCAGATCTTCCTTCGATATATTGTTGATCTTTTCAAGCAGCCTGGCGGGCTCTTCAGGTTCTTCCCCGGTAACCAGGCTCGAGTTGATAAATTTTGCAGTCTCAAGAGTATCTTCGCTCCTGTAAAGCAGGGCGCCTTTCAATGTGCCGCGGGTCCTTGCGATGTCTTCATCTTTGATTTCTCCGCTGGCAAGCTCTTTCAATGTTTTAAATATGAGCGAAAGCGAAGGGTTTAGATTCGGCGGGGAAACCTGGATATTCATCCTGAATGTCAATATGCCGGGATAGAATCTTAAAGAGGTCGTCGGGAGATAAGCATACGGGTTTTCCACCCTGAATTTTTGAAAGAGGATCGAGCCGAAACCCGCGCCGATCATTGTATTTATGAAAAGCGCCGTCAGCGGGGTCTTATCATTTTCGCGCGGTATCGCCGTTCCCAGTGCCATGCTGACCTGCTGCTTTGAAGGGAAGGGGACGATGTCAATTTTTTTATCCGCGTCTTCAACAGGATATTCACCGGCTGCCAGGGGACGCGGGGCGTCTGACGAGGGAGGGAAGAAGGCCGAGATACTGTTTTTTACTTCTGAAAAATCCATGTCCCCGCAGGCTCCGAACATGAAATTTTCAGCGTTGTAAACGCGCTTTTTATAGCTGGAAATAAATTCTCCGGAAAAATTTACGCCTTCCGGCGGCCCCAGCGGATGGCGGCATAAGGGCCGGGGCGATAAAAGCTTGTTTTCAAGCCGGATCGAATTATAGAGGGACGGCTGGTGTTTTTCGCGGGATACCTCTTCATGGATAATTTTCTTTTCTTTTTCGATTGATCCGGCCGAAAATTCGTATGTGGCAAACATATCGCCCAGGAGCGAAAATGCGAAACCGGCAAATTCGGCAGGGACTTTTATCCAGAAAGTTACCGCCTGCCTTACGGTCTGAGCGGCGAACCGGCCTCCTTTTTCTTCAACCGCCCTCACCAGGTCGAAAAAAGAAGGGTACCCTTTACAACCCTGGAAATGGAGGTGTTCAAGGAAATGCCCGGCTCCCCATTCGTCTTTGTCTTCGTAAGCCGTGCCGTCCCGCACCGACACTACAAGGGAGAAGCTCCCGGCGCCGTGGCTCCTGGAAAATGCAATCCTGTTTTCTTTGTCCAGGTAAAGATCCGGTTTCATGGCCCGCTCAACTTTCGGCTTTCTCTTTTTCAAGGCGGTAAAGGCAATACGGGTTATTGAAGAGATCCCCCGTCATCGCATATGCCGTAACCTTACAACCGGCCCAGCATAACTCTCCCTTATCGCAATCTTTACAACGGCCTCCCAGCTTGTCTTTTGAAAGGAACCTGTTGAATTTGAAATTTTCCGGGTCTTCCCAGATTTCTTTCAGGCTCCTTTGCCTGATGTTTCCTTCGACAAATTCAGGCGGCAGAGAAAGGCAGGGCTTGATATCGCCGTTTGCGCATATCCCGATGAGCCATCTCCCTCCGAAGCAGCCGTGCCAGTCGGATGCCCCGATATCATAAGACGAATAATATCCAAGGTTGTCGCCCGGCACGATCCGGATTTTGTTTTCCTTCCGTTTATCTTCCATAAACCGGGCCACGGTCAGCATATCTTCGGGTTCCGAGACAAGTTCGAGATGTTCTTTCATCCTGCCCTGCGGGAAAGCCATCTGGATCTGCCAGAAGCTGAAGCCCAGGCCGGTAAATGTTTCGTACATCGCTTCCAGTTCCATGATATTGAGTTTCGAGATATGAGTTACGATGCCGATGGAGATGCCTTTTTCCATCAGGAGCTTTGCGCCGTTGACGGCTTTCTGGAAAGAGTCTCCGACCTGCCTGATGTAATTATGTGTGGCTTCAGTCCCGTCCAGGCTTATGCCGAGCCTTTTAATAGGAGAGTCGATGATTTTATCCATGTTCTCTTCGAGAAGGTAACCGTTGGTTATCATGTAAACTTTTAAGCCGAGTTCGCCGAATTTTTTTGCATAAGCATGCCAGTGGGGGCTTACCAGAGGCTCTCCGCCCGACAGTGTAACGACCTGGTTCCCGAGCGCCGCGAGCTGTTCGCATAACGACAGCCCTTCTTCCCGGCTTAATTCGTCTTTAGCAGGTTTCCCGGCGGACGAACCGCAGTGAATACAACGCATGTTACATGCAAGCGTCAACTCGAAGCCGGCGACCTTGGGCTTGAAAGGGATCGATGTCATGAGAGTTGTTTCTCTCCGGTTTTATTTTTTACCTTCCCCCAGGCCAATACGGCCAGAACGCCCGCTATAATCAAAACCGAGCCTGCTGCCGTAATATTTTTAAGAGCAACTATCTCTACAAAAAATCCCGAAACGGCCATTCCTATAGCGGCCGAGCTGTAAATTAATCCCTGTATGAACCCAAAAACTTTGCCCCTGATGGAATCGGGAGTATCTTCCATGAGCAGAGACGTGAAAAGCACCGCGGTTATTCCGTCGCCGATGCCGCCCAGCAGGATGAGTAATAAGGAAACATAAAAATCATTCTGAAAGAAAGTGGCGCCCATCCCGGCCGCCATCAGCAGGACAGCCCCGATATAGACGGCGTTTCTTTTCAGCTTGAGTTTCTTTTCAAGAACAGGTGCCAGGAGGCTTCCCATAAGGGCTCCCAGGCCCCATGCGGAAATCAAAAAGCCGTAAGGCTTTGCAACGGCTTTTGAAAATCCCCTGGAAAAAACAGGCAGGGCTGTGTTGTACGCGCCGGAGCCCAGCGCATCGAGCAGGCGTAAAAAGAAAAAGCTTAATATCAAGCCGTGCTTTACAAGGAATTCGTAAGTAGCTTTGAATTCTTCGCCGATCCCAGAGACGACTTTTATTTTATCGCTTGATGACGCCGATACCCGGTGGATCAATAAAAAGCATATCACCGCAAAGAAGAAAGTTCCGGAATCGATAATGAAAGCGATTTTGTAAGAAAATACGGCGATGAGAAGCCCGGCGATACCGGGGGCGATGACCGTGAGCAGGGATGATGTTGTTCTCCTGAGGGAGTTGGCATTGAGTATATCTTCTTTTTCAACGAGCTGGGGCATATAAGCCGAATAAGCCGCGGTAAAGATCCTGTTGAGGCTTGAAAGCACGAAGCCGATGATAAAAAATACGGCGACCTGCTTGTTGAAGATAAAAGCTGGGACAAGTACCCCGCTTAACAGGTTGCAGATTATGATCACTGTTTTCCTGGGATACCTGTCGGATATTATTCCGCCGAGGCTGCTGAATACAAGCGAAGAAATTAACCTCAGGGCAAGGAACAGGCCCAGCATTTTCCCGGAGCCGTAGGTTTTATAAATGAGGGCGTTAAGGGCGATGAAGTTGATCCAGTTGCCGGTTTCGGAAACCGATTGGCCGATCCAGAGCAGGAGGAAATTTTTATTTTTAAGCAGTTTTTTCAAGGCAAAACAAAAAGCCAACCTTAACTTGTAAGGAGTTGGCTTTTATAAATTTTCAGGTTTTGTTTGAGTTTAAATTAGATACCGCCGTCATCGGGGGGAATTACATACATCCCGTGAATCTCTTCAACTTCAGGCTCGTAAACTTTTTCCCACATTTCCATCCAATCCGCCCTCCTTTGCTGGTATATTGAAATATTATACCAGCGTTAAAAATTTTGTCAATAATAATTTTAAATTGTTTTGTTAACGGATTGTTAAAAAATTAAGGGGGTGAAATTAATTTACAGCTTTTTTTCGGCCTGCCGGACAATCTGCTGGAAGGCGGGATTGAACTTCAATCTTTCAAAATCTTTCTCCAGTCCCGCCTGGTACGCGAACATGGGGTTCATTCTCACGGCCATCATGAGAGAGTTGACCGCCAGCCCCTCCTTTCCCATGCGGGAATAAGCTATGGCAAGCTGGTAATATGCATCCTGGAAATTCGGGTTGACCGAAAGAGTTTTTCTGAAGATGCGAGCGGCGCTTCCGGCGCTGCCCTTCGAAAGGTAGATCCTTCCCAGTGTAAACAGGGCGTTTTCATAATCCGGGTCGTTTTCTTTGACCATCTTCAAATGGCGAATACAACCGATTGTATTCCCTCTGACAAGAAATATGTCCCCCATGAAGAGGTGGGCTGAGCCGAGATCAGGGTGATATTCAAGGGCCTGGCGGAAGTATTTTTCAGCAAGCTTTTTATTATCGCGCGCAAGCCCGACCCTTCCCATGCCTACCAGCGCATGACCGTTATAAGGATCGATTTCGAGAACTTTCCTGAATTCCAATTCCGAGGCGTCGATGCGGCCGTTTCCGACCGCCTCGTTCCCGGCCTTTACCGCTTCTTCAATAACAGCCTGCTGATCCGGGCTTAATACAGGCGTGGCTGAATGCCTTTCTTTCGGGCTGCAGCCGCCGGCAATTGATAAGACAAGGCATAATAATATTAATATTATGCAGGCCGATGATCTGATCATGAAAACAAAATCTCCCGCATGGAGGATATTATAACATATATTTATTGTGGTTCGTTATCCCGTGTCATGAGGATGTTCACGGTGGACAAATAATTCAGGCTTCACTTTTTATTGCTAAGTGTGTTATATTACAACTTGCATCATGCTGGAGGGAATGGAGAAAAATAGTAGAAACTTTACCGGGATTGTCGTGAGAGGAACGTTATATGAGAAAGAACTTTTATGCAGCATACATTCTGGCAATAATATTATTTATAACGGTTTCATGCGGAAAAGGCAGCGATGTCTCGGTATTTTATACAGGGGGGTTGAACGGGCGTATTTTTTGCGCCGAAAAAGAGATGCTCCCTACGGGCAATAAAGCGGGCGATTACGTTTCGATGGCCGTCCTCTTAAAGAAAATTCTGCCCGCGGACGGCAAATTTTTGCTTGTTGACGGCGGCAATACCCTTGTCGGCGAAGACTGGGGGCTTAAGTACCTGGCAGGACGCCCTATGCTCGATTTGATGGCGGACCTGCCGTATTCGGCGATCCTTCCCGGAGAAAAGGAAATGTCGCTGGGTTGGGACTCGCTTGATAAGCTCACAGGCTCAACCCCGCTCCTGAGCGCTTTCTGTAAAGGCGAGGACGGGAGTCAATGTAATTTCCTCACCCCGTTTGTCGTTAAGAAAGTCGGCAATATTAAAATAGGAGTCGCAGGTGTTTTCCTGCCGCCTGCTTCTCTCAAGATGCCGGGAACCCCTCACAGGTACAGGGGCCTGAAATTTGAGCCCGATTGGGAAGGGCTGAACAAGAAAATCCGCGATATGAAAGCTAATTATGTGATATTGCTCCTGCGGGCGGATTCCCTGGATGTTTTGAAGAATTTAAAAGGCGTAAATCTCGTCATCCCTTATCGTTATCACGATTCTCAGCCGCTTGATAAAATAACCGAGATTGACGGGGTAAGCGTTGCTCCCGTTGTCGATTCCAGGTTCAAAGTGGGCGAGATAGTTTTGGCCAGGAAGGGCTTATTTGGGATTTCGCCTTCTGTCCGCATCCACAAGATTGAAGTCGGAAATGTCGCTGTTCCTGAGAAGGTCACCCGTATAATGGATGAAAGCATAATCAAGGGGAAGCCCTCTTCGCTCGAAGTGGAAAATTCATTTCTCGCATTCGGCCTGAGGGAGATGAGCATGGATCTTGGCAGCCAGAAGATAGCCGAGAACCCGACTACAAGCTATGTAACAGACCTGATGCGCGAGGCTACCGGAGCTCAAATCGCCATTATGAATTCTCTTTCAATGCGGCAGGACCTTGCAGGCGTTATACGCATCGACGAGTTGAGCACTATTTTGCCTTACTGGAACGAGCTTGTTACCATGAACCTTACCGGCGCCCAGGTAGCGGAACTTCTTAAAGAAAATGTTTATGAAGGGAGTAATTACCTTTCGGTCTCGGGGGTATTCCTCGGTTATCAGCCACAGTCGGAAAATTCCATGAAAATATATTATGAAGGCAACCCCATCGATCTTTCAAAAACATATCGCGTGGTAACGAATGATTACCTTGCAAAGGGCGGCAGGGGAAAAAGGCTTACCTTCACCCAGGGGACAGATGTTAAATACACCGGTCTTATCAGCAATTACCTGCTCCAGGACAAGCTTCGCTCAAGAAGGCTGTTAACGCCGCCGCCTTACCGCACATGGAATAGCAGCGTCTCGCCTTTCGATACGGCCCGCCGCCTTTTGCCCGCGGCATTGCAGGAGTTCAAACAAAATGGGAAAAAGGAAAAGGCTCTCGAAGACCTGGCGCTTCCAATCTCCATGGGGCTTAAAAACGAGGAAATGCTGTCCGGGTTTAAGAAATCCGTAGATCAAAAAACATACAACGTCGTTCTGGGCCGCGCATATTATCTTCAGGGGAATTATCCCGCGGCGCTTGATCAATATCTTGTTGCCGCAAAGATGGCTCCGAAAGATTACATTTCTTTTTTGTATATGGGGCAGTTGTATCAGGAAGCAGGGTACAGGCTGGAGGCGAAAGAAGCTTTTGAGGAAGCAGTGAAATTGAATCCCGGAAGCGGTGCCGGGTGGTTCGGCCTGGGGCTTGCCGAGCTTAACCTTCGCAGCCTGAATGAGTCTGTCCGGGCTTTTGAGAGATCCGTGAAGATCCGGCCGGATGACCTCCCGTCGCGGATGCTTCTCGGGCTTGCGAAATATGAAACCGGCGATATTGAAGCCGCCGGAGATATATGGCAGTCTGCAAAAAAACTTGATCCGGGAGACAGGAACATATTAAAACTGCTTGCGCTTTTTGAAACGCCTGAAAAGGCGGCGGGTTCTTCTCACAGGCTGGCCGATACCGCCTGGCCGAAATTCAGGGGGGGCAACCGCAATACCGGGAGGTCCAGGTTCCGCGGCCCTGAAAAGGGCACCCTGAAATGGAGGTTTGCAACATATCATAATGTTATGGCATCTCCCGCCATCGGCAAAAACGGGATCATATATGTAGGATCGGGCGACAGGTTCTTTTACGCGATAAGGCCGGACGGGACCCTGGCATGGAATTACAGGGCCGGGGACAGCCTCCTTGCATCTCCCGCCATATCTCAGGACGGTACGATATATGTGGGTTGTAATGACAAGTCATTATATGCATTGGACCCGAAAGGGCAGGCTCGCTGGATTTACGTTACCGGCGGCGCGGTGAAATCGTCGCCTGCAATAGAGGATGACGGGACCGTAGTTTTCGGGAGCGAAGACGGTGCTTTATATGCGGTTTCCCACCTGGGGGCTTTCAAATGGAAATATCAAACGCAGCAGGAAATCTTTTCATCGCCTGCCATATCGCCCGACGGGACGGTTTATATCGGGGGTAAGGACGGCAGCCTGTATGCCGTAAAGCCCGACGGGAACCTGCGCTGGGCTTACAAGACAGAGAACAGGATCCTTTCGTCTCCCGCCGTCGGGGATGACGGTACGGTTTATATCGGCTCGGACGATCAACATCTTTATGCCATAGCGAAAGACGGGAAGCTGAAATGGAGATTCAAGACCGGGAAACTTCCCTCATCCCCCGGGATCGCGCACGACGGGACAATATATATCGGAAGCGACGATTTCTGCCTGTACGCCATAACAAAAGAGGGCAACCTGCGCTGGAAATTCAAAGCCGGGGCGGATGTGTTCTCTTCGGTTGCAATAGATCCGGACGGAAATATTTATTTCGGCGGTGAAGACAATACTATATACTCCCTTTTCCCGACAGGAAAATTGAGATGGAAACTTCAAACCCTGGATTACCTGGAATCTTCTCCCGCCATTTCTTCGGACGGGGTATTAATAGTTGGTTGTGAGGACAAACATATCTATGCAGTCGGACCGTAAGCCGGGCATGACCGTGCGTTTTTCGCAGGTTTTACTTGTCCTTTTTATTACCATGATGTTTTTCGGAGCAGGCGGCTGTTCCGGCAATAAAAGCGGTCAGCAGACCGGCTCCGCCGGGCTTTATCCTTCTGCCTGGCCCTGTTTCAGGCATGATCCCCGGCATACCGGCATAACTCCTCATCCCGGCCCGGGCAAGGAGCCTCGCCTTCTATGGACTTACAAGACCGGGGCTGCGGTTTATTCCTCGGCTGCAATAGGAAAAAACAACAACATATACATAGGAAGCTGCGACAAAAATATTTATGGACTTTCGCCAGAAGGCAAGCTGATCTTCAAAGTGCCGACCGCCGGGTATGTCATATCCTCACCGGCGGTTGCAAAAGACGGGACGGTCTTTGTAGGGACTTACGGCTCGGAATTTTATGCTCTTTCTCCTGAGGGGAAGGTTCTCTGGACATATAAGGCCGAGGATATTATTTGCTCTTCCCCGGTTCTGGATGCAAAGGGCAATATTTATGTGGGCAGCCACGACGCCAACCTTTACTGTTTTTCTCCTGCGGGACAGGTTATATGGAAATTGACTTTCGGCGATTCGGTAATATCGTCCCCGGCGATAGGGCCTGACGGCACGATTTACTTCGGAGCGGAAAATTATAAATTTTACGCGGTCTCTCCCGAGGGCGCAGTCCTGTGGAATTTCAAGACTTCAACCGAGGTGCCGTCCAGCCCGGCCGTCGATGCCGACGGGACAATATATATCGGAAGCGACGACGGCTATATGTATGCTCTTAATGCCGACGGCACGATAAAATGGAAATCTCTTATCGGAAATACTGTTGTTTCGTCTCCGACCGTTACGGAGGACGCCGTATATGTCGGAAGCCGCTGGATGAGCCTTTTCAGGATCAACAAGGCAGACGGCAAAACCCTCTGGAAGTTTGAAACCCCTCATGGTGTCGGGGCTTCGCCCTGTTTAGGCTCCGATAACCTGATTTATTTTGCATCCGAAGATTCCTATGTATATTCCGTCAATCCCGGCGGAGATCTTATATGGAAATACCGTCTATGGGAAGAAAATAACCCCCCGCTGCCGGAAGCCGATACCAGCCTTGATATTATCAGTTCTTCGCCGGTCATCGGGCCCGGGGGCAGGCTTTATATCGGAAGCGGTGACGGGAAGATATATTGCTTCGGGAAGTGACTGTCAGTTTATGAAAAAGAAGGGCCTGGATTACTCGATAATCTTCATGGCGGCCGCATTTGTCGGCATAATAGCCGCGTTTTTTATATTCGGGCCAGGGAAGGATTTGATAAAGACTAAAAAGGGGATCGATCTTGACAATGCCCTCCGCCTTATGAATTCAGGCGATTTGACAGGAGCCGAGGAACAGCTTCAGGCAGCACTGGAGGCGGATCCCGAGAACCCTGAAGTTTATCTTATGATGGGAGACCTCCTTATGGCCAAAGGCCATTTGCAGGGCGCCATTTTTTATTTTGAACAGGCCCGCGTTCTGAAGCCGGGAGCCCGCGAGCCTGTTATAAGGTTCCTTTTGCCGCTATTTTTGCTGGGCGAGTCGCAGCGGGGGGTGGAACTCCTCCAGGAGCTAGCTGAGGCTGACCCCAGGAACCCGATGAATTATCTCGATATCGCCAATATGAAAACCGAACTGGCAGCAAGCTTGAGGGCCGATAAGAAGCCATGGACGGCCGAGCTGGAAAATGGCCGGAGATATCTCGATCAGGCCTTGGCGCTGGATGCGGGCATCAAAGGCGCCGAGCTGGTTGAGGCCAAGCTGGCTCTCCTGGGCGGCGACAGCGAAGCCGCTAGGCGTCATTTTAAAGCCGAATTTTCAAGGCCCGATCTCGTCGATCCGGCATTGAAAATCGATATCGCGGCGGCATTGGGGCTTCTGACTTTTCAGGCCGGAGGCCGTGAGGAGGCCCGCGAATATTTCAAACAAGCAACGGATATGTTCGATAAATGGAACGCCGCAGATTACCAGCGCACACTGCATAACAGGGAACTGTTCCTGCTCGTCAGAGAAGTGTTTTTCGGGGACATCCTGACTTCTCAAAAACTAAGATCTTTTTATCCGGAGTATGACGAGCTTTTGAAAAAAGGAATTTTTGCACAACTGAAGCATGACCAGGCCCGGGGACTCTTCCTGGCGATACTGGATGCAAGAGAAAAAGGGAGTATAGATAAAGCCATTGATCTGGCAGTGCATCTTAACCGTGATTTCGGAGACCCGGCCCAGCCACAATGTTTTTTCCACAATTTCTTCTTCAGGCCTCTTTTCAAGACCGTTACGTATATTCTTCTCGGCGATTTACAATTGAAGGCAGGCAAAAAGAATGGAGCGAGAAAATCTTATAACAAAGCTCTCGAATTTTCTCCCGGAAATCCTGCTGTGATTGAACGCCTGAAAAAGCTTTAGGTCTTTCAGCAAGGAATTTTATTCAGGCCGGAGAAAAACATTAATTGTGGACGTAATAAAGAAGGGAAAGATTTTCAAAGTCTGTATTCCGGTATTGCTTTTTTTTATTATCTTAGCGGGCGGTTGTACTGTTGAAAGCGGCGCGGCCCGGCGTAATGTCGAGTTAGCCAGAAGCCTGTATGATCCTGCTTACGGCTGGCAAAACCATTGCGACGCAGCGGAAGCCGAGCTGAATACAGCGCTCAAAAAAAGCCCCAACGATACCGAGGCTATGATATTGCTCGGCAGGGTTTACCTTGAGCAGGCCAGGAGCATGGAATCCAGGTACCTAAGGAAGGCTGAGCGCAATTTTAAAACGGCATTGAATTATAATCCCCAGCTTCCGGATGCTTATATAGGACTTGGAGATATTTATATCCGCCAGGGCAAGTATGAAGAAGCTAAAAATGAATACAAGAAGGCGGTCAGGTTCATTCCCGGGACAAGGGAGATAGAAATTCGTCTCGGTAATGTATTTCTTGAACAAGGAAGATATGTCCAGGCATTTCGTTATTACAGGGAAATCCTGTCGAAAGACCCGAATGATGTTGAGGCAATAGTAGGATTGGGCAATGTGCGGTTGGAGCAGAGGCATTATGAAGAAGCCGTTAATTATTATAAAAAAGCTTTGAAGATAGATCCGAATTATCCTTATGCCCAGATGGGGCTTGGCAATGCACTTATGGAAAAGCGCAGCTTTGATGAAGCCGCAGCCCGTTTTGAAAGGGTTATAAGTCTTTCAAAACCGGAGAAATATACGCATTTTTCCGAGTATGCCCTGGTAAGACTGGGACAGATCCGCCTTGAACAAAGAAAGTATGACCAGGCCGGTGAATGCTTTAAGAAGGCGATTGAGCTCAATCCCGAATCGGAACATGCTCTTCTGGGCATGGCGAAGGTTTATCTTGCAGAAGGGAAAAAAACCGATGCATTGATGAAGGTAAGAGAAGCCCTTGCAGTTGACCCGATTTCGGAATTCGGATTTATCCAGATGGGCGAATTACAGATGCTCGGCGGAAATTATGACGAAGCTCGTGATCAGGTTAATAACGCTTTCGGGATAAACCCCGAGTCCGAGGAAGCCTATTACCTGCAGGGCAGAGTTTATCTTACCGAGGGGAAACTGGACGAGGCTGAAACTGCATTCAAGAAGTCCGCATCTCTGGAGCCGGAATATTATGCGAAGCCTTATCTCGGACTTGCCCGGTTGTATCTTGCAAAAAACGATAAAACCGAGGCCGTAAAGAATCTCGAAAAAGCCCTGTCAATAGATCCTCTTATAGAACAGGATTTAAAGAAAGACCCGGATCTTCTTCCGCTTGCGGAATTGATACTTAAAAAGCAGCAGCACTGAGATTATCTTGATTTTTCTTGATCCCTGAAGGCAGTGATTTTACTCGCCCTGATCGGATAGCTACAACCCTGCTTTTGATTCCAGGAAGTCCTTCATGGATTTAAGAAACGGCGTCTCGGCCTGAGCGAGCCATGGGTTATCGCCTTTGACAGGCTCGACCGGCAGTTCGTCTGTCATCAAAGTAAATTTTTCTACATTTTTGTATATAAATTTTTGCTGCTCCGGCGTCAGGATAGTTTCCATTTCAGAGGTTGTTCTGAATTCTTCCGCAAGAAGCGGCCTGATTCGCTCGATATATTTTCTTATAAGATATGCCTGGTCCGGAGACAAGTCCTTAATTTTAAGAATGCCCACTAGGAGGTCCGACAGGACATTAACCTCTTTTTTTCGCTGGGGGAAATTTTCAGGTTCCGGAGGCGCCGTGCCAATTTTTTCCGATATCGGCTTAAGCCTTGAATCCACAAGATCGATAAGGGCTGTCTCGGGCGGAAACTTTTGCAATTCATCGGCCAGCTCGTCCCTGTCCAGCCTGTCTTCTGCGGCGAGCTTTAATAAATAGTCCTCCTGCTCCTGGCTCAGGGCGCCGTTGATTGCTCTTTTAAGGCCGTTGCTGCTCCTTGAAACTTCCATTAGTTTATTAACCAAGCCGAGCAGTTTCCCGGCCTGCTCCTTAGAGATTGAGAGACCCGGCTCTTCTTCAAAGGCGCGGACCCCATATAAGATAATGCCCCAGTCAAGAGGGGAAGCCTCTCCAGGTTCTTCGGATTTTTGGGCGGCGGTTTTTTCAACTGGAGAAAAATTTATTTTCGGTTCAGGCGGCGCATGTGAGCACCCCCAGACGACCGCCGATATTGCCAGAAGAAGCATTATTTTACGCCACACCGCCGCACCTCTCATAAAAAAACTTCGGATTACAACAGTTCAATCTCGCCCAGTACGTAGATAAAATTATCGTAAGATCCTATATATAACCGGCCGTCCCATAAAGCCGGGGAGGAATATATTTCTCCGCCTGTGGCAAATTTCCATTGGATTTTGCCGTTTCCGTCCAGGCAGTAGATATTGCCGTCGATACAACCGGTGAAAACTCTCTTATTCCTGGTGATTACCGGCGAAGAGAATATCTTGTTTCCAAGCGCCGTGCTCCATAGCGGTTTTCCGCTTTTGTCGAAAGCATACAGCTTGTTGTCGTCGTCCCCGATGACGCACAGGCCGTCTGGAGCGACCGCGGGAGAGGACAGTACCGGTTTTGAGAATTTATGGTTCCATAATAGTTTGCCTGTTTTGTCGAGGCAGAAGAGGCCGCCGGATTCGTCCCCGCAAAATATATTTCCGTCCGTATTAACGGCGCAGGTTGATGATATGGGGCCGCCCGCTTTGTATTTCCACAGGAGTTTTCCGTCTCCGGACAGCGCATACAGGTTTCCGTCCCTGCTTCCGTTATAGATAATGCCGTCGGAAGAGATTGAAGGGCTGGCATAAACCTCGTTCCCGGTTTTAAATTTCCATATAAGGTTCCCGTCTTTCCCGATACAATAAATATTGCCGTCTTCGCCGCTCATCAATATACGCCCGTCCGTGGCAAAAGCAGGCGACGCCCCCAGGTAATATCCCGTTTTATATTTCCAGATCAGTTTCCCGTCCCTGCCGAGCGCATAAATGAAGCTGTCGTCGCTCCCGGCAACGATCATCCCCCCCGGGCCTATGGCAGGCCCGGAGCTTGCATAATTGCCCGTTTTATATTTCCACAAGAAGCCGCCTTCATAAGAAAGCGCGTAAATATTGCCGTCGTCGGATGCTATAAATACCGACCCGTCCTCGTCAACCGCCGGGCTGGACATTATTTCATGCCCTGTCTCGTATTTCCATAAAAGCGCCGGCGCATTAGGGCCGCGGCATTTCGACGCAAAGCCTGTCCGCGAACTATCTCCCCTGAAACAGGGCCAGGGAGCATATATCATTTTCTCCGGCTCTTCTATTGTCACGACCTGGCTCACCTTCGTTTCACGACAGCCTGTCAACAGGGCCGCCGTTATGAATATCAGCAGAAGTAAGCGTCTTCCCCTCATAATTTACACCTTCCCATAATATGACATTTGAGCTTTTAAATATCAATACTTCAACGGAGCAGAAGTTATTTCTTTCAATCCGGACAAATTTTTAATAATTTTCCCTGTAATAATAAATATCGTTATCTTCCCGGCCGTCATATTTTTTGCCGTGCGTGATCCTGACGGAAGTAGTGATAGTAACGGTATGATAGCCGTCTTCTTTCAGGACTGAAGCCGGCATCTCGTCTTCGTCGTAAGGAGTTATATCATATAAAATATCATAGGGGTTCTGGAGACCCATAATGTCCGAAATGCATCTTATAGTTTTCGAATCGCCCGGCTTGAGTTCTTGTATGAACTGAGTGTTGAGCGATACAACTTCATGGATGCTGGTTTTGTCGAGGAAGAGGCAGGTTACATAGAGATCTTTCGCTGTCGTGCCGCCTGTGTTGGTTACGGTAACATCTGCGGCAATCATCTGTGTCCCGAGCACCAGGAGCTTCGTGTTGTAAGCAAGTTTTATCTTTCTCGATACGAGATCGGGAGGGGGATTTTGCCCGGCCTGCCCGGGCTTTTCCTGTCTCAAACCGAAAGTATAGAAATCTATCGTATCGGTTTCTTTGTTATATGCCAGTCTTGCAGACAGGAAAGACGCCAACTCGATTAAAGACAGAAAAATCACGCCGTCCTTTATATTAATCGCGGGAAAGGGGTTGTTGTTTATGAAAAGCGTGCGGCTTCTGGAGTCGAATTCATAATTTAAAGGGATGAGGCCCAGGACTTTTTCCGCATCAACCCACAGCTTCCCGTTATCGAGATATTTTTCCCCTTCATAGAATTTATTATTTATATAAATATCAGAGGGATAACACCTCGATGCAAGGGCAATCAGGAAAATAAAAATTAAAAGGGGCATTTTGCGGTTCGGTTTCATTTTTTCACATCATCCCGGACGCTTAATGAATAACAGTAAAGGCTGCCGTCATTTGAGCCGAAATAAAATTTGCCGTTTTTGCCGGGGGTTGGTGACGAATCGACCTTGTCGCCGATATTTATTTTGAAAAGGCACCGGCCTGAATCGGTAAGGCCGTAGAAACAGCCATCCTGGCTCCCGAAGTAAATATTGCCTTCTGCGGATATTATCGGCGAGGAATATATCTTGTATCCTGTATGATATTTCCATAAGGCTGTCCCTTCCGGCGAAAGGGCATAAAGGTTCCCGTCCTGGCTTGCAAGGTAGATGGCCTGTGGGCCGACAGCGACCCCGGCGGAGATCTCCGCCCCTGTCTTATATTTCCAGAGAAATTTTCCATCGGACGAAAGCGCGTAAAGATATGAATCCTCACTACCGGCAAAAATTTTTCCATCCTGTGCTATAGCCGGTGTTGCAGGCACGTATCTTCCGGTTTTATATTTCCATACAAGCTCGCCGTTGCCGTTAACACACCTTATATAATTATCGTCCGAGCCGAATATTATCATCCCTTTTCCTGACAGGGCGGGTGATGATTTGATCCAGCTTCCTGTTTTGAATTTCCAGCCCAATTTTCCATCGTGGGTTATGCGGTACAGGTTCTGGTCATAGCTTCCGATGTAAACGTTTCCTTCGCCGTCTATGAGGGGAGAAGATTCGACTTTATCCCCGGTTTCGAATTTCCACGCGATTTTGCCGCCGGGCCTGACGGCGTAAACCATGCCGTCATAACTTCCGAAATATATATTTCCTTCGGTGTCCAGAGCAGGCGAAGAAATACAAAATCCTCCCGTTTCCACTTTCCATAACATTTCGCCGGAGGGTTTCAGGGCATAGAAATTATTGTCGCAGCTTCCGAAATATATAGTTCCATCGGCGGAAAGAACGGGCGAAGAAAATATCCATCCTCCAGTGTGGAAAGAAAATAAATTTCGCGGGTCTGCGCCGCCTGCTTCCTGCGATAAGCCTGTACGCGCCGCACAGCCCCGGAAGCAATTCCATGCCGGAAGCTCCGATGTTTCAGGGGCGGTACAACCCGCTGATACCGTTAAAAGGATCGAAAGGAAAACAAGGAAAAGTTTTTTCATATCCTGTTTTCTCCAGGCCGGTAATCCCGGGTATTGATTTATTTCCCTATGGCATAGACAGATCCGTCGCCGCAACCGATAAACAGCATGTTATTATAAAGCGCGGGGCAGGAGAAAATCTCTCTTTTAACGTCCTGCTGTTCAGGGTCCTGCCGCCTGAGATCCAGCAGCCATTTCATGTTTCCCTTGCTGTCTGCACAGAAGAGAAAGCCTGATTCGGTGCCCAGGTATATATTTCCGTAGGAATCGACCGCCGGAGAAGAAGATATCTTGCTGCTGTGGGAGAAAACAAAATTTATCTTCCCGTTGGGATCAAATGAATAAAGGTAGCTGTCCTCGCTTCCTACTAAGATATTTCCCATGGGCGAAATGGCGGGAGAAGAGGCTATTTTGCCCGCGGTGGAATATTTCCATGCGAATTTGCCCTTGGTATCCAGGCTGTAAAAGTGGTGGTCGTCGCTGCCGAAATAAAGCCTGTCATTGGAAAGTGCAGGGGTGGAAATGACTGCATCTCCCGTCGAATAATCCCACAGGAGGGCCCCGTCCTTGTCAACCGCCCTGATTTTTCCGTCGGCTGCGCCGATATAAACTGTGCCGTTTTCATCCAGGACAGGGGAGGACTCGACCTTACAACTGGTTTTTAAGTGATATATTATTTTGCCATCGCCTGATACGGAAGCGATCCCATCACCGCACCCGGTGTAGATTCTGCCGTCGTTCCCGATAGCCGGTGACGAAAAGATTTCTCCGCCGAGTTGAACCTTCCAGGTAAGCTTGCCTTTGGGATCCAGCTTATAAAGGCCGCCGTCGCCGCCGGTAAATACGATGTCGCCGTTCTTATCTATTGCAGGGCTTGATATTATCGTGCCGCCCGCCCGGTATGACCATATCTGCTTTCCGTCGGGGGAAATCCTGTACAGGTTCTGGTCGTTGCTCCCGATAACGATATCACCGTTGGAAGCTATGGCGGGGGATGAATCCACCTGCGCGCTGCATGGAAATTTCCATTTTATTTCTCCTACGACAGGGCCTGCCTTCGCATATAACGACTGTCTCAGTGCTCCGCCTTTGAAGCATGACCATTGCTCAACAGGGACAGGTCTCGGCAGTGCAGGCGCTATATTTTTCCCTTTTTCAAGCTGCCCTGCTGTTGAACCGCCGGGGGCGCATGCCGAAAGCATCACCGCCAGCATGATAATCAGTCCCGATATCAATATATATTTTCTCATTTTTTCTCCTTTCGAAATGAGTATAACCCAAAATTATGACACCCTACAAATATCGTCCCGTCATTCGCTATTGCGGGTGATGAAAATACCGGTGAGCCGAGAAACGCACTCCATGATAATTTTCCATTTTTATCAAGCACATAGAGATGCCCATCTTCCGAGCCGAATGCCGTTTTTCCTGCAGCATCGACTGCCGGGCTGGAGAAAATAGGGCCTCCTGCCTTGTATTTCCATATCAGCCTGCCTTCATCCGACAGGGAATATAGAACGCCGTTTTCGCATCCGAAGAAAATATTGCCTTCCCTGTCCACGGCAGGCGAAGAATAAATATCTTTCCCGGCATTGAAAACCCACCGGATATTCCCCTCTATGTCAAAGCAGTATAAATTGGAATCTTCGCTTCCTATAAGGATCATATTTTTCGCTGTTATTGCCGGGCTTGAAAGTATGGAGCCGCCGGTGTTGTAATGCCAGATCTGGCTCCCCTTGTTGTCAAGCAGGTAGATGGCCCCGTCTTCACAGCCAATCGCTACAACGCCTCCGGAATTTACAGCAGGGGAAGATGAAACCTCGGCAGGGCAGTCGTATCGCCATAACAAGCTTCCGTCCTGTTTCAAGCAAAATACCCCGCCGTTTTCGGAACCTACAACTATATCACCGTTTTTCGTTATGACAGGAGACGATACCACCCAGTCCCCGCAGTTATAAGACCATATTAACTCGCCGCTTTTCGGTCTTAATGAATATAGCTTGCCGTCACGCGAGCCGAAAGCGACCGATTTCCCGCCGGGTGAAACTGCGGGAGATGAAAAAACCCTGTCGCCTGTAGTAAAGCTCCATACCAGGCCGCCGTTTGCATTAAGACAGTAAAAGCTTCCGTCGTCGCTGCCGATAAAAATTTCGCCCTCCCTGTCGAGTGCGGGAGACGAGAGTATCGGGCCGCCTGCCCTGTAAACAAGCTTCGGGAAAGGCTTGTCGGGCATGATTGAATTTGAAACGCCTGTCCTTTCCGGGTTCCCCCTGAAACACGGCCATTCCGGGGATTGTTGTATTGAACAGCCGGTTACCAGGGCTAACATTATTAAGATTAAGAGCGAGTTTTTCAAAGCAGTTACGAAATTCTACTCCTTCCCGAAGTGATACAGGCAGCCGTCATTACTGCCGATGTATAAATGCCCGCTTATTGAAAGGGCGGGCGACGAATTGACATAACCTCCGGCTTTGTATTTCCAGAGGATTTTGCCTTCCGGGCTTATACAATATATATTATTTTCTTCCGAGCCCAGATATGCCTTTCCGTCGGAATCGACGGCGGGAGATGAAAAAACTTCCGATTCAAGATCGCATGTCCATATCACCCGGCCGCCTTTATCGATGCAATAAAGGTTGTTGTCTTCGGACGGCATGAGTATGTTCCCTGACGGGGTAAGGGCCGCCGAGCCGGGCACGGCTCCTTTTGTTTTATATGACCACAGCAATTTGCCCGATCTGTCAAGCGAATAAAAAACGCCGTTGTCCGAGCCGAAATAAATATTGCCTTCATCATCGATTAAAGGCGAGGAATATATTTCTTTTCCCGTCTCGTATTTCCACTGTATCTTGCCGCCGGAATTGATGCAATAAAAGTTTCCGTCTCCCGATCCCGCGTAGATATTGCCTTCTTTATCAAGAGACGGAGAGGAGAATACGAAGCCTCCAATCTCACAGATCCATGCGGGATGGCCGTCCCGGGTCATGGCTCTTATATCGCCGTCCTGCGATCCGAATACCACGAGTCCTTCCTTTGTGATATTGGGAGATGAAATGATGCGGCCTCTGGCGGGGCAGGCCCAGCGCATTTTGCCGTGGTAGTCCAGGCAGTAGAACCAGCCGTCGTTCGAGCCGAAATAGATGCTGTCCTTCGTTAATGCGGGGGAAGATAAGACCGGCTCCCCGGTTTTGAATTTCCATTTGATTTTGCCTTCCGGGGTGAAAGCATAAAGATGGAAATCTCCCGACCCGGCTATTACAGTGCCGTCTTCGGCTATCGCAGGCGACGACATTATTTCGAAGCCTGTTTTCGTCATACTTATGAGGTTTAACGTTCCAGGGCCTCTGGTTTTGGCCAGGCCTGTTCCCTGTGCGTCCCCTCGGAATCTCGGCCACTGACCCGAAAGGGATTGGGCAGGATACGGTGGTCCGACCACGGCGGGATCAGGGATTATCCCGGCTATTTTCTTCAGCCTGATATTATCCGGGTCGAGCTTCGATGCTTTTTTGAACAGCCTGCCGGCTTCTTCTTTATTGCCGGACTCCAGCATCTTTATCCCGGCAATACAAAGGGTGCCGGGGTTTTCGAGCGATTTGCCGGAAGAATAGAATTTTTCTATTTCCGCCGGGGAATATTTTCCGGGGGTAAAAATAAATCTGTCTTTTATCAGCCTGTCCGAAAGCAGATCATTGAGGTAAAGCCCGGTGTCTATCCGTTTTCGGCTTTTCAGGAAAAGAGGATGTGTGCCCCTGCCGCCCGATGCAAGGTAATCTATGGTTCCTACATTGTAAAATTCTTCGTCTTTAATGAGGTTTAAGCCGGGATCGTTAATTCCTGAAAAAGCAAGGCGTTCAGGGTTCGACCCGTAAATTTCCTTGATATATTTGCCGGGCATTTCAAGTATGACGATTTTATTGTCGAACGGCAGGAGACGCCGTATATCGTCCGGCGTTACCGGCCCTGTGAGATCCCCGCGCAGGGCCATGTAATTGATAATGCCGAACCGGGCGCCTGTGTCCTGCGATATTAAATCGGCCAGGAAGAGCGCGGCATTGCTCTTTTTTTCAGGGGGGAGAGGATTCGTAAGGTCTTTATCTCCCCAGCCCAGTGGATATATCTTATCCTCGATAGGTATATCGTCTTTCCCTGCTTTCCCGCGGGACGAAACGGAAGCGCCTTTTTGAAGGTTGATATTTTCGCCTCCAGCTTTCCACGAACCCATGAAAGATGGAGGGGTAATCCTGTATAACATTGCGGACCTTCGGGAATCGGCAAAGGGAGCCTGCTGTATTTTATTTGCCGGATTTTCATAGTTTAATAGCGATTTAATACCGTAATTATAAGGCACGATAAATACCGGGTTTTTTGAAGAGGCGGTTTCTTTTGACGAATTTATTTTTGAAAGAGAACTGTCATCCCCTGTGAAATAAATCAAAGGGGATTTGAGGCTGGCGGTGCCCGGCAATGCTTCACCGGCGGCCGATTCCTTTGCTGTTGTATCAGCCGGAAGAATTTCTATTATATTATTCTTTTTGTCTTTAAGGATTTTTATCGCGGGATAATCGAAGTAGAAATTCAGGCCGTTGATTGTGGCATAAGAGCCGTTATTATATTTCACAGGCGTTGGTCCCGGCAGTTTGACAATTATTTTTATATCGCCCGGATTTTGCTTTAATGCATTGGAAAGCACGGCCCGGTCGAAATTTTTCTCATTCCCGCGCATAGATGCATAGTATAACAGGGTTGAAGGGCGGGAAAGGCTATGAACTGCAAAGGCTATGAATCCCACAAAAAGCGCCGCTAAAACCGTTATAATGATTTTTTTCATACAACAAATTTAGCATTAACGGGTTTGATAG
The DNA here is from genome assembly GCA_023475345.1 of Chloroflexota bacterium. Taxonomy (GTDB): domain Bacteria; phylum Vulcanimicrobiota; class JAMCWD01; order JAMCWD01; family JAMCWD01; genus JAMCWD01. Next base: position 302,726 of record JAMCWD010000001.1, on the reverse strand, counting down.
TCAAAGGGAAAAGCATAAGAGAATACGGATTATCCGCCGGTTCTGGATACCAGGATGACTCCTATTATTATGGAAGCTATGCCCAGCCAGCGGGCGATACTGACGTGTTCATGAAAGATAACCGATGAATAGAGAGCTATCAGGACGAAATTAAGCCCGATGAACGGGTAAACATAGCTCAGCTCGAGTTTGCTCAAGGCGGCAAGATAAAAAAGAAAGCTTAAGAATCCCAGGATCAAAGACAGGACTACATGCCAGTCCGTGAGGGCATGAAAGATGTAAGGGAGTGATTCTTTCAGGCTGTCGGGTAGAGGGCCGCGGCCGCTCATCCCGATTTTAATCAGGACCTGTGCGACAACGGTCAGAATGACCGTAAACAATATAAAAAGGTAATATTTCAAGCGCCCTCCGGAGATATTGACTTGAAAAGCAAATTCTTTTATTCTCTTTATAATCCTGCCGGTTGAAACTATTGATTGTTTTTTACTATCATAGTTACAATAAGGAAATTAGCCAGGACTTGTGATTGTGAAAAAAAATAATTATTGCTTCATTATTTCGGGGTTTTTGCTTTTGCTTGTGATTCTATATGGATGTCAGGCTCAAAAACTCCCTGAGCCTGCGGTTTCCACAAAACCGTCGTCTTCGCTGAACCAGGAACTTATGCCCGACGGCAAGCTGCCTCCCGGAATTCAGCGGGGACTGAGGGATAACCGGCCCATTGACCGCACCGTACGTCTATGGGACGTTAAAACAGGCAAACAGGTCGCGGTACTGGATGATCATCTCGATGATATCTATGGCGTTGTTTATTCTCCCGGGGGAACCTACCTTGCTTCCGCTTCGGGCGATAAGACATTTATTGTTCGTGATGTTAAAACAGGCAGGACAATTTTCAAAAGCCCTGTACACTTTGCCAATGTTGATTCAGTTAGTTTCAGCCCCGACGAAAAATACCTGGTTGCTGCTGTTGCCGATAGAACCGTGGAAATATGGGATGCTTCAAACTGGGAAAAAGTCAGGACCTTAAAAGGCCATACCGATCTTGTACGTACCGCCCGGTACAGCCCGGACGGGAAGAAGATAGTTTCCGCCTCCGAGGACGGCACCGCTAAAATATGGGATGCCGGAACAGGAGCCCTGTTTCGCGATTTAAAAGGGCATGAGGACCAGGTTACATGCGCTGTTTTTTCTCCCGATGGAAAAGAAGTTGCAACATCATCGGAGGATGCCACCGTCAGGATCTGGGATGTAGAGACAGGCAGGCAGGTTCGGGAGATGGAAGACGGGGAACTCGGCTTCCAATGGGTGGATTATAATCCCCGGGGAGATATGCTTGCTACGGGGAGCGGGGACGGCAAGATTCGGATATGGGATCCCGGGACAGGGAAATTAATCTCAACGCTTTCCGGTCATACAGATATAGTGTATTCCGTAAAGTTCAGCCCTGACGGCAAAAAGCTTTTAAGCGGAAGCAGGGACAGAATGGTCAGGATATGGGACGTCAAAAGTCAAAAGCCTCTTAAGATCATGAGGGGTCATAGTTTTGACATTGTATCGGTGGATTGGAGACCCGACGGCAGGATAGCGGCTTCTTCAACGGGCGAAGGGCAGATCCGGTTCTTTGGCGAGAGCGGCACACAACTGCGTGCCGAGCAGGAGCACCAGGATGCAATAAACGGTATAAAATTCAGCCCTGACGGAACAAATATAGCGACGTGTTCTACCGACGGGACTGCAAAGATCTGGGGAGTTGATAAAGGTTATTTACACCGGACGTTCGAAGGCCATACCGGCCCGGTATTAGGCCTGGCTTATTCCCTGACCGGAAAATTACTCGTAACATGTTCAAGCGACGGGACTGTCAGGGTCTGGGATGCAAAGATAGGTGGTCAGAAGAAGCTTTTCAAAAGCGACGACAATGCCGTTTTGTGCGTTGATGTCAGTCCAGACGAGCGCGTTGTAGCGGCCGGTGGTAAAGATGGGTGGATTTATGAGTGGTCGCTGGATACGGGAGAGATTATTTTCAAAATAAAAGCAGGCAGTTCGGCAATTTTAAGCATTGCCTTCAGTCCTGATGGAAAATATATTGCTATGGGGGACAGGGATCAGAAAATTCAAATCCGGGATGGCAGGACAGGGAAGCCTGTTAAATCTCTTGATAAGCCCAGGACAGTAATATACTCTCTTGCGTTCAGTCCCGACGGGAAATATCTTGCGGCGGGGGGTGAGGACTCCAGAATCTGGCTGATTACGACAGATGACTGGGCTCCTGTAAAGGCTCTTGTCGGGCATGAGCTGCCGGTTACCGCCGTAGCTTTCAGTCCCGATTCCAGCTATCTTTTTTCGGGTTCGAAAGACAAGACCGTGAGGTTGTGGGATATTACAGGCAAATCCGCCGTACGTGTTCAGAAGGGTCATCAGGGCAAAGTATTATGCGTCACATACAGCCCGGACGGCAGCAGGCTGGCGTCCGGTTCTTCCGACAGGCGTTATATTGTATGGGATGCGAAGTCGGGAAAAATTGTCAGGATCCAGAAGGGGAGGACGGACGACAGGAAAGTAGTGGCATTCAGTCCGGACGGGAAATATTTTGCATCGGGAACGGTCAGCCCTGAATTCAAGGTATGGGATATTCAAAAAGGCAAGCCGGTCCTTACATTCAAAGGACACAGGCAGGATGTCAAAGGATTGAAATATACGGGAGACGGCAGGAAAATCGCCAGCACCGGAATAGACAGGTATGTAGGCTTATGGGATGCCGGTACCGGCAAATTGATACGCTTTTTCAAAGGCCATACAGAGGATGTAAACGCCGTAGATTTCAGCCCGGACGGAAAAAGAGCCGTATCCTCATCCTGTGATGAGACTGTTATTGTCTGGGACGTCAATACGGGTAAAATTTTAGGGCAGATGAATCTCCAGACAGATGCCTGCCCGTGTGTTATTTTTTCCCCTGACGGCAAATATGTCGTTTCAGCTTCGGAGGACGGCAATATCCGGATTTACGATTCTCATACATTCAAGCTGGTGCGGACTCTGGAGGGTCATACGGAGGGAGTAACCTCCCTTGCATACAGCCATAATGGGAAATATTTAGGCTCAACATCTTTCGATGACACCCTGCGTATATGGGACCCGGCGACCGGCAGGCTTCTCAAAACATTCAAAGGCCATACGGATGACACGCTGGGGTTGGGGTGGTCTCCGGACGACAGAAGGGTCGTAACTTCCAGCATGGACAGCACCGCGAGAGTCTGGGACGTAGAGAATGAACGTTGTGTAATGGTTTTAAAAGGCCATGAGGATGCCGTTACTGCAGCCTGTTATTCGCCAGGCGGCAAATATATTGCGACGTCCGGAGTTGACCGGCGGGTAATATTCTATGACCCAGAGACGGGGAAGATCTTAAAAAAATTCAAAGATGAAGATTCAGCGCCTCAAATAATTCATTGATTCATGGCAAGAACAAAAATCTGTTTTGCCCGGTTTGAGAAAACAGCTTTAATCCGAAAAAAAAGATCGAAATGTAGTTCCACATACAACTTCGATCTTTTTTATTAGTATCTGAGATTCAGATTATTTTCCGGATTCTTTTTTTGGAGAGACTTTTTCGCTTGCAGGCTTTGTTTGCGCTTCGGGCGGGTTGCCTTCCGTTACCGAGATATCCTTGTAGCTGCCTTCTACTTTAAGTATTATGAAATAGTAATAAGTCTTATCATCTTTTTTAGCCTTAACCTTGGCCGCGGTTTTATCGACCAGTACTTGCGGAGGGGCATCCTCGTAAGGAACAGTGACCTTATCCGCTTTAAGGACGATATCCTTTGTTGGGCCGTAAGTGACCACAAGGAGAGTTTCTTTCCCGAAAATTGTCTTTGCATCGACTTTATCGGCAAAATCCGATGCCTTTAATTCGCTGTCGCCGATATATACATTATTGCCGAGCGACTTTACGAATTTGAACAGGCCGCCCTTTTGGATTATTGAGGTGGAGCGGGAAGCATCTTCCAGCCCTTTTTCGTCAACTGAAATTCTGCCGGTCCATGTCTCGATAATTTTTACCGTGTTGACCGGGGCGGGCACTTTTACTGTTGTAGCGGCAGGCTTCGGTTTCGGCTTGGCTTTTTCATTTGCGGCCGTCGCCGGGGAAATGGCAAATCCGAGCATAATCGCCATGATCAGGATGAGTATCAAGGGGTTTCTCATTTTTGTTTATCTCCTTCTTCTGGTTTTATGGGCCGGTTACCCAGGGCATAAATATGATAGTCGTGGGATCCGAAATATATTGTGCCATCGTGGGCAAGCGCCGGCGAAGAAAATATTTCTCCCTTAGTTTTCCACTTCCAGATCAGTTTTCCTTCCGGCGATACGGCATAAAAAGATTCGTCACACGAACCGAAATATGCCGTGCCGTCTTTATCGATGACGGGAGAAGAAAAAGCATCATGTCCCGTAAAGAATTTATATAAGAGATTTCCTTCGCTGTCGAGGCAGAAAACATAGCCTGATTCGCTGCCGAAGTAAATCTTCCCCTCGGGGCTTATGGCGGGGCTTGAAGCTATGTAATAATCGGCCGGAAAACTCCATCGCACGCTCCCGTCAGGGTTAAAAGCGTAGAGGAAAGTATCGTCGCTCCCGACATATATGGTGCCGTCCGGCCCGATGGACGCGGTTGACATTATCGAATAATGCGTCTCATAGCTCCAGATTAATTTCCCGTCGGGCTTAAACGCATATAAATTGTGATCTTCGCTCCCTATATAAATTGTGCCGTCGCCCGAAACAGCAGGCGATGCCATTATCCAGTCGCCGGCTTTATAAGACCAGCGGCATTTGCCTTTCCCGGAATCTATCGCGTACAGGTGCTTGTCGGAGGAGCCGATGTAAACTGTTTTTTCATCGGGTGAAAGGGCAGGGGAGGAATCGATGGATTTTTGAGTTTTATATTTCCACAGGAGCCTGCCGCCATCGTCAAGGCAATAAAGGCAGCCGTCTTCGCCGCCGATATATACGGAGCCTTCCGCATCCAGGCAGGGCGACGAGAACACCTTGTACCCTGTTCTGTATTTCCACCTTAACTTACCTTCAGAACTCAGCGAGTAAATAAAATTATCGTCGCCGCCGATGTAGATATGGCCTTCCTCGGAAATTGCCGGGGAAGAGCTTATCCGGTTGCCTGTTTTATATTTCCACAAAAGAACAGGCTGCTTCGGGCCGGAATAATTACAATAGCCGGTATGCGAGGAATTTTTATGGAAACAACTCCAGGGTGAAGGGTTACTGACCTGTGCAGGGGCACAACTCGTTACCAGTATCATGATAAGAAAAATGCCGAATAATCGTAACATGCCGGTTAAGGACCAATCATATAAATATAGTGATCTTCAGAGCCTATGACGATCCCTCCTCCGTCGGCGATCATGGGAGACGATTCGACGGCGCCCCCGGTTTTCAATTTCCAGACAAGCCTGCCGTGCCTGTCAAGGCCGTAAACGTTATGGTCGGACGATCCGAAATATATCATCCCGTCGGCCCCGACGGCGGGCGAGGAGATTACCGCGCCGCCTGTTTTATAAGCCCATTTAAAGTGTCCGTTATTTCTCAATTCATAAAGGTTTCCGTCGTTTGATCCGAAACATACCGTGCCGCCGGTATGGTAATATGCAGGTGAGGATTGAATTTTGCCTTTTGTCCTGTAAGTCCATTTTACAAGGCCGCCGCCGGACAGGCAGTAAAAGTTCCCGTCGTCGCTCCCGAAAAGCACATCGCCGTCGGGGCTTAATAACGGCGAAGATCTGACGGGGCCGCCGGTTTTATATTTCCAGAATTCTTTCCCGTCGTTTTTGAATGCCCACAGGAAGCCGTCATCGCTCCCTACAAAGGATACCCCGTCCGGCCTGACGGCGGGCGAGGTGGTTATCTTTCCGCCGGTTCGGGCGGTAAAAACTTTTTTGCCGTCCGGCGTAAAACACCACAAATTCCCGTCATCGCTTCCTATGTAAACATAACCTTCCACGTCGAAAGCCGGGGACGAACGGAGTCTTCCGCCTGTGAGATATTTCCAGTCGGGTAAGCCGTCCGGTTTAAGGCAGTAGATATAGCCGTCTTCCGAGCCGAAGTAGATGCGTTTGTCGGAGACGGAAGGAGATCCGATGATGTATGACCCCGTCTTATACTTCCAGGCGAGAGCGCCCTCCCTGTCCAGGCAATAAAGATTGAAATCATCGCTGCCTGTAAAAATCCGTCCCTCCATGTCCTGTACGGCCGACGAATTAATCTCGTTGCCCGTCCCGTAACGCCATATCATGACGCCCCTGTCGGTGCCCGTATAATGGCTGTATCCCGAATGAAATGAATCGTGGCGGAACGTAAGCCATCGCTGCTGGGTATGAACTCTGTGGAGCACCGCCGCGGGATTTTCATTCATCCTCTCGCACGACCTTACGGAAAACGAAAAGCAGAGAGGCAGGAACAACAACGCGGCGAATAAACTATATTTCGAATTCATAACAATTCTTTTTTCTGTCTTTCTATAAGCCTTCCTTTTATTACAGGTCTTATGGCTCATTTTTTTTATTTAATCAAAGCGAATGCTCTTATTCTTTTTCTATAGTGGGCCGGAGTTTTTTAAACCATTCCTTTTCCATGTAAGCATTGAATGCCGGATCGGATTCCGCCTTCTCTATTCTTCCGGGGTCTCGTCCGGCAAGTCTCGTCAGAATATTCTTACATGATCCCTCGTTTTTTGTGCCAGCATAAGCCTCCGCGAGCAGGTATCCCGCCTCAGAAGAATCCGGTTGTATTTTTATCGCTTCCTCAAGCTCCGCCGCCGCCGAAGCGTAATCTTTTCTTGCAATGGCGATTTTGCCGAGACCGACCCTTATGGAGTAGCGGGTTACGCTTTCCTGGGGATTTAACGCCAGGGCCTGCCGGTACAACGCTTCCGCGTTCTTGAGGTTCCTCTGTTTGATCCTGATATCGGCAAGCGTTACGAAAAAGCTCCTGTCGTAGGGATTTATTTTTATCGCCTTTTCAAGCCAGGAAGAGGCTTCTTCAAGTTTGTTCATGTCGAGCATGAGTTCGCCCATGACATAATAGGCGCCTACGACTCCCGGGTCGGCTTTCACAGCTTTTTGAAGCTGTTCCCCGGCCTCGCCGTATTTTTTTTGGACCCTGTAAGCATTGCCTAATGCGGTACGGATATGACCTTCCTCGCTTTTGGTTTTCCCCTGCTTCAGCGCGGCCTCGTTCACTTTTAAGGCTTTATTCAAGATTTCAACCGCTTCATCCAGGCACCCCCGGAAAGTGAGGAATTCTCCCATCCCGATGTAGGTACACGGGTTCACCGGTTCTCTTTTTATCGAGTTCTTATAGGCCTCTTCGGCTTCTGCGATTTTGCCCTGGCGCAGGTAAATATGACCGAGGTCATAAAACGCTTTTCCGCATGCAGTATCGAGTTTAATGGCGGCTTTCAGGGCGCTTTCCGCCTCCTTGTACTTGTCCATCTGGTAAAATATCATGCCGAAAGCCCAGTGAGCTTCGGAATTTTGGGGCGACAGGCTGATGGCTTTATTGAACGCGGCTTCGGCCTCTTTAAGCATGTATAGTTCGTCATAAACATCTCCCAGGACAACGAAGATGTCAGGATCGTGCGGGTTGAGGCCTGCCGCCGTTTCGAGATCCCGCCGTGCCTGTTGGAGTTCCCGGTTTTCCAGATGTTTAACCCCGCTTTTTAAAAGCAATGCGGCCGCTTCGGGATTTTCCTGCCGGGCCTTCCGGCGGCCCTGGTTCTCATGCTGACATCCTGTCATGACAAGGAACAATAAAATAAGGATTAGAGGAATGAACTTAAATGGCCCGGAAATTTTCATTTCCCTGTCCCGACAGCATTTTTAAATTCCGGCTTATCGATGGAGATTTTGAAAAGGTCATCGTTAACGACGACGCTCTTGTATGATTTATCAAGTTTTATTGCGGATTTCAGGTGTTTCAGCGCCTTGTCTTCGTCTCCGAGGTATTGGTAAATTGATGCCAGGCGGTAATGGGCCGCGCCCGAACCCGGGTTTGCTTTCAGGCATTTATTAAGCGCATCTATTGCCTCGTCGAATTTATTTTCCGTTATTTTTAGCTCAGATAACATCAGGAGCGCATATTCCGATTCCGGGTCGCTTTTCAGCGCGGCGTCACAATTTTCTTTTGCTTTTTTCAGTTGGCCTTCTTCCAGGTAGATTTCCGATAAGTTAACAGCGCGATTCGGAGTCTCCGGAGAAAGCTGGTCCGCTTTTTTAATGTCGGATTTAGCTTCGTCGAAATTCTTGCGTTTTTTTTCAAGCTCGGCTTTCAGCGAATATGCATCCGCCATTTTGGGGTCTATTTTGAGGACCGAGGCAATCTCCTTTTCCGCCTGATCAGTGTTCCCTTCATCAATATATATCCTGGCCGCAAGAAGGTGAATTACCGCCATTTCTCCCTGACCGGTGAGCAATTCTTTTTTTGTTTTTTCTTTATTTATCTTTTCGGCGGTCTTTATCAATTCAAGGCCCCTGGCATAATTCTTGTTTAATGTATTGATTTCTATCAGGCCGGTACACGCGTCGAGGTTTTCAGGGTCCGATTCCATAACCTTTGAAAGTTCTTTTTCGGCGGAATCTTTAAGGCCCTCGGAAAGGTAAAGGCGGCCCAGGAGGAGGCGGGCGTTTGCCCGGTCAGGCGAAAGATCGAGGCACATGTTCAACGCATCCAGCGCTTTCTTGTTTTCTCCCGTTTTCATGTATGCCGAGCCGAGGTATTCATATGCGGTAGGCGACTTCGGGTTTCTTTTCAACGAGGATTCCAGTGCGGCGACGGCTTCGCCGGTCCTGTTGTTTTCCAGCAGAAGAATACCCAGCGCAACAAGGGGGGTTTCATCTTTAGTATTTAGGTTTGAAGCTCTCTCCAGCATTTTTATCGCCTGGACGAGATTACCGTTCTGGGAATATTGACGGGCAAAATCAAGGTAAGTTTTAATCGCATCATGGGGCCTGCCGTAGCTTGGCACGGGTTGTGCCTGCCGCTGGCAGCCCACCATCGCCAGTATTATTACTGCCAGTATCCAGATATAACGCTGGTTCATTTTTCTCTCCTTATCAAGCATTCATACCGGAACGGACATCAGTTATTTTTTTTAGAAACGGACGGGAGCGGAACCGTAACGCTCCAATCCTTCCAGTATGAGTATGCTTTTTCATAACCGCCGGGCCTCAGGCTGAGAGCCTTGTCATACGCTTTCCTTGCAAGATCGAACTTTTTCTGCTTGGTATAAAGATCGCCCAGGCCGAGCCAGGCTTCCTCACAATACTTGTCCACGCCGACGGCCTTTCGAAAACACTTTTCAGCCTCTCCCGTCAGATCCTGGGCCAGGAAAACAAGGCCCAGCCCCACATAAGCATCCTCGTAATTGGGCTTGAGATTGAGAGCCTGGTTGAAAAACTTCTCGGCCTCCGATACTTTGTTCTGCCCGAGACACGCCTGTCCGAGACCCACGAAGAGGTCTTCATCGTAAATTTCGTGCCGGGTCATATCCCGCATGTACTTTTCGGCATCGGGGTATTTCTTTTCCGCCAGCAGTAAGAAAGCCTCTGCAAGCTCGGCATCTTCGGATGTTTTCCAGACTTTGAAAACGGCGTCGGTATGTTCCCGGGCTTTTTTATAGTCTCCCATCTCCCGGTAAACATCGGATATCTCGACATCGAAATCCAGGTTGGCGGGATCCATGGACTGGGCCTTTTCCATCATCGTTTTCGCAAGATCAAACCTGTTCATGTCCCTGTATATCTCGCCGAGGACTATGTACACCCGTTCGTCAAGGGTATCCTTGTAGGTTTTGATCATCCATTTTAACTTGGCTATAGCCTTGTCATAATCGCGCTGCTCGTAATAAAGCTCGGCAAGCTCCAGGTGGGTAGGCTGGTAAAGCGGGTTGTATTTAAGGCATATGTTGTAATGCTTCATGGCATCCTTATAATTTTTGAAACCGAAACGGTACACCGCGCCGAGGAGGTTGTGTGCGCGGAGGTAGTCAGGTTTCAATTCGATGGCTTTCTTCATTTCTTTTTCGGCCTCCACGTACCTGTGGAGAACGGAATAAACCCATCCCATATCCTGGTGGGCGACGCACGAGTCGGGATGGAGCGCAAGGTTTTTCTTGAAAACCCTGTAAGCTTTTTTAAACATGCTTCTCTCGTAATAAGTGCAGCCCAGGGCACTCAAGTATTCGAATTTTCCGGGATCCAGGCGGACGGCTAAAGAAAAAGCCCGCTCGGCTTCATTCCACTGGTTCTGATCCATGAGCTTGTCCCCGGCGATTTTAGCCTGTGCGGCGATCCGGAGCTTTTCGGCTTTGCCCATGAATATGTATTTATAGTATGAATCCTTGTGCAAATAATAAACCGCGGCAATAACTAATATAACCAGCGCCGCTAAAGCAATATATGTGATGTTTTTGTGCATTTTTGTCATCATACCTGCCAATTTGAAAACATTATAATATAAAAGAAGATATGAAGGCAATTGGAGATATTATGCTTTAATGTCGCCGGGCAGTCAGCCGGGGGCCGTAAGTTCTTGAAAGGCGGAATGATAGATGATATAACTAATCCTGGAGGTAACAGGTGCCGGAAATTCAGGATTCAACACTTATTGATAAAAAAGAGAACCTGGCGACTTACAGGAGAGATGAACGGATGCTGGTGATCGATCCCGATTCTTCCTCCTGGCAGGTTCTTTCAGGGGATTTCGTTCAGGTGTTTTCCAGGCTGAGGAGAGGCCAGCCTTTTTCATCGCTCGTGTCCGATCATACGGGACTCAACCCCGACGGGCTGCGCTTTTTTATCGATGATCTTTTCAAGCACGGCTTTGTGCGGCTTAACGGGCGTTACTTCCCCGAAAAAATAAATATATGGGATAACAGGCATATCATGCCGACGCTAACGGTTGATCTCGGAAGCCCCTGCTCTCTTTTGTGTCCGGGTTGTAAAAGAGGTGATGTTAAGACATCCGGTTTCGGCGCCGACGAGATACTCCATGCAGGCTGGGACAGTGTTTATAACATCATATTCGGAGGGGGCGAACCCTTATTAAACCCCGCCCTGCCAGGCATCATCAAGGATTTGTATAACAAAGCGGACGGCAGGGTACGGCTGTTAATCCAGACAGGCGGCATACCGCTTGAAGAAGATATGCTGGAAATCCTGGCCTGCTGCAGGGTGAACATGATTTTCAGGCTGGACGGCCCCCTGGAAATCCATGACAGGCGCCGTATTCTTCCCGACGGAAGCGGGAGCTTCCTTAAAACGCGCGAGGCTCTTCAAAAGGCGAAAGACAGGAGGATCGAAGTTGGAGCCATGTCACAGATCCAGTCGCCCGATGAGTTGATCCCGGTGCTGGAATATTTTATCTCGGAAGGATTGACGCAGGCCGCCATAAGCCTTGCGACGCCCGGTGAATTACGCGAAGCCGCCTGGGAAGAATGGGGCAAAGCCCAGATAAAAGCTCTTGAATATTTAAAACACAAAAACGAAACAGATTCCTCGATTTTTCATCTATATGATTTAAAACATTTAATCAGAGGCCTCATAAGTCCCCAACGGGTTTATCCATGCCGTTTTTCCCCTTGTGCCGCCGGGTCGCGCGTCAAATATATGGGCGCCGACGGCAGGGTTTATCCCTGCAGGGAATTGATTGAATGCGGTGCTTCGGCTGATAAGGATGAGCTTGCCTCACGGACGGTGGATTCATTGCCAAGGTGTCGAAGATGTGCTTTTAGAAATATCTGCGCAGGAGGCTGTCCCGCTAGGGCGTATTCCGAATACGGGACAATAATGAGAGAAGATGCATCATGCGCTTATATGCGTTATATGATACCGGAATTGATGTGGCTTATTTATGAAAACCCCGGTATTCCGGCGGCGATGGGAGTGAATGTTTCTTGAATATAAACGACCAGGCGCTTATCGTAAGAAGTCCCGACCTGGCACAATTCGTACGCGGAGAGCGTACTCTTTTCGTTTCGCCCGATTCGGCTTCGTGGACGGTGCTTGAAGGAGATGAGCTGGTCTCATTCAAAAGGCTTAACAGGCCGATTGCCGCAGGAGATTTCATCAGGGAAAACTATACTTCAGATGCCGCTTCCGGCCGGGCGTTTTTACAACGGTTATATGTTGATGATCTTATCCGCGTGAACGGACGAAGTTATTATGAGCCTTCCGAGTTATGGAAGACACCTCAGAGGTATCCGGCTTTCCTTTGCCTTCATATAACAGAGGCGTGTAATTTGAGGTGCTCGTACTGTTATGCCAGGGCACACAGCAAGAAAAACAGGATGCCTCTCGATACCGCAAAACTCATTGTAGAGAGGATAATAAGGGAGCTGCCGGGACCCGATATCGTTATAAATTTCCATGGCGGGGAACCGTTACTGGAGTTTAATAATATACTTGCAGCCGTAAAGCATGGCCGGGAGATCAATGAAGAAGTCAATAAGCGGGCCAGGTTTATCACTCAATCCAACGGCACGCTTATCACTAAAGAGATCGCCGAAAAAATACACGAGGCGAAAATCAGTCCCGGTGTAAGTATTGACGGCCCTGCCGAAGTGCATGATAAGTACCGGAAATATCCTGACGGCAGGGGAACTCATGCCGATGTCTGGAGGGGTATAAATCTTCTGCGTGAAGCGAAATCGACTCCGGGGGTTCTGGCGGTAGTTCATCATCCTGAAGATTACCTGCCGGTATTCAGATTTTTTCTTGAGAACAATTTCGAAGGGATGAGGATTAATTATACTTCATATATCGGGCGCGCTACCGAAGAGATGGATTTCCACTATGTAAGGGGCGAAAAATTCGCAGAAAAATACCTTGAAATGGTCGATGAGGCACTTGCATGGTGCCGCAAATATGATAAGCCCTTGAGGATAAATGACCTCGACCATTTTATTAACAACCTTACTTCCAAGTCGCGTCCTTTCATGTGTTACCGTTCCCCGTGCGGCATAGGCAACAGCATACTCGGCTTTTCTCTCGACGGCGGAATATCGGGTTGTGAAGAAACGGCAAGTATGGGGCTTTTTACAGCAGGAAGCATTTTTGACCCGACGCCTCTCACTGAAGTTGTCGATAACAGTCCTGTCCTTAAGGAGCTTTACGAGAGGAAAACAGAAAATATACCCCGATGCAGCAGGTGTGCTTTCAGGAGATTTCACGGGACAGGTTGTACCAGCAAAGTATATGCCATGTATAAAACTTTGTTCAGGGAAAGCCCTATGTGCCGTTTCTATCAGATAGTGCTTGAGGAACTGATGTGGAAGATCCACGATAATCCCGATATGAAGAGGTATCTCGGCTTCTGCCGCCCGGACAGGCCGCCTGTTCAGGCATGAATGGCAATGGCCGTATAATCGGAACGTTTTGACTGAATAAGTTCCTCAAGTAATTTTTGAGAACAAGGAGATCAAACAGCCTGTTTTTTCGCCGGGATGTCCGGGTGTTTTATTGAAAATAAGATCAGCAATACAAGCCCCGCCAGAAAAAGCACAACCGTCCAGTAAGCTTTTCCTTGAAAATAAAATACAACATTGTGCGATCCCCGTGGCAACGAGATTTCCATTAATGCTTTTTCGGTGATGTTTAATTTAACGGGGACTCCGTCGATTTCAGCTTTCCATAAAGGATAAAGTGATACTTTAAGAGTCATCACGTTATTTTCAGCAGGGCTTATTACGTAGTAGTTTATCCGGGTTTCTGTGAAAGATATTTCTTGATAGCCTGTTCCGGGATCGGAAAAAGAAACGATATCTCCTGATGGCACAGGAGTTTCAAATATGGAGAAAGGTCCCGATTTCAGCAATAATTTAAAATGTCCCTGTCTCAATTTGGATTCGAGCACAGGTTCGACCGACAGGATCCGGGTTATATGGAAATCTCTCATACCATGCGCTATTTCTTCCGGGGTTATTTCAGTGATATTCTTATCAAACAGCATCCCGGCCTCGGTAAAGAGGAGCCTTTCTTTAAGCGTTTCCGGCACGCCATCGACCGACCCTGCCTGGGGCCATCCGGTAAATACGTTTGTCATTGCAAGCAAATGAGAATTTCTGACCTTGCTGTCAGGGTCTCTGTCAATGTTTTGATATGTATCCTGCACTATAATTCTTTCATGGTTTTTCGGGGGGCTTGATTTGAGGTAATCCCAGATTTGATATACGTAAGGAATGACCGGAACCCTGGAAGATACCCTCTCTTCCCATACGGAATCTGAAATTCGGATACCTCCCTGTATGATGACGAGCAGGATCAGTATTATAAGCAGGGAGCGTTTTTTGGCGAAGAATCCCTCTTCATTCAGCAAAAGGAGTCCAAGCCCGGCAAAGCATATCATGCCGAAATGAAAATAAGTAACGAAACGGATCATTAAATATCCTCTTGTGGCCGCAGTGAAATGAACATATAGCAATATCAGGAAAATTAAAATCATGAACCCCAGGACAGGGGAGAGGAAAGAAAACCGTTTCCGGGATCTCTCCCTGCTTATATAAGAATATATTCCGAATATTCCGATAATATTGAGGATAATTACGAGGAGCGGGTAGATATTATCAAGGACGTTCTGGAGAATTCTCGATCCAGGCTCTATGAAAAAGCTACCGCCCAGGATAATAAGAAACAACTCGGTTACGGACTGCTCCCATCCTGCAACCGTCCTTGCGGCTCCGGAAGCCTTGAAAGTCAGAAAGACATTCACGTAAAGGGTCCACAGGTAAGGCATGGTCAGCAAAATGGCTATCAATACAGAGGTGCCGTATGAAATCAAAACATTGATTTTATTTTTTTCGTTTGATAGATGTTTAATCAAATAAATTATCACAAAAAATGCCGCAGCCGTTACCGAGTAAATATGGGAAAGGGTAACAAGCGCAATAAGCAGGCCGATCCATGCTGCGGAGCGTCTGTTTGTGAAATTGCAATGTTCCAATGCGTCGATCAGCAGGAACAGGAAGCCGAACGAAAGGGTGAAAGCCCACAGGCCGGCAAAATTCAGAGTATAAACAGATTTTAAAGAAAGCCAGGCAAATGCGCCCAGAAGCCCCGCCTGCCACCCGAGCCTCCTGGTGAGATAATATTGTAATGCCAGGGCAGGGAAGATGTACGAGATAAAAACCATTATCTTGTAAGCAAGATCAACCGGTATCCTCAATGCCAGGTTTAGTAGCCCGATGATATAAACGCCTAAAGGATTATATGCCTGCGGAGATGCATACCCGCAATAGTGATCAAGGCTCCAGCCGAAAAACCATGACTGCTTCAATACTGGTCCGCTCAGCCATGAAAAGGCATGCGCAAGGTGGAGGGGATTGTCCAGCGTCGATAAAAACCCTTTGCCCCACATGGCCCAGCTCATGAGGATCGCCGATATGAGAGTTAACAGGTACGGCCAGTACGCCTGCCTGCCTGTCTTCAGGGAATTCCTGTTTTCCATCATTGAAAATTCTCTATTACGGATGTTCTTTCCTGTATCGATTATTCCGAATATAACAGGCTCTTTGTAACATAAGTCCTGACATTAAAGGAGGCCGCAGGGCTTATGAAAAGAGACATTTAAAAATCGCCGGATTTGTTATATATTATATGAAGGCTGCTAAAGGAGTAAGTCAGGCGGCAAAGAAAACAGCCCCGACCGGTTGCTTTTTAGTAAGCAGGAGGATGAAGTTTTTTGAAAAAAAATTCAGTCCCGGTTGTATTCGTTTTAATTTTAATATTATCGGCAATTTTATTAACCGGCTGTCCGGGCAGGGGTGATCGTTCTCCTGTAACTTCGGTTGCAGGGACTTCCCAGGAATATGTTCTCGGTAATCCAGGGCTATCGTCGGCCCTGGACCTGCTTAAGACCGGCAGGTATTCCGGAGCCGAGGCCGCATTCAGAAAATTTCTTGAATCGAACCCCCGGGATAACGAGGCGAGGCTGAGCCTTGCAAATGCCCTTTACGAGCAGCGCAAGCTGGGCGATGCTGAAAACGAGATAAAAGAAGTCCTCAAAAACAATCCGAGATCGATAAGGGCCAGGGATCAGCTTGTAAGGGTTTATCTGGAGCGATATAACTACGGCCAGGCTGAAGCGCTGGCGCGGGAGGCCATCAAGATAGCTCCGGCTTCATCGACGGGATGGTCGGCGCTGGGTTATACCGAGCTTTCAAAAGGCGAGTTTGAAAAGTCCAAGGAAGCATATCAAAAAGCATTAAAATTCAACCAGGATGACTCGAGCGCCCTCACCGGCTTCGGGGAATTGCTGCTGAGAACAGGGGACGAAGCCGAAAGTGAAAGTGTTTTGAAACGTGCCACAAGGATAGATCAATATGAAAGCAGGCCCCGCGTTGTGCTCGGGGAGTTATACCGCGGCCAGGGGAAGTATGCAAAAGCCGAAACCGAATTTTTCAAGGCGTTGGAACTTGAGCCGGAAAGCAATGAGGATATATATGCCGAACTCGGCGCTCTGTACGTAGCGCGGTATAAAATATCGAGAGCACGCGAGGCTTACAAGAAAGGGCTTTCAAATCCCAGAAACCTGCATTGCATGGCGGATTCTTATGCCGGGCTGGGAGTTGTAGCTTTCAAAGAAAAGCAATATGACATTGCAGATGAAAATTTTCGCAATGCCATGAAATATAATCCCGGTGACCCTTTATTTTACCGCAACCTTATGCATAACCGGGTTTACCGCGATATTAATTCTATAAAAAATATCGAAACGCCCGCCCGCTTCCGAATGTATTATCTGTTCCCCGTCGCTCTTGAATCTTCGCTCGATAACCTTCTGAAGGTTCAGCCGGAAAATTATGAAGCCCGTTGTATTCAGGGATTTGTTTATCTCTGGGGCAGGGGAGATCTTGAAAATGCAAGGAAGTCGTTTTCCACTGCTATGGATAAGGAAAGTGACGTCGTTGACAGCGCAATGGTCGGCCTTGGTTTTGTCTCTCTTTTAAAGGGATCTTTGGAAAACGGGGTCAAGTATTTTAATAATGCCAGGGATGAGAAACATTCAGAATCTACTTGTTACCTGGGGCTTGGCCTGGCCGCGCTTCTTAATAATGAACCGGGCAGGGCCACGGAGATGTTCGATAAGGCAATCAGGTTTTCCGGGGGCGACCCGCTTATTGAACTTGAAATTGCAGGGCAATATAACCTTGCAAAAAAACCGCGCGAGGCCCATGATTATTTAACTCTCGGAATTGCCCGCCATGAAAATAATCCGGAGTTCCTTGCCGGGCTTGTAGAATTTTATTTCATTCTGGGGGAGGATGGAAAGATCCCGGGACTGCTTCAAAAACTTGCCGGGTATGTCCCGAAGGCAAAAAATGCTCAATGGGTTAAGTATTTTGGGGCAACCGTCTCAAGAAAAGGATCTATAAAGGAAGCCGATAAAATATTGGATGAGCTGGCAAAGAAACATCCCGGGGATCCGGATTATAAATATTTTCAGGCTGTTAACTTCGCACGCGAGGGTAAAAATGAAGCCGCCGTTAAAAGCCTGGAGGAAGCTGTAAATATAATGCCGGGACTTGTGAACCAGGCGGCGGCGGAACCTGCCTTTCGGGACCTTAAAAGGAACGAAGAATATGCGGAAATAATTACACGGGCGGTAAATCAGCCCGGCGGGATGAGGATTCCGTCAGGGACTGTAAAAGATTGACAAGAACTTGACCTGAAAACGGAATTGATTGTATAAATTATAAATTGTATTACTTATACTATAAACCGGCCGGAAGTGACTATGACTTTGAAAAACAAGGATAATATCGAACCCGGTGTGATTTTAAAGCTATTGGTGGCTTTGATTGTTTTTGCATTCCTTATTTCTTCATGCCAGGCGGTGGATAAAAAGACATCCCTCCAGGAAAGGTCGAAGAAGGCACCCCAGTTTTTATTAAACAAGGCAAAGCTCGGCCTTAACATGCATAAATATACAGAGGCTGAAGAAGCGTATCGCCGTGTGCTTGAACAGGCGCCTGAAAACCCCGAAGCCCTGCTGGGGCTGATCAGGACATTGACGGAGCAGCAAAAAGCCGAGGAGGCGTCGATATATGCGGAGAAGGCCGTTAAGGTATTGAAGGATCAGCCCGAGCCTTATTTCCTGCTGGGAAGGGCTTATTACCTGACGTTCAAGTTTCCCGAGGCTGAGAAAGCTTACCGCAAAGGAATAGAACTGAGTCCCGAAGATCCGGCAGGATATACCTCTCTGGGCGATCTTCTCCTGGAGATGAAGGAATACGAGAGCGGGCGCAAAGTTTTCGAAAAGGCGGCAGAGCTTGATCCTGCCAACTGGGAAGCTATGCTGGGAGTCGGCAGATCATATTTCGAAGTTCACGATTTCCCAAGGTCTATAGAAGTTTTTGAAAAGGCGATTAAAGAGCACTCGGAAAATCCGGCGGCCTTGGTTTCCCTGGGGGAAGTTTATTACGAGATGAAGATGTACCATAAGGCGGAGGAACTTTATTATAAAGCCCTGGAGTTGGACCCGAGGAATGTTGACGCTTACGTGGCTCTCGGCGGCGTATATAACGATCTTGAAAGGTACCGTGAGGCCGAGAAGCAGCACAAAAAGGCCCTGGAATGCGAACCCGGGTTTGCAGACGCCCTCCTGTACCTTGGGGAAGATTACGTGGGGATGAAGAGATACGAGGAAGCGGAAGCCGCGTATCTGGAATCTCTGCGGAAATATCCTACGGATTATTGCGTTCATTACGAGTTGGGCCGTCTTTACCGGATATTGAAAAGGTATGATGAGTCCGAAAGGATGCTGAAAAAGTCGGCACGGCTGCGCCCGAATTACCCCGATGCGCATCTTGGCCTCGGCGATCTTTACATGGATCTTGGAAAGTATGACCAGGCGGAAAAAGCGTACAAAGACGCATTGCGGGTCAATCCTAATTTTCAGGATTGCTACATCGCAATGGGCAACCTGAAAGCAAAAATGAAAAAGTACAGCGAGGCCGAGGATGATTTCAAAAAAGCCATAAAGCTGAATCCCGATTTTGCCGGCGGCTATGTTGCACTGGGGAGATACCAAGCCGAAAGAGGCATGGATAAAGAAGCTGAAGCCAGCCTTAAGCTTGCAGTGAAGAAGACCCCCGAATATCCGCCTGCACAATACGAGTTTGCATCTTTCCTCGTATCGAAAAATAGAAATGCCGAAGCCCGGCCGTACCTGGACGAGCTTCTCAAGCTGAACCCGGAATCCGCCAGGGTCCGGCTCCTGTCGGCACGCTGCTTCGCGCTCGAAGGCGATACCAGGAGGGCGAAGGAAGATCTTACAAAAGCCATCAAGCTCGATAATACGCTGGCGGACGAAGCCATGAAAGATCAAACACTTAAAGATTTGCAAGGAGGTAGCGGCTATTGATCCGTATTCTTGCCCTCATCGCCTTATTTGCATTACTTTTTGGAGGCTGCTCAAGTAATAACCCGGCGAATACCGCCGCGCGCCCTTCGCCTGTTATCACACAGGACGAAGACGCCGAAAACAAGCCTCTTTCTCCCGTTGAAGCCGACAGGATCGCCGAAGGCAAAGGCCCCGTCCCCGACATGAGCCGGGAAGTGGCGCGACATATAGCAGCTTACGAATACTACTTCAATAACGGCAGACAGTATGATCGTTGTATCAGCGAGCTCAGCGAGGCTTTGAAGCTTGATCCCAACTCCGTTCCGGCCCTTGTAGGGATGGCCCATGTTCTGGTGGAACGGAAGTTGTACAAAAAAGCGGAAGAGTACCTGAACAGGGCTTTGAAGATCGATCCCGGACAGGAGTATGCCCTCATATTGCTGGGCGAATTGAACTATGAACAGGAAAAATACCCGGAAGGGCTGGAGTTCTTCAGGCGGGCCGAAAAGCTCAACCCCAACAACAAGGACGCGGTCCTCGACATAGGGGAAACCTTTGTTGCGCTCGGCCAGTACGACGACGCGATGAAGCAGTTCAAGAGGACTATCGAGATAGACCCGGCGTATTTCAGCCCGTATAACGAGATCGGCAACCTCAACTTCATCCTGAAAAATTATACCGAAGCCGAAAAATGGTACAAGGAGGCGCTGAAGAGGAACCCGATTTACGAAGACTCCCATATCGGCCTGGCGGATGTTTACCGCGTCCAGAAACGGTACAAGGAAGCCGAGGCCATGTACAAAAAAACGATAAGCATGAACCCCAGGTACGGCGAAACAAGCGTTGCGCTTGCCGACATGTACCGCGAGATGGGGCGGAAAAAGGACGCCGAAGATTTGTACCGCAAGACAATCGAAATGGACTACAACTACAGGGGCGCCCATGTCCGGCTTGCAGATCTTCTTTTTGCCGGGAAGCGTTATGATGACGCGGCGGCGGCTTATCAGACTTATTTGAAAATAAACCCCGATTCGGTGATAGCATTTTACAGGCTTGCATTGATCGGCGCCATTAAAGGGAATGAAAAGGAGACGCTGGCTAACTTGAGGCAAGTTGCGCTCAGGAATTCCGGATCGAAGAAGAAAGCCGAAACGGCCCCGGAGTTTAAGTTTGTCCGGGACAAAGCGGAGTTTAAGGAAATAATGAAGCTGACGCCGAAAGAAGAGATAACCGAGGACGAGAATAATACCGACGAAGGAACTTTTGATCTGAAGTAGGGGAGAGGAGTTATTTAAAAAAAGAGAATAAATTTACTCCCTCTCTCTTTAATTGACTAAAAGAAAAACAAGGGAGGGGCATTTTTCCAATATAAGTCGAAGGTATCTCTTCTGCCATCACAAATAAAGAATATATCTGGAAAGGTTTCGATGGTAAAGCATACACCTTGGATAATATGTTAAAATTATCTTTGAGCCATTTGTCTCTTTTTAAATGTTTGTCGGCCCATGAATCCTCTCCATTTTTGCCTTTTAATAATCGTTCCATTTCATTTGAAATTTCAGATGGAATCCTTGCGTAATTTATGTTTTTGCATTCAATTGAGAAGATTCTCTTATTTGTTATATCGATCGCAAGGAGATCTATGTCCCCCAAATCTTTCTCCGAACTTAAGGGCTTTCCTGGCTTGATAGGAACTTCTGGTTCTATTTGCCAGTTTGTATTTTCCTCAAACCAAATTTTTGTTTCATTTAAAAATTCCTTGCCAGCTTGGTTTCTGAGTTTTCCGATAAATGTCTTTAATTTTTCAGATTTTGCCTCATATCTTCCCATTAATATATTACCTGTGAAGGAAATACCCGCGTTAGATACATGTCGAGGTCCCCAGAAGACAATAGAATCATCTACAGGTTCAGGCCCTATAATTAACGGTCTTCGCATATATGATAATTGACGATTGTACCTCCATGGATATATATCTTTTGATACATTGAAACCTTCAGGAGCCTTATCATAATATTCTCTGGGTTTAAGCGAAAACAAATCAATGGCACAATTTAAATCATTTTCAGACCATTTTAAAAGTTCTTTTAATTTATTTTTCAGAGCCGATAAATGGAGATTAGGAGATAGGGCGTTCTGTTCAAATCCAATTGAAGAAAGACAACCATGAAATTCTCCTATCTGTGTCATTGTTAAACCAAATTCCGCAGAAAACGCATCTTCACATTCCTGTTTATTCCAGATGAATTCTTCCTCGGTTTTTTGGTGTTTAAAATGTTTTTCGAATCGCTTTTCTGCCGAAACTACTTTCTCGAATGCTTTTGATAATGTAAAGGAATTCCAGGATTCATCCATAATTTTTCTATTGTCGATTGCAATTCTTCCTGATGGTAGTAATATTAATTCAGGGCTATATATATTAAAATAAATATGTTCACTTATTAAGGCCCAATTTAACAATTGAGTTGTAACTGCCAATAATTCATCCATTTCATCAATACTTATTATTTTATCTCCTCTGGGAGGAATTGCGGATATTATTTCAATAAGAGTCCTAGTTGCCAATGCGGCATGTCCAATGTCGCGATAATCTTTTTGTGTTAATTCAACGTATGAATTTATATCTGAATAACATTCGATTGTGGTTGGGATTGTCAAACTTGTTGTTGTCTGGTGATGCCAGATCGCTTCATTGCTAGCAATAAGATATTCTATGATATGCTTCCAATTGAATTTGGACAAGAGAGATTTTAATCTGTTAAAGTAAATTTCAACGATTTTGTTACAAAGGCATGTACGCTCATCTTTATTAACAAAAATTTCTTCATCAGGCAGTTTCATTCCTAGTTCCTTCACCAATCCATCTAATTGTTCTTGCATATTGTGTTCTTGTAGTTTTCTAAAAGGAGATAGATTTTTTGGATTTAATGCAATATCTTTATCAGTATTTATTAAAAATAATTTCTTCTTCATGCCATGTGGGGCATGAAGATCTAAGATACTTTTTCGTTCAACTCCACCTAAATTATTAGGCAAATTATCTTTTTCAAGCATAACCCCGAATAGTTCCATTAATTTATCTATTAACAGTCTCTCGCCCTCATTGTCAGCGCTATATAGATAAGATTGTATGGCGTATGGAATAGTTATTATTATATTGGGTTTATTTACAATACTATCGAAAATTAGAACTTCATAGTCAATTACTTGTGTATTATTGATGTCAATCCATTTGTTAGAATTTTCAAGATCAAATAATATATTTATTGGAGTTGTTCCAAGAGGTTCAAAATGCGGCTTAAGACTGGGCGTCAATTGCCATAGCCAGTAAGCAAGCATTTGCGTGAATTCTAAATATATCTCACGTAATTCAGTTGGGATCTTATCTAAATCATCTTTTGGTCTTATCCATATTGGCTGATGATATCCTTCAACCAGGAGTTTCAGTATTCTGCCTACATCTCTTTCCGGTAAATAAATAGGAATATAATCATCTTTGTGCCATCTGAACACGGATGTATATCCTTTAGGTATTATCTGAAGAGCGGCATGAATATCACATACCCGTGCTGCTTTTATTTTCAAGTTTCGCCCATAACCTGGGATGACATTAATTAGGTTTGGTTGTTTTCCTTCTGTTAAATAAAAAGAATGGTGATGGTCAAGATAGTTCGCAAATAGATCTAATGATGAGGTGGCTATTATACTTGTTGATTCAGTTAGTTTCTTCAGTGAATTAGCATATTTCCAGAATGTTAGATTATCACAATCCCTAAGGTGAGCTATTGTTTCTAAATCTTCAGCTGAAATTTCTAGAAAGAGAGTATCATTAAGTTTTTTTGAGGGGTAAAAAATAGTTCTTCCGATTTTTCCTATAACTAAAATTACAAATAATTTCAAATATTTACAAGGATTATTTTCGATAAGCCATTTAGCTATAAATTCTTGTCTTTTAAATATATCTTTAAAAACTTCATCAATTTTTAACATATCATATGGTTCGTTCCTATTATAATTTCTTGCGTCATCGGCAATAAGTTGAACATAGGCTAGTTTGTCAAAATCAATTTGAAAAACACCTTCTTCAATAGGTAGTTCCTTTTCACAATGAGGTAATCTCATATCAATGAATGCAAGAGAGAAGCGTTTCATATATTCATATATTCTGATCATCAAACTCTGTCTATAATTATAAGCAAGGACTTTACGCATTTGATATTTTTCAGAGATTACCCAGATGAAATGACGAATCACGCTTGTGACCGAAATGGGTCTGGCCATAATTATTTTATCGTCCATCTCAATCAGGGGTCTTATAAACAGCGGGTTTTTCCAAGGATCTTCTTCGGAAAAGGTAAAACCTATTTGGTTAATGAAAGGTTCCAGGCAAGTATAATTAGCTCCAAGTGGATAAAGCAATATATCTATTTCCTGCTTAGTAAATATTACAGCATCGCGAAATTTATGAAGTTGGTTTTGTTCTGGAACCTTAATATCTTCCATATTTCGTTCCGGGCTGTCCATATATCTCGAATGCCCCAAGCGTCTGGCAACCTCATTACTTAAAGCAAGCATAGATATTGAGGATATGCCTACAATGTCTTTGAAATTTTGAATCAGTCCCTCTCCAATTTGAAAAATTGCATCGAAGAGATTTGTTAAAATAAAGCTACCGCTATCATCGATACCGGGATAGACAATATAGTTTCCACCATGGAAAATTATATTTTCTGTAAAAAGGTTTTCAAGCGGATCTTCCATCATCCCAATAGAACCTCTCGAAGGGAGAAACTTATTGAGGGTTTCTTGCAGTGTCTCTAGTTCTACTTTCTTCGTACCGCTATTTTTGATTGAGCACGCGATTCCCGACGCAGTTTCAAGCCTGAGATTTTGGGAATGATTTTCAGGATAGACTTGAAGGCCGCCGAGAGTAGCAATCAACTCTAATTGATCATATTGTGCAAATTCTGCCTCCAAACTTTTCAGGTGTGAAGGTTGTAGAATTTTATTCAGACAGCACTTTTTATATTTTTTTCCGCTTCCACAAGGGCAAAGTTCGTTCCGACCGATTTTTTTCTTCATTTTTTAGGATTCCTCAAGGGGTTGATTTTTTACGGGAGTGTTATTAGATAAAAACAAGTATTTTATCAATCATTTACATTTTATCAAAAAGTAATTGCAGTTACTACATGAAAAACAACCCCGTCCCTTATTTATCCCCCCCAAATCAAAATCCCCCGGACGGATCCGGGGGATTGAGTCCTTTGCGCTCGGGCAAAGACCCACCTGAAGCTACCATCAAAGCATCGCCCGCTTTTTCCTGGAATAATAAAAGCCCTCCGCCTCCTCTCGGCGAAGGACTCGGGCGGGCTTAACCCTGATCTACCGTATGAGATTGCCTTTAGATCAGCCTCTCACACAACTCCAGGCAGAAGGCGGAGGATTCGAAACCTTTTTGTCCAAGGTTGCTTCTTTCTCCATCTTCTCAGCTTCAAAAGACATCACCACTGGTTTTTCGTAACCCATCAACTCACCTCCCTTTCTGCAGTTTTACACCGTATTACACTCCACCGGTGCTTTTTATAATATAACAGAAAATTTCAAGACAGTCAATTTTTTGGAAAGTTTTTTATTTCTTTTCTGCAAAAAAAATATTGTTCGAGCCTGCCGGGGACTTCTTCATTCCGGACAGGACACGATACAGGCATGAGTAACGCATTGTCATAGGCCGGCCCAATGCGGCTCATGGCGTGAGCATTCCTTAATCGACAACCTCTTCAAGGGAATTTGTGCTGTAATGCAGGTTTGGGGCTATAACTCACATTACCGGACTGGATACCTGCCTTCGAGGTATGACGGTGCGAAATTATAAAAATAAATCACTGCGGGATTTGACCTGCCGCTTTCAAGTTTGCTATACTTTTCTTCGCCCGATACTGGACGGGCGAGGTGAAAAAATGAAAATTTTGCTTATCAATCCGCCGCTCTTGATTGATGAATCACGCTATCTTCCCAGGCGCCCGTCTTATCCTTTCGAGCATCTCGGCCTCGGGTATCTCGCGTCATTTTTGCGTATGCACGGACACGAAGTTACCGTGAAGGACGCTTACCTGGACGGGCTTGACGCGGATCAATTTTTCCCGCTGATATCGTCCGTGCCTGCCGACCTGATAGGCTTTTCGGCCACGCACGGCTTCATGACATCTGCCGTCAGCCTGGTTCAAAGGCTGCGCAAATCCGGCTTTGACGGCCACATAACTTTCGGGGGATACCTCCCAACGTTCCTGCCGGAAGACCTGTTAAGAGATTTTCCGGAAATAGATTCCATTGTCAGGGGAGAAGGGGAATTCACCCTTCTGGAACTTGTAGAGAAGCTTGACAAGCCTTCGTCCTGGGATACTATCGGGAACCTCACATACAGGGATCGCGACGGCAATATCAAGTCCAACCCGCCCAGGCCGCTGATAGAGGACCTTGACGCGCTGCCGTTTCCCGCCAGGGACACCCTTCCCCAGTTGATGACGATGCAGGATTACGGCTCGATCTGTTCCAGCAGGGGGTGTTACGGGAAGTGTACTTTCTGCAGCATCCATTCGTTTTACGGAAAATCGCCCGGCTCTCACTGGCGGGGGAGGAGCGCAAAGAGCGTCGTTGACGAGATGGAAAAGCTGGCCGCCGAATGGAAGATCGAAAAATTTGCATTCCCCGACGATAATTTTCTCGGAACCGGCAGGAAAGGCAATGCCAGGGCGATGGATGTGGCAAAAGAGATCCTCAGGCGGGGCATCACCGCCCGTTATTCGATCTTGTGCCGGGCCTCCGATGTGGACAACGCCCTTTTCGCATTTCTCAAAGCATCCGGCATGGGCACAGTGTTCGTAGGGTTTGAAAGCGGGGTTGACCGGGCGCTCCAGACTTTCGGCAAGATGTCGGATTCTACAACAAACAGGGAAGCCGCCAAAAAATTGAAGGGCCTGGGAATCAAGTGTTATCCCGGCTTTATCATGTTCGACCCTTACACCACGCTGGACGAGGTGGAGGAAAACCTGGAGTTCGCATCGCTGCTGGAAGCCGACGGCGATCTTATCGAGATAGACGACCTGTTCAACAGCCTCCAGATATTTGTCGGGACGCCTATACATGACAGGCTGTCGAGGGAAGGGAGGCTTTTCCCGACGCCTACCAGCCTCTTGCCGTACGATGTGCTGCCGACATATCATGTTGCGGATGAGCGAGTGGAAAGGCTGAGAGAGCAGGCGCGGGATTTCCGCAAGATCATCCCCAGGGTCCATTATATAAATTATGAGAGACTTGCCAGGGAACTGCCCGAAGAAGATTTTACAGAGCTTCAAAAACAGTTCAGATCCCTGACTCACCTGATATCCATCCACGAAGAAAAATTTCTTTCGGAGGGCGTCCGGCATTTCAAGACGCAGACACTGGGCGCGGCGGAAAAGTCGGTCATCACCCTGAAGGAAAATTTGGCGTCGGAGCTTGAGCCTGCGATAAAGAGTTACGATGATAAGGTTGAAGAATTTTTAAGCCGGGATGAGAAATTGGACCGTTATATCATCCGGGGGTGATCCTTGCAGGGCAAGTGCCGGCTTTATAGAAAATAAGGCGATAATCAATTGTTAGAGGTGAAGAGATGGCCGGAAAATTGCCGAAGAAGAAAGATGCCGTAGAAGCCCGGAAATTGGGGAACGAGTGCCTTTTATATGACCAGGAAGAAGGCAAAGTCCATCACATGAATTCAACGGCGACCTTTATATGGGAGAAGTGTGACGAATGCTCGACGAAAGAAGAACTGCTCGCCGAGTTGAAGCGCGGTTATTCGAACGAAGACATTGATTGCCTCGAACAGGATATGAACTCGACCCTTGAGTGCTTCCTGGATTTAAGGCTTATGGAGTCACAGGGTTGATAACCGATTCTCCCCTCCATAGGGTTAAGGGGGAGAAAGGCGTATTTGTTTTAAACCCGTCCAACGGTTCGTGGACGGTTGTTAATCCCATCGGAAACGAGATCCTTTCTTTATTGGAAGAAGGTCGCGGCGATGAAGAAATATCTCTACAGCTTTCCGGCAAATATAACGTTCCTGCCGATGAGATAAGAAGCGATGTCGGGTCTTTCATAAAACACCTGGAAGACCGCGGATTTTTTTCTCCCGGCGTTCCGGGCGACGGGGGATTTTCGGGGTTATATCTCGAGGTTACTGGACGTTGTAACCTTTCATGCAGGTATTGTTATAATTCGCCGCCTGTTAATGAAGACATGCCGGAGGATATTGCTCGCTCGGTCATCCTTCAGGCTAAGGAAGCCGGGGCAAAATTTCTTGTCATAGGAGGCGGGGAGCCTCTGTTGTATCCCGGTATATGGGACATGCTGGAATTCGGATCGTCTATTCTTTCAACGGCCCTGGTTACCAACGGCGTCCTGCTTGATGATGAGAGTTGTATCCGACTGGCCGAAATTCCGGGACTCTCTATTCAGTTGAGCCTTGAAGGCGTTAAAGCCGGGACCCACGAGGCGATGCGCGGCAAAGGATCTTTTAACCCTGCATGGCGGGGGCTGCTTAACCTTCTGGATCGAGGCATGGGGGACAGGGTAACCCTCTGTTTTACGATGAATAAATACAACGTTGCTCACTTCCCGGAAGTCCTTGAAGCGGCAAAAGACCTGGGCATAAAATCTCTGCTTGTCCAACCGCTGGGAAAGATCGGAAAAGCCGCTTCATGCTGGGAGGAGATATCACCCGGCATCGATGAGACAGTGTCGGCATTACGATTCATGGATAAGCACCCGGTAAATGTTTACGGTATCCTTCCCCGCAGTATAAGAGAGATTTTTCTGTCGGGCAAGATGCGGGAGAGGTGCCCGATTGGCGAAAAGCTCAATGTTTCGTTTAAAGGGGATGTCTATCCGTGTTCCCAGCTTTCACTGCCCGGCTTCAAATTGGGGAATGTAACGAGTCAGACTGTTTCGGAGATGCTGGGAGGGGAGAAGCTGAAATCGCTTCAGGCGATGCCAGGGGAAAGGATACGCAATATTCCCGAATGTTCTTCATGTCCATGGAGAATGCTCTGCGCCGGAGGATGTCCAGCGTCGTCTTTACTGGAAAGCGGCGGTTTGAATTCTCCCGACCCGCATTGTGAATTGATAAGGATGATCTTTGAAGAGACGGCAAGAGAGATGGCAAACATTGGAGGCTGACATGAATGAATTTCCCGAACATTTGAAAGGCGCTCTGGGCGATCTGCTGGCAACCGCGGGCCGTCTCGAACAGACGGTTGTAAACGGGAACAGCATGGCTCCTGCCCTGCTGAACGGGGATACTGTCAGGATCCGTAAAACAAAAGATATCGGGCTGGGCGACATCATACTCTTTAAAAGGAGCGGCGGCCGCTTCCTTCACCGGGTCGTCCGTATCCTCAATAAAAAGAGCGGCGCTTTTTATATTACAAAAGGGGACAATTCTCCTCATCTTGACATACCCGTGTCTTTTGAAGCCGTGGAAGGAAAGGTTATCATGGTCGAGCGCGGCGGTGAAAAGATTGATCTGGAAACGGCCGCGATCAGGAATGAAGGCCGTAAAACGGCAAAAGAATCATACAGGCGGGGCAGTTTATACATGAGGCATATAGCCCGGGGACGCGCCGCAGGAATGCTGAAAGAAGCCCGCCTGCTATTGGATGATAAAATGCCTGACGAGGCGCTGACGCTGCTTCAGAACGCGTATCCCCTGGACCCTAAAAACTCGTCCCTCCTGTTTTATTACGGCGTGGCGCTGTTCCGCACGGGGGAACTGGACCCGGCTCTGGAGAAGTTTGATGACGCGCTGAAGCTGGATCCCGGTCTTTACCTTTCCCATACGAATAAAGCCGAGATACTGCGGAGAGAAAAAAGATTTGACGAAGCCCTGGTTGAAATTGAAATGGCACTTGATAAAGCTGGGCGGGGCAGCGAGATACAAGCGTACGCACACAACCTCTGGGGCAATGTCCTTTGCGACCAGGGGAAATATGAAGAGGCCGTCCCGCATTACACTGAGGCATTGAAGAACCTGCCGGGTTATGCTTCCTGTCATTTGAATATGGGATGGGCATTCGAGCAGATTGGCGACCTTGAAAAAGCCGAGGACAAGTACAGTGATGCCTTGTCTCTCCGCCAGGACGACCCGAAGATTTACACCCACCTGGGATGCCTGTTCCTGGCGACAGGAAGGCCGGAAAGGGCTGAGAAAGTGTTCCTTAAAGCACGGGAGCATGATGCTCTGGATGCCCATATTCTGAATAATCTGGGAGTTGCAAGGCTTGAGTTGGGCAAAAAGGATGAGGCCATAGCCGCTTTTATGGAAGCTTACCGGCTTGACCCGGAAAACCGGGCCGTTATAGATAACCTGGCATCTCTCGGGAAGAGAGTGGATTAAAAGTGAAATTGCCGGGGGGTCTTATCGATTTCCTGGAAAGGCGGCACCTGCCCCTGCTTTTGCTTGTTGCTTTTCTTTTCCGCCTGCTTCTTTTGCTGCCCGGCTTTCTGGAGGTCGATTCGCTTTCATATCTTGGAGCGGCGAAAGCCCTCCGCCAGTTACTTGCATCAGGCGGAGGGGGCGTTATATTGACTCAGTTCCCGGGGGGCTTTCTTTTCTGGCCCCCGTTATACCCGCTGCTTGTGGCCCTGGTTCCACTCCCTGTAGATATAAGTGCGCCTTTGATTTCGGTGATATGCGGAACGCTGATTGTCCTGCCGGTATATTTCATTATAAGAGACCTTTGGGGAAAAGAAGCTGCAATTTTGGGCGGAGCGCTTGCCGCGTTTATGCCACCCCTCGCTTACTACAGCGGGATCGGAAGGACGGAGACTCTTTATACGCTCATGCTTTTCCTTGCGATATGGCAGATGGGAAATATTTTGAACCGGGGCAAAGTTATTTCAGGATTATGGGCCGGCCTGTTTTTCGGCCTGGCATACCTGTCAAGATTTGAGGGAGCAATAGCCGGAGCCATCGGCGGCATGATAATTATTTTGTCTCTTTTTAAAAGTTCCGCCGCGAAGCAGAGAATATTATCAGGTCTGCTTATGTGTTTCGGCTTCCTTATTATAGGCATCCCTTACTGGCTCTTTATTTCCGGAAATTTCGGCGGCTTCCATGTAACTCCGCCCACCATATCCCTGTACAACGCGCTGGAATGGCGGTGGAGGATGACAGGGCCTTTTACTAATTTCATTTATATTTTTGGATTGCCGGGAGAAAAGAATATCGAAACATTGAAAGAGCTTGCAACAAGCTACAAGATCCTCCCTCAAGGATTGGACATTGT
The DNA here is from genome assembly GCA_023475345.1 of Chloroflexota bacterium. Taxonomy (GTDB): domain Bacteria; phylum Vulcanimicrobiota; class JAMCWD01; order JAMCWD01; family JAMCWD01; genus JAMCWD01. The sequence goes on along the minus strand of JAMCWD010000001.1, from coordinate 271,995 downwards.
AAAATGGCTTAAATCATATTTTACTTTCCTTCCCGAAAACATGGCATCGATGCTTGCCAATTTCAGCCCATTCTTTTTTATAAGCCTTGTATTTTCCGTACCGCCTGCGCTAAAAAAATTAAACGCGCGTTATTTGATGTGGTTTTTCCTGATGGCCGCCGTAATGAGCATGCTGACTTTCTGGGATGCCAACCCGCGATATTACGGGTTTTTGCTCCCGCTTTCGGTTATAATAATCGCCCCGTGGCTTCTGGAGATTTACAGGAGGCCGGAAAATTTGTCCCGGGGGCTTTTGATCCTCCTGGGGGCTGGCCTGTGCCTGTCATGGATGTTTCCGCTGTCGGATCACCTGCGCCCCATGTATCTTGATCTTTTACCGACTTTCAGGCAGCTTCCGGGGCTGTTTTATATAAGCCTTTATATGCTGGTATTCGGCGTGATTGTTCTCGGCCTGCTGGACTGGCAGGCAAAGACCAGGATGGCAGCGGTCATCGGGGGAGCAGGTCTCCTAATATTGTTTGCCGCCGCTGTGGCCGCATATTATTTCGGCGGCAGGCCGGTCCAGGCGGGAGGAGCAGGCGTATTCGGCATGGCGGCTTATTCGGGTTACCGGTCGCTTATATTATGGATTTTTTTAATTGCCGCTTTCTGGGAAGCATTTTTCAGAATTATGAATTCGTCCTCGTTTTTGCCGCTTGCCCGCCACAGGCTGGTTATCTTTATGTCATGTATCCTTTTGCTTCTTTGTTTCCAGAATATTTTTGCCTTGAGAAGCGTTATGGAGAGGCACAGGTTTTTATCAAGCCTCCCGGAATTGAAAACCAGGATCAAAAAGATTACCGATAAGGAAAGTGTGCGTCTTGCAGCCAAGCTTCCCTGGAGCGCGTACCAGGCCGGGGCTGAATGGGTTAAATTCCCGCCGGACATGGAATTTGGGGAGTTCCGCCAGATGTTGTTTTTTGAAAAACCCGATTTTATCCTTGAGATCCGCTATGCCGGGGAACCTCCCGATTATCCTTTTTATTCCGATCACCTGAACCAGCTTAAGAGGCGGAAGGAAGTAGAAATTGTTTCATCGTGGCAGAAGAGGTTCTCATCATATTTGGACGGCCCGCTTGTTATAAGGCTATACCGTTTTAACATGCCCCACGGCCTTGTCCCCGTCGAATAAATTCGTCGATTCATAATTGACAGGGGAAAGCCGGATTTCTCAATCGGATATTAAGCCTGCCTTGAAACACTTTCAGCCTTTTGCTACTATTAATCGGGAGGAGGCAAACAGGTGAAAAAATTAAAAGCTATTGCGAACGCCCTTTTAACCAATATAGTTTTCTGGATAGTTTTTCTGCTGACATCGCTTGTGTTGTTTGTTCACCTTTTCGAGCGTTACACGACTTTCGGCATTGACAAAATTTACCGCCTATTTTAAGATTGTGGGAAATATGAGTGGGAGCGTGATCCGTGTTTTCCAATCCGTTTGAGGCTCTTTTTTTATTGTACGGTAACGCCGCTTCCCAGGGAAGCTCCGCCGGGAGTTCCAATAGCTTTATTTTTGTAGCTTTTCTAATCATCCTTGTTTATCAGTTTATAAGCAACTTAATGTTGAAACGGCGGCTGGAGGAGCTTTTTCAAAACATGGGCGGAAGCTCCGGTTCGCCGCTTGTATCTTCTCTTTCCGTACCCCCCGCGGGCTTCAAGCTGGAAAGGGCGCTTGAGCTTTATGAAGAGAGAACTAAATTTCTCGGCATCCTGGATGCAGGCATGCCGAATTTTATTTTGTTACACGCTGACGATCCCATTGTAGTGAGCATATTTGCCGCCAATCTGGCAAAATTCCTGGCGGACGGTAAAACTTTTCTTGTCCTGATGCTGCCCTCGCTCGGCTGGGATGATATAACAGAGCAAATAGCCGGGCTATATGCAAAACAGGACTGGCTCAATGCGGATTCTGCAGAGAATAAACGAAAAGTCATAGCGGGTCTGAGAACGGACCTGAAGCCTTATGAAAAATTCCTGTTTATTGCCGGTGATGAGCCGTTTAATATGAAAGATCTTGCTATTCAGGTCGAGAACATTTCCGGCAATTTCTCCAGGGGGGTATTGATAGTTGAGGCCGCTACAATAGCAAGCCTGTCCGAATCGGCGCTGTCGGATCTCAAGAGGATAGCGCACCGCCAGCAGGTAACCCTGATCCTCGCCGCCGGAGTTGGAAATAATGATCTGAAAGAAGTTCATGAATTTGATGTTATTATCGAAGCGACCCGGGCACGGCAGGATTCTTTAAAGCTGGTTGTTAAGCGTGGTGAAGGGAAGGCTTCGGACGAAGCGGATCTTTCGCTTAAGCCCTGGGGCGAGCTGGAGAGGGCCTCCTGATGGCAGGGGATCTTTTTCAAAACTTTACAATTACCAGGGCTTTGAGGATGCGTCTTCAGCCGCTTATTCTCCTGGAAGGCGTGAGTATCGACAGGCCGGGGTTGTATCTTTTTTCCGGAAGCGCCCCCCTTGATGTTTTGCGCCATTATTTACAGAGCGATACCCGGAAAGTCATATACCTCCCGTGGGATGAAGGAGAAAAAGAGGTAGGTAAAAAGTTGATGGGACTGGGAGAATCCCTTCCTTCTTCAGACGAATTGAAACAGGCGGTTTTAATGTGGAAGGAAAGGGAAGGCAGGCTTATTTTGTTCGGACGCTCATGGGTAAGCGCGGAGGAACTGGATAAATATCTTGCGGAAAATCCCGAGGTCGGGCTTATTCTTATAAAAGGGGTCTCCGTTTTTTCCGAGCCGGGCGAAACTGAAGACAAAGGGGCGGTTTTAAGCTGGCTTCGTAGGATCTCCAGGAATCGCAGGGTAGGGGTCGTTGTTTGCCGGGAGCCGGACATTGACAGGTATTCGAAACTGTTCGACAGGGTTATTGAGCCCGGGCAGGCGCAATAAAGGATGGCCATTCGTCCTTTTTCTACTTCATTATTAAAAGCAATCACCGGAATTTTAGTTTTTTTTGTTTTCTTAACATTGCTGATTTATCTTGTTTATCCGAGGATTGTTGTTACCGAAAGTCCCGAGCCGGGCAGATCCCCGGAAAAGTCTCTTAATGCTGAAAATATTCTCGATACGGTAACTTTTGTTTCAAGCCAGGAGAAGCGGCGTTCCGATTTAATCAGGGGAAAGGAAGACAACGGGTGCCTTTGGGGCGAAGGTCAGTCATTGTGGATTATAATCCGGGATAAAGTCAACGATAAAAGTGAATTTGCAGGCATTGTAAAGAAGAAGCTGTCCGCTTCGGATTATAATGTTTTTAAAGAAGATTCATCAGACGGGGTACTATTTTTTTTCTACGGGCTGGGCGGATCAAAAGAAATCTGGAAAAACAACGTGTTCAAGCTTCTCCGGGCAAAGATTTTATCGAATATTTTGCCATGGCAAAAAAGAATCGATATGATCTTTTTGCCGACGCCGGGCCCGTTAAATACCGGCAGCCTGGATTTCGTTTTGAACAACAAACCTACACTGCCTGTGTTTACGCCTCCGGAACCTCCTCCCATGCCCTGGCTGAATTATTTGATTACAATACCCGGGGGATATAAAAAACTGACGGATCGCGTTTCGTCTCTTTGCCTCCCGATGGAAGCCGGGGGAGGGGAAGAAGGATATTACGAAATGGAATTGATTATAAATGTGGGCGACGGGATTGCAATACTTTCAGGCGCGGGGAAAGCCGGATTTTTTAATATAATAGAAACCGCGGCGAAGAAAACCAACAGGCCTGTTTATTATTACCTGGGGGGGACAGGCATCCTTACAGGCATGAAAAACAGCAATATATTGAACCGCCTGGAGGATTTGAAAAAACATTGCCCACACCTCAAAATATACAGTAACTATTCGACTTCGGTTATGGCCGAAGAGATGCTCCAACAGGTTTTTGGGAACGATTATAAGGCTGTATCCCCCGGAGAACAGGTCCAGTTGATCCCTCCGTACGGAAAGGATTAACCCGTGGAAAAAAAGAGATTTAATTACGAGGGTCTTTTCAGGGCCGCAATTACAATCGGTTTACTGGTACTTCTCTTTACCCGCATTTCCGTAAAGGATATGATTGTAACCGTCATCAATGTTCAATGGCCCGATATGGCCGCCGCAATATTGCTCACGCTGATCGCAGCAGGTTTGAACACGTGGAAATGGCAGATACTTCTGGGTGGACTCGATATTAAAATTTCCTATCACAGGCTGTTTTATTTGTTTTTAGTCGGGTTTTTCTTTAACAACCTGCTTCTTTCAGGCACAGGCGATTTACAACGAATTTATGCTCTTTCGAAGAAAATAGGTCATACCCAGAAGGTTCTGACTTCAGTACTCCTGGAGAGATGGACGGGCGCGGTCTGCCTTTTGCTCTGGGTATGCATCTCCCTTGCATTTGCAGTTCCGGTTTTCCCGAACCTGGGGTGGCTGCTGGGAACCTGTATAGTGCTTTTTATTTCAGGGTTTCTCTTCTTGCCGCTTCTTGACCGGCTCGTCAAGCTGAAATTTTTCTCGAGATTTTCCGGCCTGAAAAAATTTCTTGATCAAATGCCTGAAACATCGGGCTTCTATAAAAGGCCCGCTCTGTGGTATGCGCTGGGAATTGCGCTTATCGCGCCCTTTATCATGATATTGCTTCACTATATACTGGGAAGAGGCGTGGGGATTAAGCTGCCTTTTATCGATTACCTCCGCTTTATCCCGACAATAATGGCGATATCTTACCTGCCCATCTCAGTAAACGGCCTGGGGGTGCAGGAGAGTGGTTTTTACATATTTTTCACGCTGATGAACATTAAAGGAACCGAGTCCCTTTCCCTTTCCATTTTATCCCACCTGGCCAAAATCGCCGTGGCCGTGCTGGGCGGGCTGTTGTTTTTCGTCGAGGGCTTTAAAAACGGATCAAGAAAAACAAAGGCTTTACCAGGAGACGCCGATGGAATTTCAAATTCGGAAAATGAGGTTAATAACGGCTCTGAGCCTTAAACTGGAAACTTGGTGATACCGGAAATTAAAAGTCCCTGGGGAGAATTGTGCCGCTTAATTGTGGCTACAATCAATCGTTATAAAGGATCCTGTGTCCGGTTTCCAGCAGGGAAGGCCTTTACTTTTCAAGAATGTTAATTTCCATGAAAAGCCGGCAGGACAATATCCTGGTAAAATTCGATATAATCGCCCTTTCGCTTTTTTCGATTTTTTATATTGTCGTCAACTATATCTGGCTTTCGGAAAACCGGCTGTGGCCTTCGGGAGATGCGCCGGGGCATATAATGAGTATGCTTCAGTTATATCACCCTGTAATTGATCACAATGTTGAACGCCTGATCTCTAATATTCTAGTGCCGTCGTTGTATCCGCCCGTAGTTTTTCTTGTAAGCATACCTTTTCATCTGGTATTCGGTATGTCCCACAACGTGAGCATCATGAGCCAGAGCGTGTTCATACCCGTATTTATTTTTTCGATCTTTCTTATCGGTTTGAGGTTATGGGGGAGGGCTACGGGATGGGCGATGGTTCTGCTCGGAACGACGGCACCGGTATTTGCGATGACTTCCAGGAATTACCTGCTGGATATGCCTCTAACGGCATTCTGCGCTCTGACGTTATATTTACTGTTGCTGACGGAAAAATTCACTGACAGGAAAGCAAGCATCCTTTTCGGCATTGCTCTCGGCGTTACCCTGATGATAAAGTGGGCCGGGCTTTTTTTTCTGACTGTGCCGGTGTTGTATTTTGCAATACCGGTAATTTACAGGGCGGCGAGAAGGTCTTTGATTTATATTATCCCCCCCTTAATTTTGTTTCTCTTTTTGGTTTTTCTTTATATGGTCGGGCGCGGAAATCTGAATATGGATACCCACAGGCAGTTTGGAATAATATTTTTGCCGATCATGACCGTTGTAATAATTATCTGGATCAGGCTCGGCTACCTTGCATGGCGCAAGAGTTGTTCAGCCTCACAAGACGACAGGAATCTCACCGAGCCGGCGGGCAATTTGTTTTTTTCTCTTGCGCTGGTAATTGCGCTTACGGGTCCGTGGTATGTATATAACCTTCCCGCGTTTTTTTATTGTAAAGATTTCATAGCTCAGAATTGTCCTATAATGTCTTTAGAGAACTTTAAAGCTTATTCCATTCTTACTTTCGATTCGTTCTCTTTCGCAGGTTTTCTTCTGATTACAGGCGTTTTAATTTCATTGATACTGAAAAAAGAGCGGGAGAGAAATCTTGTATTCATATTGTCTCTTCTGGCGAGCATTGTTTTCCTTATATACAACATAAGCGGCTCCAGCAGGTATTTTCTGCCGTGTATTATTTTCGTGATCATCCTGGCCGTTTTCTGGCTGAGATATATATTGCCTGAACACGTTTTAATAATTTTATGCGCGGTAGTCGGGTTCTGGCAGCTTCTGGGATGGTCTCTCGTTGAGCATTACCCAGAGATTCCTACCGGTTTTTATCATATTCAGAAAAGGCACCCCATGAGGCTGGTTTTATCAACCGTGGTTTCAGAACTGCCTGATAAGAGATATTATCCCGCCGATAAGGTCATTCAGACATTGAGTGATTCTGAAGCAAGGTTTCCTCGTCCTGTTCAAGGAGACAGAGATTGGATAATTGCCCTTATTATGGTTTCGGATAAGATACCGAACATTAATGATATTTTTCAGTATTTTGCCAATAGATACCGCCTGTCTGTGGAGTGGAGATCATATAATTTCACAGGCGATACCGATGAATATATAATTAAAATAAAAGAGGATCCTCCCCATTTCGTGATATTTGTCGATGATTTATACTACCGGGAAAGGACGGAGAAGATTGATAGATTTATCGGTTCCCAGAAGTGGAAATTGTTAAAAGAGTTTCAAATGCCGGAAGAGGGGTATATCAAAGTTTACAGGACGGACATGCCCGGAACAATTCCTTAAGGATATAATTCTTGAAAAACTTGTATAAAACTATTTATAATGTAAAAATCAATATCAAGGAGGCGCTTTGTTGGATTACCGGGCAGGGCTAAACACGGATCTGTCGGAAGCCGGAAGAAAAGAAGATATAGACAGGCTCCTGGAATGGCTCATATCGTCGCCTGTACGCTCGCCTGAAGGGGCGTTGTATGCGTGGATTGGAGAGGACGGCCCTTCTTTCAAATATCCTGAAGTAACCGCTTATTTCGTCAAGCTGTGTGTCATTGCGGATTCAGCCGCCGGGAATCCGGGCATTATGGAGAAGATTGGAAACTCCGTTGATTACCTTGTTGAGGAGCTTGAAAAAAACGAAGGCAGAATCAATCACAACTCAAGAGATTATGTATTCGATACCGCAATGGTTTTATCCGCTCTGGTTGCGGTCAGGTCAAAATACGACATGCCGGTTTCAAAAGAATTATTACAATCAACGGCAAGATTTATAGTAGATTGCCTGATAAGAAAAAAAGGCGTCGGCATAGTAACCGATGATCTTCCGGATCGCTGGTCCACCGGTTATAATCCTCATCTTTTGAAAGTCCTGCCAGCGCTGTGCGATTATAATACGCTTGCAATCTCCGGAGATATGGAGCCGATAGGCTCTCCCGGAATAATCGACGGGCTTATAAAAGAAGTCCTGAATGATTTTGTACCGAGAGGTGTAAGTGCCCCCGAATTTTTTTCCGTGAGTCCCTTATATACTCATGCTTTCTGCTATGCGCTTGAAGGTCTGATAGGGATGAGGGCAAGAAACAGGATAGGGCTTGACGCCGCCATTATAAATGGGGTCGAGCTGCTTTCGCAGTGGCAGAATGAAGACGGGAGTTGGAATAACTGGCAAGGGGCCGCAGATAAGGTACAACGTCCGGCAGATGCGACCGCGCAGGCGATAAGACTTTTTATCATAGTTGATCCTGTAAAATATGAAAATAACATCAAGCGCGGCATCGATTATCTGAAGGCAGGGGAAGCCCCCGGCGGTGGTTTATATTACAGCGACAGAAATATGCATCAGAATGCATGCGCCACTATATTTGCCGTCCAGGCTTTTATGTGGAACCTTGTCGGGCCTGATGTAAAAACGCTGGTTTAACCGCGAAATCTCAGGTTATATGCGGGTTTGTCATCATTGTTTCTCGGAAGGAATTATTATCGGGTAACCGAATTTTCCGCATGAGGGATAATCTATGGATGTGATTTTACTCAACGGCGGTTATTTGTTTTTCCTGCTGGTTTTGTTTTCAGGATTGCTCGTGCTTTTAATAATCCAGGGCAAAAGACTTATATCCAGGTTTACGACAATTCCGGCATGGGTATGGGGAGTTCTTTTTTTGATAACAATAGGCGGGGGGTATCTCCGTTTTTCCGCTCCGCATGCGCTGCAGATTTACTTTGATGAATTTTATTATATTTCAACAGGCGAAAATATGGCCCGGAACGGTCATGCCTCTTATTTCTGGGAAAATACCCCGGAAGGAAAAATAAAAAGCTGTCCTTATTTTTATCCGCCTTACCCTCCCGGATGGTCTTTTTTGCTGTCCATGTGGGATCATGTATTTCCCCCGGGACTTCCCGGCGCCAGGATCCTTAATATTTTGCTGTCAACTTTAACCATCCCCGTATTATTCCTTTCAATTTTCCTGCTATGGAAAAAAGCGGTGCCTGCATTATGCGGGGCGGTTTTCCTTGCCGTATTGCCTGTTGCTGTAAAGCTTGCCCCGTCTGCCGCGCCTGAAGTCGGCAGCTTTTTCTTTCTTGTTCTGGCGCTCTTGTGCGCGCTGAACCTGAGGGAATCGGAAGGCATGCCCCTGGGAGCAAGGCTTTTGAGCATAGCCGCTTTCGGCATGTATTTACAGATGAGACCTGAAAATTTGCTTCTTGCCCCGTTTTATGCAGCAGCGCTGTGGAAGAAGCATACGCGGATAGATTTGTTCATATTGTTCCTGCTGGCGGTCCCTGTCCTGTCCGTATTCGCTTCCGCCATATACATAACACGTCTTTCGGAGAATTTTGCCTCGGTTCCGCGCCCCGGCATATCGGGCGAGTTGTCCCAATTCATGTTTAACCTTAAGAATAACCTTCTTTTTTTCGTCAGCAAAAAGCACCCGGTAATAATGGATATCTTTTTCATGGGCGGATTGATACTGGGATTGGCGCCGGGCTTATTGCCCCCTGACAAAGAAGAAGGTGGAACAGATGCCGGGTTAAAGAAAAAAACGATTTTTATTCTTATATGGGGCGGCGCTTTTTTAATTTTCTTTTCAATGTTCCCTTTCGGCGACTTTTCAGCAAGGCTGTCATTTGACAGCTGGCGGACATCGCTTGCAGTTTACCTCCCGTTTATCCTGTTATCGTCTCTGGGAACCCTTGCCGTTATGCGCCTCCCGATGGGGAGGTCTTCACTTTCTTTTTTAATGCTTTTCATATTATTAACGCCGCTGTTTTACAGCGGGTTCATAAAAGCCAAACACCCCCAGGAGACCTTCTATAATTCGCTTATCCGGAAAGCCCGTTCATTTTCAAAAAAATCCGTATTCGTGACCGATAATACCGATCTCGCGCTGGCGTTGAAATATGAGACAGAGAACAGATCTTTATATGATGTTCCCAGGGGGACACTTATTCCCGACGAACCGAATTATTATTTGATAACCCCGGATCTGAATTTTGACCGCTGGGAGGGATATGAGGCCAGCGTTGCCGGGCAGGTTGATGTTTCCGGACAGAAGCTCTTTTATTTCAAACTGAACAGCCCCGTTAAAAAGCCTGTGAAAGAGACTGGACTCAAGGTCAAAGCCGGGCGGCCAGAGATCAAATGATACGAAGAGCCGTTTCAAGTGATCTTGGCAGGATCGCAGAAATGCATTGCAGATACATCCCGGGGTATCTGAGGAATATCGGCCCAAAATTCCTTGAAAAGTTTTATAAGAATTTCATGGCTTTGCCGGGGGGTGTAATCCTTGTAAGCGGGGAAGGGGAGGAGATCTCGGGATACATTGCGGGATATACTCCGGCAGATTCTCTTTTCATGAGCCTGGCGCGGGAAAGCAGGCTGTCGCTTGTATTTTCAGTATTGTTTCATATTTTACTCAATCCCGGGGAGACGGGCGAATTGCTTGAACTGGCAAGGTACGGCGGCCGGGTAAAGGTGCCTGGAGTTGACGGCGAACTGTTCTTTATAGCACTTGAACCTCCAGCCCGGAAAAGCGGTGCAGCGGATCAGCTTGTCGAGGAAGCCTGTAAAATACTGGCGGAAAAAGGGGCAAAAAAGATTAAAGTAAGTGCCGACAAGGAAAACCGCGGCCCCAATATACTGCTTGAAAGGCTCGGATTCGAGCCGGTCGGCGAATTTCCGTTCCGGGGGCGTCCTCAGAACTTGTACGTAAGGACGGCGATCAGGAACAGATGAAACAGGGGGACAGCGAATTACCCCTTTTGTTAAGGAACGTGACCGGCTAAATGATAGATCCTGAAACAAGTGCCAGCCTTGAGCTAAGCCGAAAGGCAGGATGACACATTTTAGAGTTCAGGGTAACAGGGAAGAAGGGGCGCGGGGGCTGGTTGGGCAAGTTAAACTGCTCTTGGGTCTAATCTCTAGTTTCCAGCCTCTAACCTGTACTTCACCAAAGATTTATTTGTTGCACTAGCGATATTGAGAAAATAAGGGCGATACCGGGTTAAAAAACTCCCTTATTTCTTCCCGAATGCCAGGTAATAAAGAAGATCCAGCGTCTTTATATAATTCAATATTGTCCTGGGATGGATCAGTTTCTTCAAATGACGCTTCCATAATACAGGGCGCATGTAAAATTTCTTGTAGAATTCTCGGTGAAGGCTTATAAGCTTTTCTTCGGTCAATCCCTTCGGTATGAAGGCGGGTTCCCAGTAATTATGCGATGCGATATTGTTTTTCAGGACCCCGTAATCGCGGGCTATAGAATATTGTGCCGTCCCTGGAAGCGGCGTGTTGAACTGGACGGTTACATCACCGATCGGGAGCGACAGGGCGAAATCGATGCTGTCCCTTATGGTTTCCTCGGTATCGGGCAGGTGGCCGATTATGAAAAATGTCTTTACATGGATCCCCAGTTCATCACACCATCTCGTTACCTTCTTAACCTGTTCCAGAGTGATGCCTTTCCTGATGAACTTCAGAATTTCTTCGTTGCCGCTCTCTATGCCTATGCGGACACACCAGCACCCGGCCTTTTTCATCTTTGCAAGAAGCTCCCTGTCAACCGTATCGACACGGGTTGACACCGTCCAGACAAGATCCATCTTCCTTTTTATCAGGTCGTCCAGGAACTCGTGCGACTTCTTCCTGTTCACAGTGAAGGTCGTGGTGGTAAATGCTATTTCCCTGGCGCCGAAGTCCCTGTAAAGATGTTCCATTTCATCGGCGATGTAGCCGGGGCTGAAGATCCTGAAATTCTTCCCGGTTACGCACGATGTGCAGAAAATGCAGTTAAACGGGCATCCCCTGGTGGGAACCATCGTCAATTTCGGGAGCCGGAGCACATCCGTGGGCAGCGACGAGTAAAGTCGGGCTTTCAGCAGGTCCCTGCTGGGAAAAGGCAGCGTGTCCAAGTCTTCGATATATTTCCTGGGCGGCGTTATTTTTATTTTATCCCCGTCCCTGTATGCGATGCCCTCGATGCCGGACGTGTCCTCATTTGAGGCGACAGCCTTTACAAGGGCGGGAAATGTTATTTCCGCCTCCCCTATTACCCCGTAATCGAATTCTTCATTAGTGAGGGCATCTTCGGGAACCGCGGTTACATGGACTCCCCCCAGCACCACCGGCATATCCGGGCGCAGTTCTTTTGATTTTTTTGCAAGCGCAACAGCCTGGAAAAAATTATTGGTTGTAGAGGTAATGCCCAGGATATCGGGCTTTTCTTCGATAATCCACCTGCCGCATTTTTCAATGTTCAATCTTTCCGCGGCGGCGTCCAGGATATTGACATCAATCCCTTCCTGTTTCAGAACGGCTCCAAGATAACATATCCCCAGCGGCATTGCATTTGAAAAGAGGTTTGCAACTACCGGGTTTTTTATCGATTCTTCAGGCAGCGGCGGGTTTATAAGCACTACTTTCATGACAGGTTAAATTATTATAGCATAACAGGAGGCCGGAAACCAGAATTCAAATCCCCGGATGTCGTCGAAGAAATGCAGCGAGCGGAGAGAATGATTACCGCCTTTTCGAAGCCTATCTTTGTATAAACCGCCTGGGACGCAGAGCACATCGTTCCCCCGCTCGGGAGAGTCAGGGTGAAGGCGATTAGCCGCCGTGCAGGACATTTAATCTGAATTGCAAAATAACATGTTATGCCGTTACTTGAGTTCACTACTGTCTTTGAGGGGAAGAAAAGTATTACCGTGAACAAAAAAGCCTTGATCATAGACAGTGTCCTTCTGATTCTATTCTTTATTCTTTTGTTTTCCGTCCAGGCTTACTGGCTGTCGGAGAACACTTCGTTTCTCCCCGCCGATATGGATCTCCATCTTGGCAAGTTATATGGTTTCTACGAGAAAGTATCAGGGGAGCAGGGGGGAGACGGTCTGAAAATGGCCCTGGCCCGGAGGCCCAGGGAATACCCGCCGGTGCTCTATCTTACCGGAAGTCTTTCGTACCTGATTTTCGGAACTCAGGAGAAACTTGCCTGCCTGTCGGTAGGCGTATTCTCCCTGATTCTCATTTTCGCCGTTTACGGCACAGGCCTGGCATTGGGCGGCAGGGGGCTGGCATGGATGGCTGTTCTAATTACAACTACATCGCCCCAGTGGTTTACAGGCGGGGTAACATTTCGACACGAGGCTCCGCTGACCGCCTTTCTGGCGCTTTGTTTTCTTTTTTATTTTCTTTCCGACGGATTTCGCAGACGAAGGGAGGCCGTCCTCTGTGGAATTTTCGCCGGGATGGCGGCCCTTTCCAAGTTCTCCTTTGTTTTCTTCCTTATTTTGCCGCTCCTTTACTGGATGGAAACCATCTGGCTGGCAGGGAAGGACGGGCTGAAGGGGCAATTTCGCCGCGGAAGCCTTATCATAGCAGGCTTCCTGGTTCTTGCAGGGATCATAGCAATGATCCGGATCATCGGCCCCTGGGTTTTTCGACAGTGGCTATACACCGGACTTGTGCTGTGGGCGATTTTCCTGGGCGCTTTGACATGGGCGGTTGTAAGGTGGGAGAAACGGCTTCCCGGGGAGGACCCTGTCAATCGCAGGTTCAACCTGCTCTATGCCTTCCTGGCTTTCCTTTTGCTGGGCTTCCCCCATTATGCAATCAACCTGGGTGAGTTTTCCGCCAGGGCCGGCTCACACCTGATGACCGGAGCACACCTGGGCGGGTTCGACTTGCCTGCAATGCTCCTGTTTTATTTAAAATCCATAAATGACTTTTTCCCCGGTGCGCTGGCGCTGCTTGTGCTGGGAACAATCCTTTCCTTCATTCCTGCGATCAATGAAAAGCGGGGCGAAACTCTTATCCTTCTTCTATCGATAGCAGGCGGCGTATTTTTCCTGGCGGCTTTTGCGGTTCTGAGGCTTCCGTATTATATCCTCCCCGCCCTTCCCGCGGTGGCGCTGCTCTCCATCTTCTGGGCGGGGCGGCTGAAGCCGTGTCTCAGGGGAGCAGCCCTGGCGCTGGTGATATTGCTTTCTCTCTGGCAGCTCACGGGCTGGCTTTTCCAATACCGGGCACAGGGGATCTTTCTCCACATTCCCATCGCAACTGCGCCCCTCCCACAACATGACCGGGTGGAGCCATACCCGGAGCGGGCGGATTTCCCCCTTGAAAAAGAACTGCTGGAGGCGATCCGGGTGGACTGCCCGTCGGCCCAACCGTCCGAGATTATCCGGGTCCTGGTGAAAAGAAACTTCGATTCCCCTCTTGCCCCGCCTTACATGCGTTACCTGGCCGATAAAAAACATTACTTCCATCTTGACCTGATTCTTAACTTCAACCAGGAAATACAACGGGATGACATGAAAGGCTGGCATTACCTGATCCTCATGGAACGGGAGGACAGTCAGCGGATGATACCGCATCTGGATTCCCTTATGATGAAGGAGACGGGTAAGCCCCCGGCGCTCATAAAAGAGCTTCACAACCGACGACGTGGTGTTTCCTACATAACGCGCCTCTACCGGTATCCCTTCGAAGACAGACGCCGGGAACACTCTGACGGCGACAGGTTCGTGTGGTGATTATCAGATCGGGGGGTTCATTGCCTGTGCTCATATTATCACGGAACAGCAGTCTTTGTTCTCACAGCCCGATATCCCCGATAATCCTGTACAGTTGTCTTAAGGATCCTGCGTGGTTGACCGGAATATGGAATGTCATAAGCATACTTCTCATTGAAACTCGTAGATGTCCAATAATAGATTACCTCCATGACAGGCGCCCAGATCGGGCCTTCTTTGTCAGGCTGATGCGCATAACGTGCCATTCCTGTAGATTGATCAAAGTCACCATCTGCATTTTTCCCTCTATGAGTGAAGAGGGTTATATACTCCTCAACTGTAGCAAGACGCCAATGATCCTGTAATGTTTCAGTCAGTTCGGTTCCATCGTAGTTGATATAGCGGAACATGTTATATTTATTAAAATCCTCTGGAGTTGCATAATAGATGGATTCCTTTGTGCCGTTATAGGATGTGCCGTATCGTTTGCCCTTAAAACCAACCGGTTCCATCCCAAAGAGTGCTATTTCGTTCCAGGACATTCCAGAATACATCTTGCCTTTAAATATAACAGGATGTTTATTGGAGTATAACCAACCAGGACCATCTCCTGCAAAGGTCAAGGTACGGCCATTTCCAGCAATGGTGATTTCGTTATAATTCGCAAGGGGCATCCGATTCATGTTGTGAATGAGCATAGGCGTTCCGACAACAAAGATAAGCAAGACAGGCAGGAACACAACCAGGATCTGTTTCCAGCAGGCATTAAAGGTGAATGTTGTAGGTTTTCGGTATCGATATCTTTTCCTGAAAACACCATCAAGAAAAAAGGAAACCCCTGTGAGGATGATAACAAGTCCGGGTATCCACACCGATGGCCTGATTTCATAATGTAGAGCCATTAACCTGTAGATTCTCCAGAAAAGGAAAGCTGCCCCACCCACGATAATGAGGATTCCACCGATACGCGGGGAAGATATCCCGACAAGAGTCAGGCTCATAAGAATCAAAAATGGCATCATATAATAAATAAACTGTGTAAAAGGCATAAACCATCCTTCATGAAAGAACTCGGCTATGCCCCAGAAAGCTGCGAACAGGGTCGAGACTAGCAATAACAAATATGCTATAAGTCCGGGAAGAATTGAGATTTGCTCTTGCCGTTTTAACATTATTAACCGTCCTAAAATATTCATTTATCTCTTTTTGCGTATATCCAAGTTCCCGGTTAGCCAGCCGAATCCTCACCCCCACGATAAAATAAATTCAACCTCATATCCCCGATCCCTGCGATGCAAATACAACGGCGCAGGCCGTACCCTCCGTTCGCGGAAGGCCGACAATCCGGCGGGTACGCGGCCAATCCAAATTTATGCTATAGTTTTATGGAGTCCGCAGTTGTCTGAAGGGTAAGAGTGATATTGGGCGAACTAACCCCGGGAAAGTTTCAATAGGAAAGTTTCAACCGGAAGACTATGAAATATATAAAGAAATATTTTCTTGACATTATTATCGTACTGGTTTTTTTCTGTGCGTTTTTTATATTTAATTTTTATCTTTATTCCCAGTCGCCGACGGTCCCCGAAGGAGACCTTGCAAGTCATCTCCTGAGGAGCTTGAAAGTCAGGGAAGTGCTGGTTGACAGGGGCAAGGCATGGGAAGCGTTGTTCTCATCGTCCGAATACCCTCCCCTCCCCTTCATAGTCGCCACCGGGGCTTACCAGGTTTTCGGGGTCTCGCAGGAAACGGCTTCGCTGAGCCTTGTAGTTTTTTCATTGCTGACTATTTTCGCGATGTATTTTCTTGGGTTGACGCTGGGAGGCAGGATACTTGCCTTCATTGTTACCCTTCTGACAATAACATCGCCGGTATTCGTCGATACCAGCCACAGCTTTGTCCCGGACGCCCCCCTTGTAGGTATGGTGGCTCTTGCGCTTCTCGGTCTTTTATGGAGCGACGATTTCCGTAACTACAAGGGCTCCCTGTTTTTCGGAATCGCTTTCGCTCTCGGAATGCTGACCAAGTTCACTTTCCTACACTTCATCCTGGGGATTATTTTGTTTTACATCGTCTGGATTACATGGACGGGCATGTCCAAAATGTGGAAGAGAGGCCTGGTTTTCGCCGTTATAATATTGTTGTTCACGGCCACCCTTTTGATTTTCGGGCAGAAGATAATCTCGGATTATTTGCGGTACAACTTTCTCCCCTTCCTGTTGACTCATATTCTACTGCTTTTATGGATATGGAAAATAGTGTCGCTTTACCAGGCGAGCCTGGAGAAAAAGGGGAAGCTGACTGAGGGGGGCAGGCGGTTTTTCAACCTCGTGTATGCGGCGATTATCTTTATCCTGATAGCAGGGCCCTGGTATCTTGCATCGATAAGTGAAATGCTTGCGAAGACCAGGCTCCAGTATTCCGAATATTACAAGCATTATTTTTCCATGCCGTTTATGCTCCTGGAAAACATCGCGGCATTGAGTCATACTTTTGTAGGCGCACTGCCCGCCATGATAGCAGGTGTCCTGTCGCTTTATTTCAAGAAAAGAAAAGTGTTTAAAGTTGTACTGATTATAGGGCTGGTAAGCTCGTTCTTCCTTATATCGTACACCGAGATATGGCCTGCCCGCAGGTATCTTTTGCCGATCCTTCCTTATGTGGTGCTCCTGGGAACGATATGGCTGGCCGATCTGAAAAAGGTATGGAGATATGCGGCGGCGCCAGTTGTTCTCTTGATATGTTTCTCGCAGGTATGGACGTGGTTCCTGTTTACCGACGGCAACCTGCCCCTGACTTTCATGGGGCTTAAGAAAAGCTATTCCCCCCCGGAATTCAGGTTGTACAGCCCGGCTTTCAAAGATGTCAGCAGGCAGGTTATAGATGACCTGCGGGAGATGGAAAAGGAAAGCTCAGTAACGGAAGTGCCGGTAATGATATTGAATTTTACGAATGATTCAAGGTTTGATTTACATGCTCTGGAGTATTATTCTTTCATGGATTACGGCTTCCCGGTTCATGTCATGAACGACAGGAAGCCTGATCCCAAAAGGATCCAAGAATCGAAATATCTGCTGGTTTCTTACGGGGGCATAAAAGTCGAAGACCGGGAGAAAAATCCTCCTGCAGCGCAGGGGGAGGAATGGGGGCCTATACCGATGGAAAGGGAAAAGCCCCGGAAACTTATCGACATGGAACAGTCCTTGAAAAAAGACCATAATATAGAGCTTATTTATCTCAAATCCTATGGTTCGATGAGAGACTGGGAGCAGTTTAAAACTATTTTATACAAGATTAAGTGCCTGGCCGAAAGTTGAGCTTTGCCGGTCGGGGAACTGTATGGAATTTATCGAAAGATATTTTTTATATGATATAATTATTATCGCAGGCCTTACGGGGCAAAGGATGTGTGATAATTGTGATTGAATCCGGCGGAGTGGAAGAAATCAAGAATATCCCCACGGAAACATTTTTAGACCTGGCTTCCCGTGCGCTTGACAAGGTGGGCGTTGTCAGGTTTTGCGCTACAGGCGCAAGCATGTTGCCGACGTTCCGTGAACATGAGCCTGTAAAGGTCGTTAAGGTTGACCCTGAAGAGTTGAATACGGGCGATATTATATTTTACCGCACACCATTCGGTGTCGGGATCACTCACCGGGTATTGTTCCGTACCCGTAAAGACGGGCACCTTTTATTTTATACGAAAGGCGACGCGGTAGCCGTCCTCGACCCTCCCGTCTCAGCCGATATGATCCTTGGAAAAGTTGTTTCTGTCCAGGGGGACTGCGGCGAGATTTTTTTAGATTGCGGGTGGCAGAGGATTAAGGGGAAACTTATCACAGTGCTCGGTCTTTTTTATTTGTGGCTGGTACTGCCCCTGGTGATAGTCTTCAGCCTGCGAAGGCTCGGCGGGAAGTTCCTGGGCTTAATTCAGGGGAGTAATTTTTACAGAAGCCGTGCCAAAAAGCGTTTTAAAGATTTATCGGTAGAGATAAATGATGCGGGTCCCGACGACTTTCGCGAGATGTCGGCATTCGGATTTTTCAGAGAGTTGATGGTGCCGTCCAGCAAAACTCTTGCCGAAATGGCGATTAAATGGACCATCCCTTCGATGAAGGAGGGCGAAGCATGCCTTGTTGTCCGCGGGGATTCGAAACTGCTTGGAACGGCTTTATTGAAAAAATGGGTTGACAAAGGAAAAGAAACATGGTGGGTTCACCAGTTCAAAATCCGGTGGAATTATAGGGGGATCGGGCTGGGCAGGCAGCTCCTGGAGAAAATACAAGAAAAATCAGGCGCCGAGGGGATCGAGAAGCTATACATGGTAATGCGCCCGGATAACAGGGGCGGCATGGCTTTCTGCAAAGCTACAGGCGCGGTGGAATCGCCGGAGGACTTCCTGCCATCGTTTAGCGGGAGGAAGCCGGGCAGGACAGCGCGATTAAAGGTGTTGTGCTGGAAAATAGATGCCGGAAAAGGGAACAAAGAATGAAAAAGGTTGCCGGCGCTTCGCCGGAAGCAGCGTTTTTTATAGTAAATTTCCTGGGCTGCCATAAATTTACTTATTCCATGGGAACCGCTTATATAGCTGCGTATTTAAGGGAAAAAGGGGTGGAATCGAAGATTATATCCGGCGGCTCAAGCGATCTTATTTCATTCCTGGAGGAAGTTAAAAAAAGCCGCATAAGAATTCTCGGCATACCGTCTTACGATATCGCTTTTTCCAATATCAGGGTTATCGCCGGAGAGGCGCGCAGGATCATTCCTGATCTTTTGATCGCATCGGGCGGCCCGTCTGCGACTTTTGCCGACGAGATCTACCTGAAAAACATCCCGGAGATAGATGTGATAGTCAGGGGCGAAGGAGAAGAAACTGTTTTCGACCTTTACAGGCATACGGCGGGAGAGACGGATCTTGAGGATATACAGGGTATTTCCTTCCGCAGGGGGGACGAAATTATCCGCACAGGCGACCGCCCTCTCATAAGCGCCGGGGAAAAAGGCTCCGAACTGGATGTCCTCCCCTCCCCTTTTAAGACGGGCATTCTTACAGGACTTGAATGGAAGCCGGGCATGCAGACTTCCCGCGGCTGTGTTTATCCCTGTACATTTTGCTGTGGGCCGAGCATGTTCGGGGGCAAAATCAGGTGTCACTCGGTCAATCGCGTTATTGAAGATTTGAAGATCATGTCTGAAAATATGGGCGGCCGGAGGAAAAAAACATGGGTGGATTTCTGGGATGACAACCTGTGTCTAGATGCGGGCAGGACACGCAGGCTTTGTGAGGCGATAATAAGCGAAGGGCTGAAATTTGATTTCCATGCCCAGGCCAGGCCGGACAACCTGGACAGGCAAACACTTGAATTGATGAGCGGCGCAGGGGTCCGTTGTATCAACCTGGGGCTGGAAAGCGCCGTCCCGCGGGTTCTTCGAAATATCGGTAAAGTCGGCGGAAGGTCGCCCGATTTTACCGAAGAGAAAGAATATATCGAATCTGTCCGGAGGGTGGTTAAAGATTGTAAAGACCTGGGGATCATGCCGACTGTCAGCATTATTTCGGGCCTGCCCGGCGAGACTTATGAAGAGGGCCTCGCGACGGTGAAGATGATAGACGATCTGAAACTGGACGCTTATTATCATAATTATTTCATGGTGTATGTCGGCACCGATGTTTATAGGGATAGTGATAAGAACGGCTTGAATATAAGACACGGCAAAAGAATACTACCGGCGGCGCACGATTACCCGTATGACGTTGAGAAAATCCCGGTTCTGCCCAATGCCCTTTCCCTGGAACACAGCCTTTCGTTTATACAATCGTCGGAAAGCGCCCTGTTTGAATGGGGAGAGCTGAAAAGCACGTTGTACGAAGAGATCGGCCCTCACCTGGTAATGGAAGACTGTCATGAAATCGACGGAAAGACACAGGAGTGGCTGAAGCGCATTTTGAGCTTTTTCTCCGAGATGATATTCAGGTATGACGAAGGGAGGCCGACGGTATCGGAAATCGGAAAAATCAAGGAGGTGCTGCGCAGGGGGCTTCTCACCCGTCCTGCAATAGTGCTTGAAAAATCAGGTTCAAAGATGCCGGGAGGCGTCGAACACTACCGCCTGAAGACCGATCTTTATAAGAAATTCCCTCTTTACTGCCCGTCGGATTATTATTCTTACCCGTTTCACAAGGCCCGGCGGACAGAGCGGAATTCCTCGGATAACCGGGTTGTATTTTATGATATTTGCTCGCGGGAGGATGTGGAATTTTTCATCAGGGAAATGAAATCCCCGCCTTCCGATATCGAGGGTTCGGTTATCGGGAAAATGATAAAGGATGAGATACTCCTGGCGGCTTCATGCCGGTTTACCGGCAAATGCCCGGCCCGTTCACTGGAAAAGATCCATGTGCGAAAAAACGGAGATCTTGTCGTATGCAGGCATGGCATAAAGACGGGCGTTGTCGGCGATTCAATGGAAACCCTGGATAAAAAGGTAAGTGAGATGGCCTTATCGGAAGACAGGAAACGCAAATGTTCGGATTGCCCGGCGAAGGATCGCTGTGCACGCTGCCTGTTTACGGAACCTTTCACGGTTGAAGAATATTGCGATTTTGTCAGAAGCGCCGGGTGGCTTCCGAGGATGCTGAGGTTCCTGCTGCTCTGTCATGACAGCAGGCTGAAGAAAAATTTCTTCGAACATTTCCGGGAAGGCAAAGGTCTGAAAACTTGAAAAAGGCGTGATGAAGCCACCCGGAGCTTTGTATCGCCGGAGTTTTTGAGATTGAAATAGAAGCGGAAAGCAGGAGTTAAAATATGGATAGGGCGATGGATCTGTGCTATATTATTCTTTGAAATCAAGTAGAATCAAGTTATAAGCGGGTGAATTTATATTATCTGCATCAGGCATAAAAGAATAAACGATCTGAGAGGCTCTTCAGTCGTCGTAAGCCCGGCTGTCAATAGCGGACAATCTGAACGCGGGCCGGTGAAAAGCCGATGAAAAGGCCCGGCGGCGAAATAGGAGTTGCGCTTTTCGTTTCTTATTTTATAAGCGTTAAAAAAATTTCTCATTCCATGGGAACCGCTTACATGTGCGCCTTTCTGAAAGAAAAAGGGGTGCCTTCGGAGTCGTTCCCGATGTATTCGAATGATCTTATTTCTATTCTTGAAGATTTAAAGAAAAGAAATGTGCGGGTAATCGGCATATCTGCTTTTGACGACGTTTTCTCACATGTAAGAGATATAGCCAGGGAAGCCAGGCGCTTGATGCCGGATGTGCTGATAGTAGCGGGCGGCCCGACCGCGACTTTTGCCGATTCGGATGTTTTAAACAATATACCCGAAATTGATGTCATCGTCAGGGGCGAAGGAGAAGAAGCCATTTATGAATTATATCGATATGCGCTGGGGCAGGTAAGCCTGGAGGATATTAAAGGGCTCAGTTTCAGGGAAGGCGACAGGATCGTAAGGACCCCTGAACGCGCATTAATCGGCACAGGAGAGCCTCGGGGAGCCGAGCTTGATATTCTTCCTTCGCCTTATGTCCAGGGTGTTCTTACCGGCCTGGAAAATTATCCCGGCCTTATGACTTCGCGCGGCTGCATTTACCCGTGCACTTTTTGCAGCGGGCCGGCGATGTTTAAAGGAAAAGTCCGGTATCACTCGGTCGGGCGCATAATTCACGAACTGAAAATAATAAATGAAAATATAGGCAAACGGTACAAAACTCCGAAGATCGAGTTCTGGGACGATAATTTCTGCCTTGACAGGGAAAGGACGCGCCGTCTCTGTGAGGCGATAATCAAGGAAGGCTTGAAGTTCATAATAGATACTAACATAAGAGCCGATCTACTCGACAGGGATATTTTATCTTTGATGCGTGATGCAGGGGTCTTGAAAATGAAATTCGGGCTGGAAAGCGCGGTGCCGAGGATCCTTCGCAATTTAAGGAAAGTAAACGGCAAATCACAGGATCTGCGGGAAGAAAAAAAATATTTGGAATCGATCCGCAAGGCGGTTGGTATTTGTAAAGAGCTCGGCATCAGGGCTTCGGTAAGCATTATTACGGGTCTTCCGGGTGAAACATTGGAAGACGGGCTGGCTTCTTTAAAAATGGTGGAAGAACTGGGGTTGGAAGATTACGCGCATAATTTTCTGAAAGTTTTCGTGGGCACTCAGATTTATGATGATTATAAAAAGTTCGATATGAATGTATGGAAAAACGACAAAGTCCTTCCCATGAAATATAAACCCTCTTATAATGTAACCGACATCCCTATTCTGCCTCATGCAACGCCGGCTGATTCGAATATATCATTTCTTCGTTCTTTCGAAAATGCCGTTTTTGAGTGGTGGGACCCCGCACGCCCGGTACCGGAGGTCTTTACTCCACACCTTGTCATTGAAGAACACCGCCATATCGATAAAAAACTACAGGATTGGATGACGGAAAATTTAAATATCTATTGCCGTGTGGCTTTGAAGTTTGATAGAATAAGGCCTCGTAAAAACGAGATAAAGATAATAAAAGAAGTTTTAAGCGAGGGAATTTTTAACCGCGCCGGGCGTATGTTTGAAGACGAAATGCAGGATTGGATCGATAAGATATTAAGCCCGTTTTCAGTTTTAACAGGCGATGACGAAACAAACCTTACAACGGAAGAGATGAGGTCTATTCAGCGGATTATTTACAGGGGAGTGCTTTCCTGGCCTGCAATAGTTCTCGAAAGATCTTTGATACAACAGAGTTCAGGTGTTAAGCATTACCGTCTTAAGACCGGGCTGATGGAAAAATTCCCCCTGTACCTGCCTCCTGAATATTTCATATACCCCTTCAAGAGTGCGCACAAAATCAAGCGGTCAAGCAGCACCGGGCAAATAATCGCATTAGACGTCTCCACCCGCGAGGATGTTAAATGTTTTCTCAAGGAATTTGAAAAACCGGGTACGGATGCCGGGGGGTCTTTAATTTCCAAGATGTTGGAAAACGACATATTGTTGACTTCTTCATGCCGTTTCTGCGGGAAGCTGTGTCCCGGGCGCTCACTGCATAAATTTAATATTCATAGAAACGGCGAAATTGTCACATGCGAGAACGGTGATATTATAGGCATTGTAGGCGACCCGATAAAATTGCTGCGCAGAAGGATCGAAGATCTTGGAGAAAGGATCGACAAAGAACGCGGTTGTGCCGGGTGCCGGGCATCCGATTACTGTCCCCGTTGTCTTTTCCCCGCGCCTTTTACCGTTGAAGAATACTGCGGGTTTATGAGAAATGCCGGGTGGATGCCGAGGGTGCTTCACATTTTATTAATGGCTCATACGAACAGGCTGAGAAAGGTTTTTTACGAGCATCTCCACTCGGGAAAGGATATAATAACTCCGGCTGTTATGGAGGCGGGCGTATGATCGGCCGGAGGTCCAGCGATACCGTTGTAGCGTTTTTCATGTCACAATATCTGGGGATACAGAATTATTCTATGGGCACCGCCTATATGACCGCGTACCTGAGAGCTAATGGAGTGAATGCGGTTTCTGTATCCGGTTGTACCCGGGATCTATTAAATTTTCTCGAAGATTTGAAAAAGAAGGGAGTGCGCGTTTTCGGCATACCTGCTTACGATACGGCTTTTTCACATTTGAAGATGATAGCTAAAGAGGCCCGCAGGATTTTGCCGGAAGTCCTTATCGTTACAGGCGGCCCGACGGCGACTTTTGCCGATGATATTATTTTCAAGCATGTGCCGGAAATCGATGTTGTTGTCAGGGGCGAAGGTGAAGAGGCGGTATATGAGCTTTATAAGTATGCCGAAGGCGGCTTAAATCTTGACGGAGTAAAAGGGATAAGCTTCAAGGACGGTGACAGGATCATACGCACGGGAGACCGCCCGCTCATAGGGACCGGCCAGGAAAAAGGCTCCGAGCTGGATATCCTCCCCTCCCCTTTCGGAACGGGGATCCTGACCG
Source organism: Chloroflexota bacterium (assembly GCA_023475345.1). GTDB lineage: Bacteria > Vulcanimicrobiota > JAMCWD01 > JAMCWD01 > JAMCWD01 > JAMCWD01. Next base: position 247,857 of record JAMCWD010000001.1, on the reverse strand, counting down.
GTCTCGAACCGACAGCAGGGCTGCAAACATCCCGGGGCTGCGCTTTTCAATGCACATTTTGCAGTGCGCCTGAAATGTTCCGGCGTAAAGTCCGGTACCATTCCATAGAAAGAGTAATCGAAGATCTCCGGATTATAGACAGGAACATCGGAGAAAGGGCACACCCCCGCATCATTAATTTCTGGGACGACAATTTGTGCCTTGATAAAAAGAGGATACAACGGCTTTGTGAATCTATTGTGAATGAAGATTTGAAATTCAATTTCAATGCGTTGATAAGGCCCGATCTGCTGGACAGGGAACTGCTTTTGCTGATGAGAGAAGCCGGGATCAGGTGGATCAATTTCGGTCTCGAAAGCGCCGTGCCACGGATGCTCCGGTATATGAAGAAAGTTAACGGCAAGTCGCCTGATTTCAAGGAAGAGAAGAATTACCTGGAAACTGTCCGGAGGGTGGTTAAGGATTGTAAAGATCTCGGCATCACCCCTACGGTCAATGTTATCTTCGGCACGCCGCATGAAAAATTCGAAGACGCGCTTGGGTCTTTGAAGATGGTTGAAGAACTCGGGCTTGAAAAATACTTTTATAATTTTTTCACGGTTTTCGCAGGGTCTGAAGTTCATAGAAACCCGGAAAAATTCGATGTCAAAATCAGAGAAAGCGGATCGGTTCTGCCTTTCGATCATGAATACCCTTACGATACCGGCAAAATTCCCGTGCTGCCTCACGGGTTCCCAGCGGACAATACGCTTTCTTTCCTGGAATCTTTTGAAAGCGCCATATTCGAATGGTGGGATGTTAACAGCCCGTTTTTCAAGTGGGGCGGCCCGCATATAATACTTGAGGACAGGCGAAAAATCGATGATGATTTGCTTGAGTGGCTTAAAAGAACACAGGGATTTTTCTCGAGGATCATTCTGAAATATGACAGGGCGATTCCGTCATTGAAAGAAAAGAGAGCAATAGAGGATTTGCTTTCGAAAAACATTATTTTAAGCAACTTCAGCGATTGTTTCCTGGTGGTTGAAAGGGCGGCCGCCGGGGGCACTGAAGACGTTGCTCATTACCGCTTAAAAACAGGCATTAATGATAACCCGCCTTCTTTTTTTCCTTCGAATTATTTTTCTTATCCTTTCAAAGAGGCTGAAAAGTCGAGGAGATCATCCGGCGGCCGCCGCGTCGTCTTCCTCAATGTTGATTCAAGGAAAGACGCCGGGCTGTTTTTGAAAGAGATGAGAGTCGGGGATGAAACAGGCAATCCCGTTATTGAGAAAATGATCGAAAAGGAAATACTTCTTGCCTGCTCGTGCCGTTTCAGCGGCCACAAATGCCCGGCCCTTTTAATAAAAAAGATCCATGTCAGAAAGAACGGCGACCTTGCTTCATGTGAGCACGGCTGTTGTATCGGGCGGATTGGGGAGCCACGGGAGGCTCTTAAAAAACGGGTTGCTGAGATTTCGTCGGCTGTCGAAAAAGAGCGCGGTTGTGCCGGGTGCCCTGCTGAAGCTTACTGCCCCCGGTGCCTTTTTACCGCCCCCTTTACTGCTGAAGAGTATTGTAGTTTTATGAGAAGTTCCGGGCGCCTTCCGAAACTGCTTCAATTCCTGTGTATGCTCCATAAGAACAGGCTGAAAACCGATTTCTCCGGTTATATAAAACCCAGGAGTTCGCTCGAGCCTTATTTTGACAGGGAGGCGGCAATATGAAAAAAAAATCCGCGCGTGATGTCCCTGTCGTATTTGTCATAACGCATATCTATGGGGTCGATAAATTCTCTTATTTGATGGGCATTGCTTACATGGCCGCGAACCTCAAGGACAAAGGCATCCCTTCAATGACAATATCGGGAACCGCAGGCGAGATTATTTCTCTTTTAAGCGATATGAAAAAAAGCGTAAAAATTATAGGTCTTCCGGTTTATGATTTCATGTTTTCCGATGTGAAGGCCATAGCGTCGGCTGCGAGGAGAATGATGCCGGGCGCTTTGATAGCAGCAGGGGGGCCTACCGCAACTTTTGCCGATGATATTATTCTTGAGAATATTCCAGAGGTAGATCTGGCGGTTCGCGGCGAAGGAGAGGAGACGATTTGGGAACTTTATCAATATGCGGGAGGCAAGATTTCGATTGATGAAATCGGCGGGATCAGCTACAGGGACGGCGGCAGGATAATCCGAAACCCTGACAGGCCGCTTATTGGTGCGGGCGCCGTCAAAGGCGCCGAGCTCGATGTTTTGCCGTCCCCTTATATTAACGGGATATTGACCGGGCTTGAATGGAAGCCGGGGTTGATGAGCTCGAGGGGCTGCGTTTTTCAATGTTCTTATTGTAGCGGCCCCGGCATGTTCAGGGGAAAAGTCCGCTGTCATTCCGTTGACCGCGTGATACGGGATCTGAAAATAATGGCTGAAAATATCGGAGAGCGCGGCGAGGTTCCCAGGGTTAATTTCTGGGACGACAATTTATGCCTCGATAAAAGCAGGACCCGCAAGCTGTTCGAAGCCGTTATCAGGGAGGGTTTGAAATTCAATTTTCACGCCCTGGTCAGGACGGACCTCCTGGATCGCGAAATTCTTGCCGTTATGAAGGATGCAGGGGTAAGCAACATCAATTTCGGCCTGGAGAGCGCAGTTCCGCAAATCCTCAGAAATATCGGGAAAATGGGCGGAAATTCTCCCGACCTCCATGAAGAAACAGAATATGTAGAATCCGTGCGCAGGGTGGTTAAAGATTGTAAAGAACTCGGCATAACGCCCACCGCCAATGTAATGTTCGGTCTCCCCGGTGAGACCTACGAGGACGGCTTGAAAACCTTAAAGATGATTGAAGAATTGAAACTGAAAAGCTATCATCACAGCTTCCTGATGGCTTATGTGGGCACCCGCATCCTGAAAGATGCGGAACGTTTCGGAATGGATATCGGCCGCGGCGAAAATGTTCTTCCTTTAAAGGTCAAGCACCCTTACGATGTGACGAAAATTCCTATTCTTCCCCATGTCTTTCCGATGGACCATACCCGGTTTTTCGTTCAATCGTTTGAAAACGCGTTATTCGAATGGTGGGATATAAACAAACCTTTTTTCAAAATTTTGAAACCGCAGGTTATTCTTGAAGACCTTCATGATGCCGACGACAAGCTTCTTGCATGGCTTGAATCCATCCTTAATTACTTCTCCCCGGTTATATTAAAATTTGATGAGATAAAGCCTGTAAAAAAAGAGCCGGACCTGATTAAAGAACGACTGGAATCATTTTTAAAAGCCGGTCTTCTCAGCGATTCATTTCCGGTTATAGAAAAGCAAAGGGCTTCAGGGGGAGGAGGCAAGCATTATCGTCTTCAAATAAGCATGCCAGGATACTGCCCGTCGAATTATTATTCGATCCCGTTTCGATCCGCGGCCGGGAACAAGTGCGGGTCGACGGCTCAAAATATTTTTTATTATGAAATTTCATCGCGCCGGGATGTGAAATCTTTCATAAAAGGGATGAAGTCCCAGCCTGCTATTATGGAAAATTCCATAATAGACAGGATGTTACAGGATGGAGTTCTCCTTGCTTCGGCATGCCGCTTCATGGGACGGCCATGCTCCGCATTATCGGTTCAGAAATTTCACGTCAGGAAAAATGGCGAAATAACGACGTGCGGGCATGGAGATAAAATAGGTGTTGTCGGCGATTCAATGGATGATCTTGAAAATAATGTCCGCAAACTTGCGGTGGAAATGGAGAAGCGCCGGGGATGTTCCGGCTGCAGGGCGAAAGATCGCTGCGCACGCTGCCTGTTTACTTCGCCGTTTACCGAAGACGAATATTGTGATTTTGTCAGGGAGGCCGGATGGCTTACCAGGATGCTCCGTTTTATAATGATGTGCCATGACAGCAAACTTACGGAAGTTTATTTCGATCATCTCAAGCGAGTCAGGGAAATGGCTTTACCGGGAGGAGTAAAATGATATTGACGGAGGAATCGTTGCTATTTACCGGGTCGCTTGATGCGAATAACTTTTATAGGGGGAAGCTTAACCGGTGAAACCACACGGGGATGAGATAGGGGTTGCGTTTTTCATATCCCATTATATGGGGATAGAAAAATTTTCTTATTCGATGGGCGCGGCTTACATGGCGGCATATCTCAAGGAAAAAGGAATACCTTCCCTTTCGATGTCCGGCTGCTCGAAAGACTTGATAGCGTTCCTGGAGGACATAAAAAAAAGAGGCGCCAGGGTTCTGGGGATACCGGCTTACGACATTCTCTTTTCTCATGTAGGTGCTATAGCCCGCGAGGCGCGGCGCATTATCCCCGATATATTGATAGTGGCGGGCGGCCCTACAGCAACTTTCGGAGACGATATAATCTTAAATAATATCCCCGAGGTCGATGTTGCCGTCCGAAGAGAAGGCGAAGAAACCATTTATGATCTTTATCGGTATGCCGAAGGGAAAATGAACCTTGAAGACATAGGTAACCTCAGCTTCCGGGAAGGAAAAAAAATTATCAGGACGTTTGATCGCCCGCTTATAGGGACGGGTAAGGAAAAGAGCGCCGGACTCGATGTCCTCCCATCGCCTTACGCTACTGGGATTCTCACAGGACTTGAAGCCACCCCCGGGCTTATGACCTCGCGAGGTTGTGTTTTTCCTTGCACGTTTTGCTGCGGCCCGGCAATGTACGGCCGGAGGGTCAGGTATCATTCGATAGAGCGGATTATGGACGATTTGAAAATCATTTATGAAAATACAAAGAGCAGATATGATCTTCCCAGGATCGATATATGGGACGACAACTTCTGCCTTGACAGGGACAGGACGCGCCGCCTTTGCGAGGCGATAATAAAAGAAGGGTTGAATTTTTATATCCACGCGGGCGTAAGAGCGGATCTTTTAGACAGGGACATGCTTGCGATTATGCGTGAGGCAGGCGTGCGGGGTCTGAACCTGGGACTGGAAAGCGCCGTGCCGAAAGTTCTCAGAAATATTAAAAAAGTCGGAGGCACATCAAAGGATCTTAGGGAGGAAAAGAGATATATCGAGTCTATAAAAAATACCGTCGGGTATTGTAAGGAGCTTGATATTACGCCGACTCTCAATATTATATTCGGGTCCCCCGGCGAAACTTACGAAGATGGCCTTGCCACCCTCAAAATGATCGAGGAGATGAATCTGGAAACTTATTTCTACAGCTACCTCAAGGTTTTTGTGGGAACCGAGATCCGAGAGAATCATAAAGACTTCGGTATGAAGGTGTGGCATGGCGACAGGATCCTTCCGCTTAAACATACGCCGCCTTACGATGTAACTAAAATTCCCGTGATGCCGCATACTTCGCCTACCGACCAGGGTCAGTTTTTTATTCAATCCTTTGAAAATGTTTTATTCGAATGGTGGGATATGATCCAGCCGTTTTTCAAGGTTTTTAAGCCGCATTTCATCTTTGAAGACCGCCATGACATAGATGATGAGTTGATGGACTGGCTTAAAAGGAACCTGAGTTTCTTTTCCCAGTTGATTTTCAGATATGAAAGAGACCGGCTGCCACCCAGGGAAATGAAAAATATAAAAAGAAGGCTGCGCCGCGAGATCCTTTCCAGACCTGCCATGGTGCTCCAGAAATCATTTGCGAATTTGTCCCGGGGCATCGATCATTACCGTTTGAAATCCGATGTTTACGATGCGACGCCCCTGTACTGCCCTGCCGATTATTATTCGGTTCCGTTTCATCAGGCATTGAAAAACAGGCGGAAATCTTCAGGAGACAGGGTTGTATTTTATAATATCGCAACCAGGGAGGATGCCGAATTTTTCCTGGAAGAAATGCAGAGACCGCCTGTGGACGGCGGCAGCTCGATTATATCCGGGATGATTGACAATGAAATATTGCTTTCAACAGCGTGCCGCTTCCTGGGCCGTGCATGTCCCGCCCGCTCGCTTCAAAAAATTCATGTGCGAAAAAACGGCGTCATTACAACATGCGAGCATGGCGAAGCAATAGGCGGGATAGGCGATTCTCTGGAATACATAAAGGAACGAATAGAAAAAATCGCTGATGATATGGAGAAAAAAAGGGGCTGCTCTCAATGTTCCGCAAGAGAATATTGTACTCGCTGTATCTTCACTGAACCTTTCAAAGCCGGTGAGTATTGTGATTTTGTCAGGGAAGCGAAATGGCTCCCCCGGATGCTTCAATTCTTATTAATGTGCCATAACAGAAGACTCAAAGAACAGTTCTTCAGTTATACGCGGCCCGGAAAGACCGGGATGCCGTCCTTAAAGGAAAAAGAGCGATGAAGAGATCCGGCGATCAAAATATTGAAATTGCCTTTTTCAACACCCATTACCCGGGGATTGAGAAGCTTTCATATTCGATGGGCATCTCTTACATGGCTTCGTATTTGAAAAGCAAGGGGATAGGATCGGTAACATCGACGGGGGGATCAAGAGATCTATATAATTTTTTGGAAGAGTTGAAGAAAAGAGATATAAAAGTTTTCGGCATCCCTGTTTACGATATTCTTTTTTCCAGTGTAAGATTGATTGCGGCGGAAGCGCGCAGGTATCTTCCAGGTGTTTTAATTGTCGCCGGAGGCCCTACCGCGACCTTTGGTGACGAAATTGTTTTAAACAATATTCCGGAAATAGACATAGCGGTAAGAGGCGAAGGCGAAGAAACTATTTATGAACTTTATCAATATTCTGCGGGCCGGTTGAGCCTGGATGATGTCAAAGGCATAAGCTTTAGAGAAGGAAAAAGGATCGTGCACAACCCGGCCCGTCCCCTGATAGGCATCGGGAGCCGGAGCGGAGCGGAACTCGATGTTCTCCCCTCCCCTTTTGAGACGGGCATCCTGACAGGGCTTGAGCGGAAGGCCGGTCTTATGACTTCGCGAGGATGCGTTTTTCCATGCGTGTTTTGCAGCGGGCCTGCCATGTTCGGCGGAAAATTGAGATACCATTCGATAGAGCGCGTGATAAGCGACTTGAAAATAATATCTGAAAATATCGGCAATAAAAGGGAACCCCCCATTCTTGATATCTGGGATGATAATTTTTGCTTGAACAGGGCAAGGACAAAGCGGCTGTGCGAGGCCATAATAAAAGAAAAATTAAATTTTCATTTCCATACACCTGTGAGAGCGGACAGGGTTGACAGGGATCTCCTTTCTTTGATGTATGAGGCCGGTATGCGCTGGCTTAATTTCGGCCTTGAAAGCGCGGTGCCCGGGGTGCTTCGCAAAATAAAAAAAGTTAACGGCAAATCGGAAGATCTCAGAGAAGAAAAAGAGTACATAGAAGCCGTCAGAAGAGCCGTGAAGCATTGTAAAGAAATCGGCATAACGCCTACCGTCAATGCTATGTTCGGTCTCCCCGGGGAAACTTTTGAAGACGGCCTGGCGACAATTAAAATGATCGAAGATCTCAATGTCGCAACTTATTATCACAACCAGTTCACAGCGTTCACGGGCACAGAAGTTTATCGTGAGCCGGAAAAATTTGACATCAAGATCCGGCGGAGCAAAAGGATCCTGCCTGTCCACCAATCTTATCCGTACAACGTTTCAGACATCCCCCTGCTGCCAAACGTACTTTCCCTTGAACACAGCCTGTCTAACATCCATCTTTTTGAAAACTCCGTTTTTCAATTGCCTGATATGGCTCATGGATATTTAACAGACACAAATATAAACTTTGTTCTTGTGGATTTCCACAGTATCGATAATAAAATGCTGGAATGGATGAAGCAATTATCAGGTTTTTATTCGCATGTTTTTCTTAAATATAATGAATCGAGCCCCGATGCTGAAGAATTAAAGCAAATCAAAAAATCAATCAGGCGCGATCTTCTTGGCCGCGAGCCTACAGTTATAGAAAAATCATCGGCGAAAATGCCGGAAGGCGCGGATCTTTACTTTACAAAAACCGGCCTTTACAGGAAACACCGGTTGTACAGCCCGGCCCGGTATTACTCATACCCGTTTCATAAAGCCGGAATAACGAAGCAAAAAACTAAGAAAGACAGGGTAGTATTACTAAAAATTTCCGACCGCCGGGATGTAGAATATTTTATAGACACCATGCGGGAGCAGCCCGATGATTTACAGAGATCTGTTATCGGCAGGATGATCGAAAACGAGATGCTGCTGGCTTCGTCCTGCCGTTTTTCAGGCCGCCCGTGCCCGGCAAGGTTACTACAAAAGCTCGTAGTCCTCGGGAACGGCGAAGTTAAGGCATGTGAGAACGGCTGTTGTATCGGGCATACAGGGGATTCGTTCAATGCGTTGTATGAAAGTATAGAAAAAATTTCTTCAGAAATAGATGATGAAAGAGGCTGCCGTAATTGTCCTGTCAAGGAAAATTGTTCACGGTGTATTTTCCCCGAACCTTTTGCCCGCCAGGAATTTTGTGATTTTATAAAGAGCGCAAGATGGTTCCCGAAAACGCTCAGGTTTTTAATGATATGTCATGAAGCAAGAATGAAAAAAATTTTCTTCGATCAGATTGAGGGAATCAGGGACAAAACGATGTCGGGCAGGGAGCTTGTTGTATGAGAAACGCGAGCGTCAAAAACACGGAGGTGGCGTTTTTCGTTTCTAATTTTCCTGCAGTGGAAAAGTTTGCTTATACAATGGGGACCGCTTACATGGGGGCTTACCTGAAGCAAAAGGGGGTTTACTCGGTAACTCTTTCCGGGAATGAAGTCGATATTAATTCCGCCGTTCGGGAAATGAAAGATAAAGGCGTCAGGCTTCTGGGATTGCCGGTTTACGATGCTTTGTTTCCTGTCGTTAAAAAGATGGCAAAGGAAGCCAGGAGATCGATGCCCGGTCTGATGATAGTCGCCGGCGGCTCCACCCCAACGCTTGCGGATGATGTCGTGCTTGCCGGCATACCCGAAATTGATGTCGTGGTAAGAGGCGAAGGGGAAGAAACGATATACGAGCTTTATGAAAACATGTCCGGCAGAGTAAGCCTGGAAGATATAAAAGGGTTGAGCTTCAGGGATGGAGACAGGATAGAACGCACGCCGGATCGACCTCTGGCAGGACTCGGCGGAGCCAGGGGAGCCGAATTGGATATACTGCCGTCCCCGTTCGAACAGGGCATCCTCACGGGCCTGGAGGACAGGGCCGGGGTAATAACATCGCGGGGATGCCTTTTTAACTGCGCTTTTTGCTGCGGCCCCGGCATGTACAGGGGAAAGGTAAGGTTCCATTCGGTCGATCAGGTCATTAAGGATCTGAAGATTATCGAAGAAAACACATCGGGCAAAAATGAAATAACCGGCGTCGATTTTTTCGATGCCGATTTCTGCGTGAACAGGAGCCGTCCCCGCCGGATTTGCGAAGCGATTATAAGGGAAGGGTTGAAATTCCATTTCAACATTCAGGCGCGCGCCGATTTTATGGACCGCGACCTGCTCGAGTTGATGCGGGAAGCGGGGATCCGCAGGATCAATTTCGGGCTTGAAAGCGCGGTGTCCCGGGTGCTTCGCAACATCAGGAAAGTAAACGGCAATTCTCCTGATTTTAAAAAAGAAAAACAACACGTGGAAGCAATTAGAAGTGCGGTTAAGATTTGTAAAAAAATCGGGATAGTGCCTGCCGTCAACGTTATGTTCGGCCTTCCGGGAGAGACTTACGAAGAAGGAATGAAAACTTTAAAGATGGTGGAAGAACTTGACCTGGAAAAATATTTTCATAATCCTTTCATGGTTTTCATCGGGTCGGGACTTCACAGGGAAGCGGGAAAATTCGGCATGGAGGTTGAATTCGGCAGCGAAATTCTGCCGCTGAAAGTGAAGCATCCGTATGATGTCAACAGTATCCCCGTGCTGCCCAATGCTTATTCAATCAATTATCACCCCGTTTTTCTGAGATCTTTCGAGAGTGCGCTGTTTGAGTGGTGGGACGTTAACGATCAGTTTTTCAAAGAATCAGGTCCCCATGTAGTGCTGGAAGATTTCCACGAAATAGATGACGGCCTGCGTGATTGGCTGAAGAGCATCGTTGGTTTCTTCTCTGCTATAATTTTTCTTTATGAGAAAACGCGGCCCCGCAAGGCCTGGATGAAGACCGTCAAAGACATTATAGGCGGCAGCTTGCTTTCCGGCCGGTATGACACGGAAGACTTCTCGGTCATGGATTGGATGAAGCCTGTCCTTTCCTGCATGTCAGGGACAGGCGACGATATCAGGCTGAAGGCTGAAGGATTGGAAGCTATAAAAAAAATTATCGAGCATGGAAAACTTGCATTCCCTGCCCAGGTTATTGAAAGAGTGAAGGACAAATCAACCGGCGGCCTTAAGATATACAGGCTGAGATCCCTTTTACTAGGCAAGCCCCCCATGAACTGGCCGGAGGAATATCGTTCTTATCCTTTTTCAAAAGCCGTTACCGCTAAAAATGTAACGGGCGAGAAACGCGTTGTTTTTCATACCGTCAATTCCCGCAGAGATGTAAAATCATTCTTAAAAGAAATGACGGATCCGCCGGAAGATTTTGACAGATCTATTACAGGCAAAATGATCCGGGGAGAAATTCTGCTGGGGACATCGTGCCGCTTTATGGGGCATCTATGCCCTGCGCGCACTTTGAAAAAATTACATGTTTTCAGGAACGGAAAAATAATTCCATGCATAAGCGGCGAAAAGATAGGGAGTGTCGGCGATTCGCTCGACCTGCTGCATGAAAGAATAGAAACCCTGGCTTCGGAAGAAGAAAAGAAGCGGGGATGCTCCGGTTGTGCCGCGAAAGATCGCTGTGCCAGGTGCCTTTTCACCGGGCCGTTTACGGTTGAAGAATATTGCGGTTTTGTGAGAAACGCAGGCTGGCTGCCAAAAATGCTCCAGTTTTTGCTGCTGTGCTACAACAAGAATTTTTCAAGGCAGGCCGATAGATGGAAATCCTGATGTTCAACAGGCAAGGATACAGGGGGCATTGGAGGAAAATGATCCCCGGCATAGCAATATCAAGTAATCCGGCGATCTCATGGAAGAAGAGGCCCGAATGAAAAGATCCGGCAAAGAAGATACCGGGGTGGCTTTCTTCATCTCTCATTTCATGGGAGTTGAGAAGTTTTCATATTCGATGGGAACCGCATACATGGCCGCCTACCTGAAGTCAAAGGGGATCCCTTCTTTATCTGTTTCCGGCGGCTCAGGCGAACTACACTCTTTTTTACAGGAGATAAAAAAAAGAGGCGTGCGGGTACTGGGCATACCGGCATACGACCTGGTTTTTTCGAATGTAAAAGCTGCGGCGCAAGAAGCGCGCAGGTCGATTCCCGATTTGCTGATAGTTACGGGCGGACCCACCGCCACTTTCGGCGAAGAGATCATACTTAACAACATCCCCGACATAGACGTTGCAGTCCGCAGCGAAGGCGAGGAAGCCATCTTTGAGCTTTACCGGTATTCGGAAGGTGCAGGGAGCCTTGAAGACATCAGGGGGATCAGCTTCCGGGAAGGCGGCAGGATATTACGCACGCCGGACCGGGAATTGATCGGCATCGATGCTCCAAGAGGCGAAGAGCTTGATGTCCTCCCCTCCCCTTTCGAACAGGGGATCCTTACGGGACTTGAGGCAAACCCCGGCCTTATGACATCGAGGGGATGCGTGTATCCATGCACTTTTTGCTGCGGCCCCGCCATGTTTAAAAACAGGGTCCGCTATCACTCCATCGACCGCGTAATCCGGGATTTGAAAATAATAGATGAAAACTTAGGCGCCAGGAAAGAACTCCAGAGGATCGATTTCTGGGACGATAACCTCTGCCTGGACAGGGAAAGGACGCGCCGTCTGTGTGAAGCCATTATTAAAGAGGGCCTCAAATTCCATTTCCACACACAGATCAGGGCGGACAGGCTGGATAGAGATCTGCTGGAACTGCTGCACGAAGCCGGATTGAAGGGATTCAATTTCGGGCTTGAGAGCGCGGTGCCGCGGGTGCTCCGCAATATTAAAAAGGCAGGCGGCACATCACCCGACCTGAGAGAAGAAAAAGAATACGTAAATGCGATTAAGAGAGCGATAAAAGATTGTAAGGAACTGGGAATAACGGCAACGGTGAGCGTTATCTTCGGGCTTCCGGGCGAAACGTATGAAGAGGGCATGACTACCATAAGAACAGTGGAAGAGCTTAACCTGGAGACATATTATCACAATAATTTTATAGTATTCGTCGGCTCCGAGATTCACAGGAACCATGAGAAGTTCGGCATGAAGGTACGGCACGGCGAAAGGGTGCTCCCACTCAAATGCACACATAACTATGATGTGAACAGTATCCCCATTCTGCCGAACGCTTACCCGATGGATTACAGCATCTATTTCGTTCATTCTTTTGAAAACGCTCTGTTCGAATGGTGGGATATCAATCACCCGTATTTCAATATCTTCCGGCCCCATATCCTGATCGAAGACCATAAAACCGTCGATGAATCTCTCCTGGAATGGCTCAAGCAAAACCTCAGCTTTTTTTCTCAGATGATATTCAGGTATGATGAAATAACGCCTTCCCTGGATGACATGAAAGTCATTAAGAAAAAATTTGTTGAGAATCTTCTGAGCAGGTCATTCATGGTGCTGGAGAAAACACATGATAAAAACTCGAGAGGTGTTGAACATTACAGGCTTGAAACCGATTTACTCGAGGAGTTCCCGTTGTATTGCCCGTCGGATTATTACAGGTATCCTTTCCATAGATGGCGTTCAAGCCGGAGAACAAGCACGAGTGAGCGGATCGTCTTTTACGATGTCTTGTCACGTAAAGATGCCGAATATTTTCTTTCCGCGATGAGTGATCCCCCGGCTGATTTTGAAAATTCGGTTATAGGCAGGATGATCCGGGGCAACATCCCCCTTGCAACTGCGTGCCGCTTTACAGGCAGGCTGTGCCCGGCGTTAAATCTTCAAAAAATACATGTGCGTAAAAACGGCGAGCTTTCACCATGCGAGCACGGCTGTTGTATCGGGCATGTGGGAGACAGTCTCGAAGATCTCAAACAGCGTGTCGAGAAGCTTACGCGGCAGGAAGAGAAAAAGAGAGGCTGTAACAAATGCCGCGTCAGGGCACATTGCACACGCTGTATTTTCACGGCCCCCTTCACGGCTGAAGAGTATTGCAGTTTTATGAGGCAGGCAGGGTGGTATCCAAGAATGCTCCAATTCCTGCTCATGTGTTATAATAAATGGTACAAAAATAATTTTATCGGCAGTCTTCGCAAAGGTGAAATATTAAAAGGCTCGGCAAGAAAAGACGCCGCCGGGCCATTAATATCCGACGGCATTATGAATTTCGAATCAGGAGAACAGTCATGGTAAATACAGGCACAAAGAAAAAATGTGCTGACATTGTTTTCATCCTGCCCAAGGCAGGCGGCCTGTTTTCTCTGAATTTTACCATCGGGCTTGCTTACATGAGGGCGTATCTCGAATCGCTCGGCGTTAGCACGGCCCTTATGCCCGACCGCCCGATGGACATGATGACTCTTATCGACAGGACACTGGAGTTGAAACCGAAGATAATAGGCTTTACAACTTATGACCCAGTGTTTTTCATGGTGAACATTCTTTCAAAAGCATTCAAAGAGAAAGCGCCGGATATTTTACAGGTGGCAGGCGGTCCTACCGCAACATTTTCCGACGGGTTGTTTTTCAAATACAGCGGCATCGATGTTTGTGTCAGGGGAGAAGGCGAATACGCTATAGTCGATCTTCTTCGTCATGCCGAAGGGAAATCGGAGCTGGGGGATATAGAAGGGATCTCTTTCCCGCAGGGAGACAGGGTTGTAAGGACACCTCTTCGGCCCTTGATAGGCATCGACCGGCCCAAGGGCGAAGAGCTCGATATCCTCCCCTCGCCTCACCTGGCCGGGGTCTTAACCGGGCTTGAATGGGCGGGTGGAATACAGACTTCACGCGGCTGCGCTTTTCACTGCACGTTCTGTAACGGGCCGAACATGTTCGGATATAAAGTGCGTTATCATTCTATAGACAGGGTAATAAACGATTTGAAATATATCGAAGAACGCCTTGGAAAACAGAGCGACAAAAGGCGCAATGATATATGGGATGACAATTTCTGCCTTGATAAAAAAAGGACACGGGAACTTTGTGAGAGGATCGTAAAAGAAAAAATTAAACTTTTCCTCCATGCCGAAATCCGGGCGGACCGTGTCGATAAAGATCTCATGGATCTCATGTATGCCGCAGGGGTTAGGATGGTGAATTTCGGGCTTGAAAGCGGCGTTCCCAGGGTCCTTCGCAATATTAAAAAAGTGGGCGGGACATCCGAAGATTTAAAAGAAGAAAAACGGTACATCGAAGCTATACGGGAATGCGTCGATTATACAAAAAATTTAGGGATGCTTCCCAGCGTCAGCTTTATAAACGGCCTTCCGGGAGAAACCCTGGAAGAAGGCAGAAAAACCGTGGAGGTGGTAAAATCTCTCGGTGTTCATTTTTCATATCATAACCGCCTGACAATCTTCTCGGGAACGGAATTGATGGATGTCTATAAAGATTACGGCCTGGAATTAAAGGCGGGCCGCGATATCTTGCCTTATGAAGTCGCTTATACTTATGATCTGAGCGAAATCCCGTTTCTTGTAAGCAGTTTCGTTTATCACACTAATTACAAGGGACAGCGAAAAATCACCGATGCGGTATTCGGGTGGTGGAGCGGATCAAGAGGCGAAATCCTGGAATTTTCGCCGGTCATCGTCATTCATGATTTTAAAAGCATCTCCCCGGAATTCATCGAATGGCTCAGAGGGATAGCACGGATCAACGCCTCGATATATCTTTTATTCGAGAACGAGCTCCTGACGCGAAATGTCATCGATGAATTATTACAAGCGCTGCATCCCGCACTTCCCACGCGCTTCACCTATTTTATAAACCGGAGAAAAAGAAAACACAGAGGAAGATATTATTATCAATGGCTCGTTACCAGGGACATCAAGCGCAGTTATGGATTGACTACCGACTTCCATCTTGTACCTATATCCCAATCCGGAAATTACAGGGTAAAGAAGACCGCCCCCGGGAGGCAGCCGCCTTCCCTGTTGTACACCGTCAATACCAGGAAGGATGTTAAAAGCCTGAAGGATTTATTTACAAAGCCTTCGGGGGACATGGAAAAGACCCCGTTCGCCGCGCTTATTCGCCAGGGAGCCCTGATCTGCGACGGGTGCAGGTGGCAGGCCGCCCCGTGCCCTGGGGCCGATTTGCTTGCCCTCCATGTAATGCATGACGGCTCGTTAAGAACATGTGTCAACGGAGGCCCCGTCGGAAAGATCGGCGATTCGGAACAAACCATAAAAGCCCGGCTTCTGGAATTGAAAAGCCGTAAAGAAAGCGAACGCGGATGCTCACAATGTAAAATCAAGGACAATTGTTCGAAATGCCTCTTCCCTTATCCTTTGAGCGATCACGAATACTGCGAATTCCGCCGCGCCAATCCGTGGACAGGGTACCATACCGCCACGATGGAATTTTTTAAGGACTATGATCTCAAACAAGAAACCGGTGTGATGAAGATCAATCTTTATCACGCATGACAAAAATTTTCATGTCCGTCGCTTATAACTATCTTTGACAAAGGTAATTGCGCCCTGCGGGTTTGTTTTATTAAGATGAATTCCCGAAGTTAAAAAGTCATGGTTCGGGAATTTCGGATCCGGTAACGTTTATAAGCTTCTTTATGATCTCAACCAGGTTGACGAGGTCCCGGACAGGTTTCGGAACGTAGTAATCGGCGCCGCTTGATTCCAATAATCTCCTATCATCATCGGGCATTGCGAAAGCGGTTAATAAAAGTATCGGGATAGAACCCTTTTTAGGGATGCTTCTTATCAGTTTTGCAATTTCCACCCCATCCAGATTTTTTTCCTGGTACCTGCTCCTTGAAAGCGAAACGTCGAGTATTACCATACACACGACGTCATTTCTTACAAGTTCAAGGATCCTATCGACATCTTCTTCAACTATGGAATCGAAGCCGCCTATTTTCTTAAGCACTTTTTCCATCAGCATCGCGTTATACTGGTCATCTTCAACAACAAGGATAGGCTTCAAAATCATCTCTCCTGCTTTAAGGCAATCGGCAAGACAAGCCTCATAGTCGTTCCTTTGTTATTTTCCGATTCCAGGATAAAAAGTTCGCCGCCGAGCAGTTCGGCAAGCCTTGTAGAAATTGTCAGGCCGAGACCTGTTCCGCCGTAACGCCTTGTGCTTTTCCCGTCCCCCTGTACGAAAGGCTCGAATATCCTGGTTTTCTGGCTGTCGGGGATCCCTATCCCGGAGTCCTCAACGTCGATTATAATTAAATCCTCGCCCGGCTTTGTAAATGCCTTTAGAACGATTCCTCCTTCGTGAGTAAACTTTATCGAATTGCTTACCAGGTTTAAAAGGATCTGTTTCAATTTATTCGGATCAGTCTTTATACTGATCATACAATCCTTTTCAAGTTCGGTGTGAAGATAAAGATTTTTCTCCCTGGCCTGGATTGTTATCGATTCTTTAACATCTTTAAACAGGTACCCTATATCTACAGTCCTTATTTGCACCTTCATCTTGCCTGCTTCCATTTTGGCTATATCCAGGATGTCATTTATCAGCGAAAGAAGATGTTGGGCGCTTTTATATGAAAAATTAATAAATTCCTTGAGCTCTTCTTCATTTTCGTAGTAGCCGTCCATGATCAATCTCAAAAACCCCAGGATTGTATTTAGCGGGGTTCTCAATTCATGGCTCGTGTTTGCCACAAACTGGCTTTTCAATTCCGAGAGATCTTCGGCGGCCGCCCGCCGTTTTTCCAGTTCTATATTTTTTTCTTCCAGTTCTTCGACCAGAGCGCGTATCTGCTTCATGACTTTAATTCGCTCGGTCAGATCCCTCATTAAAACAACGAAATTTAACGGCAGCCCCCGCTCATCTTTTCTCAGCCATACCTTTGCCTCGCAATTTAAGTTCTGTTCGCCCCTGGTATTCAGAATGAGATCGGTTGTTATCGTGTCATCGGGATTTTCCATCAGCTTGGCGAACCTGCCGTAAATAGTCTCGCCTTCCTGCAACTGAATAAATTGCTTGAAAGGCTTGCCGAGCATCTGGCCGGGGCTGTAGCCGAGCAGTTCGGATCCGGCTCTGTTTACGGTTACTAGATTGCCTTCAAGGTTTACCTCCCAGATCAAATCTGGTGCGGTTTCGAGCAGGCGTCTGAAATGCTCCTCCGACGTCTTCAAAGCTTCTCTGGCTTCTTCTTCACCGGTAACATCGACAAGGTATGTTATATATCTGAGCTTTGAATTCAAAATAGTGGAGATTCTCTCGGCCCTGAGGGCGAGATAATTATCATGCTTGTCTTTGAAACGGATAAGGAGCCTCGTATAGATACTGTCTTTCGTGGTTCCATATACCTGTTTGACGCATTTCAGCAGTTCTATCAATTCGGAATTTTTAACTACCTCTTCGAATGTAAATCCCGTGATGGTTTCAAACGCACGGTTACAATACTCGACTTCTCTTCCGTCGTCTATAACCACGCCTACCAAGGAAGACTCCACTACAATACGGTATTTGTCATCCGACTCTAAATAATCGGGCACGATATTTTCACTTGAAAACGATTCGTGATTTCGATCTTGCTGGCTTTTCTCTTCACTGAAGCCATTAAATTTACCGTTATTGTTCTGTGCGCGAATAGAGTCCGTATTTTCTTGCCCGGAATGAAGCCGCTTATCTTTCATTATAGAATTTGCTCCTCGGGATTATATTTAACTTATTGTAAAGAAATTCTTTCGCTTAGCAATACATTTTACTAATAAAAATTTTTTCCTCCTGAAAAAGACTACGGAATGAAAATCAAAAGGTAATATTTCCGGCTATAAACCCTCTTTCATGAAGTTGTTGTAAATATCGAGCGCATTCTCGATGGAATGATCCATATTATTATACCAGTACAGGCCTGTACGGCCTGCCAACTGAAGATTTTTTAACTTGAGGTCCGAATTTAGTCTTTCGAACTTTTCCTGATAATTCAAATCATAAACCGGGTAGGCGTCGGCAACTCTTTCAACATGAACTTTTTCAACGTGGTTCTTACTTTTAACGGTGTCTGTTTTGACCATGTCATTTATTACCCTGTCGATAAGTTTTTCAGGCTCATTCCAGACAGGGTCTCCTTTTCGGCACGTAACCTCCACGCATAATGAGCCTTTTCCCTGTGGCGTTAATCCCTGTGCGAAGTTTAAAGGGTTGGAAACCCTGGAAAAAATAATTTCTTTGGCCCCGTAATAACACCATTGAAACTGCCTTTCCAGGGGTTCGGAAAGCTCAACATTATAAACTACGAGATCTATGTAATCCAGGCCATGACCGCTCAAGCCCAGCAAACCTTCAAGGTCCCGTAAGGAGCCGGTCCATACAAGCTTATCAACTTCGGTTTCACCGCCGGGCCATGTAATGCCCGCTATCCGGTCTCCCTCACATACAATGGAATCCGGTGCCGAATTTGTCAGAATTGTCCCGCCGTTATTTCTTATTTTTTCCGCGAGCTTCAAACAAAACGCATCACAACCGGAAGGCGAATATATGAAATCAAGCTGTTTGGGAGATGGCATAAGCATGAGCTTAAAAAGGGATGACAGGTTGCCTGTAGTTATTTTGTCGGATATGGTGGCCCTTTCTACTCCCATTTTGGCCCAGTGCCAGTGAGTATTCGCAGGAGAAATTCCCAGAAATTTTTCGCTGTATTCCTTGAAATACGTAAGATAAAGGGTTCTGCCATACTTAGTCAATATATAATTTTCAAAACTTGGAGAATCCGAATATTTACGGAAGTTTTTTGTGAACAGATCTATGAAAGCCAGGAAGCTTATGTTCAGAGGGAGCTGCCGGACGCTTTTTATCTTCAGCGGCCAATCGTGATATCTTCCAAGAAAATATACTGCAGAATTGCGCTGGATTGAAGACGTATCGACTCCGAGAGCTTCGTTTATTATACCCAGAACTTTTTCATTGGTTGAATAAAAACGATGCGGTCCTATATCGAAAGTAAATCCGTCATATCGGAATGTACGGGACAGGCCGCCTAAAGCAGGCTCTTTCTCAAGAACCAGCACTTTTTTTCCCGCCGACGAAAGAAGGCTCGCAAGGGTTATCCCTGCGACTCCTCCTCCTACAATAACAATTGGTTTCATTTATTCCTTATATGTTCATTAGAATGAATTGATTATAAACTTTTTTATACTTCCATTTCAAGATTGTCCCCGGTTTTAATTACCCGGCGGGTCAGCGACATTCCTCTTTTTTCACAATACGACTGATCGGATTTGTAATTATTACATCTTAGAATGAAATCTTGAAGGGACAATTCGAAAAGAATATAAATATCTTACTTCCGAAGACGTTTTTAACGATCCGGCGCGGCGGTTCCCCCGTCTCAAGGAAGCCCGTGATAACAGGACTTTCAGAATAAATCGTAAAAAAGCATAAAGTTTAAGCAGGAATTTTAACCATCATGAAGAATAGCGGAGCAAACTATAAAGCTACTTTATGGTTTTGATTGCGAGGTAAACATGCAGACTCAAAAATACAGGATCAAAGATCTCTCCGATGAGACCGGCGTGCCGGTCAGCACCATCAATCATTACATCAATATGGGGATCCTTAAGGAAAGGTGGCGCGAAGATAATAATTACCGCTTATTCGGCCACCAGGAACTCGATCGCCTGGCGCGCATAACCGATTTAAGAACGCAGGGGTTCAGCCTGGAACAGATTCGGCGCATGCTGTCCGAAGAGGGAGGGGAAAAATGATGCGTAAACTTCTCCGCCGCGATACGCTGAGCAATGAACAGTTGGATTTCTTCGGCCTGGAACGCCAGCCCTTCCAGCTTTCGCCGAACCCTGATTTCCTTTACCTCTCCCCGAGCCATGAAGAATGTCTCCAGAGAATACGCCTTACCCTCGAACTCAGAAACGGCCTTTTCGTCGGCGTGGGAGATTCGGGCACGGGCAAAACGACCATTTGTAACCTCCTTCTTAACGAGTTCTCTTCCGATAAAGATATGATCGTCGGCATGCTCCATCACCCGTGGGCACCAAGCCCTTACGCCTTTTATCACATGCTGTGCGACGAGATAGGCGCTCCGGCAGGCGGCCCGAAATCTACAATAGCCCGCAGGACCGCTCTCTTCCAATTTATCCAGAACCAGGTGCTGCAGGAAAATAAATCGCTCGTGCTTATTGTCGATGAATCACAACAGTTGACTCCGAAGCAAATAGAGATAGTGAGAGGGCTTCTAAATCTTGAAACCGCAGAGGCCAAGCTCATCCAGATGATTATTTTCGGCCAGATGGAATTCCTGAACAGCATTTCGGGAAAGCGTTTCAAAAATTTCCGCCAGCGGGTCGCGATGAGCTATGTCCTGACTCCCCTTTCGCTTGCGGATACAGGGGCCATGATCAACTTCCGCCTGAAAAAAGCAGGATATAAAGGCAAAAATATTTTTACAAAGGAAGCCGTTGATGAGTTGTACCGCTCGTCATCAGGCCTTCCTAGAGCTATTACAAAGTTCTGTCACGTGGCAATGCTGATCGCATTTTTTCAGCAGGAAAAAGTTATCGATAAAGATGTTGCTGTCCAGGCTGTCCAATCGACCCCGCTGAAGGGGGTGGATGAAAATGAGTAAAGGCCGCCCTGAAAAAGAATCCAAGGAAATAGCACCGGGTTTCAGTTTTTCACGCATGCACCGCATGTTGAAAGAGAAAAAAAAGGAGGAAGAGAAAAAATCCGAGGCGCCGGTAAAAAAAGCGGTAAAGGCCCCGCAGGAAAAAAAGGCTCCCAAACCCGCTAAAACATCAGGTATTGAACCTGTCGTTGTTCAAGAAGAAATCCCGCTTACGGCTCCTGTGCGCGAAAAGGCTCTGCCGCAGGCTCCGTTCAAATCACCTGATCCGGTACTCACCCCGGAAACCGTATCGCCTGCTCCGCCGCCCCTTTCGGAACTGCTTCCGTCCGCTACAACAATACCGGAATCTCCGCAGCTTTTTACTCCTGCTGCGCGGACGCCTTTCCCAGCATCCCGTTTCACCGGCGGAGAAAAACGCACTACAATAAGGATAAGCAATGACCTGGCCGATAGGGCGAAAGAATTTGAGAATAAAGTTTACTGGCTGACAAAGAAACGTTTGAGCCTTGCCGAACAGGCCCGCATAGCGCTAACGCTGTTCCTTGAACTCCCGCTGGACCTGGAAGATATGACGGCCGATGACGACATGGAGTTGTACATCCTCCAGAAAGCCCGCAAACTACTATCGGGACTCGATCCGCAGCAAACGCCTCCTGGACGGATAAACCCTTAGATTGAATCATGCTTCAACGAAAAGCCGGATTTTTTAATATAGTCTGTATAAATAGAGTTGTCGTTCTTTTAACGATAAGCATTTTGTTGTTTTCCTGCACACACAAACAGGTTGCCCGGGAAGAGTTGGAAAATAAATTTAAACAGGGCACGGCCGCTCTCAATAAACTGGATTTCAAGCAGGCGCGGGAAGACTTCTCCTGGGTTAAGCGAAATTCTCCGAACACCCTGGAAGGATTTAAAGCCGAACTGGAAATCAACGAGATAGATTACCAGGAACGCTGGTTTAAAGGCGAAAAAAGGCCTGTCCTGAAGGGTATTGCTTACAACAGGGAGATTGCCAAATTCAACAACCTGAGCAAAAAGCTGGATAAACTTGCGACTCATATAACTCCGCTTGAGGAGGCAAAACTCAGAAAAAGACTGGGAGATTTTTTTGCAGGACTGAAGGCCCGCCAGTATTCGACTTATGAATTTGAAAAGGCGGCATCCAGGCTTCCGGAAAATTCCCAGGAGCGGTTGTATTTGCTCCCAAAACTGGCGATGGAATACCATTTTTGGGGGAAAGAAGATATTTCTCGGAAATATATGGAAGAGGCCGAAAGCGTCTTTTCTCTGCCGGGGATTGATGCCGATTACGAGCAGGCGTTCCAATTCGGACAGGCTTATTTCCATATGCAGAAAGATGATCAGGCCGAGAAATGGCTCCTGACGGCCAGGGGGGAAAGCCCGATAAAAGAACCTACGGAAATGACGCAGGAGCTTATGCTGAGCAGGATCTATCTACAGAGAAACGATATCCCGAAGGCCATAGAATCCCTGAAGATATTTACAACGGGGCTGAACGGCATGAAATCGGGCAATTTTTACAGGGACCGTCTTTTCGGCATGATGCTGACATACTGGCGGGCCGGGCTTCCCGCAAGCAACATAGAAATGCCCGTCCTTACCGAGGCTGTAGCGCGTTTGAACGACGCCCAGAAAGCCTTTTACGAAGACGACCTGGACACCTGTATCAAAGAACTTGAGGATTTGATCAAAAGCCTTCAAAAGGGGCAAAAAAAGTCTCAGGGTTAATCTTTCAGCATCAGCATTATTTTCAGCCCGTTCCACAAGTCTTTCAACTGGTTAAAGGATCTTACTCTCAGCAGCCTGTCCAGCATATAACCCGGCCTGAGATAGAAAGAGAAATAAGCTTTCGAAAGCATCTGGGAAAGATCCTCTTCGGATTTTCCCTCGGGCAGTATATGCGGGAACGGCCTGTCGGGCGCGATTTTGCCCATGGTGTACTCCCGCCAGAAGTCTTCTTTTATAATGCCGCGCTCCATTGCCTGGCTATATAATGCGGTTCCTGGCAGAGGGGTGGTGATGCTGAACGAAGCCCAATCCAGTGGAAGCTCCCTGGCAAGCCGAAGCGTCTTGTTGTACGTTTCGTCGTTTTCGTCAAGATAAGCCAGCATGAAATATCCGCGCGTCATAAATCCCAGCCCGCGGGCCGTTTCGAATGCTTTTTTCACCTGCTTCAACGTTATGCCTTTCTGCATAATTCGGAGGATTTCTTCCGAGCCCGATTCGATCCCCATGTGGAGGCCGTAGCATCCGGCTTCTTTGAGCGCTTCCAGGATTTCCTCGTCAATGAGATCGACACGTGTCCTTATGTTAAATCTGAATTTCAGACCTCTTTCTTTTATGATCCTGCAGAATTCCAGCACGCGGGATTTTTTGAGCGTGAAAGTCTCATCAAACATGATTATTTCGCGCGCGCCGTATTTCTTAATATACATTTCCACTTCTTCGGCAAGGCTTTCCGCCGACCGGAAACGCGCTTTATTGCCGCAATGGACCTGGGTGCAGAAGGCACACTTATAAGGACAGCCCCTGGTAGTGGTCATTGTAAAGAACGGTTTTTCGATAGTCAGGCATTGGTATCGCTCCATCGGGAAAAGGTCAACCGCAGGGAACGGGAGCGAATCGAGATCTTCTATAAAAGGCCGCCGTTCGGCAACAACAGGGTTGCCATTCTCGTCGCGGTAAACGGTCCCCTTGATTTTAGCCAGGGGCCATTCTTCTTCCAGCCTCGTGATTATTTCCATAAGCGTTTCTTCACCGTCGCCCAGGACGCCCATGTCTATCTCCGGGAACGAAAGGCATTCTTTGGGGTAAAGAGAAAGGTGTGGGCCGCCGACCACGATTAGCGCCGCCGGCAGCGCCTCCCTGGCCAGCCTTGCGCATTCCACCGCCCCTAGCCAGCCGATAGTGGTAGTAGTGATACCGACGACCGTAGCCATGCTTTTTCTCATCTCTTCCTTTGCGGCCTCAGGAGAGAGGTTCATGGCGTAGATATCAAGGATTTCAACGGGCACACCCTTTTCACGCAGGTAGGAAGCCAGGTAGCCCAGCCCCAGTGAAGGATATATCTGAAGCATCTTCTCGGCCTTCGGGGGAAACGGGCGGATATTCAAATCCTCAAAATATTTAACCAGTAAAACTTTGTTTTTCATTATCGCCTTTCCAATTTTTCGACTGTCATTATCCCGAATTTTTTACAAGTATTAATATGCTATATCAAATTAGAATTCCTTTCAATGATCGGAATATGTCAACAATTCGGTCTCCAGGAAATCCCGGCCTATGGACTTTTCCAGCGCCGCCATTGCAACCAGGTAATTATTTTGCTGGATAACCTTCTTTTGCTTTGCCTGGTTAAGCGAGCGGAGAGAATCTTCCATTTCAATCGCTATTGCCAGGCCGTTTTCATACCTGACCTTAGCTATGCGGTATGACTCTTCATTTGTTTTTTCGTCCTGCAGCGCCGTCAGATAGCGCACTTCCGCTTCTTTCAAATCAAGATAAGCCTGTTCTACTTCCAGGCAGATTTTCTTTTTCAAATCTTCAAAGGCCAGCTCCGTCTGGTGGATCACTGTTGCCGCATCCTCTACGTTCGCCGCTTTTTCGCCGCCGTCGGCTATTTTAATGTTAACTATAAGGGTTACAGTGAAAAAATACTCCGGGATAATCGGGGTTTTAGTCTCCCTTGAATAACCGCTGTAAAGGGAAACACTTGGATTATTCTGGGATCGGGCTGCGTTAAGGAGAAGTTGTGATGACTCTAAATTTTTTGCAATGGCCTTTATTTCATGACGGTTCTTTAAAGCGATTTCCTGGAGGCGCACAAGAGTCATTTCACCGGGCAGAAAATGCATTTTTCCGGGTGCGACGCCGAACGGGATCTTCTCGGAATAGTCTAAAATATAAAGGAACGACGAATGTGACAGAATAAACGCTTTCTTTGCAGAAACCAGTTCCTGTTCTGCTTCCGATACGGACAGCTCGGCTCGCAGAACATCATACTGCGATACCATACCGTTATTTCGCAGGCTTTTTGCCACGCGCAGATTATCTTTCGAGGTGCCTACATAATCGGCCGCCACTATCACCATGGATCTTGCTTTGAAGATATTGAAAAAGTTTTCTTTTACATTGAAGATAAGCTGCCTTTTATATGATTCGTAATTCTCCTCTGCCGCATCGATGTTTACGAAAGCTGCAGCGATCTGGTTTTCCACATTGCCGAAGGTGGTTATCAGGTATTGAAGCGCCGCCTGGCCTACTGTCATATACTGCTTTGGAAATTCGACGGTCTGGTCGATCGGGGGAGGCAGATACATCTCCTGTGTCGGCTTCATGTATATTTCGGCAGCCGCCAGCGAAAACTGTGGTAATTTATAAGACCTTGCAAGCCGGTATTTTGCAGCGGCGCGGTCTATCTCGTCCTTTACCTGCTTCAACTGGATATTCCTGGCAAGGGCCAGCCTTACGCCGTCCCGCGCCGTAAGAACCCGGCCGGGCACCAGCTCGTCGGAATCAGAATGCCCGGGCCTGTCAACTTCTTGAGACTCTATACTTTTTCTCAGATCATCTATATTGATCTCGTCAAATACCGTATTACCGGCTTTTAGTGGAGTTTCTTTTATGCATGAAGCACCGGGAGATGCTTTTTCTCCGGTTCCGGACGGAAGGTTGTTCGATTGGTTTTCGGTTTTTACTTCTCCAAATGCAAAATATGAAGAAAAGAAAAACAGTGCTATGGCAATAATTATCGGCAGAAAATTTTTCTTCATATTTATCTCTCTATGTTTCACCCTAGTATAGGTTCAAGCAGGGAACTTTCTGCAATTTCTTCCAGTTTCGCTTTTATCCTTCCGGATCAAACCGGCCGTTGTAAATATTTTAAACATACCGGTAAATATTGAATAAAGATATATTCACGTTTCACGGTATAACCTTGAAATTAAGACTTTTTACGGTTATCATGGGAGGGATATTATTTCCGCGGGAGAATCCCGTCCTGATATGAAAATAGCCCTGGTGTATCCGCCTTTCAAGCACAAGCTTTTCAACGAAAACCTGTTTTTCGTAGATGAGCATTTCGGAATGTTTCCCAGCCTGGGTCTCGCCTACACCGCATCTGTTGCAAGGAATGCGGGTGCAGAAGTAAAGATATGGGACAGCATCGCCGAAAGCAAACCTCTTGAAAAAGTCCTGGAAGAAGTAAAAGATTTCTCTCCCGACTTGCTGGGCTTTACAATACACGCGGCCACCACCTTCTGGGACGTCATGGAATGGCTGGTGCCTTTCAAAAAAGAGCTTTCTATTCCGGTCATAATTGGCGGCCACGAAGTCGGGGCATACGCCCCTGAAATCATGTCGCATAAAGAAATAGATTACGCGGTCCTCGGAGATGCGCCCAGCATACTACCCGGTTTCCTGGACGCTTATAACGGTGGCAAAAATTTTTCGAAAGTCCCGGGCGTAGCATATCATAAGGACGGCGAGGCCGTATTCAACCCGCTCCCGGATAAAACGACCCCCTTTGAGGATTATCCTTTCCCGGCAAGGGATCTTCTGCCGAACCACCGGTATTTCTCACATGTTTCCCAGAGAAAAAATTTCACCATAATGCTATCTTCAATCGGCTGCCCGTATAATTGTAAGTTTTGCGCGATTTCGCGAACGGGTTTCGAGGCCCGCTCTTCAAAAAACGTGGTTGACGAGATGGAAGAGTGCGTTACAAAGTATGACATAAAAGAGATCGATTTTTTCGATCCCCTGATGCTTTTCGACAGAAAACGCTCGATGGAGCTTGCTGCAGAGATAAAGAAGCGAAAACTTGACGTTGTATGGTCCTGCCGTTCAAGAGTCGATGTCGTCGATGAAGAACTGCTGGAGGCGCTTGCCGAATCAGGCTGTGTCCGGATATTTTACGGCATCGAATCTGCTGTGCCCGAAGTGCTTTCAAAGATGAACAAGGGCATAAATATCGATCAGGTTCGCAGAATAATCGGCAAAAGCGCGGATGTAGGCATAAGGCCCCTGGGATTTTTCCAGATCGGAGGCCCGGGCGATACAAGAAAAACCGTTGAGGCAACCATAAAGCTGGCAACATCGCTTCCTCTCGATTACGCAGAATTTCTGCGGACCGTCGCAAAGCCCCACTCTCAGCTTGAACTGGACATGAACCATATCCTGGGATATGATTACTGGAAGGAATATATAAAAGGCAATGTGCAGGAAATCAGGAACCCGGCCCCGTGGACAGAACTGAGCGAAAACGAAATATTCGAGCTGACCAAGAAAGCATACATGGCTTTTTACGGAAGGCCCGGATATGTTCTTAAAATGCTTTCACGCACCAAAAGTCCGGGGGAATTATGGAAGTACTTCAAAGTATGGGTTAAGATGATGTTTACAAGGATCCCTGAAAGCGAACTGCATAGTGCAATTCTGGATGAAAAAGAAGAAAATATCAAAACTTCCTGAAAATCTGAGAAAGCATCTCGATGAAGTTCTCCGCCGCAATCCTTCACAACCCCCCGAAGGTACGGACTGGGAGCTTTTTTCCAGGTACCTTGCCGGAGAAAAACTTTCAGGCGCATATTACTATACGATGGAGAAAGCAGGTCTGGAAGGACAAATACCGCCTGAGTTCTCAGGCAGAATGAGGCTCTCCCTTAACGCCAACAGGTTCGTAAACAGAACTCATCTTGCCGAATCATCCCGCGTTTCCAGGCTGATCGAAGAAAACGATATCCAGATAATTTTTCTTAAAGGAGTCCCCAACATTATAGAAATATTCGAAGACGTCGGCGAACACCCGATGGAGGATGTCGATATTCTTGTCCGAAAGGACAACATGTCCCAGATCAAATCGCTCCTGAAAGAGAATTTCGGATATTTTCCGATTTCCGTCCTGCCGGGAATAAACCTGTTCGTACAACGAGATGAGCATGAAGGCAAAGTCAAGCTGCTCCGGAAGCCTGATCAAGACAAGCCTACTCCGTACATCCATCTGCATACCATGATCGGAAGCTCCCTCTTCAGCTACGACGGGGAAAATTTTTTTAAGAGCCACCGTAAAATAATGCTTGAAGGAAATGAAATAAGGGTACTCAGGCATGAGGACAACTTCATTCATACGTGTATTCACTGGGCATCGCATATAGGCGGCAGGAGCGATTTAGAATACCGCCGCATGGGACTTATAAGGTTCCTTGAAAAGTTTGGGCCTGTACTGAACTGGGAAGAAATCGCCGGCGAATTCGAATACAGGGGCATAATGCCATGCCTTACCGAATCGTTGAAGGCGGCAGGTTATTATGATGCAGGGTTCATCGGCGAAGACATAAGAAAAAAAATTCGGCTCCCGGCCTATAAGATTTGCATTATTAACATTCTCGAAAAGCGCCGCTCATGGCTTGCCAGGTACCTGCTGGGATTCCACAGGAGTCTCTGGCCCGACAGGAGACGCCTGACGGCGATATACGGCGACCTGCCCGGCGTTTACCCGCTCCTTAAAGCATGGGTCAGGAACGTTGTCAGTATCGCAAGGCGTATCCGTGTGCTTTTCTTCGATAGGATGCACCGGGGCGGCCGGTAAAATCAGGTTATTAATTAAATTTTTTACGTTTCCATCTTTGTCAGGTTTTTCAGGGGCAGACTTTCTAACAAACTGCCAGCCTGTCCACTTGTACAACGAATCAAAAGGTCCTTTTTCCGCTGCTTCATCATCGTAATCTTCTTCTGTACCGGTCAGGAAAACACTGTCGTCCTTCCTGGAAAATTCAAATAACCTCAGGCAATAAGGCAGCGGGGAACCTATCCATTCGGGCTTCGGCTCCCCCTTTACCCAGGAGTAAACCAGAAGCTGATTTGCAAAGATCCCGGGCTTTGCCCTGTACGCCCAGTGATCTCCCTTCCATTCTTTTTCAGGAGAAAGCTTCCACGCCAGAATAATAAACTGGGGCTTCCCGTACCCCATGAGATCAAAGATTTTCACATCCTCGACGAGCCAGTCGGGGGGAGTTTCGAAAGCTGTACGCCCTTTTTCGCTTATGGAAAATATGCCGTCCTCAATGGTCAGATCTTCTTCTGCGCCGTCGCCATCCAGGTCAGCCTTCCAGCTTCTTTTATATTCGCCGGGAGAAAGTGCCAGCATGGCTTTTGTACCCGTTATGTAAAGACCGGCACTGAGTGCGGAAGAAAGGCTCCGAAGATGTGTCAGGATTTTCTCCCTCATTTTTCCTCCGGCAGGATACACCCTGCCGTCACGGATGATTGTCGGGATTATATCTACACGGGCGATCTTTCCACCTTCAATAGTTAACTTCAGGATCATACTTTCACAGGTTCCCGGCATCCCCTGGTCGAAAAGAAAATTCCCCATGCTGTAGGCGACGACTTTTCCATCCTTCACCTCCAGCCCCTGAAGCACATGGGGATGATGCCCGAATACAACATCGGCGCCTGCTTTAATGCATTCATCAGCAAGTTCCTTTTGCTCAGCAGTTGGGGCATCTTCATACTCGACTCCCCAATGAAGGGAAACTATGACCAGGTCCGCTTCTTTTTTTGCACTTGATATGGCGCTCACTAACTCATCTTTTTTTATGACCGAAGGGTGTGTCCGCCGAGGGAATGCCGTGCGTGCAACGAGGGCGATGCGAAGCCCCCTGACATTTATTACTTTATATTTCTCGCCTGTGCCGATGGGGGTAATCCCTGCGCCTTCTAGGGCTTTGATGGTCTGGTTAAACCCGCCCTCTCCGTAATCCAGGGCGTGGTTGTTTGCAAGGGATAAAACTGTGAACCCTGCATTTTTCAGCACACCGGCCCAGGCAAGATGTCCCCGCAGGGTTATCATTTTTGGCTCGGGCATACCTGAAGCAAGCAGGGGATTTTCCAGGTTGCCTATTGTTATGTCTGCAGATTTTAACACGGGGGAGATCTTTTTAAATGGATAATCCAACCCCATGAGATCCGCCCGCTCCTCCACACTTCTGCCGACCATTACATCACCGGTGAGGATGATCGTAACAGGCTTCACGTCCGGGGAAGATACGGCAAAAGAGGGGAAGACTGCGAATACAAACAGCGCTATCAGGAAGCCGCATCTTAGAAAACGGCTCACTTTTCCTTTTCCAGTTCCATGACCCACAGGTGGCTTACGCCTCCGTTACGGAGTGAAGAAAATACAATTTTAGTCCCGCACGGTGACCACCAGGGGGTGTAATCGGCGGCGGGATCGCTGGTAAGCTGCTTAAGATTCTTCCCATCGGTGTCCATAAGCCAGATGTCTTTATTTCCGCTTCGCTCGGATACGAAAGCTATTTTCGTGCCATCAGGCGAGAATCGGGGAAAGCAGTCGGAGCCTTTCGTCTTCGTGAGGCGCTTGATGTATTGTCCATATTGATCCATCGTCCATATATCTTCGTCCCCGTTTCTTTTGGAAGTGAAGACGATTTTTCCATTAGAATATGAAGGCTGATAATTTTCTCCGGGAATGGTAGCAATATATTGAGTTTTAGGTGTTTCAGGTTTCTTTTCCCCTCTCGAATAAGGGATTATCATCTTATAGAGTTGACTTTGTCCATTATGATCAGAAGAGAAAAACAACGCTACGGCGAAATCATTCCTGTAAGCTCCCTTTTCAAACAAATGGAAAGCATTGGGATAATAGCAGTTTCCAAATCCTTCGGTAAGTGATTTTTCTTTATAATTATAAGGATAATCCGCCCATTCACCCACCATAAAAACTTCAGTTATATCGTAATCTCTAATAAACAATTCGTATTCTTTTCTTTTGTCAGCGGCATAGATTATCTTACAATCCCAGGGGTTCCAGACAGGATCAATATGCTGATAAGGCTCGGTGCTCAATTGGGCCCGGTCGGAACCATCGTCGCGGGTTATGAAGATCTGACGGTAATCTCCTACCTTGCTGAAAAAGATAATCTCATCATAACGGGGCGACCAGCAGGGTGAGAATTCACCGTCACCCCATGAAATCTGGTGTAATTTTTTTGACATAAGCTGTTGTGCCGAAACTTCGCTGCCCGAGCCCTCCCTGGGATACCCCCATTTATCCGCCTTGACAAAATCTGCATTAACGGCATACCCCTGCGTCCATTCAGGCCTTGGAGGTGCATTTTTAGCCGCCAGCATATCCCTCCAGGCTTCATCGGTCAGCGGGCCGCCTCTCCAGGGGAATTCATAGTACGAAAAGACACCGCCTTTTGCCAGCACGTTATGTCCATCCACCGGAACGATTGCCAGAAATTCTTTTGCAAGGCCAACACCGACCTCAAGCGTTTTCTTATGAAGGTCGTCCCGGTGGACGTCAGCTATTAACGCCATGTTTTCCACCATACCACGGTACGGCGCATATGAACCACGACATGGACAAAACTTTTCACTTTTCATATAAATGTCTTCGGTGACGGCACCGAAATTGCGAATAACATTGTACTCCTCACCACTCAAAGGTTTGCCGTCTAATTCCTTCCGGGAAATAGCGGCAAAATGTTCTACCAATCCAAGATAATCATTCAGCATGGTCTTCCAATCAATAATACCGCCCAGTGTATTTTCATCTTCCTTCTTTTCTTCTTTTTTGAGAAAACCGAATTTTGAAAGGACCACTTCCGTTTTGCGGGTCAAGAAGGCCAGCCTGTCATAAAGCTCCGGATATGGCTCTACATAGCCCTTTGCAAGTTTCATAGGCACAAAATGTGCACCTTCTCCACATTCAGAAGCACTGGCTTCTACATAAAGAATAGTATCATGTCTTAATTCCGCCCAGCTTCCAAGGGCGGCATTAAGTTCCTTGTTCTCCCATTCTTTACTCTGCATGAATTCGGGATATTTATCGTCTTTTTTAGGAAGCAGGGGGCGGAGGCTGTTGAGCCAGCCCCAGTAAAGGTTCTGCTCCCATGTGTCCGCCGGGATTTCGGCAAATTCTTTTTTCAATTTATCTATCTGGATGTTGTAGTTTTTATATTTGCTTTCTCCTTTTTGTAATTCTCCGGCCCGCTCGGAACCCAATACCGACATCACATCAAGTCCCGACGGCATAAGGCGGGGTTTTTCCTCTGTCCCTACTTTTGAAAACACAAGCTGCTGAAGCATGTAAGAATCAGGCACAAACCTTTTACCCATAAGCCTGAAGCCTTTCTTTTGATATGAAGCGTATGGATCATAGATCTTCTTTTTCCTGTCAACAAGCGCCGCGGCGGAAAGAGCAAACTTCTTGCGGAGAATATCATCACTTATGTTTTTCCAGGTGAGATTCTTTCCATATATTTGATTTATGAGAAGGCTTGTATCATAAAGAGTGAGATCATCCGATTCTCCGACGAAAAGGACAGTCGGCTCGTAAACCTCTTCCCAGGAGCCGGCGGCTTTGCCGGAGTCCCTGAATGCTTTGATCATCAAAAGCACGGATTGTGTCTCCCCTACTTTGTCAAAGCGGAAGGTGGATTGCCCGTACCATGACATAGCCCTGAAATAACATTTCAGAGTTTCACTCCTGGTGTAATGGCCCCTCGGTATAAAAGAGCCGTAATTTACCTTGTAGCCTAATATGGGAGATTCAGCGGAACCGCTTGCCCGCTGGATTAAACCCACCTCGGCGTCAACAAGATTTTTAACCTGAGACGGCGCTTCCCACCCGGGATTCAACAATTTTTCTCCGACGGCAGCGAAGGCAAGATTTTTCTTTACAATATCAGCCAGTTCCGGCGGGGCAGATTTCTCCTGATTAATACACTCCTTTATCAAAACCAGATTCATATTCTCAAGCGATTTTACAAGGTACTCCTCTTCGATTGATTTGAGGAAATAGTCATAAAGAACATGATAATAATGGAGCACCGCATCGGCAGTTACAATCACCGGAAGGTCGTCATATCTACTGGCCTTTTCGTAGATGGAATGAAAATGATCATAACTTCGATTCTCCAGCACTACAAAGCCGTTTTCCTCAAGTTTTTCACGGACTCCCGGGTCTGTTAATTCAGCAAACCGCCCCGCATTCAATACATGGTTCAAATCAAAATGTTTCTCCGGGGTTCCGGCTTTCACCGGGCTTTGCGCCATCAGAAGAAAAACAAATATCCCGCCCAGAATAATTAATAAAAAGTTTACTGCTGGTTTTCGCATGATATTGTCCCCCTACATTAAAGAAAAACTTCATCAAAACGAATGAATTATCCTGCTGTTCCGGTAAGTTAAGATTTATTACTTTCGTAAGCAGGCCTGCTTTAACTCCAAAGCCGCCCGCTATAAATCAATCCCGGTTTCCGAATATTGAACGCGTTGATGCCCTTCTTATTTTACCAGCTTTTTAAACGCGGAATCCGATCTGTATTTATCGAAATCCTTTTCATGCAGGGCTCTCATTTTAAGCCCGGGAGCTTTTTTTATGGCGCTTTTCAAAGCCTCCAGGGATTTTTCCTTATTGTTCTTGCGGGCATAAATCATGGCAAGCATGAAATCCGCATCAAAATTGCCGGGGAAAAGGCGGATTTCTTTTTTAACGGCTCCTTCAGCTTCATCCAACTTGCCCTGGCTCATCAGGGCAAGGGCAAGCCCCCCGTTTGCCCATTCGTAATTCGGGGCGATTTTAATCCCGTCACGGTAAAGCTTCTCGGCCTCCTGGAACCTGCCGCCCTTCTGGCAAAGGTCTGCAAGCGCAAAAATAACTTCTAAATTTTCCGGGTTGATATCGAGGATCCTGCGGTATTGAGCTTCTGCCTCGGCCGTCCTGCCCCTGTACTGGCTTATATCCGCAAGGCCGGACATGGCAGGCTCACATTCAGGATCGCTCTTTAACGCTTCCCTGTAATATTTCTCGGCATCATCAAACTGTTCGAGATCTACCAGGATATCGCCGATGCCCGAATCGGCAAGCGCGAAACCCGGTTGTATCTGGAGCGCCTTCTCAAACATTTTCCTGGAGCTTTCAAAATCCTTGAGGTCGAAATAAACATCGCCGAGAGCCGAATATGCACGGGCGGAACGGGGGTCAAGCTCAATTGTTTTCTTGAAATATTTAACGGATGTCTCCGGCTTTCTTTTCAATAAATACACCTGTCCCAGGGTAAAATGGGTATCGGGGTTACCGGGTCTTCCCTCCAGCGATTTCAAGAGAGCATCTTTTGCTTCATCGAGCCTGTTCATTGCAAGCAGAGCTTCTCCCATGCCCGCATACGCGCCGGGATTCTCCGGGTCCAGATCTAATACCTGCCGGTACAACAATATAGCTTCTTCGGGACGGTCTTGATCGAGCATAGAATCCCCACGGGATAAAAGCGAGGGCACACTGTTCCTGGATGCCGAACATGATACAAGCACCAGCAGTATCGCTAAAACGGCATACCACCTCATTCCAGGTCACTCTTCCCTGGAACAGAATGCCGCCACTTGTAAATCAGGTCTCCTTTCGGAGAAAGAAGATATAACCACCCGCTGTCGCCGCTACAACAAATTCTTCCATCGGGCAATATGGCAAGCGCAAGCAGGTTCCCTTCGGTTAACCTTATTCTTTTTAAATCTCTTATGTTTTCGGGGGAGAAAAACGATACTCCGCCGTCGAAATCCGTCGCTACAAGGGTATTGATATACGGGTTCAGCGCCAGGTCTTTAAACGGGTAAGCAAACTCGTAATATTCTACCGTTTTATGTTTTTTGAGAGAATATTTTTTAATCCCGCCGTCGAACGAAATGGTAAGCAGGATATCTCCCGGCAGAAACAGCTCCCCCATGACGCTTTCTTCGTGCTCGGCAACAAGGCCTAGTGGAGAAAGATCGGGGAGAGTCCATAAAGTTGAAGTATCGTCACATGACCCCGTAGCTACAAGCTTCCCGTCGGAAGAAACCGTTAAAGAGTTTACCGTATCGGGATGAGCTTTGACTCCAGCTACTATCTTCCCGCTTTTCGGATCCCATACCCTGAGATAAAAATCTTCGCCGCCGGAAACCAGGTACTTCCCGTCCGGAGTAAAGGCGGCGGTGTACACTTCCCTGCCATGCGCCTTTACCCTCCGGATCATCTTGCCGCCGGGCATCGAAAAATAAGCCAGTGTTCCGTCAGACCCGCCCGAAACAAGTAAAGACGAGTCAGGGCTGAAAGCCATACAAAAAACTTCATCCTGCCCGGAGGGGAAGGAACCGATCAATTTTTTCCGGCCGGGATCCCACAGGCGGATATAGCCGTCATCGCTCCCCGATGCGACTATTGTCCCTTTGTTGTTGGCCGCCAATCCCCACACATCGCCCGCGCCGTCTTTGAGTTTTCCGGCATACGAGCCTTCCGGGATCTTCCATCCCCGGAGTGTCCTGTCGGTGGATGACGAGAAAAGCATTTTCCCGTCGGGACTGAAAACAAGTCCGGTAATCAAAGATCTGTGGCCTGCCAGGTTTTTGATTTTAATGCCGGTTTCGGGATCGAGCAATATAAGACGCCCGTCGCCCCAGCCTGCTGCGGCATACTTTCCGGCGGGCGAATAAGCGACAGCCCCGACCCTTTTATCGTGCGAGGCAAGAAGCTTGATATTTTTCAAGTCGCCGGTTTTTCCGGAAAAAATCTCCCCTGTCTCACCGGCACACATAAACGATTTCCCGCCGGGGGAAACTGCAAGGACTCTTACCCCTCCCCTCACCTTTTCCGGGTATTTATCCGTTATTGTAAGAGCGGGATAACTGACTTTGAATAAATCTCCCGCAAGCGACCCGATGATAAGATTATTTTCTTGCGGAAGATATTTTACCGCCGCAAGGGGTTCCTGAAATTTTTTACCGAATTTCACCGGCTTCCCGGTTTTCATATCCCAGATCCCTATCCTGCGGTCGGACGATACCGATACGAGCCTCCCGTCGGGCATGAAGCAAAGCCCGGTTACGGCGTCTTTATGTCCTTTCAGATCGAATAACCTTTTGCCGGTTTTTAAATCCCAGACGAAAATGCCTCCATCTTCGGAGCCGGATGCTATAATTTTACCGTCCGGGCTTGATGCGAAGCAGAACACCTCTCTTTCGTGGAAAGGTTTCAGATGCCTCAAGGTTTTATTTTTCCTGTCCCAGATACGAATCACGCGATCGGATCCTGCCCATGCAAGATAACGACCGTCCGGGGTGCCGCCGAGAAAAGTCAGCATCCTTATATGCCCGGTAATCAGCGGATATTCCAGTACCTGCTCTTGCGATTTTGACAGAATCGAAGCCATCGACGCTAAAAGCACCGCGACAAAAACAGCAATAATAAAAATAAATACCGGTATTTTTTTCAATAATTTGTAACTCATTCGAATATTATAGCAAAAAACTAGGGATTTGTTATACCTGAAATTTATTATTAATCCGGTTTGTTTTCAAAACTTTCTTGATTTCCACCCGCTTCAGGCGGAGATAATTTTCTCTCACGCTCCAGCTTCCTTAAATACAAACCATATCCCCCGAAAGCAATGATTCCCGCCACAAGCAAAACCAGGGGAATATAGCTCCCGGCAACAAGGCTCCTTATTGAATATATCAACAGCAAAACAATAAACAGCGCCCATAAAATTATTTCCTTCTTCTTCGCCTGCCAGGTTGCCGGGTAGTACCTGATGCCCATGTATCTTAAGATATCTTTTCTCTCGCCAAGCCCGCTCTCTTCTTTGCAATGATTATAAAACAACATGAATCTCCTGATTGAATCCATTATCACGAGCATTATTAAAACTGTAATTGCGGGCAATATGATCATCTGTGTTACGACAGGGCCCATTTTAACAAGGTAATATTTTAACATGTCCAGCCTGTCAAAAATTTCAAAAAATCCGAATATGAAAATTATCAA
This sequence comes from Chloroflexota bacterium, assembly GCA_023475345.1. Taxonomy (GTDB): domain Bacteria; phylum Vulcanimicrobiota; class JAMCWD01; order JAMCWD01; family JAMCWD01; genus JAMCWD01. The sequence continues at coordinate 211,323 of JAMCWD010000001.1, read as the reverse complement.
AACGAGCGGGAGCAAAAAAGGAGAGACGAGGGATATTTTCCGGCCCTTCAATTCAAGCGGCTTTGTCGATCTGGCGGCGAAATTATAAATATAAAGCAGGATTATGCCCGCGAATATATGGGCAACTCCGGCCAGGATATTGTAAAGTTTGACATTCTGCATAATTCTGTTACCACCCCCTTTTCAATATGCCGGAAAACGCCCCCCTATTTCTCAAGCCCCATAAGCTGGCGGAGAATCCAGCGGTAATCCTCGCGCGTCATCTCCTGAACAATTTTTCTATCGGCGCTATATACCTGGCCCGCGGCAATTTTATACGCATCACGGTCAAAGGGTAGTTGAAAGACGATCGTTGCATCCTTAATATCACCCATCCCCCACGTACCTTCTCTCCTGACCCAGGGGACATTAAGAACCCCGATAAAAGGCTCGTTCTGGGCAAGGCCTAAAGTTTTCTGAGCAAGGCGGACATAATCCCTGACCTCCCGTGAGTAAGCGTCAAGATCGTAAACATAAACCAGGTTTTCAAGAGCCGTTTCGTAATAAACGGAAGGCTCTTCCCTGTAATAATAATCCCGGGCGTTCAGGAACTCTTCTTTCCATAATTGAAAAGCCTTCGTCTTTGTATCTGCAAGAATGAATATTACATTTCTGTTATTTGTCTCGCCCCAAGCATAACCGGCGAAAAAACCCAGGATAAACGCCGTAATAAAAAACACGCAGATACAACGGTAATATTTTTTCATCAACTCCTCCTATGGCTCGGGAAATAATACTCTATCTTCAGTAAGAACAGGCAGGTAGGCTTCTCCGGCTATTTTGCAGAAGGCCGAATCATCCGTTACGGATAAAACAACTATCTCCACTATCGCATTTTTTTCCGATTTGCCGTCAAGCGTCGTTATCGTATCATAAATTGTACCTGTATTCCCTGGCTTAAGGCCGTCTTTTTTGCCTTTGTCAATCTGGATCATTGTAGGGCCGAGAACTTTCGAAACGCTCCCCTCGATAGGCCCTGTGCGGGCAGGCAGCGGAGCCTTGAATTTAACATGGAAAGTTTTGTTGAAAGTCCAGCGCGTCGAACACACCGCCTCTACAATAAGGTCCCTGACATTCGGAAGAGACGAGTTGACTTTAACTTCGAAAGGGATTTTCTGGCCGGGATAAACATTTTCCAGGATGGCGCTTTTAGTTAAAACATCCAGGCCGGGCGAATAAGTTTGAAAATTCAATACGACCTGGCCCGCAGGCAGGCTGCCGTCGTTATAAGCCAGGAATTTCAAGATTGTTTCTTCTTTAATCTTAGGCTCCATCTCGCTTCCGGCCCATTCGAATTCTAAATTAGGAAGGCTTGAATGCGTGATGTTCAACATGGATGTATTAAAAACCGTTATTTCATCAGGGCTCAAATCGGAACCGACGACTCCGAGGTCGTCCCTGGCGATGGAAAATTCCAGGTCGGTAACGGGACAGCAAATATGCTTTTGATTATGCACATCCCAACCCTTCGTATTATACACGGTAAACCCGGCGTCTTCACCGACCGCCAGGTATTCTCCCTCGGAATTGAAGCTGAGCGAATAAGCGGGGGTTTCCTGCTTGATGGTTTTTATTTCTCTCCATGAATCAAGTTCGAATATCTTTACGCTCCTTCTGCCTGCGAGAGCCAGCAGATCGGTGTATGGGGAAATCGAAATAGAAAGGATATGCTCTCCAAGTGATATGGCGGCGACCTCTTCGAAAGACGGTATTTCCCATATGTGCACATCATCGTCATTGCGGGCCGAGGCTGCAATATACCGGCCGTTTGCAGAAAACGCAATATTTATAACGGGCCTGGGATGCTTTATCCTTTTTAATTCTTTCAAGTCGGGAACCGAATAAATCCTCATCCACTGGGGATCGGCAGTAAGCAGGTAATCCCCGTACGGAGAAAAGGCCATGTCTCCCACCTGTCCGTCCAGTGTTATCCTGCGCAATTCCTGCCAGTCTTCAGTGTTGTAAATGCGTACCTGGTTACCCAGCCCTGCAGCCAGAAAATTATTATCCCTTGAAAACGAGAGCGAGACGCCGCTTGCTTCGGCAGCCGTCCTGTAAACCGGGATCTCTTTCCAATCCTCAATCCTCCATACCGTTATATCACCGACGCGGCTGGCGCCGGCTACAAATTTGCCGTCGAGCGAAAAAGCAACTTTATCGGCAGGGCCTCCGGCTACTTTCAAGACTGTTGAAAAACAGGGGACCGCCGAAATAATTAAAATACCGGCCAGGAACAATATTAAAAACCGAATTTTTCTCATGCAAGTCCTCTTTCAAGAAAATGATTAATTTAACCTGTATAATTGGATATGCGATTAATTTTCCCCTGCCCGCATAAAAGCCAACTTCATAAGAATTTGCAGGAAAAATATTTTGCGCTATTCGCCGATACAATAAATATTACCGTCACCCGAGCCGACATAAATACGGCCGTCATCCGATATCGCCGGGGAAGAGCTTATTACATCAAGAGAGATATTATAAGGAACGCCCGGCGGCTCTTGAGAATCCCAGAGAGGCATCTTCCATAAAATTTTCCCTTCTCTCGAAAGCGAATACAGGTATGAATCTTCAGACATCACATAAAGAGTCTCCGATGAAGAAACTGCAATCGATGAAGAAATGCCGCATTCCGTCGGCGTTTTCCATAGAATAACTCCGGCCGTTGTTGTTGCGATAATTCCGCCGTCATTGAGACCCATGTATAACTTCCCGTCAGGAGAAAGAGCAGGGGATGCCGATATATTGGCCCCGGCGGCTATTTTCCATTTCAAATTGCCTTCTTTTGAAAATGCATAAAGGTAGCCGTCATCCGAGCCGATAAACGCGGAGCCGTCAGAGTCCACCGCAGGGGTGCCCGGCAGTTCACAACGAGTATCGAACCTCCATTTTAATTTGCCGTCGGGAAAAAGCGCATAAAAACCGTAATTCTCCGCCCCGAAATGAATAGCGCCGTCACCGGATAAGGAAGGAGAAGAAACTATGGAATCCCCGACACTGTATTTCCATACCGGGCGGCCGTCGGGAGCAAGGCAGTAGATATTGCCGTCATTGCTGCCGGTAAGAATATTTCCGCTTGAATCTATGATTGGAGACGATTCCACAGCGTCGCCGGTTTTGAAAGAGGAAATAAATTTCCCATTTTCTTTCAAGCCGTAAATGCAGGTATCCGTCGAACCGAACCAGACCGAGTTATCATGGCTTATGGCCGGGGAAGAAACTATGGAGCCTCCGGTCTTATACTTCCATTTCAAGCCGCCTTCGGGACTTACCGCGTAAAGGCAGCCGTCAAGCGACCCTACAAACGCCGTCCCATTACTGGAGATCGAAGGGGATGAAAAAACAGCTCCTCCGGTCTTTACGCGGAAAGATACGACTGGTTTACCGGGACCGCGGTAACGGCAGAACCCGGTACGCCCTGGATTGGCCCTGAAGGCCGCCCAGGACGAATCGGAAAGCACATTTTGAGAGACTGCTTTTGTCCTTTCCCCGCCTGAGCATGATGTAAAAAAACAGAAAATCGCCGGTAATAATAAAATCAACAAAATGCCGGAAAGAGGGATCAAATTTGTTCCCCTGCCGGTACAAATCTTATTCCTTAAGGGAACCGGACACACTCCTGCAATGTTGCTCTTTTTACTCAAGGAGCCAGCGAATTTGACAGCTTTATTACTTTTTCGTTTCCGGGAGCTATGGAAGCCGCGGCCTTAAACGCGCTCCTTGCAAACTTCAGCTTGCCTTCTCCCATGTATGCCCTGCCGAGCATCAGGTGTCCGGCAAGATTTCCATTATCCAGCCCGATGCTTTTCTGCAATGACCCGACCGCTGAAGGTGAGCGCCCTTCATTCAAATATGAAACCCCCTGCATAAACCACGCCGCAGGCTGGTTTTGTTTGATCTTGATCGATGAGTCGCAATACCCTACAGCCTCATGATACGCGCCGACCATATAAGAAAGATCTCCCAGCATGAAGTTATATAAAGGATCTTTGGGGGCCAGCTTTACCGCCGCCTTGAATTCTTCCGCAGCCTCGGGCCACATGCCCAGCCTCATGTAAGCACGGCCCATAACATACTGGAAAAGGGGCGGTTTCAAATCCTTCCTTATATCGTTCACTACTTTTGCGCTGTGAAGAGCAAGTGAAGCCGCCAGGATCAGCGTTTCAACTCCCTTTTTACTTGTCGGAGGATTTTTATACTCTTCCAATCCCTGCTTTAAATAGGTGTCTGCCAGAGCCAGCACCTGCCGCTTATCACCGTAAACCCTGTAAGGAGGCATCTCGAGATAATAACCGGCCGCCATCGCATCGAACAGGACATAATTTAAAAGGATGCCCGTATTGACCCTGTTCTTCCCGGCGGAGAGTATGGGAGGATCGCTTTTTTTGTCGGCAAGATATGCGGTGGTAACTATCCTGAAATTATCTTTATCATTAATCGGCCGCCCGTTGTACAGCATGAGGAGGCTCCCGGCCTGACCCGGGGAATAAGCTATTACCGCGCCGGATATCGTCAGAAAATCTTTGTCTTCCTTTGAGTTCTGCTGGAGGAGGGCTTTTAATTTTTTGCCGTCAAGCTCAAGGGTAACAAGCTCCGTCCAGCCGGGCAGAACCCGGGAGAGATCTTCTATTCCCTGAAGTCCCTGAAGGTCGCCTTTTACGGAATTGACATCGAGTACGGCTATATCGACGCCGGTTTTTTCCTGCATCAGGTCGGCGATATAATTTGAAGTTATAGTCTCACCGAACTTCTTGCCTGCAGCCGGGGTATTCAGGAAGCCTTCCTTCCCGTAACAAAGTATCTCGTTCTGTATGCTGAGGTAATTGTCGGGAGCTTCGGTTTTATCCTTAAATTCTTTCTGAGCGCTGCCGATGACATCTTTAACGGCGGAAGGGACATCCGTTTTGCCGCCGACAGGTATAATTCTGGCCTCATATTCCCATTTGCCTATCCCTCTGGGATTGACATGGATAACGCCTACATTGAAACGCGAATCTACGAAGGGCGCAACGGTAACCTCTCCGATTTTTTTCAACTCGAAGCTGTTCTCCTGGGGCTTGGCGCCTGCAAGAGACTGCCTTTCCGGCCCAGCCTCATCGACATAATGAGACGGGATAACGAGATCTATGCCTTTAACCTCGCTCAGCCATTTGGATGAGGATTCATAATATAGCAGCAGCTTGAACTTCCCTCCTGCCGATTCAAGGGCTTTTTTAAATGCTTCCAGAGATTGGTTGAAATCATGTCCGGCTATTTTTACCCGGTTCTTCTGGTCCATCGGGTTAAGATCCGGCATGAACAGGCCGAGGATTGAAATACCGGAACGGCCCGCTTTGACTCCGGCCTCGGGGGTGACCTTTACCGGCTTGCCCTGGGAATCCATAACCCCTACACCGAGCTGGACAGGCCCTTCTTTGAGATCTTCCAGTTTTTTACCCAGCCCGTATTCGTTTTCACGCAGAAGGATGGCGTTGTATCCTAACGATTTCAAAATATCATAAACAGGCTTCCCTGCCAGAACCCCGGATATATCCTGCTGGCCGGTCAGGGTATCGCCCCCGTCAACAATGATATAGTCCTCGCCCTTTTTATCGAAATCGGCTTTAAGCCCGGAAATGACTGCAGCAACATCCTCAATGTTCCCCGCCGGGTATGTACTATTTATCTGATCCTGTAAAATCCTCCCCTGGAGGTTATTGGTGTAAATAATATTGAAAGGACGAGGGGCGGTAAAATAATAGATCCCCAGCCCTAATAATATCAATATAACCAGGACAATCATTACCTTTTTCATCTCAGTCAATTCCTTTCCCGGTTTCGGGTGAATTTCTTCTAATCATAAGGAAATCCTTCACGCTTAAACCTGCCGATCCTCTTAATAATAAAGGATTTCATCATCCCTGAAAACTTTTCTGGTTTCCTGCCTCCATGTAAAACTGAGCTTGCCCCACTCGCCCTCCAGGGGGTTGTAGTCATCGGTTATAATAACCGACTTGTCCCGGATAAAATGAACTTCCCTGCTCAATGCCCTTTCGAATATCTCATCGAAATTTTCAATATTTTTTTCTTTTGCAAGCTTTTCAGGATTTTTAAAAACCAGGGGCTGCATGGATGCAAAAAAGGTTACAAGCTGAGGGCTATCCGCTTCCAGGCTTCTATAATATGTAACATAAGGATAAACCTCGGAAAGGGTATTTGCAATAACATCGGAAATGCGGGATTTTCCGGGTATCCCGAGAGAATCTATGGCAAGAACCCCGCCCGGCTTCAACTTATCCTTAGTCAGTTGGAACATCTCCTTTGTAAAGAGATAGGTGGAAAGGGATTCTCCCTGTAACGCATCGAGGATTATAAAATCATATTTCTTATCTCTTGTTTTGAGATAATACCTGCCGTCGCCGACATCACAGCTCTTATCGAAATTAAAATATTTCTTCGCAATGTCAACGACCCTGGGATCTATCTCTACATTATCAAAATTAAAACCATACGGGGACAGTAAACCGACGAGCAGTCCGCCTCCCAATCCGACCATCAGGGTGTCCTTGCCTTCGGGATTGTAATAAGGGAGCAGTTCCATATTATACCTGTTCTTGAGGCCGATGCCGGGCTCAAGCTCCCGGTCTTGAGGATATGCCACCTGCATGACGCAGTCCATCATCAGGCAGCGGTTGGCATCGCCTATATCGATTATCTTCAATTCGCCGTATGGAGATTCTATCTTTTTTACAACGGACATACTTTCATTTGCAGGAGCCGGGGCGGTATATACAAATGCTATCCCGCAAATTATCAAAAGTATAACGGCTGCTATTACGCCTGCTTTTTTACGGGTCAGGAGCCACCCGACAAGCGCAAGTAAAATCAGGGCTATGCTTATAACTACAAATACTTTTCTCACGCCGACAAGCGGGATTAGCACGAAAGAAGACAGAAGAACGCCGAAAACTCCACCTATGGTCGAAACGCCGTAGATGCTCCCTACAGTAAGCCCGAGGTGTTCTTCTCCTGAGGAAAGCAGCTTGACTGAGAACGGTGAAACCATTCCGAGGAGCAGCATCGGTGGCGTAAATAAGATAATTGCAGAAAGAAGTGAACCCTTTTCAAGCCCCATGCCTCCGAATGTAAGTAAAATGCCTTTATGTATAAAAGGAAGAATAAGGATGAAGCAGCCTGCTGCTGCAATAATCCCGAGAAGTACAGGCAGCCTGGGAGCCTTATCGGCCCATATCCCTCCAATCCAGTATCCCAGCGCAAGAGCTACCAGCGTTACCAGTATCAAAGCAGACCAGACGTAAAGGCCTGCGCCGTAAAAAGGCGCTACCAGCCTTGTCCCCAGCACCTCCACCACCATGACCGCCATGCCGCATATAAATATTAAAGCCGCATAAAAAAAACGCACTACCCTATTCCTCCGAACACATCAAATATTCCCGGGACAACATGGTAGTAGTATAGCAAAACATATAACCTCTTTCAATAAACGACAAGTGGGTTTATGCTTCGAAATATTTCACATGATCATTGCATGAAAAATAACAGCTTCATGATTAGGTCGTACGACATCGAATCACTGCCTTATTTTCAAGCTTCTCAAAAGCATGCCGAAGATTACGACTACAGGCGTAACAATAAGCATGGCGGCAAACATTTCCTTTAAACCGTGAGCGTTCCAGATCTGCATAACCTTGGCTACGTTGAAATCCTGGGCAAAAGGAATTGTCAGGGCCAGAACTCCCCATGTATTGACCAGGGAGCCTATCGCAGACCCTACCAGAGCGCCGATACAATCGCCCAGGACAGGCTTGCCTTTAAGCAAGCGCCTGATCAGCATGAAAACAAGTCCTGCAACTATCGGCATCAATATCCTGGGAGGAAAATGAATGATTGGCCCGAGCGCCGGAAATTTCCACCAGGAGACAGCACCGTAAACAAGCCCCGATATTATGCCCTCGGGAAAACCGCCGAGAAAAACTGCGATTAATACGGGCACATGCATCAATGAAGCCGAGCCAGCAGGGGTATTCATTTTTATGTACCCGAGACCCGAAAAACCAAGTGCGGCAGTCAATCCGACAAGTATAATACCGACTATGACTCGTTTAAGCATTATGCCTCCATAACTTATCAAATATACAGAACTTGAAAATTATACTCACAAAATCTCGCCCCGGTCAAGATTTCTGAAATTTTCATTATCTTATCTATTTCTTAACAGGCTCATCATTCAATTGATGAACCTGTTTATACTTCCGGATCATCTCTTCAAGGGTACTCAACGCCTCCGTGAAGTTGCCCGCATAGAACCGATCCCTGAAAACATCAACATCCTTGCCGAATTGTTTCTCTGCAGCTTTGCCCCAGACGGGAAAACTTCCCGGCAATACCTCAACCGCTTCAAGCGTCATCCCGAAAACAATGGCTTCGGTATAGAGGTCTTCGGGATTTTTTGTAACCCTATCATAAAGAATGTCGTGGACGGACTGGAGATGTCCCGCCGCTTCGCTGAACCTGTTCCGGGCATCCATAGTCTCAAATAAATACAGGTGCGCTTCGAAGTTATAAAGAAGCCAGTCCGACGGGCTTTCAGCCGGGCTTTTTTCTGCAAGAAGCTTTAACGATTTTGAGCAAAAATTTTCGGCTTCCCCCCATTTTTTCTCGTAAACATAAAGTTTGCCGAGATCGTTCAGATCTCTGCTTATTCTGTAGCCGGAACCGTTCCCGGAGTCGCTGTCTATTGAAAGCGTGGCAAGACCCAGTTCCTCGGCCTTGTCGTAAGAATCGGGAAACTGCCTGTAAAATTCCATTGTAGAATTCATCACATCCGAATATTCCCTGCTTTTCTCGCCGTATCTTGTCCCGCATAGCTCCAGGGCTTCATTGAAATATTTTTCGGCCTCTTTAACATTTTCCAGTTCCCGGTTTATTATCGCCAGTTTTATAACTACGGAAAGCCTGGCCTTAATATCTGCGGTATTATTTTTCTCCAGGATGGTAAGCTGGCGCAGATATACACCCCTAGCATCATTCAGCAGCATATTTCTCCGGTACAACTCCCCCAGCCGGGAAAGAACGGGAAAGAGTTCGGGACTTTCTTTTCCCACGCGCTTTTCTTCTCTTGCAAGAAGTTTCAACTGGCCGGAAATGGCTTCTTCTCCTTTCCCCTGCCCCTGAAGGATATCGCTGAGATTGCTTTCGGCTGCATGGCTTCCGCTTTTCATGGCCATCCTGGCATATTCCTCGGCCTTCTTTTTATCCTTCTTCAAACTATAAAGGCGGGCGAAATTCGAAAAAATCGGGCTCATGTCCTTAGCCTTTAAAACTCCGGCAAGATTATAAGCCTTATTTAAAAAATCCTCCGCTTTATTAAGTTCGCCTTTTTCAATATTTATCTCCGATAGTAACAGGAGCATCTGGACAACCGACGGATCATTCATTTTACCGGCGCCTTCCCTGGCTTTGAATGCTTTTAATGCCTGGGTTTCGGCCATGGCAAGATCCTTTGGCTCTTTCATGCATAACTGGGCAAAGTCAAGCCTGGCCGTCTCAATATCAGGATCACCATTGGCATATAGCTTCTCTTTGATAATCAGAATGCGCGACAGAAGTTTCCGGCTTTCATCTTCATAGCCAAGCTTTTTTGCGACTTCAAGCCTCGCCATCATGGGTTCAAGTGTTCTTGCATCTTTTTCAGGATATGCTTTTTCAGCCAGTTGTATTATTTTCCTTGAAATTTCATCTGCAGACTGAAAATCTCCGCAGGATATCAGCCTGTCCAATTCTTTCTTATAATAATCAAGCTGACCGGCAACATCCAGGTTGACCGGCCCTGCATGCTTTTCCAACGAGGCTTTCTGCCCAGGCTTAAAATCTCCCGAGCGAGTACAACCATAAGCCGTCAAAACCGCAATCATAATCACGAGGTAAAAATAAAACCCGTTTCTCATTTTTCTGACCGATTCTTTTTATCGGAGAAGAGCATGGGATAATCTTCTATCAGCCCGTCCAGCAGCATGAGTGCGGATTTTATATCGCCCTGTATCGTCGCGTTTCTAAGCTGAACAACTCTCTGGTTGTAATCTTTTGCAAAGGATGTCGGCCGGTCCGAATAAGCTTTGATTCCGGCCGCTTCAAGAGCTTCAAATATATAAGTAAGGCTTACCGTCCGGTTATATTTCTCTTCCGGATATTGCTCAATCCTCCTGGCAAGAAGGCCCCTGGATTTTTTAAATTCGTCCAGCGCCTTATCATATTTGCCCTGGAGAGTATAAAGCTCCGCCATGTTGACTCTAGCTTCAAACCTGTGAAGCACCGCCCGGTCGGTGTCATCGTTTTGATAAGTTTCCGCCAGCTTTATCGCACGCTCACAATAAGGCTGTGCCAGGTCCGGGCGCCTCATGGCAAGATAAACTTTGCCCATATCCGTTAAATCCCTGAAAAGAGGAAGCAAATCGCCATCCTGAGGGTTTTCATCGCCCGCTATCAGCTCTTTCCCTGTTTCCTCCGCTTTATCAAACTGCCTCTCCTGCCGGTATAATTCCAGGAGGGTGCTTTTAACCTGCTTTGCCTCTTTGCTTTCGTTCCCGAATTTCTTTTCTGTTCTTCCAAGCGACTTTTCAAGATAAGGCAGGCCGAGATCGGCCTTGTCCTGCTCTTCATAAGTTTCGCCCAATAAATACATTACGTCCTCCGGAAACAGATCCCCGTCCGGGGCGGCTTTCAATGCTTTTTCCAAGTATTGTGCCGCTTCCGGGAGACTATAATTCCGGCAATAACTTTTCCCGGCATGATAATACAGCATCGCAAGGGAAGGATTTTTGCCGCCGACTTTTTTTTCAAGGTCGCCGATTATTACACTCAGAATTTCTCCTTTGTCTTCCGGATTTTTGGCAAGGATTTCTCCGAGAGCAAATAACAGGTCGGTAAATCTTTGAGGGGCGCGCATCCGGGTTCTCCCGATAATTTCCCTGGCGCTGTTGTATAGAGAGATTGATTCGTCCGGCTTGTCCTGTTTAGCCAGTACCAATGCAAGGTCAATCATCTGGGATACGGTAACAGGGTTCTCTTTTCCCATGTCTGAAACGGATACGTTCAATGCCTGTCGCGCGATAGGCTCGGCTTCTTCCCAATCCCCTGACCTTATGGCAATCTCTTTTTTATCCAATAATTCCTGCAGCCCTGCAGGGATACCGGAATTTTGCCCGGCCGTACACGAACACAGGACAGGCAGAATCAGCAGGATAAAAATCCGGAACGTCAGCTTACCCATTCAGGCTCCATAGCTTTGAGATTAAGATAAATTATATCAAAATAACCGGGAAATTGACACCGGATCAAATGCGCCGCCCCGGTTTCCCATTAACCCGCTTTATGTTAAAATTATGGCCGGAGGAATTATGAAGGAATACAACACAACAGATCGGTTCAAATGCCTTTTCAGGAAAGAGATCCTCGTAGTCCTGCCTGTTTATTTTTTGTTCCTGATGCCGGCTACCGCCGTAGTCGCGTACCTGTGCAGGCTGCTGGACAGGTATCTCGGCCTCCCTTTGCTTATTTCATGGCCGTACAACTTGATCTCTTTCATAGTCCTGATACTGGCCGGGGCTTTTATAATCTTCTGGTCATACACTTATCTGGTTCTCGAAGGCGAAGGAGGCCCCATCCCCCCGTTTTCAAACGATACAAAGCGCCTCGTTACAACAGGTCCTTACGGGTTGGTCCGCCATCCTTCGATAATCGGCAAACTGCTTGGAGTAATCGGGCTGGGGCTTCTGTTTCAATCTGTAACTTTTACTTTCATCCTGGTGCCTTTGCTGCTGGCGGGATCGCTTATATTAAACGCCAGGATACAGGAAAAGATAGCCATAGAACGCCTGGGTGACGAATACGTGAAATACCGGGAAGAAGTCCCGTTGATTGTTCCCCGTTTTTCAAAAATTGTCGAGATGCTGAAAGGGACGAAAGCCGGGCCGGGATCTTAAGCTTAACTTAAGATTATTTCAGGACGGCCCTGCGGCTGGCTTGAAATCACGGAAAACTCATACACATGCGGTCTTCCACCAGGACTTTTTCCATGATTTCATTATATATGCCGAAGGTACAACGGGGGCATTTTTCAAGATCGACTTTTTCCATAAAATCTATCATATCTTTACCGCCCCAAAATTCCAGTATCTGTTTCGGGTCAGGCTCGTGCCTGCCAATGATAAATCCCGGCTTTCCCCTGTGATCGACACAGAGATAACAATTGCCGTCGGCACCCAGTTGTATCAGCAATGGAGCGGCAAGACAACTGCAAAAATTCTTTTTCAAAGTCATCCTGGGAGAAAATTTATGCCTTATACCGAAAACTTTGAAGTTCTCATCCTGGAGTTCGAAGATTTTGCTCAACTGCTCGTTTACAATATCCATCGGAAAATCGAGTGCGCAATCAGCTCCACCCAGAATATTTTCCGATGCTGCGGGGCGCGCATGAATATAATCCACGCCTATCTCTTTTGCAAGCTTTGCCGCGGGAAGAATTTGATCTGCGTTATCGGGATGGATAAGGAACTTGTATGAAACCTCAAGTTTGCTGCCTGAACGGTTCCTTAATTCGACGATTCCGGCCAGGTTTTCAACGACCCTGTCAAAAAATTCAGGCGGGATATTTTTGATTTTAGAATAATTATCCCGGCTCCCGGAATCGACCGATACGCCGACCCACCTTGAATATTTCACTATGGCCTCAGCCGCATCGCCTTCCAAATTTATCCCATTCGTCAAGAAAGCTGATTCCACACCGGCTTTTGCCAGTTCTTCGGTCGCCTCGGCGCAGCCCTCGTGCAAAAGCGGCTCTCCACCGCCTGCGAAACATGCCCCTTTGACCCCCCATTCACCGAGGAACCTGCAAAGGTCCAAAAGGTGTTTCGTAGTCATCTTTTTGCCCTTAATGCTACCGTTCTTCAATATGCCGTGGGAATTACACCAGACACAATCAAGGTTACAAGAATAAACCGGATCTATGGAAGCCTCGACCGGCGGCAAAAATTCACCCTTTAAAATCCCTTCCATCCAGTCACGGTATAATAATCCCTTCAAGCTGTTAAAAGAGTTGTACGGGTCTGTCCACTCGCGGTATTCGCCGCTTCGAGATTCCCGGGACGGAGAAGGAAGATTATGCTGCGCCATCATTTCTCCTTTGGTTGTGTCAATTTATCTCCTATCATTTATATATAATTTTAACTTAAAAGTCCAGTAAAAAAATTTTCGGAATTATCCCTGTCTGATAACAATATGGGTTTCCAATTCTTGACTTCCTCAAATAGTTTATTTATAGTATTGGAAGTTCCGTAAATCTAAGAAATTTCATTCTGAGCATAATTCGATATAAGAAAATCAAGAGGGGAGCCTCTCGCTGTGAGCGGCACAAAAACGGAGCAAGCCGGTATGAATTATGAATCAAGAAGCTTCTTTGAATAAACCCGAAAAAAAGCAGCCATTCGTCAAAAAAATAGACCTGCTGTTGCTTTTAATATTTACTCTTCTTCTGATGGGCAACCAGATTTTATGGATATCCAGCGACATGACGCCGCCTCACGGATACCCTATGGGACATATAGACAATTCATTTAATATCTCCCAATTGTTAAGAACCGGAAATATCGCAGAAATACTCAAGGGTTATTACATTTATCCTTTCGTAGCCCATACATACTCAGGGATCTTTTATTTTGTTTCAGGTTTAGACTATTCGATTTTCAGCGCCCGCTTAAGCTTGATCTTTCTTCTCCCAATTTATATTTATTTTACTTTTCTTATCGGATTGAATATTGGTGGAAGGGCAGCCGCCTGGCTTTCTGCGATAACTGCAGCATGCGCGCCCCTGATATTACAGTATTTGCAGGAATATTATCTTGAATTCCCACTTGCAGTGATTTTGATAGTCTGCGTGTACCTGCTTCTCAAAACCGATAATCTTGAAAACAAAAAATATTGCATATTGCTCGGCGTTTTCTCCGGAATAGGCTTTTTGGTTAAGATGAACTTCCTGTTTTACTTTACATTATTAATAGCGCTTACCGCCGTATCAAACACAAAATTATGGCGTCTCTCGCTGATTTCAATCCTGTCAGTCCTTACTGTTACCGTAATATTAATAATAATCATAAAAACCTGGTTGGTTCATCCGCCCATGCACCTCGTAAATTTTATACATATACACCCTGTTTTATCTTATTTCATCTCTTTCTTAATCTGTATCTGCCTGTTTTTTCTGCTCTATAAAATCGAAAAAAAGCTCTCTCCCAAAAAGAAGGAGCAACATGCGCCGATATTCGGGCTGCTTAATTTTACAATATTTTTTGGGGCCGTAATATCACCCTGGTTTATCGGCATACTCCCGGCTTTTCAATCTTACAGATATATAATGAGCAAAGTCCTCCCTCCCCCGCCCTTACCTCTTTCTGAAATAATGTTCAAACAACTCGGCTTGTTAAATACCGTTTTCCCGGGGGCTCTTTTTTTCCTCATATTGGGATTCGTTATTTTTATTTACCTTTCGTTAACAAATAGAGAGTTCGCTGAAAAATATAATAAATATAATATCATACTCAGCATGTTCTTCGTCATTGTTGGCATTCAGGCCCTTATTATTTTCAAGCTGAAACATGTAAGCATGGAATACCCCGTCCCCACTATCGCCATGTTGTCATTATGCAGCTTTTTTTATGTGGATAGAATTAAGTTCAGCTTTATACGGAGCAGTTTGATATTGATAATGGGATTATTTGCAATATGGTCCGCAACGGCCTGGTTATTACCGGACTGGATTCCCAATAGGGTTCCTTTCAAATATTTCAAAGCTCAGAGTTTTCCAAGAATTCTTTTCGAGCCCGAAAATTTTAATTTCAGGTTCCAGTTATTCGATGCCGTTGCCGACAGGATCACCAACCGCATACTTGAAGACGCTCATAAAAATGAGAAAATCAACTTTGCATGGATCTTTGAAGGGGGGGAATTTGCTACAACTCAGAGCTTTCAGGCATACCTCCAATTTCAATGTATTCGCAAGGGAATCAAAATATGTAACAACTATATAGGGCCTGATCCTGAAAATTTCTATAAAAGAGCATTTTCTTTGGAAGTTCCGAATTATATTCTGGTGGATATAGATTATGTCAAGTTGTATCATCTTTCTGAAGATCCCGGCTTCATTGAAAATCCTGATAAGTTTAAGCTAAAAGACAGTGATTTAAACTTCGAATTTATAGGCAAATATAAGATACTTTTACATTTACAGGGGAAATTGGACCGCCCCCCCATTCCGATGTATCTGTATAGAGTCGTAAAGAAAAAACCAGGCTCATGAAGAAGTGGTTTTAGCGAGAGGAATTTTTACAACTTTATTAATTCCAATCTGATTTTGAACACCGTATTTTTGGGAATAGCCTCATCCGGCCGGAATCTTATACATCCTTTGCTTATATTATTAACATCTATCTTTCTTCCACCCCCGTAGGCAAAAAAATCCGAATACTCCTCCCGGTTAATGCGCTCGAAATCTCGATTGCCTCCACCTTCTTGACTTCCTCAAACAGTTTACTTATATTATTTGAAGTCTTCCAATCCAGGGACTTTCAATTTAAGCATAATTCATTAATTAAAGAAATTAAGGGGGTGCCCCGTTATGAGCGGCACAAGGCGGCTCAAGTCGGTATGAATCAGGAAGTTTCTTTGAATGAAAGAAAAAAAGGGCAGCCTGTCATCAAAAAGATAGACCTGCTGTTGCTTTTAATATTTACTTTGCTTCTGATGGGCAACCAGATTTTATGGATATCAAGCGACATGACTCCCCCGCACGGGTATCCTATGGGGCACATAGTTACTTCATTTAAGATACATGAATTATTGAAAGATGGAAATATTTCACAAATACTCTGGGGCAATTACATCTATCCACCTCTCGTCCATATCTATTCGGGAATTTTTTATTCTTTCTCAGGCTATTCGGTTTTTAACGCCCGGTTAAGTTTGATCTTTCTTCTCCCGATTTATATTTATTTTACTTTTCTTATCGGATTGAATATCGGTGGAAGGGCAGCCGCCTGGCTTTCTGCGATAACTGCAGCATGCGCGCCCCTGATATTACTGTATTTGCAGGAATATTATCTTGAATTCCCTCTTGCAGTGATTTTGATAGTCTGCGTGTACCTGCTTCTCAAAACCGACAATTTTGAGAACAAAAAATATTGCATATTGCTCGGCGTTTTCTCCGGAATAGGCTTTTTGGTTAAAATGAATTTTTTGTTTTATTTCTACTTCCTTATTCCTATTATGGCCTTGTTTAATATCAAACTATTGCGACTCTCATTAATAACATACCTTACTTTCTTCGCGGCCGCCGCAGTATTGATAAGGGTTGTTATGATCTGGCTCGTCCATCCGCCCATGAGACTTGCAGAGTTGATACATGCTCATCCAATTTTGACTTATCTCATCGTCTTTACAACCTGTATCGGCCTGGCTTTCCTGCTTAATAATATCGAAAAAAAATTCTCCCCGGAAAAGAAAGAACGATATGCACCGGCATTCGGCCTGTTGAATTTTGTAATATTTCATGGGGCCATCATATTGCCCTGGTTCATCGCCCTGCTTCCGACTTTTAAATCCTACAGCTATATAATTTCAAAAGTGCTGCCACCACCGCTTGTTTCGTTTGTAGAATTATTACCCAGGCAACTGGAGACAATAAGCACCGCCTTCCCGGGGGCGATTTTTTTCTTCTGCCTCGGGTTACTCGTTTTCATATATCTTTCTTTTAAGGACAAGGAGTTTCTAAAAAAATTCAACATCCTTCTCAGCATGTTTGTTGTAGTGATCTTT
Source organism: Chloroflexota bacterium (assembly GCA_023475345.1). Taxonomy (GTDB): domain Bacteria; phylum Vulcanimicrobiota; class JAMCWD01; order JAMCWD01; family JAMCWD01; genus JAMCWD01. The sequence continues at coordinate 194,421 of JAMCWD010000001.1, read as the reverse complement.
GTCCAGCTCATGATAATTTTCAGGTTGAGACATATAAGTATGGAATACCCGGTTCCTACTATCGCCCTCCTGGCATTATGCAGTTTCTTCTACATCGACAGAATTAAAATTACTTTTATCCGTGCCGCTTTAATACTTATACTTGGATTATCTGCAATATGGTCTGCTACCGGGTGGTTATTCCCAGACTGGGTTCAGGGCAGGTTCCCTTTAAAATACATAAAAGTACAAAGCTCTCCAAGGATACTATTTGAGCCTAAAAATTTTAATTTCAGGTTTCAATTATTTGAAGCCGTGGCAGACAGGATTACCAACCGCATGATTGATGATGCAAATCAAACAGGTAATAAAAGTAAAATCGAATTGTTCCTGATCCTTGAACAGGGAGAATTTTCAGTAACGGGGAGCTTCCAGGAGTCCTTGGATTTTCAGTGTATTCGCAAAGGAATAAAATTGCTTCAGAGCTACGTAGGCCCGGAGCCTGAGAAATTTTATGCACGAAAGCTTCCCCTGTCAGACCATGATTATATTCTGGCAGATGTGAACTTCATTACCCTGCATAACCTTGCACAAAACCCTGACTTTATAGAGGTTCCCGATAAATTCAAATTAAAAGGGTGTAATCTAAAATTTAAATTCATTGGACAATATAAAATACTTTTGCATCTGGAAGGAAAATTGAACAGGCCGCCTGTTCCGTTATATCTTTACAGGGTAATAAAATAAAATGCAGGGCTTTTACATAAATTAATTCGGTTTATTCCTCGCCTTTTTCCACAGGCTTGTCATTGTTCTCTTCTTCACGGGCAAGCTGCCTGCGCTCAATCTCTTGCTGGAGCATTTCAAGGTGGTCCTCAAGGAGGATCATATCCTCCCTGGGAACATTAACAAAAACTCCGCCATGCTCGTATATGCCTTCCTGAACTTCAGTGGATCTTACGACCATAACCATCAGGGGAAAATCTATAGGGTTATAATTGATCTTAATTTTGAACGCCGTATTTTTGGGAATAGCCTCATCCGACCAGAATCTTATACCTCCTTTGCTTATATCTTTAACATCGATCTTTCTTCCGCCCTCGGGGGAAAAAAGATCCGTAGATTCCTCCCAGTTAAAGCGCTCGAAAATTCGCTTGCCCCCACCGGTTTTGGATTTGGATCGCTTCTTGAACCAGCCAAGCACCTTATCACCCCCCCTAGATTATATATACATCTTCCTTTAAATATTTGCGTTTGCGCGCTTTGGTAACTATGCTCATTATTACATCAAACTTTGGGAAATGGAAGCTCTTGACCTGAAAGGTCGCCCTGCCGTTGCCCATGTAAGCCACCCGGAAAAATTTCTGCTCCGCCAGAGGCGGCTGGAATTCCGAAAGCTCATGCCAGTTAATCGTGACGAAATCGTTCCGGTCTTTGAAAGTTATATCCTCCGGCGTCATGATGATCTTTTTCCCGAATCCCAGGAGAATCAGAGGGACTGCCAGGATAAAGGCGGCTCCAGCTATTGCTATATAGTCACCTATCCCCTGAAAATACACCACGGTCCCGGAGCCGAAAACTATCAGGAATACCCCGATCGCTATCAATATTACTGATACAATGATAAAATCACGGGTTATGCCGCATCTGAATTCTCTTTTAAGATCCGCATCGGCCTTGGAAAGCGGCGGCGGCGGCTTTTTCAGCACCCCTTTTATCGTGCGCTTATTGTTTGATTTAAGCACCAATCATGCCCCCCAGAGGATATATCTTAAAATTCTTCCTCGTATCCCGAGGTTCCTTCAACATCCCCTTAAAATAAAATTATAACATATCCTTGAAGTTAATCCCTCCCAGGAGCTACAATAACATATCGGGGAAGTTTCGTGAACCTCTCTTCTCATAATTTACCGGCTTTCCCAATCTATATTGTAAGGAGAGAAAGATCATGAGAAAATTAATTATCCTGCTGGTCATTATATTTATGGCCGCAAGTATGGTTCCCGCCCTGTCGGCGGAAAATGCCCCGGGCACGGAGAATCCTGCTGTTACCTCTCCTGATAAACCGATAGAAAACGCAGAAGTTAAAGAAACAGGAATAAACCCTGCCGATATTTACCAGGAAACAATGTCCCGGATAATGGAAAACATCAACTCCAACAATAATGCAAAAGCCGAAGAGGTGCTCCGGCAGTTGATTAAAGATTATCCGGATTTTGACGGCGCCTACGATCTCCTCGGCAGTTTATTGAGAGGGGAAGGAAAGGTTGATGATGCCGCCGGGATTTACAATCAGATGTTGAGCAAAAATCCCAGATTCGAAGCCCCTTATAATAATCTTATAGAAATAGAATTTGAACGCGGTAACGTTAACGGCGTGAAAGAACTGGCGTTAAAAATGCTTGCCGCCAATGTAAATAATTCGAGGGCCTTCGGTTACCTGGGCGATTACTGTATGGCAATAGGAAAATTTGACATGGCTGAAGAGTTCTACAGCAAAAGCCTCCTGTCTAATTCATTAAACAATGATGCGGCAGAGCGCCTGGGTTCCCTTTACAAAATAACAGGCCGGTTTGATAAGGCCATAGCTCTTTATAAGGACGCGCTTGCCCGGACACCCGGGAGCGATCGTTACATGAGGTTGCTGGCCGATACTTACGCCGAAACGGGAAAGCTGAACGAAGCCGTCGAAGTGCTCCAAAAGATGGCGGAAATATATCCCGGCCTCGTCCAATCGCGCCGGGACCTGGCACACCTGTGGGTAAAGCTGGGAAATATTCCGGCCGCCCTTGCCGAGTATAAAACAATACTCGACATGACGCCCGGCTACCTCGATGCCTTGAATGATTACATAGGACTCCTTCAGGCATCGGGCAAGAATGAAACCGCCGTTACGGAAATAGAACGGCTCGGCAAAATCTGGGGAGAAAAAATTAAATTCCCCATCCCTGTCGGCCCTGAAAAACCTGCTGAAGCTCCTCCTGAAAAACCTCAAAAATAATAAACCTGAATATTCAGGCCGGGTTTATAAAAGTCATCGAAGTTATTACCGTTATGATCACGGGATGCCTTTTTCTCTTCCAAAGGGAATAGAGTCTATGGGCAGTCCGGAGGTTTTTATTTATCGGGTTTTTCAACTTTTTACCGGGAAGCCAATCTGCAGGAACCTTTCCCGTTATATTGAATAGAATTATTGAAATAAACCTTTTAAAGAGGAGAGGTTATAATGAAGTATATCACCATGATCTTCGCTTCCCTGCTGATCGGCATATTAATATTCGGGAGTTGTGCCGGCAAACCGAATGCGACCGAAGTCTCGACAAAGCCGACAATGAAACCTTCCGTTCAGCCTTCACCTACAGCAACATCAAGATACGTTAAGCCTCAAAATAAAGAGTTTCAACTTTCCCCGGAAGCGGAAAATATTTCCGATAAACTTGGCAGAATACATAATTATGAAGTGGTATCGGACCTCACACAATATAACAGGGATAAAAACGGAAAAATAACCGGTACGACGAAGATGAAATCTCATCTGGCGCTTATACTTACAGACCCCAAAAGCAATGGCAAGTTTTACATAGAAACAGGCAAAGATCTGAAAAGCCCTGATGCAGTCATCGTAACCAACCTGGCAGGCAACAAGTTCTGGAATTATGCCCCTAACGCGAAGCTGGCTCAGGAAGCCGACCTTTCAAAACTTACAGAGGAGGAACGAAATTACCTTTATGATGCTACCGACCCATTATGGTCAATCAGAACAATTTTTCAAAAAATAAAAATGGAAAAAATCGGAGAAGAAAAATTAGGAGATAAAACCGTACTGGTATTTAAAACCAACATAGGGTTCATAACTCCCAATGCCGCTTACGAAGAATACTGGATCTCACCGGACGACGGCGTTACTTATAAATACAGTGCTTTTGACGAAAACGGCCAGGAAATAATTGTCAACGAAATCAAAGAAGTAAAAATAAACCAGCCGATAGATGAAAGCATATTCAACTTAACTCCTCCTGAAGGCGTTAAAGTTATCAATGTTACAAACGAGCTAAAAAAACAACTCGATGACAAATTGAAGGACTTGAAACTTCACGAGCCCCGGGAGACCGGGACTAAAGGAACCGGAAAATAAATACCGGAGCGAAGTAGCGATAACAGCTTGACTTATTGTTTCATTTATTCGGGCGGGACCATTGCTCAGACCGGTTTATTTTCCTTGTTTTAATGTTTTGAATATCCGCATGTAAAACAGGGAGAATACTCCGGAACAGGGTTTGATGACCCCTGTTTCAAATCTTAAAAATCACGCGCACGCCTGCGCGTGCCTTGCGAAATAACTCGCCCGGTGATCTTACCGAAAACAGGCTCCTGGCCATATAACCGGGTCTCAGGTAGAATTTCCTGAAAAACGATCCCAGTTCTTCTTCCAGTTCCTCCCTGCTCAATCTTTCTTCCCAGTAAGGAATAACAAATCCGGGATCGGGATTCGCTGCAAACTCCCGCCACGGATCGCCTTTTATCAAGCTCTTCTCACGGGCCATCGTGTACATTTCAGTGTAAGGGTACGGCATCGCTATGGAAAAATCGACATAATCGAGCGGCAGCCTCAGGGCAAAATCCAGGGTGGCCCTGAGATCTTCTGCCGTCTCGCCCGGCAGGCCGATCATGAAACTTGCATAGGTCGCAAGCCCGGCGTTCCTGGCCTGCCTGACGGCATTTTCAGACTGCTCTATCAGAAAACCTTTCTTTAAAGACTTAAGCATTCTCGGGCTTCCCGACTCCAGCCCGAATTGGATCCGCTGGGTGCCCACAGATCTCAAAATCTTCAGAAGCTCCGCATCAACACTGTCCGCCCGCGTCCTCAGATCGAAAAAAATCTCCAGCTTCCGTTTTCTTATCTCGCTGGCAAGCTCGATAATCCTGTCTCTTGAAAAAAGAAAGTTCTCATCGAAAAAGAAAAATTCGCTTATGCCTTCTTTTGTGCATGCCGAGATCTCGTACGCCACATGCGCTGCGCTGCGTCCCCGCCATCGCTTCCCTCCGGCGGTGTGGCAAAAAATACAGGAATGGGGACAACCCCTGCTCGATATGATTATAGTAGTAGGTGGATGACGACTGACAACGGTGTAATACCTTTCTGCCGGAAGGAACCGTCTTTCCGGAGGAGGTATGCTGTCGAGATCTTCCGTAAAATAAGGCTTCGGCTCCCCTTTTATTTCGCCGGATTCGCTTTTTATAACGCCGGGGACAAAAGCAGGATCTCTGCCGTCCCTCAGGGCTTCGAGAAGCCCTGCAAGCGGGATCTCGCCATCCCCCATCACGACATAATCAACTCCCGGCATATTTGCGGACTCCACTGGGAAAAGCGAAGTATGGGGGCCTCCCATGATAACCGGTAACCCAGGATCAATATTCTTCACGGCCCCGGCCGCTTCGAAAACATCGGCCAGCGTATGGGTCATGGCTGAAATGCCCACGATATCGGCATTGCTTACCCGGATCTTTTCCGGAAGATCGTTGTGTGAAATTCCCCCCGCCGGGCAATCTATAACTTCCACTTCGGCAAGACCCTTATGCTCTATATAAGTAGCCAGCGAAAGAAGCCCCAGCGGGGGAAGAAATCCTATCCCGTCCTGGAGGCACGTTTTGAAACGTGGAGTTATCGCCTTTTCCTGCGGTGGAAAAATCAGTAAAAGTTTCATCTGCTTTTTATATCAGTCTCCTTACGGGCTTTCAAGCATTCCCGGCCGATCCACACGGCTATTGCCTTTTTCCACTCAATTTCTTTAAAGCCTCAGCCGCTTGTGATTTCGCTATGTGATCCCCCGGCAGGTTCTTCAGAGACGCTTCAGCCTGTGATAAAGCGTCTTTATACCTTCCATGCCGTAAATAATATTCCGCTAAAATATGCCTGCCTTCAACTTCCGACGGGCATTCTTCAAGAAGTTTTTTCATCAATTCCTCTCCCTGCTTTTCGCGCCCGGAATCGAGCATCAATGAAGCCAGGCCTATCTGAGGCCCTAAGAAATTCTTGCGAAGCTCCAGGACCTTTTTTAATGTCTTTTCCGCCTCTTTATAATTTCCCTTACTCGACAATATCTTCGATAATGCCGCCAGCGCCTCGTCGTTACGGGGCATGCCCTCGAGGGTTTTTAAAATTTCTTTTTCAGCCTTTTTCAAGGATTTGAGCGCCTCATCCTGTCTTCCCGTAATATTCAGCGTTTCGCCCATGGCAATCAGCACGCTGAAATTGGTAGGATCGGTTTTAAGTTCGCGCCTGAAATAATCTTCCGCTTTCTTATAATCACCCCTCAGAAGAGCTATACCGCCGATGCCCCAGATCGCGTTTTCGCTTGTAGGCTTAAGCTCCAGCGCCTTTTTATACATCTTTTCCGCTTCGGCATAATCTCTCTTCTCTATGGCAAGGTTGGCCTTCGCAAGAACCAGCGGCAGCCCCTCGTCCCCGTGCTTTTCGGCCATCTTTATATACCCGGCCGCCTCCTCGAACCGCCTCTCCCTCGTCGCTATATCGGCAAGACGCATGATGGATTCCTCGTGATACGGCTCAATCTCAAGCGCTTTAAGATAATACTTGCGGGCAGACTCTCTCTCCCGCATCATGTAATACAACTGCCCCAGGGACAGGTTCATCTCCAGGTTTCCCGGCGCAAGCTTCACAGCTTCTTCAAATTCACGGGCGGCATCCTGCCACTTCTCCTTTGCGAAAAACACCTCTCCTTTCGCCTGGTGCTCGAACCACGGCTCAGGATACAGTTTTGAAAGTATGCCGATGACTTCCTTGAAATTTTTCTCGTCTCCAAGCCGGGCGTAATTCTTGGCCTGCAATTTTAAAATCTCTTTCTTCGCATCTTCGTCGGGATTAAGCGCCAGCGAACGTTCGAGAAGCTCCTGGCTCTCGTCAACCTTCTCCCTGTCCGAAAGAAGCCCGGCCAGGAGCAGGTTCGACTGGATCGAATTGGGATACTGCTCGAGGATGCCCCTCAATGTCTTTTCGGCGCCTTCGAAATCCTGGATGCGAAGCTGTGTGCGGGCTTTCAAAACGCCGATATATTCGCCCCCGGGAGATGCTTTCTCAGCGATGGATATTTTATCCATCGCAGCTTCGGGACGGCCGCTTTCCAGGCAGACTTCCGCCATGCCCAGGTGGGCATCGGAAAGCGACGGGAATAAAGCCGCCGCCTTCGAATACAACTCTTTCGCAGTATTTACATTGCCCCTGGAAATCTCCAGTTCACCCCTTGCGCATAATGCCTTGTAATAAAGCTCCCCATCCTTTTCGGAAAGAAAAGAAAATTCCTTAACGGCCTGCTCGTAATTATCTTTCAGCGCATACACCCGCCCCTGAAGCAGGTGTTTATCCGGCGACTCGGCCAGCTTCTTTACAAGGTATGCGGCCTCGTCCGGGTGATTTTCTTCCAGTGCAGAAAGAATACTGCCGTTTAATTTCTCAAGCTGTTCCTGCGAAAGGCTTCTCTGGCATCCCGCATAAACCAGAATTAGCGATACCAGCAGAACAAACCAGAGCATGATGACGGAAGTTTTCACGGGTTGAATCCCTCGTCTTTTAATCCCTTGCGAAACCTTTCCCTGTTCACAGGGGACAGCTTTTGAATCCACTCTTCGGCTTTTTCTTTATTTCCTCTTTTCATCTCGAGCCTGGCCATCATGATACAGGCTGGTTGTAAATCGGGGAACATCTCCAGGGATTGCCTCAGAGCTTTTTCGGCCTTGTCGTCCCAGCCAGCCTCCAGGTATAACTCCGCAAGAGCTACCACCACACGCAAATCCGGCCTTTCGGGATCGAACTTGTGAGCGGAGATCAATAATTTTTCAGCATCTGCATAATCCTTCTTTTTTCTTAAAATCCTTGCTTTCATAACATGAAGCGGCCCTGAATCCGCCTGGAATTCCTGAACCTTTTCAATCAGTTTTTCCGCCTCGTCAAACCTTCCCTGATCGGCCAGCATCTGGTTATATAAAACACATGTCTCCACTTCCTGGGGAGTCCATGCCTTTATGTCAGGGTGGCTTTCAAGGATCCTCCTGTAAACCTCCTCGGCCTTCTCCGGCTCTGCTTCTCTCCTGCTGATATTTGCCTTCAAAAGGTTGAGCCTTGAATTTCTGTTCCCCAGTCTCGAAGCCACTTTCAGCATCTCATCTTCTTTGCCCTGGTGCTCATAAATCTCGGCAAGGACAACTACGGCCTTTTCAAGATCCCTGTCCTCTTTAATCGCAGATAGCAGGTATTCCTTGCCTTTTTCAGGATCGTAGCCCAGCTTGTAATAAAGGATGCCTATGTTCTGTAAAGCCTCGGGCCGGTCAACCGCAGTTTCCATGAAACGGGGGATTGTCTCCTCTATGAGCTTTTTGTCATTGGCCAGAAAAGCGCCTTTTAATTTTTCACGGTACAACGATGCTCTTTCTTCGGAACCGGGAGGAATTTTGCGCTCCACTTCGTTGAATATTTTCAGACCTTCTTTGTACCGGCCCATATTGCATAAAAGCGTTGCGAAGTCTATATGAGCAAGAGGACTGTCGAAATCTTTTATCGCCTGCTTCAATGATTTTTCAGCCTCTCCGAATTTTTTCTCCCCCATAAGTATCTGCGCTTCCATCAGCGCAACGTCCTGGCGCTTCTCTCCGGGATGCGTTTTCTTGTACTCGTCGATAAGCCTGCCGGCTTCCTCGAAGTCCGCCAGGGAAATATATAACTGGGCTCCCATAACGATCAATTCGTCGGTAACAGGATATTTTTTCGATTCGTTGTAAATGCCCAGCGCCTCGCCCATGTGATCCCTGTGAATCAGGAGTCCTATCAGTTCGGCCTTGGCCGGCTGGTCAGACGGGTCGATACCGAGCACGGTGTAAAATTCTTTACAGGCTTTTGCCGCTTCATTATTTTGCTTATATTCTATGCCCTTCCTGCGATGAATTCCGGCATCGCCTGTCCGCGGCAGAATCGATATTTTGCCGGCCCTCGGTCCGGGCTTCGTATTCACCGGGGAGTTATGGGCACAACCGAATATAAAACAAACAATGATCAAAACGGCCAGGTACCTCATTTTCCCTGCTCCTTTCTGAAATACGGCGATTCCACCAGTTTCACGTAAGCGGGGTCTTTCGCAACCCTCTCCCTGCTTGTTCTGGAGAGGTGATCCCAATAAACACGGCTTGCTTCTTCCAGCCTGCCCTGTACCATATAAAGATCCAGAAGCCCGATGAAAGGCTGCTCCAGGTAAGGGATATACTTGTGCGCCTCAAGAAAAGCCTCTTCCGCTTCTTTATATCTTTTCTGTAATATATATAACTGCCCAAGGTAAATATATCCCCGGACTTCCGGTTCCGTAGGACATAGCTCAACGGTCCGCCTGTATTCGGTCTCGGCTTCTTTCCACTTGCCGGCATTGAAATAAATCCGGCCCTTGATAATATGCATCGGGGTGGCCTCGGCCCTGTATTTTCCTATCAGGCCGACAAGCTTCCATGCTTCTTTAAATCTTTTCGTATCTGCAAGTATTTCTCCCAGCCTCAAAACGCATTCCAGGTGGTCTTCGTTCCATTGCGATACGGGCACGCCATAAACTATCTCGCGGTACGTCTTCTCGGCCTTTTCCCATTGCTTATCCCTGTAATAAGTGCCTGCCAGATACATTTTATTCAAAAGGCTGCTCTTGCCGAGGCGCTGGAAAAGCTTCGTGGCTTCTTCCTCGCGGCAGGCGTCTTCCAGGAGCTTGGCCAGCAATTCAATTGCATAATCGTTGCCGGGGTCAAGCTTTATGGACTCTTTCAGGGCGGCTTCCGCTTCCTTGTGATGCCGGGTGTCTTTCAACCTCCAGCCAAGATCGGCGTAAGCAGCCGACTTGTCCTGGGTCGTCTCAAGCGCTTTTTGAAAATTACTTTTTACCTTTTCCATATCCCCTTCCCAGGCATAAGCTCCGACAAGCCCCATAAAGGCATCATACCTGGAAGTCAAATCGTTTTCAGGTATTTCCGATAATACCTCGTTCAATATTACAATACCCTTTTTGCGGTCGTCCTGCTCGCTTAAAAAAATCGCGTATTCTATCCTGGGAGCGAAAAGCCTCGGGGTCGCACTGACGGCACGTTCGAAATAATCCCGCGCCTCGGTATATTTATGATCGAGATAATAAGAACGAGCCAGGAGCGAATACGCACGCGAATTCTCAAGCTTCGGATCGGCGGCTATGGCTTTTTCAATCGCTTCTCTTGCCTGCTGGTTTCTGTCGTTATCGAGCAGGATATCCGCATAGCCTATATATGCTTCCGGCGGCGGGTTCCCTTCGCTTATCAGATCCCTGTAAATTTTGCGGGCATCCATCCTTCTCTGCATCAATACGAGGAGATCCGCTATCTTCAGGCGCAGAAACGGATCGCCCGGCTTCCTTTTTATAGCCTGATCCAGCAGGTCGCGGGCATCCTGGATCCGCTTATCGTAAAGGGCCACTTTTGCAAGCCCTATCCTTGCTTCGATGGAATCCGGATCCCTTCTCAGTTCCTCTTCGAAAAAAGGCCCGGCCTCATGGGGCCTGTTTTCCATCAGCGACGCATTACCTTTATCTATAAGCTCCCCGGAAGACATGCCGCTGAAACCCGGCCCCGGTTTGTTTTGAGATGCCGGGCGCTGGCATGAATAAGCGGTCAGGACTAAAAATATAAATGCAAATAATAACGCGATCCATATAAAAATAATTTTCTCCCTCACTTTACAGGCTCCGGCTTGAAGTCAGGCGAGCTTACGAATCTCTTAATCGCCGGATCTTTCAATGCATTCTTTTTCCCCGGTTCATTAAGTTCCCTGGAATACAACAGGCTTGCCTTATCAAATTCGCCCCTGTCTATATACAATTTCATAAGCCCGATGTAAGGCTTAGCAAGCGCGACTTCACGGGGCGTTTTTTCATAAGACATGAGATATGCCTTTTCTTTTGCCTCGAACCTGCCAGTTAACGGCGGTCTTTTTTTAAGAAGCCTCTTGCCCAATTCAGCGGCCTGATCTTTTTTGCCCTGTGCAAGAAGCGTTATCGCCAGACGGTACATCGCATAGGCATAACCGGGGTGCTTCTTCAGGGCTTTCATAAAGAAAGATTCCGCCTTCGCATAATCTCCCTTTAAAAGTTCTATATCCCCCAGACCACACTCCGCATCAGCCTCATAACTATTTATCAGCCCCGCCTTCCTGAACTGCTCCGCCGCCTGATCGGTCATTCCTTTATTCATCAGGGCTTTGCCTATAGATATGTAAATGCTTGCTGAATGCGAACCGGCTTTGTCAAGGGTTTTTTGATATAACGCAAGCGCCTGATCGACATCCCCCCTGCCGAGCAGAGAATCGGCAATGCCGACATTTGCAAAAATATTTGCCGGGTTGAGCACCAGCACTTTTTTATAAGCCTCCTCGGCTTTGTCATACTTTTTCAATTCGTTCAAAAGCAGGCCCAGCCCGATATAGCCCCCCGGAGTTTCAGGGTTTATCTCTATCGATTTTCTGAAAGCCGCTTCCGCCTTATCGTATTCTTTTCTTGCCAGGTAAACATGCCCGAGGCCGTCTATGGCCATAAAGAACCGGGGATTCGCCTTCAGCGCAGCCTCGTATTCCTTTTCAGCCTCGTCGTCCCTGTTTTGCTCAAAATAAAAATCGCCCATGATTGTCCTTGTAGGGGCATTCTCAGGGTCAAGCTCGACCAGTTCTCTTAAATTATTTTCAGCCTTATCGAAGTCTCCTCTTGTAATGTATATCTGTCCCAGCACCCTCAATGCGCCGATACGGGAATACTTGTTTTCGGGGTTGGCTACACTGCCTTTTTTGTATGTTGCAAGAGCGCTGTCGAATTTCCCCGTATCATAATAAAACTCTCCGAGTTCAAAATAATTGTTGGGGTTTTCCGGACTCACCTTTACAGCTTCCTTATATTGCTCTTCGGATTCGGCAAATTTGCCCTTTCTGAAAAGCACTTCACCCAGAAATACATGCGCAAGGTCATAGCCGGGATCTATCTTTATGGCTTTTCTCAGGTACCCCTCGGCCTTATCGTATTCCAGAAGCGCACAATACAACCGGCCCATACCCGCAAGCGCCGGAACGTAACCGGGTGAGATCTCCAGCGCCTTATCGAAAGCCTCCTTTGCTTTCTTTTTACCCGTAAAATGCTCGGCGTTCTGGTTCTCCAGGTAAAAATAGCCGAAATCGGAATAAACCGAAGGGTCTTCCGGGGAAAGCTCTATCGCCTTCTGAAAATTCATTGTTGCATCTTCGATCTTGTGCTCCTCCGAATCGACCTTCGCCATCGAATGGATGGCTTCGAGATTATCAGGGTCCATTTCAAGAACTTTTTCTAATTGCTGCCTGGCGTTGGAATGAAGATACTGCCTGGAATAGACCTTGCCCAGCCAGAGAATCGAAGCCAGGTCTTCTGGATTCCGCGCAAGTTTTTTCTCCAATTCTTTTTCGGCGGCCTGGAACTGCTGCCGGTCATAGAGTTTTTTTATTTTTGAAGAGGGTGGCTGCGTCCTGTTTTTATACGGGTTGCTGCGGGAACATGATGCATGGATCAAAACAAAAAGGATTATCATCAGGCAGAATAACAGTCCCCTTAATGGTCTGTGTTCCTTCGGCAAATGAGGCTTTATGTCAGCTCTCCCCTTCCGGTTTACTTTTTAACGATCTCCTGGAATTCGGGAAGGTTTTTTAATTTATCGAATGCCCGGTCTTCCGCGGCGCGCCTTTGTAGTCCGGGATCGCCTTTTATAGCTTCTTTCAAACCAGGAAGCGCCTCTTTGTTTTTTCCTTCCAGCGCAAGTGTTGCAGCCATCTTATAAAGGGCAAGTGAGTTCCCCGGGAATTTATTTAAAAAATTCCTGTATGCGGCTTCCGCCCCGGCATAATCCCCCTCGAGAAACAGGCATTCCCCGACTCTGAAAAGGCTGTGCTTGTCGGAAGGGCTTTCCTTGAGCGCTTCCAGGTAATTATCCTTTGCCCCGGCATATTTTCCTTCGTCATACAGAAGGTTGCCGAGGGCGATGTACCCGTCTTCGTATGAAGCATCCGATGCTATGGCTTTTTTCAAAGATTCAATCGCGGCCTGCCTGTCCTTCAGGCCCAGTTCGGCTTTTGACATCCCGATATAGGCATCCGCATCAAGCGGGTTCAGCGTCAATGCTTTTGTAAACTGAACTTTTGCTCCTTCGTAATCCTTCTTATGGAGACACACATCGCCGAGGCCGATATAACCGTCCTCATAATTGGGATCCGGGGTAACCTCGAACACCTTGTTGTAATATTCCTCTGCAAGTTTCCAATCGCCCTCTTCGATGGCGATATCTCCCAGCCCGGCATAAGGACGCGCGAAGTGGTGTCCCAGCTTTATAGCCTTGCGGAAAGCGGCGTCGGCATCTTTTAATTTCCCGGTCTCGAGATAAACATTGCCCATGCCGTACCAGCCATATTCGGAATCCGGGTTTTCGTCCAGTACCTTCTGATAATATTCTCTTGCTTTTTCGTATCCTTTCAGGGCAAGGTGCATATCGCCGATGCCCAGAAGCGCGTCTTCATATACGGAGTTGACTTCGAGGGCTTTTTTGAAATACGCTTCGGCTGTCTTGAAATCCCCCCGCAAAAGCGATATGTTCCCCATCCCGACATAGCCTTCTTCATAAAATTTCGGGTTGATATCAATGGCCCTCTTGTATAATTTTTCGGCATCGTCGAACCGGGCCTGCTCATAATACACGTCGCCCAACTCGGAGCATGCGTGCCAGTCGGCAGGGTCTATTTCAAGAGCCTTTTTTAGCTCCCTCTCAGAATCGGCGAACATCCTCTTGTCAAGATAAACGCTCCCGAATCCCGTATGCACGAATTTTGATTCGGGCGCCATCTTCAGGGCTTCGTTATAAAGTTTCAGCGCATCATCATGGCGGTAAAGATCAAGATACACTTCTCCCAGGGCGATTCTTGCCTTAACGGATTTCGGGTTGACTTCCAGCGCTTTCTTATAAGACTTCTCCGCCGACGGAAAATCGGACTGCTTGATAAAATAATTGCCCATGCAAAAATACGTCAGTTCTCTTTTGGGATCGATTTTCAACGATTTGTCCAGAAGCTTTTTGGCGTCGGGATATCTCTTCATTGACAGGTAAAGGTCCGCCAGCCTCGTCATTATTTCCGGGTTGTCCTGGTTCTTTTCCAGTATGTTTTTTAAAACTTGTTCCGCTTCGCCATGCCTGTACTGGCGAAACAGGGCCTCGGCAAGGCCGAGGTTGGCCTCAACTGAAGCCGGGTCGGATTCCAGCATCTTCCTGAATGCGGCTTCGGCACCTTTATCCTTCTGTACATCCAGGGTGCTCTGGCCGGAAATGATTTTTTCACCTGTTGTATTTACTTGAGCGGAAGCCGGTTCGCCTGTTCGCCCGACATTACCGGGCTTATTCTCTGCCCCGGCCTGGCATCCGGCTGTAATAAAAATTATTGAGATGATCATCAATACCGGCAATATGATATTTTTATGTAATTTATTCAATCCTGTTCACCTGTTCCCGATTAAATTATTGTACCATTGTTTTTGCCTGTAAGGCAAAAATGCCGGATCGTTCCCGGCCTTAGCCCTGAGGCTTTCATCTTTCGACACCGCATCTTTCAGATAAGCCTCCGCTTCTTTCTCTTCCCCTTCCAGCGCCAGGAGCCTTGCCAGCCTGTATTTAAATTCCGGTCCCGCTTCTTTATCTTCAATCTTCTTCAGATATATAACGGCCTCCCTGAAATTGCCGCGACCCTCTTCGATAACAGCAAGCTCCCTGTAAGCATCGGCATAAGCCGGATCTTTTCCCAGCGCCGCCCGGTAGAATTTTACCGCGCCGTCAACATCGCCTTTTGCCTGGGCCAACTGTCCCATCGCAAAAATTACGGCGGAAGACCCGGGCGCTATCTCACCGGCTTTTTTCAATGCCTCTTCAGCCCCGTCAAATTTTTTCTCCCTGACAAGAACTTCAGCCTGCGTGATCAGGGGCGATTCCTGTCCCTGCGAGAACCTGACCGCTTCAAGGCTTGCTTTTTCAGCAAGGGGAAGATCTCCCTTCTCAAGCGCCGTCAGTGCTATCCCCTGCCATGCAGCATCGCTTTCAGGGTTTATCTTTACCGCGCCGTTATAAAATTCCATTGCTTCATCCAGCCTGCCCCGCTGGAAATATATTTTCCCCAGGCAGTAGTATCCTGCTTCAAGATCCGGCTTGATTTTAAGAGCCTTGCGAAAATAACCTTCGGCGCCGTCCGGGTTCCCCCTTGCCATTTCCACCTCGCCCGCGCCTATAAAAGCATATTCGGAGCGGGGATCCTGTTTTATGACTTTCTCAAGCTCGGTCATCGCATTATCCAGCCTGCCCGTCCTCGTATATACCTCCCCCAGCATTATCATGGCCTCTTCGTGACCCGGCTCGTTTTCCAGCACTTTTTTAAGAACCGCTTCGCATTCCGCAAAATTGCGCTCTTTTAATAATTTCGCGGCTTTTTTAAAATCGGGATTTTCCGTCCTGCTGCCTGCATTTTCGCGGGGCGGCATCGGCTCGTTTGCTGCGTTGTTTCGGGCACAACCGGTTAAAAGAGTCCCTATCAGCATAAAAACCATAAGACCCTTGATTAAAACGCCGAACCTGGTGCATAATCCTATTGAGAGCATCAAACGGATTATACCATACGCCGCATGATCGTTCCAGGGCGGAAAGATGTTATAATTGTTTGAAGAAATGACATTCGAAGGCTTAACCGGATGAACGAAAATTTTTTGAAAAAAGTGCAATTTATATCCCTGTGCCTGATCGGGGTCATGATATGTTTCCTGTTTTCCGGCTGCCAGAGGCCCCCTTCCGGTAATGCCTTTGAAATGATACGAAAAGGCGACGAGCTTGTCGAAAACCGTGATCTCGCAGGCGCCGTCGAGCAATACAAAAAAGCCCGAAAAATAATGCCGGACTCTTCCGAAATCTATTACAAGCTTTCCCGGACTTACATTAAAATGGGCGACATTGAAAAGGCCATAAATATTCAAAAAGAAGAGATCCGGAGAAATCCGCAGTCGGACAAGGCATACATAAATATGGGGGAGCTTTATTTTTCACAGCGCCGCTACAACGAAGCCGAGAAAAATTTCAAAAAAGCCCTGGCGCTGAACCCCAGGCCGCTATACAACGTTTTCATAGGTGAAGTTTACGCCCAGCAAAAAAACCATGCCGAAGGAGAAAAGTGGTTTAAAAAGGCGCTTACAGCAGACCCTGAAAATTTCGATGCGTACCTGGACCTTGCCATCGGCTATATGAATCAAAAGAAGTGGAAAGAAGCTGAGGACGCTTATAAAAAAGCCCATGAAATAAAGCCTTTAAGCCCACTGCCTTTAACCGGGTTGGGTGTGTTGTATATGAATACGGGCCGCCCGGAAGAAGCCGAAAAATCCTATAAAAAAGCAACCGCACTTGATCCTTCAGCCCAGAGAGCTTACAGCGCACTGGCCCTGTTGTACAACCGGCAAAAACGCTATGCTGAAGCCGAAGAAGTCCTTCATAAAGCAATCGGCATAAACCCTTATGAAGTGGTGTATCATCTCAATCTGGGCGAAGTATATCAGGCAACAGGCAGACTGGAAAAAGCTGAGGAGAAATTCAAGGAAGCGATAAATATCAGGCCCGGGTACTCGTTTTCATACTTCCGGCTGGCCCGGCTTTATGAAAAAATGAACCGGCCCGAAGAAGCAAAAAAGATGAGGACGCTTGGCGAGGAGAAAAAGAAGTTCGATGAAGACCTGCCCGACCCCAACGATCCGTCGGAGCCTGTAAGATAAGTCTCATACAGGCCGCCGTTTGAAGCTGAAATAATAATTTACCTGCTCATCAGGTCTCTGAAGCCGGGCTCATCTCTCAACGATGAAAAGTCCTGTTCAGTCCTGGCTTCGATCAAAAATTCCTCATTGCCGTCCGCAGCTTTTTTCAGATGTTCGAGGGATTCTTTCACTCGGCCTTCCCTGGCAAGAACTCTTGCAAGGTTATAATGTGCGTCAAACGAGTATTCGGGAAAGCGCGAAAGGGCTTTTCTGAATTCGGCCTCAGCTCCGTCCGGATCGTTATTGTCCAATGCTACAAGGCCAAGCCCCACATGGGCTCCTTCTGAATAAGGGTTAATCTCAAGCGCCTTTTCAAATTCCCCGGCTGCATTGCCGGGATCCCCGATACTCCTGTAATAAATGCCGTAGCCGACATGGATGTCCTCGGCGTTTGGCGCAAATGAAAGGGCTTTCTCAAAACACTGCCCGGCCTGTGGAAATTCACCGCGTTCCATGTGAATCCTGGCCAGGCCGAAAAGCCCGTCTTCAAAGCTGGGGTTTAACTCCAGGGCTTTCCTGTAAAGTTTTTCGGCTTCGTCAACTTTCCCGCGGTTAAGCAGCAGGTTTCCCAGGTAGAAGTATGTCCTTTCAAACTTCGGAGCCAGGCGGATGGCTTCCCTGTAAGCTGCTTCCGCCTCAATCTTCTTCCCTTCCATCAAGTAAACATCACCTATGCCGATCTGGGAATACTTCGAGCCGGGATCAATCTCCTGGGCGCGCCGGTATAACGCAATCGCCCTGGCGGGCATCCTCAACTCCAGGCAAAGATCGCCGTAGCCGATCAATGCTGCCATAGAATTCGGATGGTCCCTCAGGGCCTCACGATACTCCCTGGCGGCTGAAAGATAATCGCCTACTTCAAGATACGCATCTCCCAGCCCCACTTTTGCAGGCTCATGAGACGGGTCCAGTTCAATGGCTTTTTTATACTCATCAATCGTCTCGTTCATCCGCGTCAGATCGAAATAAATATTGCCGAGACCGAAATGGGCTTCTGCAGAATCCGGCTCCTTCTCGAGCACCTGTTTGAAAAGCTTTTCGGCTTCTACATTATTGCCTACCGCCGAAAGACAGTGACCCATCCCGAGAAGAGCTCTGTCATAGCCCGGCTTCATCCTCAGCGCCTTTTCGAAATATTTCATGGCATTACGGCAGTCGCCTTTTCTCAAAAACACCCTGCCCATCGAACTTAAAAGGGCAGGCGTGGGATTCAGCGCCATATCTTTTTTCAGGCGGGCTTGTGCTTCTTCAAACTTTTGCTGCGCTATCAGAACGTCTATCAGCTTCATGTGGGCGGATTCGTTTCCGGGATCTATCTCTAAAATGTGTGAAAACGCATCGGCGGCCTTACCCAGTTGACCGGTTGAAAATAAGACATCCCCCAGCCTGCTCCATGTGTCTATATCACCCTGGTTTTCCGACGCGCGCTTCAACATCTCACTTAAGGCTTCAGAGGAAAATGACGGCTCTGGCAAGGGCTTCTCCATCTCTTTTCTCAAATCTTCGGACAGGTACGGGGTGGCGGCGGACTCGCCTTGTATCACGGGGACAGCCTGTGCCGGCGTTGATCCTTTCTCCGGCTTGCCTGAACAGCCCTGAAGAACCCCTGTGAGAAGCAGGATAATAGATAACACGACTATATAATGATGTAGTCTCATCTTCCCCTTCTCTTCTTTCTGTCTGCAGGCGGGGAGCTTACCGGCTCGCCTTTACCGGGCAGGGGATGCTGCTTCAGGATATCTCTTGCCTCATCGCCGCCGATTCCAAGCGCCATAAATACCTGCTTTTTTGCTTCGTCATCAAGCCCGCGGCTGGCATAAATCCTGGCAAGGAGAAGATGAGCTTCGAAATTTTTAGGGAATTTCTCAATCTCCAGTTTGAGTTCTTTTTCAGCTTCTTCGAGCTTACCCCGTTGTATCAGGATTACGGCCATGGCCCCGTTTGACCACTCATATTCAGGATTTACAGCCCTTGCTTTTAAAAGGAACTCTTCAGCTTTATCAAAAAGCCCACGCTTTAAATAAAAATGAGCGATGTTGTACAGGACTTCGTCATCGCCGGGCGAGTCGTTATAAGCCTCCAGGTAAAGCTTTTCGGCCTCGTCCGTTCTGCCGGATTTTTCAAGAACGTCCCCCAGCCCCAGAAGAGCGTAGTTGTGAGAGGGTTTGTTTTTTAACATGGTCCTGAAGCACTCCTCAGCTTGCCTGAGATCGCCTTTATCGACATAAACATCGCCGAGGCCCGAAAGCGCGTTTTCGGCTTTCGGATCGATAAGCAGGGCCTGACGGTAAAAGCCTATGGCCCGCTCGTACTGCATCGTGTCAAAAGCCAGGTCTCCCAGGCCGCAGTAAGCATCGACCATCCTCGGATCTATTTTCAAAGCGCGCTCGTACCAGGATACCGCTTCGTCCCGTTTCTGGAGGTTCTGCAAGATCCCGCCCAGCCCGAGGCAGGCAAGGGCGGAACCGGGGTTTATCTCGTACACTTTCCTGTAAAGTTTCTCCGCTTCGAGGATCTTCCCCCGCGCAAGCAACACCCTTGCCAGGGCCAGGCAAGAAGCCTCATCCCCCGGCGATTTTTCAACCACCTGCTTCAGAGTATTTTCCGACTCCTCCAGCATCTGAGCCCTTGCTGCGCCTTTCTGGCTGTCCTCCGCCTTTTCGTAAAGGCTCACCCCTTTGCTCAGAAGATAACGGGGGTCGGAAGTCCGCTGACATGAACAGTCGGAGCAAATAATTAAAACCAGCAAAAAAATTGCGATCTTTCTCAACGTGGCCCTCCGGCAGGAGTCTTATCCTCTTTCAAAATTCCGGGCCATGCTTCTTCAGCTTCTTTAACAAGGCTCCCCGCTTTTGCTTCATCGCCTTTTTCCTTTGCCTGTCGCGCAAGAAAAATCAGCGAACGCGCAAGCCCTTCGCGCGATCTTTTCGAGTCAGGCCTGACCTCAAGCGCCTTACGAAATTCATCGACCGCTTCGTCGTACTTTTTTTGCCTGAACCTTATATCGCCGATCCTGAATTGTGCGAACTCGTTCCTAGGGTCGTCTTCCAGCGACGCCCTGTAATTTTCTTCGGCCTCATCGTATCTCCCCATCTTATAATACAGGTTGGCGATGCCATCCAGCGCATCGGCATACTCCGGCGATATGGAAAGGGCCGCCCGGTACTCCTTTTCCGCCCCGTTCAGGTCGCCCCCGGCAAGCAATATGTCGCCCAGCCCTATATGTGCATCGATATGGAGCGGCTGATGTTTCAACGCTTCCTGATAATACTTCTTCGCCTTAACCAGTTCTTTCTTATTAAAATAAACTTCCCCCAGGCCGTTCAGCACATTCGAGTTTCCGGGATCAGCTTCCAGCGCTTTAAGATAATAAACCTCGGAACCGCTCAAATCGCCGAGTTCGAACGAAACCTGGCCCATCCCGACCAGGGCTTCAATGTTCTTCGGATCGGCATCCAGAACTTTTTTGTAAAATCCGCCAGCCTGTTTATAGAGCCGCCGGATCAGGTACACGTCAGCCGTGCCGGTCAGAGCGGCAACCTTATTAGAGGGATTCTCCCCGGCTTTCCGATAAAAAGAAAGCGCCTCTTCAAATCTCTTCCTTTCCAAAAGGACGCGGGCAAGCAAGATGTTGTCGTCTTCCGAAGTTTTGAATTCCAGGACTTTTTCGCCACCTTTTTCCTGGAGCTTAAAAGCTTCCCTGTACGCCTTAACCGCCTCGGGAAACCGGCCTGCGGCAAGATATACGTCTCCCAGCCCCGCCGCCGCCTCGGTATTCGAAGGGTCGATGGAAAGAAGCTTGTTATAAAGTTCCTCTGCTTTTGTCCATTTTTCTTCCCCTGCATAACAGTCGGCCAGCCCCAGCAAGGCTTCCTCGCTATCCGGGCCGCTTTCCAGGAGCGTTTCAAATACAATGGCCGCTTCCCCGTATTTCTCATCCGAAAGGAGTTTTTCTCCCAGGGCCAGGTTTGCTTTTTTAAAATCGGTTCTTTCAACAGGGGTTTTTTCCGATTCAGGCTTTACAACACTTTGATTTATGGAACAGCCGGCACCGGAAATAAACAATAATAAAATAAGCAGGTATCCCGCCCGGAAGGCCGGGGAGGCGAGCCATGACCCTGTATGCTTACAATTATTTTTCATCGATCTTCATCCGAAAAATTTTTATTCTGCTTAACGCGGGAAGCGGAATTCGGGGGTTTGTCCGGGGCTCCACGCCCCAACCAATTTTTTGAATTTTTCATTGCTTGCAAGCGGCTTAAAATAAGGCTCGCATGCCGCGCTTTCCTTAAGCTCCGGATCTTCAGCCAGCGCTTTCTCAATATAGGTCAGGGCCTGACTGGCCTCCCCTTTTCGTGCCTCCAGCCTTGCAAGCGCATACAACACTTCCCCTGTCTGCCGGATCTTTTCCGCCAGCCTGTATTGATCTTCGGCTTTTTTTAAATCGCCCTGCTTGAGATAAAGGTCACCGAGGCTTACATAATCCTGCTCGGAATTCTTATCGAGGGAAACCGCTTTTTTATAAGCCGCTTCAGCTTCCTTAAACCTACCCATCTCCATAAAGCAGTCCCCTATCCCGCCGTAGGTGTAAGGGGCTTCAGGATCAAGCTTTGACGCCTTCCTGTATTCATCAAGAGCTTTTTTATAATCGCCCTGAACAAAGTACAGGTTTCCCATGTTCATAAAGTTGTCGGGGTCGTCCGGTTCAAGCCTTGCCGCCTTGAGGTAAGCATTTTCCGAATCCCGGAATTTTTTTGCTTCAAGCTCCATGTCCCCCATCATTATCAGGAGGTCTCTGTCGGCCGCGTTTTTCTTTTCCAGGCTTTTCAGCACATCCCTTGCCTTATCATATTGCTTCAGCCTGATATAAAAACCGGCGAGGGCTTTCCTGTTTTCTTCGCTGCCGGAAGACATGGAGACGGCCTTTTTAAGATCCTCTTCGGCGCCTTTGAAATCACCTTTTTTTTCTTTGATATCAGAAGATAAAATAAGGATTTCAGGCCGCTCTCCGACGGTATTCAGGGTATATCCCACCGTGCCTTCGGCTTCTTTATACAGGCCCAGCATGACCTGCGAGCGGGCTTTCCCGGAAAGCGCGAAATAATTAAGAGGCTCGTTTTCTATGACCCTGTCGAAATCCTTGAGCGCTTTTTCCGGCTTCCCGGCCCCGTTGTATGCCCTGCCCAGATCCGAAAGAAGCGAAAAGTCGGTAGGCGTCAGCCTGTAAGCGCTTTCAAGATAGCCGGCCGCCTCGTCATAATTTTCTTCTTCCAGCGCCATCCTGCCCAGGGCCGCCAGGGGACGCCCGTCATCGGGAGAAAGCCTGCAAAAATCAAGGTAAGCTTTTTTCGCCTCATCCCTTTTCCCCTGGCGAATAAGGCTGTCACCTTCAGTCATAGGATTCTGCGGAGGCGGAGGTCTCCAGGCATTTTTATGACATGACGCCATAATAAGGCAGCAAATAAAAGTAACCGCCAGAATCCCCCTCAGGTATTTTAATTCAGTCATTTCCACTTATTGCGGTCACCTGCCCGACCGCAATAAGCTCTTGAAATCCCCGCGTTTCAAAACGTCCTTGAAATCGGCTTCTTTTTTAAGCTCCTCCGCCATCCGGGGATTCATCTCTATCGACTTCTTCAGATATGAAAGGGCTTTCGGAAGATTATTCCTGAACACCTCGATTCTGCCAAGCTCGAAATACGCCGTAAAATTGCCGGGGAAGCACTCTAATGCCTTGCGGTACTGGGCTTCGGCTTCGTCATATTTCTTCTTTATTCTTAAAACATCTCCCAATTCTATATGGGCGACATCCATCTGCGGAAAAACTCCGACCGCTTCTCTTGCATTTTTCTCCCACTCGTCAATTTTCCCCGTCTCCTGATAAACCTGGGCCCTCGTAAGATAAGCATAGCCGTTATACGGGTTAACTCTTACCGCTTCATCCGCTTCCTTCAATGCGCTCGATGCATCACCCACGCCAAGGTAAGCATTCGCCATGCTGAGATGAGGCGAATCCCACATCGGCCTCAGTTTCACGGCCTTTGCATAATATTTCAAACCCTCGGCATCACTGCCGTCCTTTACCAGGACATCCCC
Source organism: Chloroflexota bacterium (assembly GCA_023475345.1). Lineage (GTDB taxonomy): Bacteria > Vulcanimicrobiota > JAMCWD01 > JAMCWD01 > JAMCWD01 > JAMCWD01. Next base: position 171,442 of record JAMCWD010000001.1, on the reverse strand, counting down.
CATGTCCAGGTAAGACTGAGCGTTGTCAGGATTGGTTTTTATGGCATTGCCCAGGAGTTTTTCAGCCCTCTTGTAATCTCCCTGGTTCATATAAAATGCAGCCATAGCCTGCATTGCATTCGGATCTTTAGGACTGAAGCTCAGTGCTTTTTCAAACTGCCCCTTGGCTTCCCTGTATTTTCTTTGCTCGAGATAAAGCCTCCCCAGGTAAACATTGGCATCGGCGTTTTCCGGGTATATCTCGATGGCTTTCTTACAATATAACTCGGCCTTGGGATAATCTTTCAGGTGATGATATACGTAACACTGCCCGATATAAACCTGCTCGTTCTTGTCCATATCTTCCGGCGCAAGCTTCAACGCCTCCCTGTAAGCTTCCAGGGCTTTATCCATCTTGCTGGAGTAATCGTAAGTCCTGCCGAGAGCCACATAAAGATCCGCCCTTGAAGGGGCAAGTTTTATAGCATCCTGCAAAGCATTTACCGCATTTGAAAAACGGTATGTTTCACGGTAAAGATCTCCGAGGCCAAGCAGGGCATCTATGCTTTTCGGATTCTTTGCCATGGATTTCACATACCAGTTCTCAGCCTGCCTGTAATCCTTCAGATCATAATATACATCCCCCAATGCCAGCATAGCCGTAGCATCAGGGTATTCTTTGACCAGTTTTTCGAGATAACTCCTGGCTTCTTCGAGCTTTTTCTGTTTCCTCAGAGCATTTCCAATATCTACTTTGATAAACAAATCGTTGGGTCTCTCTGCGAGCGCCTTGCGGAACGCCTCTTCCGCCTGTGCATATTTCTGCTGATCCACGAACTTGTAGCCTTTTAAAAGCCACGGATTATTTTTTATCGTGGGGGTGCCTTTCTGTTCCTCGTGAACCTTTCCTACGTTTGCAAGACCCTCCAGCGCCATGCTATTACCAGGCGCCAGCTTGAGGGCCTTTTTGAAAGCATCCCTGGCTTCTTTTTCCTTTCCCTGATCGGACAATATATCCCCGATGGTAACATAATACCTTGGCTCGCCGGGATATACTTTTACCGCCCCTTTGAAAGCTTCCAGGGCTTCCTGTTTATTTCCGGCGGAAAGGGCGTTCTGCCCGAGCAGTTCATATACTTTAACGTCCTGCTTCAGTGTAAGGGCCTTACTATACCACTCTTTTGCCTTCTTATAATCTTTTTGTTCAAAATATATTCTTCCCAATCCCAGCATGGCGTCGTGGGATTCAGGATTTAATTTCAATACTTCGTTGTACTGTTTTTCGGCTTCATTGTACTTTTTTTCATCGAGGCGCAGGCCTGCATCCTCGGTTAATCGAAGCACTTTATTCCGGAGCTTTACCACATCTGATTTGGATAGGGTATCTTTGATAAAACCTCCGCTTACTTCTGTAGGGGTCGGAGAAGGCGTGGTTTTGACTTTTGTTTTATCTCCTGCGCCGCCTGAACAACCGCATAAAACCCCTATTATTAAGAACAAGATCAATGCCCGCTTGCTCATCACACACTCTCCCTTATTGCTTCGTACAAAAGATCTTAGCATATCACCGGAGGATTTCCAACATTAATCTTTCTTTGACCATTCTCTCTCATTCCATATAAAAACAGAATCGTTGACGCCGCACGCTGCAAGTCTTCCATCCGGCATAAAAATCACATAAAGGAGCTCTTCCCCCGCTTTTAACCGCTTTACTAAAAGCCATTTCCCGGTATCCCATATCCCGACCATGCCGTCCCATGAGGCGGTCGCCATGTATTTTTTATCAGGAGACAACGCGATGCAGGAAACCGAGTCTTCGTGTCCCTTCAGAATGTTAAGCGTCAGCCCCGTCCTTAAATCCCAGACCCGGACGGTGCGGTCGGATGAAGCCGAAACAACCTTCTCATTACCGATAAAACGTATATCCCAGACCTCATCGTCGTGTCCTTTGAGAATCCTTATCAATTTCAAATCTTTTAAATCCCAGACCCGGACCGTATTGTCACATGAAGATGTACAGAGAAGGCGGCCGTCAGGCGAAAACCTCACTCTGGTAACGGTATTGGGATGCGCATCAAACTCGATCTTTTCTTTTCCGGCCGGCTTATAAAGAAAGACTTCCCCGCCTTCGCTCCCTGCGACAAGAACATTCACGTCCGGCGAATATGCAACACAATCGGCATCCAGGTTGAACTTGATGATATTTTCAGGCTTTGAATTCTCGCCTGAAAAAAGAATAACGCTGCCTGAAGAGAGGGCTGCGACAATATTATTACCGGCGGCGCACATTTCATTAACCGGCTCCTTCCCCGTAATTCTAAAACTTTTTTTATTTTCAGGCTCCGAACAATCCAGGATAACCCCATCGCCTCTTCCTCCAAGAAGTTTGCCGTTATGGAAAAGGAGGCAATATATGTCAGATCTGTCAGACCTCAACTCTTTGACAAGTTTCCCTTGACTGTTCCAGAGCCTTGCTTTCCTGTCCGTCGAGCCGGACACGAGCCTGCCGTCCGAAAAAGAAGAGAGTGCGGTAACCGCTCTTGAATGGGCCTGAATCTTATTCCTGATAGTGCCGTCCGGATTTATCAAAACGATCATGCCGTTTTTAAAACCCGCAGCCGCTTCCCCCCCCGGCATAAAAGCCAGCGCCGTTACCGGGGAAGGTACAATCTTTTCTTTATGGATGACCCTGCCGGTATTGAGATCAATCATGATGATCTCGCCGTTTTTGGCACCGAACACCGCCCTGGAATTACCGGCGTCTATAGAGACCGAATTATAATGGGCGGTCGATCCCCGGACGCGCAGGACAAGATCTTTATCACCGGTTTTCCATGAATATATATTGCCATCCAGATCCGCGGAATAAACATATTTGCCGTCCCCGGCGAAAGAGATCGCCTCAATCGGCCCCCCGCTGCCGGGCAGCTCCCTGAGACATTTTCCTGTATGCCCGTCCCATATTCTTATCGACCCGTCAAGCGATCCCGACGCAATGAAGTTCCCATCAGGAGATACTCCAACCGCCAATACCTCGTCACGGTGCCCCGTGAGCACGCCGATACAACGGCCGGATCCCGTATCCCATATCCTTAAAGTAGAATCCATGCTTCCCGAAATGATTTTTTTACCCCCGGGGAACCACGCAATGCCTGTAAGGTCGTCGGTATGCCCTTTCAATACCCTGACGACTCCGCCGCTTTTAGCATCCCATATCCTGACCCTGCGATCTACCGAGCCGGTAGCTATACTTTTTCCGTCGGGAGATACCGAAACAGCCGTTATGAATCTCAGTCCGCCGAGCAAAAGCGGCCTGCCGCCCTTGTCGTGAGGAAGCTCTGCCTGGCGGGAGCATCCGAAGATGAAAAGCACCAATAAAATAACAATAACTTTTTTCACGGCAAGGATATTTCCCCTTTTAATTCTCCTGTGCGCCCGTCCATCAGGTTCAGCTTGCCGCCGGCATCGCCGACAACAAGAACGCTGCCGTCATCACTATATGCCTGGCACAACAGATCCCTGCCGATCAATGTTTTTCTCCATTTTTCCGGCGCGGAAGGGTTCCAGAACCTTTGAATCCCGTCCCAGCTTATTATCGAATAAAGTTGTAGTTCTGCAGGCGATTCTATAATGCTCATGCCGCAATCTCCCAGAGCGTGGTAAGTTTTTATCAGCTTTCCGGCCTCGATATCCCATTCACGGAGAGTCCTGTCCCCCGAAACTGAATATAATTTTTTTCCGTCGCCCGAAAATGCAAGGCCGTAAACATCATAGGTATGGCCTTTTAAGACACGCAGCAAATGCATCTCCGGCCATGAATAAATATGAATCGTATTATCGCATGAACTCGAAGAAAGCCTGTCCCCGCCGGGATGAAAAACCACATTTACAACCGAATCGCTATGCGCTTTAATTTCTCTGGAATTTTCCAGGCCCGGTAAATCCAGAATCCTTATATAGCCGTCCTCACATGCGGCAATCACCGACTTCTTATCCGGCGAAAGACGAAGTTTCCATATTTCGGTTTCCCCGATATTAACCTCTTTTACCGGAGAAAATCCTTTTTGAGGCGCTCCCTCCCATAAACACACGTTCCCCGAAATGTCCCCGGAAACAAAAGATGCAACTTTTCCATCCGGCCCGTTTTTGTCAGGCAATACCAGAAGGGCCCCGACGGCATCCGCCCGATCATAAATACAACTAGAAACAGGTTTCATATCTTTAATATCACATATATCGATGCGGCGATTCCCCCCGCTTGATATAACGTGCTTTTGATCATTAAGAAAATCAACTGCGTATATCTCGCTTTGGAAAGCGGGGATCTCACGCCATTTATTGTCTTTTAAGGATAATATTCGAATCGCCCGGCGCCTGCCTACAACAGCAAGCTCATCCCCCGATGGAGAAAAAGAAACTGAATATAACCCTAAAAATTTTTTATCGCCCGGCGCTGTTGTATTCGAAACATCTTTAATAAACTCGCCTGCATCATTCTTTCTCCAGATAATGACGCCGTCTGTCTGGGAAACGGCGGCAAGATATTTTCCCGAAGACGAAAAAGCAAGGCCGCCCGGGGGCGGGGCGGGGCCGGTCAATTCGGCGATCTTATTCCCGTTCTTTATTTCCCAAATCGTAATTTTGCCTTTTTCATCAACGGATGCAAAGTAATTACCGGCCTGTTCTGCTGCAAGAAAAACTACGGGCGACCCGGTATCGATATGCCTGGTTTCATTTTTGCCGGTAAGCGTCCTGATAATAATTTTTCCGTCATTAAATCCGCCTGCAATATAATCCTTGGTTAAAGCAACGCTTAAAGCTTCTTCTCCTTTATGCGCAAGGACCAGAAGAGGTTTTTTGTTCCCCGGCTCCCATAACTTGATGGTGCCGTCCTGTGAAGCTGTTGTTATTTCATTCCCGCCGGGCTTGAGCGCTATCGACAAAATGCTGTCATCATGCGCCTGAAACGTCAAATCATTTACTCCGGAAGGATATTTCCAAAAATGTATTGTGCCGTCAAGGCACGCGGCAATAATGTATCCGTCGGGAGTCCAGATCAATCCCCAGGGATCATCATTCATGCCCTTGAGGGTGTACATTAACCTGCGGCTTTTTACATCCCATATCCTGATCCTGCGGTCGGCGCCGCCGCAGGCAATCCTGGAGCCGTCCGGGCTCCAGGCCGAACACGTGAACATCCTGATATGACCCTGCCGGAGAACGTCGGTGCCTGTTTCTTTTATTGTAGTAGAAGGCGGGGGCGGATATGCAGCTTTACCTGGTTTATGATCCGTCGAACATCCTGTTATGAACAGCAGTATGATTATTACAATGAATTTCCTGGTCTCATCAAGCATAATTAATTTCAGGGAGATTGCCGTTTTTCCGGCAATTTTGCAAGCCCCTGTTCAAGAAGCGGATGACCGGGGCAAAGATCAAGCCCCTTTTTATAGATCTTCATCGCTTCATCGTGCCTGCCCGAATCGGCCAGGATCCCTGCAAGAAGATATGCCGTCTCCGCATCAAGCTCGGGTATCCCCATAAGTATTATGCCTGAACAGTTGGCATAACGCGCGGGGTTTTTCATAAGCTGATCCCTCAGTGTTTTCTCCATTGCCTTCGTATCGTGCCTGTCACGTGCATCTATGTAGTCTTTAAAGAACTTTCTGAGTTCAAGTGTGATAACCGGCATCACCACACCGCGGGAAAGGAACTTTTGATCGGTGGATTCATATTGCTCAAGCATTTCCTTTGTAAATTTCTTGCCCAGCAATACCTCGCGATAGAACGAATATTTCTCACGATCGGGCAAAATACAATCAACATTATACCCGGGGCGGTCATGCCACATCTGTATATATTTGTCAAATTCCTTCAGGGCAAGATCGCGCTTTCCCTGGTAATAATGGATAAATCCCTGGGTGGCATAGGATCTCATGATATATTCATACCGGTCGTTTTCTGGTTCTTTTGTTACCGTGCTGAAAGCCTTGATTGCGTCGTCATCTTCTTTCTTGACAAAATGTAATTGCCCCATGATATAATATGCGCCCCATTCGTCCGGGTTCAGTTTTATCGCAATCTCGGCTTCCCTGTACGCATTATCCCACAAATCGTTCCATTCCTTGCTGCCCCTGGGCTGTGTTGCCATTAAAATCATATATGCATCGGCAAGGTTCTTATGAGACGCGATGTGGTTAGGATTTATTTTTAAAGCTTTTTTATAGCACTCTATGGCGCTTTCCGTTTCGCCCTTCCACTGGTAAGAAAAACCCAGGTCATGAAGAATATCCGGGTTATTTGGTTCAAGTTCCAGCGCCTTCTTAAAAGCAACGATCGAATCGGAGCCACGTCCCATCTGGCGCAGTATGTCTCCCCTGAGGCTGTATACCCGTGTAAAAGAAGGATCCAGATTCTCCGATTCCCTCAATTCTTTTAGGGCTTCAGGATATGCAAAATCGCCTTCCAGCTTCTCGGCGTTTTTAATATGCTCCCAGGCCTCCTTGTGCATCTCCATTTTTAAACGATGCTTCATTACAAGCGAAACCCCGAGCCAAACAAACAAACCGGCAACCAGCAGAATCCCTAACCAAACAATAAGCTTCCCTTTCATAAATTTCTATCTCCTTCTACTACAACGGCCCCGGCTATAAGTATCTTTGTACGGCCACTAACTGTTTATACCGTAAGTAATTCTACTCCTCCACTTATTACTGAATAACTCGGGTTAATTTCAATAATCCTGTTATTATTCCTTTTCCGGGTTCAAGTCAATCCTTGAAATAATTTTCATCTTCCGACATGGACAAACTTGAATATCACACTGAATAAAAGTTCCCGGCATACATTCAACAACATTTTCCCGTCCTGACGATATCATTTCCCGTAACTGTTTTTTTTCAGAATATGCTTTATATGAACTTTAAGTGCGCCGATCCGTTTAAAGAACTAATTTAAACCGGCGATTCCCTAACTTCCGTATTCTATTCAAACCTGTTTATTTTCTCTTTAAAGGTTCAAATGTATAACTTTGTAGTACGGAATACGAACTTGTTCCTCCCAGGGGCTCCACACGGAAAGGAACGCCTATAGCCATCCTGCGGCCGTATAAGTCGCCCGCAAAAGTAATGGGGAAGGCAATTTCCATAATGCCTTTCCCCTTTTTCAAAGGGACGGTTACCGAATACCAGGCCATCCCCGTCCTTGCTTGCGAGGCATCGGAAAATTCAAAATTTACGAATGCATAAGGCCTTGACATAACACCATAATTAATCTTAAAAACAAAATTTATGCTTTTCCCCAAGGAAAGACTACTTTCTTCCGGAGGATTGACGCTCAATACCTGAAGGGAATCTGTATTGCTCTGGGTTCCGCTCTTGATAACCTTCCTGTTCCCTACAACCATATTAATGCTGTTTGAATATGCAAGCTCGTTCCCCGAGGTGTTCTTTAAAGAAGCAACTATAAGCAACTCCTGCCTGACATTCTTGGGCACCACATTAACAACATCCGTAGTAACAAGCAGCGCGCCCTTCCCTGCTGTAACCGGGAAAACTCGGGGCTTTGTAACCAGCTTGCTTTCGGCCCCTTTTTGCAGATCCTTTAAATATACCCCGACCTCTACATACGCCCTGGAAGTTGATACCAGGCTATATTCCACCTCAAGATAATAAGGGAAACCGGCAGGCGGCACTATTATCGAGCTTGTCCTTGGAGTTATTTTTGAAATAAAAACGCTGTCCTTTTGATTTATCGACTGTGTATCGCTTGCTCCAAAAACCACCGATGATAAAATTATGAAAAGCGCTATAAATATACATAACGCATAACCTGTCTTCTTCAAAATAAACACCCCCTTCTCAAGCTTCAATAATTATATCCTTTAAAATCAACAAGGGTCAAGGGAAGCTTTCCGGGTATTCGTCAAAAAACAACCATCCGCCGGTCCGCCGACCACCATACAATAACCATTATTCACGAACCATTATAACTTTTTCCGCTTTCCCTTCTTTATCAAAGTATACATACCCGTAATAATCCAGCTTCTTGAAAATATAAACATCCCCGTCTGCTGGCCCTGCAGGGGCTTTATCTCCCTGATATTCGGCAATGCCCCCCGGATTATCAGGTTTAACAATACCGATGGGCTTCCCTCCCATATTTTCAATAACAGCATCCTGGTTCATGCCCGCTTTAACGACCCTGAAATACTCCCTGCCTTCCACCTGCCTGCTGGAAGGAGAGGCGACGACTTTTTCCACTTTCCCTTCCTTATCAAAATATATATAGCCGAAATACCCGCTCCTGAAATAAATATATACCTGGCCTTTCAGGGGATACTTCGGAGCTTTATCGCCTTCAAATTCCTTTATGCCCCCGGGGTCCGAAGGCTCGACAACCTTCCAGGGCTCTTTCATATACATCCTGACTTCTCCCTGGTACATCCCCGGCTTGATCACCCTGAAATTTTCCGATGAAAGACCTTTCCCTGAAGCAAAAAAATAGAAAATGCTAAAACCCATAAGCCCCACCGCCAGCGCTACTATAAACCATATCGAAACGCCCTGGTCCTCTTTTTTCGGCGGCTTTCCCTTTTCGGTTCTTTTAACTTTTTTTGAAGGACTCTTTTTCGCCATGCCGTCTCTCCTTCTATGGCAGCACCTGGCCCGGAAAAATCCCGGTTTTTTCCTTCCCGGCCAGCCTGTAATATAATTGATGACAATAATCGCACTGGTGGCAAATATGGCCGCAGGAATAAAGCCTGTCCATGCAATCATCAAGGAGCGGGTTGTACAGGTACAACGGGCTTTTATCGCCAAGCCTGTCTGTATAGGGATAAAACTGGGTCAATAATTCGAACACGTTCCCTTCCCAGCGCCTCGAAGCAAAAGCTTTTACGGCTCTTATGATCCATGTCGTCGAAGTGGCCCTGCCTGCGATTTTGAAATATTCAATGCCGATATCTTCATACCGTTTGATATCTTCGGGCCTTATCCAATCTCCGCAGAGTATCTCCCACGGCCTGTTCACTCTGAATCTATCACACCACCCGGTATAATAGTCTCCCGCCTGCCTGCCGATCATATCTTCGGTACAATGACCGACGAACATGCAATGGAAATCGGCCCTGGCACAATAATGGACGCATGACAAATTAAGGATGACTTCCATATCCATGCTGCTGTTTTTAACAAACAGTTCCAATTTGGGAAGATCACGGTTCAATTCGTGAGGGATGGTAACACGCCTTGCACCGAGAGACTCATAATATTTCAGCTTGTCGAGATCATCAACCTCTGCGAATACCGAAACCACAACGTCTATATCAGGAAATTTCTCGACCGCCCGCCGGATCAACATGGGATGAGTCAGAACTATTTTTCTGACGCCTGCTTCATAAACACGCTCCAGGTATTCATCGAACTCCCTGCGGAATTCGGGCAAAACTTCTTTTCCGCCGAAACACGGTGTATTGAACGCCGCCATGATATCGACGCCGTAAGGCAGGGCGAGTTTCACCAGTTCGCAAAGTTCTTCGAAACCGATTTCATGAACATAAGTCCTGCCGCTTGAATATTTAGAATTCTGAACGGATACGAAAAGCTCCGCTATCATCCCCCGGGTTTCTTCCAGGAGAACTTTCGTGCTTTCTATATTCCCTTTTGCTCCCACCATCAACTTCATAAATTCTCACCCGCCACGAGAACATTCGGCCCAAGATCCCGCCCGGCCAGATAATTTTCTTTACAATAATTACAAAATTTTCTCAGCGAAACTTTCCTGATCATCTCTGTTCCGGGAAAAGCGCTTATATAATAAACATTCCATCCGGGCAGATAATTTTCGATTTTATAAAGCAGCTCTTTTTTCTTCATCTGAAATGCATCATTCATCAAAGCGCTGAAATCCAGGGACAGAACTTCACAGCCGCACGACCTCAAATTCATGCCGATGTTCGTCAGGATCCCCTGGCTGCCGAAGATCTCCCTGATCTCGCTGTCGAGAATATCCAGCTTATCCATGCAGAATTTCCTTCTCAATCAAATCCTTACAGCTATCGCCATAATTATACAACTTCTCATGATGCTGTTTTATCAATGAAACTGGAAGCCCTTCTCCCCAATCTTTACATAGCGGCCGGTATAAAAGATCGGCCAGGTTGTCGGGGGATTCTCTTTTAAAATAATATTCGAGAATCCGGCATGCGGCTTCCTCGTCGTCATGAGGTGTCAATACCTGGAAAAGGTCGGCCCCGAAATTGACAAAGTAATAATCCAGGTGCTCCGGCAGGATAACAGGCAGTGTAAGGAGATCTGTGGGTTCATGCGGGGCGGCGGCCCTGCATTCCTCCATGTATGCCGTTATGATTTTTTCTCTCTCTTCCGGGGAATATTCATCTTCCCTGATATGAAACCTCAATGCCCTGCAGGGAAATTCCATGCCGCAATGCGGAGGGCACCCGTAATTGACTACAACCTCCGCCCTGCCGAGCATCCGTCCGAGAAGAGGCGTCAACTCCGCCGGGTTCCGGTTCAACGATGGATGAACAGTTACCAGGGACATGTCCAGGTTGGTCAAATACCGCAGTTTTATTTCATGGGTCAACTTGCCCCCGAGGCCCCAGTAAAGGCCGAAGCGGCTGAGCCTGTCATAAGGCTTGAACGAAGATCGAAAAACCTCTGTGAGGTAAGGGTCCGAAACACATACGCCGGTGATGCCCGATTCCCCGACTTCCTCCATTGTACTGACAAGCTTCTTGTGAAATTCTGCCGTAACCTGCCAGCCACCCAGACACGTGTCCTCCAGCGTGAAAACGAGGTCACAGCCGAAAGGGCGCAGCGCTCCCGCCATATCGACGAAATCTTTCAGCTTTCTCGAATGCTCTTCATCGGAATCCTTGAGAAAGCTGAAGGGGTTCAAAAGATAAATATGTGAAATTTCCCTCCTGTTTTCCTTCAAAAGAGAAAACAGCTTTTCCCCTGGTTTATTTTTAAGTGTGAAGCTAAACGGCACGGTTTAAGACCTCAAAATCTTATACATTATACAACAAGGAAATTTCCCCGGCAAGGCAATCTTATTTCTTGCTTTCTTTCAGCTCCCCGGCTTTTTTCCTGGCCCTGCCGGCTTCGTCTTTCCTGCCGGTAGTTTCATAGATCTTGCCCAGGAGTTCCCAGCACGAAGAAAGGCGGGGGGACGAATCTCCCATGACACTCTGAAGGATTTCAAGAGATTTTCCGGCATAATCTTCGGCGGCTTTATAATTTTTCTGTCCGTATTCCAATACTCCCAATTCTTCGTATGTCGCCGCAACCTGGGGATGTTTTTCGCCGAATATTTTTTTGCGCTCTTCCAGAATTTTCAAAAGCATATTTTTCGCATTTTCAAAATCGCCTTTTTTCCCGATCAGCGAAGCTATCGTATTTTCAGTCGTCAGAACCTCCGGGTGACCCGGCCCCAGCGATTTTTTCTGGATTTCCAGGCCCTCTCGATTGAACTCCAGGGCTTTTTCCTTATGGCCCCTGGCTTCCTCCAGCCTGGCTCTTACGATCAAGTCCCTTGCCCTGTCGGGATGTTCCCTGGAAAGTGAAGCATCCGCTTTCATTACCTGTCTCATTAATTTCTCCGCTTCGTCAAGCTTGCCGGTTTCTATCAATAAGGAAGCAAGATCGTTTTTGTCCCGTGTTATCTCGGGATGGGAGCCGCTGAACGTTTCCATATCGGCCTTGAGCGCCTTCCGGAACATCTCCTCCGCCTTCGAATACTCCCCCCTGGCAAGGTATAACGCTCCAAGAGTATTCAAGTTTGTCGCCGTTTCCGGGTGGCTCGACCCCAGCTTGCTCCTTGCAATGTTCAAAGCCCGTTGGGCTGTTTCTTGCGATTTTTCGTAATAGCCCAGCGCATATTGTAAAGCGGCGAGGTTATTTAACACAGAGGCGGTTTCCGGGTGATCCGAACCCAGTGTCTCATTCAATATGCTCAGCGATTCCTGGATCAAAGGCGCGGCCTTATCGTATCTCCCCCTGATACGATACAACATCGCCAGGCCGTTCATGGCTACGGCGACATCGGGGTGTTTTTCCGGCAGAAATTTTTTCCTTATTGTAAGGCCCCTGCTTATATAATCCTCGGCCTTATCATACTGGCCCAATGTTCTGAAAACTACCGAGATGCTTATATAATCCCTTGCGGTATCCAGGTGTTCCTCGCCCGATATTTTTGTATCTATTTCAAGCGCCTTATTATAAAGCTTCATCGATTTTTCAAAATCGCCCATATCATAAGCAAGCTCGCCCAGGCCGTTATAGCCTGCGGCGACAAGAGAGTTTCCCTCTCCCATAAATTTTTTTGCAAGCCCGACGGCTTCAGCGGTTGTTTTTTCTGCTTTCTTATAATCTCCCTTTGCCTGCCTGATTTCGGCCAGGCTGTACAGGTTGCTCACAAGCTGGGGACGGGACTCCCCCAGGGAATTTCTTATTATCTTATTGGATTTTAAAAGATATTCCTCGGCTTTATCATAGTTCCCGATAACACTGTAAAAAGAGCCGACATTGTTTAAAGTAACCGTCAGTGCCTCCCCGGCCACTCCCGATTCTTCCTGCATTTTCAAGGCTTTGAGATAATACTGTTCCGCGCCTTTAATGTCTCCTTTATTCATCAAAAGCTCGGCCCTGTAATTGAGAGACTGGGGGTTTTCATCAGCAGTTAATCCCGACTCCAACTTTTTTGCTTTTTCAGGCTTCCCTTTTTCCCTGTAAAGGGAAGCAAGCTCCTGAATAGCCTGCTGTGTTTCAGGATCGTCCGGCGGGAGGTAGGTCTGCCTTATCGAGATAGACTGGACATACAGATCTTCCGCCTCGCTGATTTTTCCGGCGGATTCGTAAATGCGGGCAAGGCTGTGCTTGACCCGGGCAAGCCTTTCCTTATCTTTTTTGCCTGCCAGCTTTTCGGCGTTTCTCAATAATCCCGCCGCATTTTCCTGTTCGCCCAGCTTCAATTTCAGCTCTGCAAGAAATTCCAGGAGGTTCAATCCCTCGGGCGATGCCAGGGAACCGTTTCTCGTGCGGAATGCAAGTACCTGATCAAGTAATGAAACCGCATTTTTTATATCACCCGTTGATAACAATACATTTGCAAGATTTTCTCTTGAATAATTAACTTCGGGACTGTCAAGCCCCAACAAGTTCTCATAAATTTTTAAAGCATCCCTGTAATACGGGACGGCCTGCGCTTTCTTTCCCTGCGCTTCCAGGCATGAGGCAAGATCTGCAAAGCTTACCGCAAGCTGCTTCTTGTCTCTCCCCCCCAATTTTTTTGAAATGCCGATAGCCCTGCCATATAAAGCTTCGGCCTCGTTGTAGTTGCCGGCCGAACATTCGGCGCCGGCTATATTATTCAAAAGAACCCCAACATCCATATCATTCTTGCCTTTTATCTTGATAATTATGGGAAGCGCCGCTCTCCAATTTTGTAAAGCCAGATCCTGCCGCCCTGCCTGTTGTGCGAAATCGGCCGCCTGCCTGTATGCATTCGCCATGTTCAGGTGATCTGAAGGATAAAGCTTGCTCCCGAATTCAACCGCTTCCAGCGACTTTTTAAGCCCCGCGCCGGGATCGCCCGCCCTCCTGGCTTCTTTCATAAGGTTGTCAAATTTACTATCATCTTCAATACTTACGTTTGCAGGCCGCACTCGAAGCTGCGCCGTCCTGTTTTTATTGCCGGAACAACCGGTTATCAGCAAAGCAAGACAAATTAAAAAACATATATAAATTTGTCTTGCTTTGCTGATATTCTCTCCGTCCTTGCAATGTCAGGCATTTAAATCTCCAATATTTTTTATCCTGCCTTTTATCGATTTTATCATGACTTCATTATTTTTATCACACTTTTCAAGCGCCCGGTTATATGCCTTGAGAGCTTCTTCATTTTTGCCCATTCTTTTTTCTATGTCCCCGATACGGATGATCGCAGTGACTATATCGGGATGATTTTTCGGAAGCATTTTAATTCTGGCCGCATAAGCCTGCCGGACAAGATTAAGAGCTTTGGTATATTCGCCTTTCTTTTCAAGCAGGTCCGCCTTGGCAAGGAGAATGGCCGCCATCTGGGGATCATCTTTGCCGAGAGCTTTTTCTCTTATATCGGACGCTTTCTCCAGTTCCTTTTCGGCAAGATCTTCCTGCCCCTCTGCTGTCATAATATCGGCCTTTCCAATCAATGCCACGGCGTAATCGGGGTGATTCTTGCCCAGCGCAGATTCCCTTTCCTTAAGGACTCTTTCAATCAAGGCGGATGCCTCTTCGTAATTTCCCCGTTCTTTTAACACCCGTGCAAGCTGGAACCTCATGGTGGTGGTCTCGGGGTGGCATGGTCCAAGAATTTTCTCCGCGTCTCCAATAGCCTTCCGGAGCAGCTTCTCCGCCTCTTCCTTCTTCCCGCCGGTAAATAAAATTTCCGCCTGCTGGCTTTCAAGCGAACACATCAACGGGTCTCCCCCGGTAACACCGGAATTTCTTATACTGACGGCTTTTTTCAGGATCTTCTCCGCCTCGCCATAGTCCCCGAGTGCGCACAGCGACCCTGCATAAGTATTCATAATAACGGCAACTTCCGGGTGATCCTGTCCCAGGCTTTCCTGCCTTATCTTCAAAGCCTTAATTGCGGCGGTCCTGGAATCTTCAAGGCGGCCCAGTTCCTTCAGTGCATGGGACATGATATTCAATGCGGAGGATTTATCCGGGCTGTTTTCTTCAAAGTTCCCGTTTGCCGATCCGGCAAGATCCAGGGCTTCTTTATACCTTCCCATAAAAAGTGCAACTTCAGCCAGGTTAATCTTATCCCGGCTTATGTCGGGATTTTCTTCGGCAAGATGCTCCCGATGAATCTTTACCGCTTCAAGAGCGGCTTTCTCCGCACCGGCATAGTCTCCGATATCCTGCCGGTATGCGCTGTAGTCGTTAAGCATGGTGGCATATAAATTGGGGTCCCCGCTTTTTCTTATTTTCAACGCTTCCTCGAAAACCTGCCCGGATTCTTTAAACATGCCCGCCGCTCGCAGCGTTTCGGCATAATCGTGCATGAGCCTCGCCTGTTCCTGGGGCTGTAAATTTCCCTTTTTAGATGCCTTAATGGCGCCGGAAAGATAAGGCAGCGCCTCGGAATAACGGCCGTCAAGCCTTAGTCTCTGTCCTATATGACCGACTATCAGCGCGTACTCGGAAGATCCGTGTACGGCGCCGTCTTTTGCTTTCTTCAATAATACCATGGACAGATCGTTTTCGCCCATCTTCTCGGCCTGGGATGCAATATCGTTTAAAACAACGGGAACCAGCGGGTCGGTATTCGGATCTACTTCGTTGAGAATCTGCCTGGCTTCTTCGAACACCGATTTCGCCTCGTTTTGTTTTCCCTGATCGATAAGCATGGTAACCAGATCCCTGTAAGCCATCAATGTCTGGGGATGAAAAGGAGCATTTTTATTCAACAACTCCAGCCTTTCCCTTGCAGAATCAAGATCTCCCCTGTCCGCAAGGACGGCAACTTTTTTTAAAGTGTCGGGCGACAGCGTTGCCTGTTTTCTGGCACAGGAAGAAACAAGACACAATGTCAAAGCCAGCAATATAAGACCGGCCCTCTTCATACGACACCCGCTATATAAGATGTCTTCGATTCGAACGATGGGAAACACCCTGTTCCCATATCCCTGCCGCCGGGCAACAGCGGTGAGAGAACCGGGTCTTTTTCCACTTCGGACTTAAGATCCGGATCGAGCGATAACGCTTTCTTTACGGCTTCTCCGGCTTTCCTGACATCTCCAAGCCCGCTGTATGCGCGGGCCATAACGATATAAGTGTCCGCTCTCTCCGGGTTCATCTCAACGGCCGTATTAATATGATCCAGGGCGGCTTTGTAGTTTCCCCTGCTTATCAGAAATTCCCCCATTACAACATGGACAGGCGGGTATTCGGGATTTACTTTTAATGCAGCTTCAAACTCTTCCTTCGCTTCTTTTTCGCGGCCTTTATCCAGATAGAATTTTGCAAGTTCTATTCTCGCCTCGCCCAGGTACGGGTTTGTTTTTATCGCCTGCCTCAGTTCTTTTTCCATATCGTCTTTTTTGCCCTCTTCCTTGTACAACTGGGCAAGCGCCAGGTATCCTTCTCCGAAATGATGCTGTTCCTCAATCGCCTTGCGATAGGCGGCCTCGGCTTCCCTGTATTTTTTAAGCTTCAAATAAAGATTTCCCAGGCCAAGGTAAGCGTCCGGGTAATTCTCCCTGATCTGGGAAGATTTTTTAAACATCTTCTCGGCGGCGCCGTATTTCCCGAGGATTGTGTAAAGGACACCCAATTCATAGTGAACGCAATAATCATGAGGGCGAAGCCTGAGGGCCTCATTATATTCGGCCAGCGCCTCATCGTATCTTTTCTGCCCGACATAATCTTCTCCGAGATAAAGATGCGCGTCCGCAAGGGCGTCTATATCCTGGGGATGAAGTTCCAGGGCGCGCTTATGCCATTTCTCGGCTTCCTTGTAGCGCATAAGATCATTCATGATCCCGCCCATTTCAATCAGGGTACATGCATCCTTAGGTGCAATTTTAAGAGCTTTTTCCACCTCGGAGATGGAATCCTTGTATCTCCTTGTCTCGTAATAAATCTCGCCGAGGAGCGTGTGCATGGACGGGTTATCGGGATCTTTTTCGATGCCTTCCTTGAATGCCGCGATCCCTTCTTCCGGCCGGTGTGCGTAAAGACATACCTCGCCCAGCGCCCGGTACAACTCTATGGATTGGGGGTTTTTCTTCAGCGCCCTGCGGTATTCATCTATCGCGTCCTGGTACCTGTCCTGGGCGAAATAAATGGTGCCCAGCAATATATTGCCGTCTTCATGAATGGGAGGCAGCGTCATGCCCGTCCTGGCTATTTTTTCCGCTTCATCGTATTTCTTGCGGGTCAGAAGTATATATCCCAGCGTAAAATAAGCCTTGGGATCTTCAGACAGGTACATGATCCCTTTTCTTGCCATATCTTCTGCAAAATCCAGCCTCCCGGTAAACCTGCCGACTTCGGCAAGGCCTATATAAGCGTCCGCACTGCCCGGATCAATCTTCAAAGCCTGGCGATATTTTTTCTCCGCCTCCGCGAATTTCTGATTCAATAAAAGATCCTCTCCCTGCTTGAGAAGCGTTGCGACCCTTTCCCGCGGAGACGAACATGCCGAAAAAAATATTACTGCTATCAGCAAAAAAACTGTTAAGTGTCTCATTTCTGTGCCTGCTTCAAAATTTCATAGAATTCCTTTTTGCCGGATAACTTCTCAAATCCCCTGTCCTTACGGGCTTTCATCGCATTGGCCCCCACCAGCGAAACCGACTCTTTCAACTCTTTGTGTGCCGCCTTTTCTTTGCCCTGTAAAGAATATAACAGAGCAAGCTTATAATGAGCAACATCGTTGTACGGGTTTATAGCAATAGCTTTGCGGTAATACTTCTCAGCCTCATCATAACGTCCCTGTTTCATCAAAAGATTCCCCATATAAACCCTGGCCTCATCATAATATGGATTTATTTTACAACCCAGCCTGTAATATTCCCCGGCCTTTTTTTGATCGCCCTTGAGAAGATACAGGTTGCCCAGACCCACGTATAACTCTTCTCCGAAGTCCGGGTTCAATTTAAGCGCGTCCCTGAACTGCTTTTCGGCGTCATCAAACCTGCCGATGCTTGCATACAAATTCCCCAGGTCGATCCTGGAATCTTCGTAGGACGAGTTTATTTTCAGCGCCGTCTTGAACTGTTCCTCGGCCTTATCGTATTGTTTAAGCGCCCACAAATCCTCGCCCAGCGCATTTCTTGCATCCTCGTTACGGGGGTTCAGTTTTACGGCCGTCCTGTGCTCTTTCTCCGCTTCTTTAAAGCGGCCCAGCTCGTAATAAATGGCTCCGATCAGGGTATGGACCTCGGCAAGGTCCGGCTCTATTTTCAACGCTCTGTTGAACATTTCAAGAGATTTGTCATACCGTCTCAACAGCCTGTAAACTTCTCCCAGCCCCAGGTAGCCCTCTACATCGTTTCCCCGCATCTTGATGACTTCTTTATAAATTTTCTCGGCTTCCGGAAAATTTTTCTTTTCAAAAAAAGCCTCGCCGAGCGTAACTTTGATAATTATCGAACCCGGGTCTTTTTTAAGAGCGCCTTTCAATAAGGATATCGCCTTATCAAAATCTTTCGTTGCAAAATAAAGCCCCCCGAGCGAGGTAACGGCCATATTGTCACCGGGACTTTTTTTGCGGGCGGCAAGGTAATATTCTTCGGCTTTTCGATAATCGCGGCCCATAAAAGCCGCATCCCCCAGCTTGATTAATGCAGCGACCCTGGCCGGGCTGTTATCCGGCACTTTCAAATAATATGAGGCCGCCGTTTTTTGATCTCCACG
This sequence comes from Chloroflexota bacterium, assembly GCA_023475345.1. GTDB lineage: Bacteria > Vulcanimicrobiota > JAMCWD01 > JAMCWD01 > JAMCWD01 > JAMCWD01. The sequence continues at coordinate 153,029 of JAMCWD010000001.1, read as the reverse complement.
CTTCAAATAAGTATCGCCTATATAGTTCAGCAAACCGTAGTTCCGGGGATTAAGCTCATAAGCTCTCCGATAAGACTTCCCGGCGGCGCTGAAATTTTCGGCTCCGAAATAAACGTCTCCGAGACGCCAGTAGTATAAGCCGGTCTCCGGCGAGATCCCTATGGCCTTTTTAAATTCTTTTTCAGCATTGCCGTATTCTTCCAGCTTGAAGTAAGCAAATCCCATGCCCGCTAATGCCCTGTGATGTTTAGGATCGAATTTCAGGGCCTTTTCAAAATATTTTATGGCCTCCCCGGGATTTTCGTCCAGTTTGAGATCTCCGATCAGGTAATAAGTTTCCGTTTCGTTCGGGTGATATTTCAAAGCTCTGTTTAAGACTTCTTCCGCGTCGCCATACTTCCCCTGGGCCTTTAATGAATTGGCAAGGCTGTGCATGATCTGCGAATATTCCGGGGCGATAGATGCGGCACGCCTGTAATAAACCTCGGCATTTTTAAAATCATTCTTTTTAAATGCCAGGTTCCCGAGAGTCGATAATGTTTCCAGGTCATCCGGATGAAGCTGTTGTGCCTTTTTTAAAATACTCTCGGCCTTCTCTGTATTTCCCGAAATAACCTCGACCATTGCAAGCTGCCTGCGGGCTTCAACGTTTTGAGGGTCAACTTCAAGCGCTTTATTGAATTGTACTCTTGCTTCATCCAGTTGCTTTTCAATCACAGCCGCGTTGCCTTTGCCGATAAAAGACTCCGGGCGGCCCGGCTTGAGCCTGCCTGCGTCATCGAAAATTTCCACGGCCCTGCCGGGTTTTTGTTGCTGGAGGTAAAGGTTGCCGAGGCTTATAAGCACCGTATAATTGTGTGGATACTTCTCAAGCACCCGGAGGTAATATTTTTCCGCCTCGGGATAACGCCGCTCCATGTACAACAGGTTCCCAAGCTGGCTCATGACTTCGGGATGGTCAGGATAAGCGGCCAGCAAAGATTTAAGAATTTTTTCAGCCGCCCCATACTGCCCTTTCTCAGTAAGGGCGATGACCTTAAGCATCGGCTCCTTTATCTCTTCCGGGGGGGCTTTGCCTTCTCCGCTGATTTTCGGCATATACTTCGGGAATTCGGGCTTGAGCTCAGGAATGGATGAAGAAGGAACTACAGGGGAATTCGTAACCGGAGGTTCCGGGGCTGCATCTGACTGACCCGGCAATTCGCCTCCGGCGGATTGGCCCGTATCTTCAGACTCCCTTGCAGGCTTTGAAGACAGATCCCCCTCCGGAGCGGCTTCAGTATCTCCCTGCTCTGTATCCTGAGAAGCAGGAGATTCCACCGCCTGCGCTTGCTCAATTTTATCAGCAGGCCGGTCGGACCCTGTTTTTCCGGAGCATCCGGCTGAAATGAACGATATGAGAATCAGTAACAAAAAAATATACTTCTTCATGCTTCTCTATTATATAATAGAAAATCAAATTCCGGGCAAGATATACGTTAATTTATTCAACAAAAAAAGAGGACATAATGCCCCTTAAAATGTCCGGCACGAATAAACCCGGCCGGGTACTTAATCTCCTATAAGCCTTTTGAAGTAAGGATCATCGTAAAGCGGCTTGAACAGGATATCGCCGCGAATAATTCTTTGATACCTGTCATCCAGAAAAATCGCCCTCTCAAGGGCTTCGAAAACCTTCCTTTTTGCCATCCCGGAGAGCAGCCACAACCTTGCCCTCATATACTGCTCTGAAGCTTCTTCGTATGCATCTTTCGTTTTCTTGTTCATCAGTTCCATCAATATTACACCTGCCTGTTACTTTTTTCTTAAAGATGCCTTAAAATACCTCCCGGGTTCATATTCATTGAAATATCCGGCCCGATACGGCCGGAATATTCTTATTCTTAATATAGCAAAGATCTTCCTTGTTTTTCGATGCCTCCCCCCGGGATCATTTTCAGATATTAACCGGGGACAATAATAAGAGGCTGTCCGATCAATCCGCTTTTATCCCCGGATCAAGCTTTTTAGCCTTATTAAGAGCTTCCTTCGCCTGGTCTTTAAAACCGCACTTTGCCGCCCAGCGCGATAAAACCAGGTAGTTTTTTGGAGAATAAGGATTGAGCTTAACGGTGGATTTCGCAAGTTCCCCGGCTTTTTCAAGCTCCCCTTTTTCAATCAGCAGATAAGCCAGTTCTCTCCTTGCGTCATCGGAAGCCTGATCAAGCCAGGCGGCTCTCTCAAAATCCGTCTGTGCCCCAACTTTATTGCCGAGTTTATTATAAATCATCCCCCTTACTACAAGCGCATTCGCAGATTCGGGATTCATATCCAGCGCTTTTTTAATCCAACCCTGCGCTTCGTCAGGCTTCCTTTTTAAAAGGCTGACCGTTGAAAGACCTGTATATATATCCTCAAAATTATCGGGGTTTATCTTCAGCGCTTTCTTATAATAGCTTTCGGCTGAATCGATATCGCCCTTTGCGGCCGCCAGGTTCCCCATATAATAATACGCATCCTCGTAATCGGGATCAATCTTCATGGCTTTTTCCAGGACGGCCCGCGCATCATCATACTTCCTCTTTTTCGTATAAAGATCCCCCAGTTGTGTCCATGCACAATAATACTGGGGATATAGCTCCAGGGCTTTTTTGAACGCGGCCTCGGATGAATCGAAATCCTTTTTCTTCAAAAGGACCGTCCCCAGCCCCGCATGCATCTCCATCTCAAATTCGGGATCGCTTTGCCTTGCGGCCAGGTAATGGCGGATGGCTTCGTCATACTTATAGCGGTCTCCGCATATCTCGGCCAGGATAATGTGAGCGCCTGCGGCCCTGCTGTTCAGCTTCAAAGCCTTCCCGGCCGCTTCCTGCGCCAGGGCGAGTTTCCGCTGCTCGTAATAAATACTGGCAAGGGTCGCATATGCTTCATCGTTGTCGGGATGCTTTTCAAGGCAATGAAGAATAATATCCCCGGCCTCGTCATAACGCTTGAATTCAAGCATTGTAAGGGCCAGCGACGAATAAGGCGCAAGCTCGTCCGGGCTATATTCGATGGCTTTCCGGTAAGCTTTTTCCGCTTCTTTAAACCTGTAGTTGTCAAAACATATATTGCCGAGGATCCCGTAAGCTATCCCGGATTGTGGGTCAAGCTCCAGTGCCTTATTTGCCGCTTCCTCGGCTTCCTTATATTTCCGCTCGGAAAAAAAGGATTGAGCCCGGCGCAGATACACATCCCTCGTGTCACGGCGCATGAACTGGCTTCCGGCATTAAACATCCCTTTAGCTTCGCCTCGGGGGATATTAACCGCCTTGTTGTTCTTCGAACAGGCCGTGAATGAAAATACCGTTATAAAAAGAAAACATAAAAGGAAAATTACGGGCTTTTTCATACCTGCGCCCCGTAGAAGCACAGAAAACCGGTTTTATTTTTTTTCATCCTTCATACCCCGGACCTGAGGTTTATTAACTTTTTTACCCGTTGTTCCCGATGGGCCGCCGGAAACTTTTCCGCCGGACGTCTTCAGGCATTTTTCTTTCCCTGCAAGGGCCGGCTTGAAATCTGGAACAATTTTCAATGCTTTTTCGTAAGCCCCTAGTGCTTCCTGTTTTTTCCCCATCGCATAGAGAGCATCGCCCTCCCCTGACCATGCGCCCTCCTGGTAAGGGTTCAGCCCGCTTGCTTTCTTGAACCATCCGAGGGCTCCTTTATAGTTCTTCCTCAGCATATCGGCGCTCCCATGACCGACAAGAGCAGTATCTTCGTAGGGATTAACTTCGAGCGCCCTGGTGAATTTGACGTCCGCTTCATCAGGCTTATTATTCAAAAGATCTATTTTCCCCAGCCCGACATATGCCCATGCCCTGGTAACCTCAGTCTCTTGCATCGAATAAGGACACGCAAACCGGGGGATCTCTTTGCCATCATATTTTTCTTTCAGGTCATCAACCGATTTGAGGCTGGCTATGGCGAAAATTTTCCAATAATATTCCTCGGCCCCTTTAAAATCTCCCGCATCGAACGCTGTTTTTGCCGCCTCGGCCAGAACATAGGTATCCCCGGGGTCTATCTCGAGAGCTTTTTTAAGGTGGAGCCTTGCAGTAGCGATATCGCCTTTACTCCTGTAAATCGTACATAACGCGTAATGGGCCGGAACATCCCCGGGCCTGATATCCCTGGCTTTTTTCATCAAGCGTTCGGCTTCGTCAAATTGCCCGCGCGCAAGATATACTTCCCCCAATCCCTGTCTTGCGTCATATTGAAAAGCCGGGTCGCCGGGAGCCATTTCGATAGCCTCGTGGTATTCTTTATCTGCGAGATCGAACCGCTTCTGATAATAATACAGATCTGCAAGCTCCACATGGGGCGCTACCAGGTCGGGCTCGGCTTCCAGGGCCTTTTTATATTCCTGCTCGGCCTCATTGAAGCGTTTTTCAAGCTGGTAAACGTGCCCCAGGGCAACCATGGCAAGCCCGTTGCCCGGCTTCAATAAGAGCGCCTGATTGAGGACTTCCTCGGCTTTCGTGAATTCGCCCGTTGAATAATAAAGCTCTCCGAGACCTATCAGCGGCTCCACGTTCCCGGGCTCGAGCCGCCATGCCTTGCCGTATTCTTCTTCCGCTTCTTTGAACTTCTTTTGCCTCATATAGGCATATCCCAGGGTGGAGTGGGCCTGATGCCATTGGGGCTTCAACCCGATGGCTTTCAAAAGGGCCTCTTCGGCTTCCTTATGCAGCGACGATTCCGAATAAGCCATTCCCAGCCCTTCATACGCTTCAGCCGATTTAGGATCAAGCTTTACGGCTTCTTTAAAAGCTATGATCGCATCTTTGAAATTATCCTCGTTTAAAAAATTCCGCCCTTTCCGGGTAAGGGCATCGGCGGGCGAAGATGTTATGGGTTCATCTTCATCAATCTCAGAAACCGTATTTTCCGAAGTCGGCCCGGATATGGCCGGGGACACAGGCGTTTCCGAAATTTTTATCTTCCTTTCAAGTGCGGCACATGAGTACATAAGTATTATAATGCACAGCATAAGCGGCAGTATCCAAAACCGGCTTTTAATTTTCAACACTTCCTTGCTTTCATTTTATAACATAAAATTCATCAACCCCGGACAGGCTCTTCAACCGGAAGTCTCATTTTAAGTCTCAGGTTTTTGAGCGCCATCAACGCCTCATCGTATCCGGGCTTGACTTTGAGCGCATAATTGAGGACTTTCATTGCTTTTTCATACTCTCCGGTCTCGATATATAAACGGCCCAGCCCTACGTACGCCTGTTCACAGTAAGGATCCCGGTTGATTGCTTCCTGGAAATACTTCTCCGCCACATCATACCTTTTCCACGAAGTATAAACTTCCCCGAGGCCGGACTTTGCAAGATGGTATTCCGGCCGTACAAACAGGGCCCTGTTATAAGCCTGGCGCGCCTCTGTAAGCTTGCCCTGGCCATAACACGCCTTCCCCAGACCGACAAACATATCTTCATCGTACTTTTCAACTTTTACCATATTCTGGAAATGTTCTTCGGCCCTGGCATATTCCCCCAAGCCCAGGTAAACGTAACCCAGCGGGAGCCAGGCATCCTCACAATCCCATACGCTTTGAATATACCGAATTTCAGCCATAGCCGCCTTATAATCTTTCTGCTCGATGGAAATATCGGCATGCTCCACATGGGGATCGATATTGTCGGGATTGATTTCGGACGCTTTTGCGAACATCTGTTTGGCTTCGCTGAACCTGTTCATATCACGGTATAATTCTCCGAGAACCGTGTATGCTCTTTCATGCTCGGGGAAGTTGGTTATCACCCACTTCATCCTTTTTTCTGCTTCTTTATACTGTCTCTGTTCGTAACACAACTCGGCCACCGCCAGGTAAGTACTGGGCAGTTCGGGTTTTTTTCGGAATGCAAGGCGGTAATGCTTCATGGCATTCGGATAATCGCCCATAAAGCGGTAAACTTCGCCCAGCAGAGTATGCGCCTCTTCGTAATAAGGGTCTATCGCTATTGCAGCCTTTAAATCCTCTATGGATGCAACATACTCATGTCTCAACGAGTGTACCCACCCGAGACCCAGGCGGGCCTCCGCATTTTTAGGATCAAGCTCCAGTGCTTTATTAAATTCACGATCACAAATGGCCAGGTTGTAAGTCCAGTAATTCGATCTCCCGTAATTTACATGGAACTGTGCATTGCCGGGATCGAGGTCAGTAAGTTTCTTATAGACACTCTGGGCTTTTCGCCACTCACAACTGGTATTATAGCGATCGGCAATTATAGATAGGCGCTTGATTTCCATGGCTTTTTGAGAGCGGGTCATCAAAAAGCCGGGCCTGTAAAACCTGATAAGGAAAAATGACCCGGCAAGCAGACCTGCTATTACAACTACTGCAAGAGCTATCCTAAATATCTTATTCATATCCTACAAACGAATCGTTTATAATCTTCAAATCAAAACACGTCCTGAGTCCTGAACTTCGCACATCATTATACAAAAAAAAGATTTCAATTTTCAAGAACCCCTTATTCGATGAATAATCCTGTTTAAAATCCAATTGTTACATCCTCTTTTTTCGGCGGAAGCAATTTCGGGATCAGCGGGATACAGGCAGCCATCGCCACGACGGTCAACAACCCTGCAATCCTGTAAACCGGGACAACGCCTATCCTGTCGGCCAGCGCCGTCCCTATAGCCATGGCAAGCGGCTGGGCCCCGAGGATGAAGGTATTAAGTGTGGCGAATACTCTCCCCCTCATATCGTCCGGCACCAGTCTCTGTATCAGGCTCAGGACAGGCACATTACAAAGGCCGATGGAAGTCCCGATTAAAACATAAAACGCCATGGCCGGGTATAAATGCTTCGTAAAGCTGAACATAACCAGGAAAACTCCCACTGCCGCCAGGGCCGATACTATAAGCTTCAGGCTTTCGCGCTTCCCGAAACCTAAAGGCAGCTTGCCAGCTATCAACGAACCGAAAAGAACGCCTGCTGCATTTGCCCCGCCGAGGAGTCCGAAACCCGCCACCCCTGCATTAAGAACTCTTTCGGAAAACACCGCATCCAGCACCTCCACAGGGCCCAGGATAAAATTCACAAGCAGGACCGAGCTTACAACAAACATTATATAAAGGTCCCTGCGGATAAAAACAAGGCCGTCTTTGATCTCCTTTCCGGCACGGCTGAACTCGAATTTGCCTTTTTCCAGTTTCTGCCTTTTCAGCGATATAAAAAACAGGAACCCCGCCGAAATAAAAAAGCTTGCCGAATCCAGGTAAATGCCCCACATGCTCCCCGCCCATGCCAGAAAAAAGCCGCCCAGGCCGGCCCCGATAACTTCAACCGCCTGTGAAGACATACCGAAAAAAGCATTTGCCGAAAAAAGCTCACTGTCTTCAACAACTCCCGGAATAGCCGCCATCGCCGCCGGAAAGAAAAACGCCGACGCGCATGATAACAGGGCCGCTACAATGTAAACATGCCAGATCTGAAGCATTCCGGTCGCCGAAAGAACAGGCAATGCAAGCAGGGCCGTCCCGCGGAAAATATCACTTGCTATCATGATTTTCTTCCTATCGACATGATCAACTATGACGCCTGCAAGAAGCCCGAGGATCACCAGCGGGAGTATCTGGAACACCATGAGTATGCCGACTTTCAAAGCGCTGCCTGTTTTTTCAAGCACAAACCACACCAGCGCCAGTCGCAAAAGAATATCTCCCATCCTGGATACCGTATTGGACAGCCACAGAAATACGAAAGAGGGATTTCTTAATAAAGACAGGTAACTGCCCGAAGCAGGTTTATCAATGCCTGTATTGTCCGACATGGGCAACTTTTTTCTAACTTAAACATCTATATTCCTTGCGGGAATGCAGGAATAAAAAGAAAAAAGCAAAAAATAACATTAAGCTAACCTTACAGAAGGTGAAACTTTGAAAAAAAGGATTATTTTTATACTGCTCCTTTTTCTGATGTCTCTTCCGGCTTCTTGCCCGGTATTTTCTTCTGAAACTCAGCCTGTTATTTTCTTGAACAACCATGAATTTAAAGGGGGATACATTAAAACGGATGACGACTTCTTCCTGGACGCCCGGGCTGTGCTTTTATCGATGCCCGAACAGGGGTTCGTAATAGATGAACAGGAAGGGCGCTTGATTTTAAAGGAAAAAGATGCCCGTTGTATCTACAATTCTCAGAACAAATCATCGCCGTGGTATGTTTCGGGCCGTAAGCTGGCGGAATTGATAGAAGGCATTTACCAATATAACAAGGAAGCCGAAATTCTCGACATACATATTCCTCCTGCGAAGAAAAAAGTTTTCACGGTCGGTTTCCCCATGATACAGACAAACAATTTTTTCGGTAGAGATGATCAATATTCCCCGCCGATCAAAAAAGTTTCCGGCTCGATGGGGAAAGATCTGAAAATGACGGTCGGAATTTTGCCGGTAGATGTAATATTTCTTGATACCGCTAAAGTTCAGGTGCTGGGCGGACCGGGGGCGCTGGGTTTTTCCAGCCTGGAGCACCGGGACGGGCGCCTTGTCTCTGCAAAGGTTTACATAAGCTCGGAAAAAGATGAAGAAGAAACAGCTTATATACTCGCCCACGAACTGGCGCATATATGGCAGGATTGGAAAGCGCCCGGCTCGCTGGTCAGAAACTCTAAGCTGGTCGAGGGCTTCGCCGAATGGGTGGCATACAAGACATGCCTTAACCTGGGATACGATAAAGCAGCCTCGAAAGCACTGGAAAATACCGCCCCTGCTTACCGGGATGGCATACGTTATTACCTGGATATGGAAAAACGTTACGGCAAGGACAAAGTTTTCTTATTTATAGAAGGGAAGTTCATCCCGTGAGGAGAAAGAGCTTTGACTTTATCGGAAAGTTTCTAATCTTTTTTATTTTGCTGCTCACGCTTTTCGGGGCAGCGGCCCAGGCGGAAGATTACCTTATATTTGTAAATAACAGGGAATTCCTGGGAGATATATTTTTCAAGGGCGATGTCGTTTTTCTCGAATGTCAGTGGCTGCCGCACGTATTCAAAGATCAGGATTTGAAAATAGACAACTATGCGTGTGAACTGCTCTTAGACGGTAAAAATATCAAATGTATAAAAGGCGGCGGCGGGAAATTGTTCGTTTCGGGACAGGCCCTTGCCTCCAGTTTCGGGGGCAAATATAAAAATAACAGGGAGACAAAAACCGTTGACATATATACCTTCGGCGAGAAAAAAAGGGCGATAAAGGCTTCCGCGTTCAGGCTGAACATGGGACCTGAATCGGCAAAGATCGATATCGTGGCAACAAGTAGCCCGCTGCCGCCCACCGCATCCAGAGTGGTATATACCATGAAAAACCTCGGCATAAGCGTCGAAGAATATCCCTTAAAAGTGGTTTTCGACGATGCTTCGAAATTCTCCAGGGGCAAAGACTCCCAGGGATATTTTCAAATGGGATTCTCCGGAAAGAAACTTATTAAGTGTGAAGTCCATATCCTCAATAACCTTCCCGAAGACGCAAAGACATGGGCTATAGCTCACGAACTGGGACACCTCTGGTATTTCATGAATGGGTGCGTGTACACCGATCAGTATCATTCGGAAGGTTTTGCAGAATGGGTCGGCTATAAAGTTTGTACCACCCTGGGATACGGCAATGAAGCTACAATGCGCACATACAATATCGTCCCTGTTTACGGAGAAGGTCTCCGTTATTATCTTGACCTTGAAAGTAAATATTTCCAGAACGGGGTACTGCAATATGTAAGGGGCAATTTTAAGCCCCCTCAATAAAATGCTTATTTAAGGGTTTGTTTTTCTTTCTCTAATAACGCTTTAAATTCGCTGGTTTTTCTGATCTGTTCAAGATCGGGATCTGTTTCCGCTTTGCTTCTCAATTCATATTCATTCAATATTTTTGAAAAGATCTCCATAGCCTTCTTGTTCTCGCCCTTTTTTACAAGGATGGCTGCGATGCCATATTGCGCTCCGGTGTATCCGGGCCTCACCGCCAGGGCGTCTTTATAATGTTTTTCCGCTACAACGAGGCTGCCTTTTCTGCGTGCGAGATCCCCCAGGGCGACATGGGCCTGTTCCTGGTATTTATTTATGTTTACGGCTTTCTCGAAATATTCTTCCGCCCGGTCAAACTTCCCCTCCCTCATCAGCACTTCACCCACACCGACATAAGCGCGGTCGTTATACGGGGTAATCCTTATCGATTCATTATAATTCTTGAGCGCTTCCTCCAGGTTCCCCTTTTCAAGAAAGATATCGCCGAGACCAGAGTAGGTATCCTCATCATATTCTTCGAAAGTTAAAATCTGACGGTATTGTTTTTCGGCCTCATCAAGCTTGCCTTCCATCATGTACATGTTGCCGAGCAAAAATGGTATATCCTCACGACCGGGATATATCTTCTTTATTTCGTAAAGCTCCTTGAGGGCTTTATCCTTCATGCCCAACTCCAGGTACAGGTCCGCAAGCCCCACGTACGGCGCTATATTTACAGGATCGATGCTCTTCGATTTAATAAAATATTCCTCGGCTTCCTTGTACCGGTTGCGATCCAGCAATATCTCGCCGACAACGACGTATGGTCTCTCGTTATCGGGATATTTTTTAATAATCCCTGTCATGTGGGCGATTGCCCTGTCATATTCCTTGCGTCCCTGGTAAACTTCTCCAAGAGCTATCAGGGCCGAAATAAGATTGAGATCCAGCTTGAAAGCCCTGTCGAGATAATCATCGGCCAGGTCAAACTTTTTTTCATAAAGATAAAGATCGCCGAGAAGCGAATATGCTTCCTTGGAATTCGGGTCAATCTCCGCGCCTTTCTTATATTCCTTCTCCGCCATGTCATATTTGTGCCAGAGGAAGTAAGCAAGGCCCTGCTCGATATGAGCCGTTACATTGCGGGGATCCTTATCAATCGCCCACTGGTACTGCTCCGTGGCTTCCTTAACCTTGTACTGCTCGGAAAAAGATCTTCCCAGGGATATGTGCAAATCTGTACGGTCGGGCTCCAGTTTCACTGCTTCTTCAAAAAGCCTCTGGGCCTTTTTCCATTTTTTCTGATCCATAAACTGCTCGCCCTGCATCTTCAGCTTATCCGCAGGCGACCCGGACTCATCCGAACCGCCATTGTCATTTACAACGCCGTCATCCAAACCATTATCAACGGAGATAGTTTCAGCCGGCGAAGGCGAAGCTGCGGGAACTGTCTTGTTTTTATTCGAACATCCCGGCGTACAAAAAATTAAACATCCGGTCAGCATCAAAATAAAAAGCCATGACCCGTTATTCATAATGACCTCCCGTATATGCCGAATAACCTCAATTTACTAAATCGTCAATCTTTCCGGCAAGAAATACGATTTCCGACATTAATCCTCGTTCTCTATTTTTTTCACCAATTTTTTAAATTCAGGCATGGACCGGACTTTAGCGAAATCTTTTTCCTCCTGAGCGTCTTTAAGAAACGAACGTTCCTCCGTAGCGGCCTTTTCAAGTTCTTTCATCGAATCTTTAAGATCGCCTTTCCTGGCAAAAATCCGGGCAAGACCGTAGCGCGCCTGTAAGTAATCCGGCCTTATTTTAAGGGCTTCCAGGTACAACGGTTCCGACTTATCTACCTCACCAACCTTCAGGTAAGCATCAGCCAGAATCCTCATCAGATCCGAATCGGTTACCAGATCCGATTTTTCCGGTTGTGTTTTTCTCAGTTTCTCAAGTATTTCGATTGCTTTTTTCGGGCGGCTGCCGTCCATGGAAATTTCAGCTTCTAAAATATAAGGCCTTTTTTCCTGGGGGTATAAACGCTGTGCCCTCTGGAGCCATGCAAGGGCTTCGCCGGGCTTTCCCAGCTTGTACGAAGTTTCTGCAAGGCCGGTAAAAGCGCCGATGAGATTGGGCGTTACTTCAAGCGCTTTACGGTATTCATCATAAGCTTTTTTTATCTCGCCGCTTTCAAAATAAAGATGGGCCATAACGATCCTGATGTGCCCTTCCTCTCCCCCGGCGGAAGACAATCCCTTGTTTATCTGCCTTTTATTTGCTTCCAGGCCTTTCCTGAGCGAATTCATGCCCTTTTTAAATTCTCTTCGGCTCCCATATAACGTGCCCAGGCGGATATAAGGATCAACAAGGTCCGGGTCGCATTTAATCGCCCTAAGGAAATACTCCTCGGCCTCTTTCTCCCTGCCCTGTTTCAATGCAAGGTTTCCCAGCGTTTCATAAGCCCTTGCATAGCCGGGATTAATCTTAAGAACCTTCTTCATTTCTTCTTCAGATTGGGCAAGCTTGCCCTGCTCGAAAAGGATCATCCCGAATGCCTCGTGTGATTGGGCGGAATCGGGATTTATCCGGAACCCTTCTTTGAACTGCTCCGCGGCTTCTTCAAGTCTGTATTGCCCGTCATAAATGTGGCCCAGGGCAAAATGGAAATTCTCATTGTCGGGATCAAGCTCCAACGCCTTTTTCATCAGCTTTTCCGCAGATACTAGATCCTTCCTGTTCTCGGCTTCATTGGCGGCGCCAAAATAATCCATGGCGGCTTTCGAAGTCCCTGCATGGCTCCCGGCAGGCACCGCGGTTTTAAGCGGCACGACGGCTTTCGCGCCTTCATTTCCCTTCCTGGCGCAGGCAGATATAGATAAAATAAAGAATGCAGCAAGAACCGCCCCGAAAATTATAACTCGTCTCACTTCAGATACTCCTTTAAAACAGAAGAACTTCTAAGACCCGGTTTCGTTTCAATATGCTTTTTCAATAGCGAGACCGCGGCATCCCTGCCGTCCCTTTTCTCGACAATCTTTAAAAGCTCAAGAAGCGCAGGGGAATTATAGGGGTCCGTCTTCAGCGACTTCTTGAAATATGTTTCAGCTTTCCCGGCATCCCCCTTGTTTAAAGCAACTGTCCCCATGCCCCTGTAAGCGTCCCCGTTATAAGGATAGAGCGACAGCGCCTTTTCAAACAGGGCCATGGCTTCATTCTGCTTCCCCTCGGAAATCAAGATAAATCCGATCCCGCATAATGCATGGGACGACGGGACTTCGACTTCCGCCATGCTGTAGGTGCAGGCATACTGCGGCGTTTTGCCGTTTTTATAAGCCGAACGGAGTTCCTCGTAATTGGTAATGTCCGAAAGCTTGAGAACTTTATCGTAATAATCTCTTGCTTTCGCCGGGTCTCCAAGACGCCGGTAAATCATGCCCGCATGGTACAACACATACAAATCGTTGGGATCAAGCTCCAGCGCCCTGTTTATAAAATCCACCGATTTTTCAAGCCTGCCCGTATCGAGACAAACCATCGCCAGCAAATACAACGCAGTCGGGTCATCCTTATTCATCTCGTAAGCTATCATGTTTTCTTTTTCCGCCAGTTCCATCCGGCCCGTGAGATACGCAACTTCGCCCAGCCCCTGGTGAGCCTCGTATCCGGTGTGCGGGTTTCTGGATTGATCATCTATGACACTGCGATAAATCTTTTCGGCTTTATCATAATTTTTAACATGAACGTAGAGGTCTGCAAGCTCAAGCTTTGCGGTCCCGTCAGATCCCGGTATATCCACCGCCTTTTTGAAAAGCTCCTCAGCCGTGGCGACCATCCCCCGGCGTAGATAAACCAGGCCCAGGTTAATATAAATATACGGTTCATCCTGGTTTATTTTTTTTGCTTTTTCCAGAATACTGACCGCCTGATCATATTCCCTGCAGGCATAATGAAGAGAAGAAAGTCCGATATATGCATCGACCAGCCCGGCATCGAGATTTATCGCCCTGTTAAAAGACTCTTTTGCTTCTCCGAAACGTTTCATGTGGAGATAAACATAGCCCAGGGTCGAATAGGCCTGAGCATAATCCGGCCTGAGCTTCAACGCTTCTTTTATCTCTTTTTCAGCTTCATTATTCCTGTCAGTTTCGGAAAATACGCGCCCCAGCTCATAATGTATTTCAGCAGAACCAGGGGAAATCTTCAATGCCTCTGATAGAAGTTTGCCGGCATTTTCGAAATCTTCATTCTCTATATACCGTTTTCCATCAGACAGGAGTTGTGCCGCATCGGGAGCTTCCTTTACGGCAACCTTTTCATCTGCCTGTAACCCGGCGGAAGGGTTGCCGTGTGTGCATCCCCACATGCAGGGAATAAGAGCCGATAATGCTATAATAAAGAAAACCCGGCGGATATTGTCCCATTTCATCCTAAGAATTTTAGCACACTAAAAGCAGGTACGTCCAACTCACATGCCGCCGCTCAGAATATTTCTGACCTTATCAAGCATTTTAAGATCGAGATTGGAGCCGAACCCTTTGTATTTTTTCTCCCAGTCCTGAAGCAGGATTGCAAGCGCCGCGTTATCAGCCATTATATCGGCAGGATGATCGAGATTCTGCGAGTTATTCCTGATCATGTCATAAAAATTCGGATATAGAGAGGGCACAGTAATCTGGGCTTCGCCGTTTTGATCGGTTTTCATTTTGAAAGAGCCTAACTTCCCACCGCGCCCTACTTCGACAAATTTCAACCTGCGATAATTCGAGAGACTTTCACCGTAACTTTTATTATATGTACTGACTACGGAATAACAAACCGGCGATATGAAAGTTCTTTTGCCCTGATCATCTACGACTGCCGCAACATAATCGGTATTCCAGCAGGTAGGGTCGGTTATAATCTTTGTTTTAAATCTTCCTTCCACATCCACGGCTTTTACGGGATAAAACCCTATGAGGCCGTACAACCGGTTTGTGAGTATCTCATTGCGAGCCGTCAATACGTGAAACATCATACAGGCAATCCTGTGCGTCAGATAGTCCCGGCGTGAAACTTCGGCATGGCCTCTCCTTGCAATGTATTCGGTCCCTTGCCCGCTTCTTTTGCCTGTTATGGAATCTCTCTTGCCGGTCATGTCATCGAGGATTCTCTGGGGTATGACGATACACTCGCCGCGCACGTACATATCGCCCGCTTCCTCGTCTCCGGTGGTTTTTATAAAATAAACCTTGTCGGGAATAAATTTAGGGGCGGTCTTTTTTGCAGCATAATATATCTGTTGTAAGCTTTCATAAACGGCCGTTTTTTCGTTCATCATCCAGGGAAGTGTGCTGTCTTTCAAAAACGTCTTGAATTTTTTCATATCGGCGTCAAAATTTTCAGGTTCAAGATCTTCTTTCATGCGGAGTTCCATATCCAGGTTGGTTATTTTTGCAAGGAAGCCGTCTCTCTCTGTACCGGCCATCTTTTCCCTTGCGTTGAGCTGGCTGAGAAATATAAACTGCTCGCCGTCCGGCATTACCCATCCTTCTGGGGTTTTAGTCGCAGGCGGGTATGCAGCATATGCCGCCGCAAAACCCATCATTAAAAATATCGCTATAAAGATTTTCAAACAATTCCATGTTTTCATCCGGCACATAATCCCACCGCCTTTTTAATATATGTGTCCTTGTTTCTAGGCAGGGGTCTTTCTCCCTGCCCGGAATAATATTGTCCTTCCGGCAAGTTTTCTCTATAATTACTTATAAACATAAAAAAGGCTTAAGGAAACAATTTTTTATATGTACAACAATAACCCGGGACAAAAGATCGGGCTGGTCATATATACCCTGATGCTCATTTTTTTCTTGCTTATCATTTTGTTGCCGGGAGCCGGGGCAATTTTCAGCAGGCAAATACATAAGCAGGCAACCGAACAGGATCTTGTAAAACGGCTTGAGGCAAAGCCCGATGATCATGAAAGCCGGATAGCGCTTGCCCTTATACGCATCGAAAAAAACCGGCTCGAGCCTGCGGAAGATGAATTGAAAAAGGTGATCGAGGCCGAACCGGGAAACGCCGAAGCGCACAATTCGATGGGGCTGGTTTATCTTCGCAAAGGACAGTTCGATGAAGCGGGAGCCGAGCTTACGCGGGCGCTTCAACTGGATCAGAGCAGTCCCTCGATATTTACCAATATGGGCCACCTTGCTTTCGAGCGTAAAGATTTTCCCATGGCAATCGAATTTTATAAAAAAGCCCTGGCCCTGGACCCTCAAAACATTTCCACGTTAACCAGCCTCGGCAGCGTATTTTTCGAAGCAAGGAATTACGCCGAAGCCGAGAAATATTTTAAGGAACTGATAACACTGTCTCCCGGTTCCTCCAGGGGATACATAGGGCTCGGAAACGTCCTTCTTGCCGACCTCAATACCGGGGATGCCGAGAAGGCTTATAAAAGGGCCCTGAGCCTCGACCCCGACAACCTGGATGCTCATGTCAACCTGGGGGGGCTTTATTTCAAAACGCGCAATATCGACCTGGCGGTAAAGGAATATACCCGCGCCCTTGAGCTTGACCCGAATAACGTAAAAGCCCACCTGGGCATGGGAACATCCAACCTCATCCGTAAGCGCTTCGAAGACGCCATAGCCGAAGCAAGGAAAGCCATAGCCCTTGACCCCAAAGATGACAGCATGTGGGTTTTCCTGGGGGAGGTTTATTACGAATACCGTAAATTCCCCGAAGCCATAGAGCAGCACAAAATCGCAATCAAATTGAATCCCGAAAGTTATGACGCCTATATTGCAATGGGAGAGGCTTACCGGGCCATCAATATGTATCCCGAATCGCTCAAGGCTTTTGAAGAAGCAAAAAAAATCCGTCCTGATTTTGCCGATGTCTATACATGCATTGCGACGGCTTACTTGAAGATGGGCGACTACGAGAGGGCCGTCGAGGAATCCAGGAAAGCCGTTAAATGCGACCCGGAAGACGAAGACGCGCGCAGCATCCTGGCTACTTCGCTTGCATGGAACAGGCAATATGACGAAGCCGGGAAAGAATTCGAAAAAGCCCTCGAGATAAACCCCCGGTATGAAGATTCTTTTATCGACAGGGGCATAATGTATATGAACCGGGGGGAATACGAAAAGTCGGAAAAAGAATTTGAAAAAGCTCTCAAGATAAACCCTGAATATTCCGAGGATACCCTGGTGTACATGGGCGATCTCAGGCTGGCCGAAGGACACGAGGAAGAAGCCGAAAAGTTTTTCAAAGAAGCCCAGGCGAAAACCCCGCTTTATGACCTTGCTCCCGAAAGGCTCGGAAACCTTTACTATAAGCAGGGAAAGTGGGAAAAGGCCCGGGAAGAATATAAGAAAGCCCTGGCGGCAAATCCGAACCTGGAGTCTTCAATTTTAGGCCTTGCCCGGCTGGACGCGCGCGAAGGCAAAACCGCCGAAGCCGGTGCAAAAATTAAAAAAGCACTGAGGATAAATCCCTTAATCATGTCAAATATAGAAAAAGATCAAATCCTGTCCCCGCTTTACAACAAGGAGGGCTGATTGTCTCGACCCTTTATCCTGATCCTGCTGGTTTTTGCGGTTGTCCTGGCGGGATGTTCCGGAAGACATGCCGTTGAACAGAAAACTCCGCCTCCTTCTTCCAGCGCGACAATAAGCCCGAAAGAAGCCGCCCTGCTCGACAAGCTGGGCCGAAACCCCGACGACCTTGCCGCTATGGACGAGTTGTACCAGTATTATCTCGAAGCTAAAGAATATTCCAGGATGACCGCCATACTGGAAAGAATGGTTGAAATAGATCCGAAATCCTCTGGTTATAAGGTAAACCTCGGTTGTGCTTACTTCCGCACGGGTCAATATGAAAAGGCGCGCGACAACCTGACCGGGGCCATTGAAATGGACCCGAATAACCCGCTGGTATGGGAGGGCATGATAGTTCTTGCAAGGACTTACCTTGCGCTCGGCAACGAACCCGAAGCGCTCGAACTGCTACAGCGGATCAATTCTCTGCTTTCCGGGCCGAAAGTTGCCGAAAAAGACAGGAAGCTCCTTTTCGGGATGGTGGTATATGCCGTAACCCAGGATGTAGTCGGCAGAGCTACCACCCCTTATGACAATGAAGATACAATCATTGAAAAGCTTAAAAAATCTCCTGAAGATGTTGATCTTTACCTGAGCCTCGTAGAATTGAAACAGGCAAAAGGAGATCTCGAAGGCGCAAGAAAAAGCATGGAAAAGGCCCTGGAAATATTGAGAAAAACTCCCCCGGGGAAAATCAAGGGGCCGAAATCGGGAAAATACATCTGATTCAAACCATTCTTCCTGTAAATAAAATACCGTCCTGAAGCCGGGCATGTTACAAAACTCCCCGAATTTTTGTTATAATGATCCGGTCATGGCATATAGAATCATTTTGATTTTATTATTTTTTATAACCGCCGGATCGGTGTTCGGAGCCGGGAGCCAGGGCAATACCTGGCCCCAGTTCGGACATACGATGGACCGTCGTTCATACGCGCCTTATCCAGGCGTGAGATCCCCGGTATTTTTGTGGAAATATCAGACAGGAGGGAACCTGGATTCCAGCCCTGTAATCGGGCCCGGCGGAACTGTTTATGTAGGGAGCCATGATAATTATCTTTATGCCCTCTCTTACAACGGCAAATTTTTGTGGAGATACAAAACGGGAGACCGCGTATTTTCCACGCCCGCCGTAGACCCGGACGGCTTGATATACTTCGGGAGCAACGATTCGTTTTTTTATGCGCTGTCACCGAACGGCAGGCTCAAATGGAAATACAAGGTTGGGGATTGGGTAAGCACTTCTCCCGCGCTTGATATTTCAGGCAAAAGATTATATTTCGGCTCACGGGACAACAACGTTTATGCATTTACCACTTCGGGAAAATCACTCTGGAAATACGTAACCGAAGGAGAAGTGGAATCCAGCCCTGCCGTCGGTCCTGACGGGAATATATGCTTCGGCGGCAAGGACAGGAAGCTTTACTCGATATCGGCGGACGGGAAATATTTATGGTCATATAAAACAGGAGAAAACATCCTTTCTACCCCTGCTATAGCCCCGGATGGAAATATTTATTTCGGGGGCAGCGACCGGTACATTTACGCACTTTCGCCTTCGGGAAAATTCCGATGGAAAATAGAAGCTCTCCGCAACGTTGAATCCAGCCCGGCGATCGACCGGGAAGGCAATATATACATAGGCAGCGAAGATGAATTCCTGTATTCCGCCAGGCCGGACGGGAGCCTCCATTGGAAGGCGAAACTGGGCAGTGAGATATTTTCTTCCCCGTCTGTTGACAGCGAGGGATATGTATATGTGGGTTGTGAAGACGATTATATTTATTGTATAGATCCGGAAGGTAAAATCGCCTGGAAATATAAAACAGGGAGCTGGGTGGTTTCCAGCCCGGCATTGACGCCGGATAGAAGGATACTTATAGGCAGCGACGACGGCTGCATTTATGTCCTCGGCGAAGGAGAACGGAAATGAGAAAAATCATAATAACCTTACTTATAATGGCGGCGCTTATATGGGCTGTCCCTTCACTTGCAGGGTTTGAGGATCATTTCTGGCCCATGTGGAGAGGCGACATCAGGCATACCGGGGTTACCAAGCTCAAAGGCCCGGAAAAAGGGAAGCTGGAATGGAGCTTCAAGATAGGCCCCGAAGTTTCATCGTCTCCCGTAATAGACGGCGCCGGAAATATATACATCGGGAGCGACGGCCAGTTCATGTGGGCGTTTTCGCCGAAAGGAGAGGCTCTCTGGAGCTTTCCCTGCGGGGGCGCCATAAGCTCGACTCCTGCGCTGGACGATAAAAACAATTTATATTTCGGCTGTGAGGACGGCTATGTTTACAGCCTGAATTCAAAAGGCAATCTCCGCTGGAAGAAAAAAACCGACGGCTCCATCGAATCCTCTCCGAACATACTCAATAAATTTCTATGGGTAGGCAGCGAGGACGGGAACCTTTACTGCATGACGCTTGAAGAAGGCATTATCGTCTGGAAATATAAAACAGGAGGCAAGATCCGCTCGTCTCCGGCACTGACTGATAAAGGACACAGCTTCTTCGGCTCTTTCGACGGCAATATTTATGCCCTGACCGCGGACGGAAGGCTGATGTGGAAATACAAGACCGGCGATGCCGTCCGCTCGTCCCCGGCCATAAGCGAAGAAAATATATTATACGTGGGGAGCGATGACGGTTACCTTTATGCAATAGATCTGAACGGGGATTTTGCCTGGAAATTCAAAACCGGCGATTCAATAGTTTCCAGCCCCGCAATAGGACAGGAAGGCAGCATAATAGTTGGCAGCAACGACGGGAAATTATATTACATAACCAGGGACGGGGATAAAAAGTGGAGCTTCAAAGGGGATTTCGAATTCGGTTCCTCCCCTCTCGTTGACGATGACGGCACGATCTATGTCGGCTGTGATGACAATAACCTTTACGCCTTGAACCATTACGGCAAGCTTGAATGGAAATTCCAGTCCGATATATGTCTTTATTCAAGCCCTGCCCTTGGGCCGAAACGAAAGCTTTACATCGGCTCCGAGAACGGCTATCTATATTGTATCGAGGACAAAAAGAAACATTTAGATGATTAATAGCCGCTTATTGATAATAATCTGCCTGGTCTTAGCTATATCGGCCCTGGCAGGCTGCCCGAAGAAGGTCGAAGACATCCCGGAAAAAAAGATCGTCAAAATCGGCCCTTCGCTGTGGCCCATGTTCAGGGGCGACTCCCACAGGAACGGGTCTTATCCATTTCCCGGGGCCGCCGAATCAAACCTTAACTGGGAATACAAAACAGGCGGAGAGATTTTCGGCAGTCCCGCGCTTTCATCTTACGGGACGGTTTACATCGGCAGCAAAGATGGGTGCTTCTACGCTGTTTCAAAGAAAGGGGAACCCCTCTGGAAATACAAGACGGGCGGCTCCATCCGCTCCACCGCCGCAGTATCGGTGGAAGGCTATATTTATTTCGGAAGCGATGACAGGCATCTCTACTGCCTCAATAGCGACGGGAACTTCGTATGGCGGTATAATACTTCAAACTACGTGGGATCTTCTCCTGTTATAACTCCTGATGGAAATATCGTGGTGGGCTGTGAGGATCACAGGTTATATGCTTTCGACCCGGCCGGAAAATTGCTCTGGGACTATAAGACCGGAGACTTCGTCGAATCGTCTCCCGCCATAGGCAAGGACGGGAACATTGTAGTCGGCAGCCATGACGACAACGTTTACTGCCTCGACCCGGCCGGCAAGTTACTGTGGAAATACAAGACCGGGGATTGTGTCCGGTCCACGCCTGCAATAGACATGAACGACAATGTATATATCGGCAGCCATGATCATAACCTGTATTCTCTTGATCAGCAGGGCAAGGTTCGATGGGTATTCACCACCGGTGAAAGGATCTTTTCTTCCCCGGCGGTTACTCAGGAAGGGACGGCTTATGTCGGGAGCGACGACGGCTATTTATGGGCCGTGTCCCCCGAAGGACGCCTGTTATGGAGATATAAAACTGAAAATAAAGTTCGCTCCTCCCCTTCTTTTGACATGAACGGGAACATTTATTTCGGCAGCGATGATAAGAATTTATATTGCTTAACGCAGGAAGGATCCCTGTTATGGAAGTACGAGACAGGCGATTGCGTCGGCTCATCACCCGGCTTCGGGTATAACGGGATGGTCATCACAGGGAGCGAAGACGGAACGATATACTGCATCGGTAAATAATGAGAGGCGAAATATGAAGATCCTCCGGTCGATTTTATACCTGGCATCTTTGCTGGTATTGATGTTCCCGGCCGGGTGCGCATCTGAAAAAACAGGTGCGGGGGCGCCTTCAACCTGGCCTCAATTCCGCAATAATCCTGCCCATACGGGCCAGGCATCCTCCGAAGGGCTTGATGCCGCAAATGTTTACTGGAGATACGAAACGGGCGGCGGCATAACTTCGTCTCCCGCGGTAAGCGGCGATGACAGGGTGGTTATCGGCTCCTCGGACGGCAATATATACTGCCTTACGGCACAGGGAAAATTCTTATGGAAATACGAATCCGGAGGATCGGTACACTCTTCTCCCGCCATTGACGGAGACGGCCGGATTTAC
Source organism: Chloroflexota bacterium (assembly GCA_023475345.1). Taxonomy (GTDB): domain Bacteria; phylum Vulcanimicrobiota; class JAMCWD01; order JAMCWD01; family JAMCWD01; genus JAMCWD01. The sequence continues at coordinate 131,105 of JAMCWD010000001.1, read as the reverse complement.
TGCGGCTCGAATTCAGGAGCCGTATTCTGCCTTTCTCCCGGCGGAAAAGCAATCTGGTCATACCTGACCGGCGGATACGTCCGCTCTTCCCCCTGCCTGACGGGAGACGGGACAGTTTACATCGGCAGCAATGACGGCAATTTATATTCTTTCGACAGAAAAGGGAGGTTAAGGTGGCGGAATAAAACCGGCGGGTTCATAGAATCCTCGCCCGCCGCTGCCTCCAACGGCACAATATTCGCAGGCAGCGAAGATAAAAACTTATACGCATTTACTGCGGAAGGCGAGATAAAATGGAAATACCGGGCGGGAAACTTCGTCTCTTCATCGCCTGCAATAGACTGGGAAGGCAACATTTTCTTCGGTTGTGAAGACGAGTTCTTTTATTCCCTGGCCCCGGACGGCTCCCTGAGATGGAAATTCCGGACGTCCCATTCGATCATGAGCTCGCCTGCTATAAGCAGAAGCGGGTTTATATATGTAGGGAGCGACGACAGGTACCTGTATGCATTGAAACCCAACGGGCAATTGAAATGGAAATATAAGACCGGCCACGAAGTAACTTCGTCTCCGGCCCTCGATACCATGAACGAAGTTTACGTGGGCTCGCAGGATCAATCGTTGTATTGTATTTCATCGGACGGCCGTTGTAAGTGGCGGGTTATTACCGGCGGCAGGATTACATCTTCGCCTGCCCTGGGAAAAGGGCACATCCTTTTCATCGGCGGCGAGGACGGCAGCCTGTACGCAATCACGCCGTGAGGAGAAAAAGATTGTATAAGGGATTAAAAAAATTACTATGCGCAGCAGCCATTTTCTTGCTCGTGATATTTTTCATGCCGGGCTGTTCAAAGCCGCCTGCCCTTGACTCGGCGGAAAATGAGGAGCCTGCCGATTACACCGCCGCGCCGTCGGTGATGCCTCCGCCTGAGCCCGATTTCTCCCTGGCCGATTCGTCCTGGCCCATGTACGGCCATGATCTCCGCCATACGCATAATTCCCCTTATGAAGGTCCCGACACTTCAAATATACTATGGGAATTCAAGACAGGATTCCAGATCATGTCATCTCCCTGCATCGATTCGAAAGGCAATCTCTATTTCGGTTCCGGTGACCGTAGTTTTTACTGCCTGGGTCCCGGAGGCGGCTTGAAATGGAAGTATCATGTCGGCGACTGCGTCAATGCCTCGCCTGCCCTCCGCAAGGACGGCGTCATATACACGGGCGCAAATAACAACCGGCTGCTTGCATTCTCCCCCGGCGGCAAAGTTTTATGGACATACAACACAGACGACTGGGTGGTCTCTTCCCCGGTTATTACAAACGAAGGCATCCTGTTATTCGGCTGTAATGACGACAATTTATACGCTCTTGACCATAACGGAGAACCTGTCTGGAAATTTGAAGCAGAAGATAAAATCCTTACAGCTCCGGCTGTCTCTCTGGAAGGGAACATATATTTCGGCTCGGAGGACGGCTTTCTTTATTGTATCGGATATAACGGAAAATTGTTATGGAAATACAAGGCGGGGGATTGCATCTACTCCTCACCTTCGGTATCCGAAGAAGGAACGGTATATTTCGGAAGCGACGATGCCGGTCTTTATGCTCTCGGCGCCGGCGGGAAGTTTTTATGGAAATATAATGCGGACGGCTATCTGCCGGGATCTCCGTCGCTTTCGCCCGATGAAAAAACTATTTACATCGGGAGCGAAGACGGGCGATTGTATGCCGTAGGCTCGAACGGTAAAGGCAAATGGACATACATGACAAGGTATGAAGTTTACTCTTCTCCGGCGGTTGATAAGCGCGGCCACATATATTTCGGAAGCGATGACGGCTTTATTTATGCACTTTATGATACCGGCCGCCTTAAATGGCAGTACCGGACGACAAGATACATAGAATCATCACCGGTCATCGGTCCGGGCGGCGTTCTTTATATCGGCGGAGAAGATCACATCATGAGGGCGTTCGGGAAAAAATAAGCCCGGCAATACAGGCGGATTATTGATTTCCAATCCATTCTTTCATATATATACCGAGTTCTTCGTCGGAGGTTGTCCAATCGGCGTAAATGGCGGAACCGACTTTTTTCCTGTCGCCCGGTTTAAGTTTCGATGCGCCTTTTTTCAGGCCCATTAAGGCATTGCCGACATTCTCCACACGCGGGTTATGTCCCCCAGTGATCTCATCATAAGAAGGAACCCCTACGTATAAATTTTGAACCCCGTTTTTTACAGACCATTCCGTAATCCATGAAACCAGGTTCCCGTAAAGAAACGGGACAGGCGCTCCCGAATCGTAGCTCATAACTGCAACCTGGTCCGTCTCTCTCGCGACATCCAGGAAATAACTCCTTTTCCAGTAGCCGGTATAAGATATGAACTTCCTTAAAATCGACTCGATATTCGGCACAGGCTCAGGCTTATGGGCGGCTACCGAAAGAACTTTCCCTCTTGATTTAGTTGATTTACGAGTGTCCTTCAACAATGACAGGAAATCGCCGTCTCCGCTGTATATGGGTTCGATGTCATAATGGATCCCGTCGAATCCCATATCCATGAATTTACATGATGTATCTATGATATTTTTCCTGGTTGCCGGCGATGACAGGTCGAGAGGGCCTCCTGCTTTCGCTTCGATCTGGCCCAGCCATGCCTGGAGCCTTATGTCCGGCGCAAGCTTCTTCATGTTTTTAATAAGTTCGGGCGCATTTGAAAACCTGTCCCTGTTTACAGTGCCGTTACCGTTAAAAGGCCCTGAATGAAAATAAGCATCGGTAATTTTCATCTTTTTAAGCCTTGCTGCCAGGCTGCGGTATTCATCAGGCGTATGCCTGTCGCCTACCCAGGAATGTTTCAGCCATAACGCATTGCCGCCTTCGGAATATATTTCGGGAACATGGAACCGGAATATGCATTCGCAAAAAACCAGAGAAACCAGGAAAACTCCGGCAGCACATATTACAACCAGGAACAGTTTTTTCAGCAAGCAGCCCTCCGGGGAAACCGTCGATATAGCGATTATTTAATCCGAATGATACGTTACAGAACCTGAAAAACCTTTTTCAAAACACCGGTTGAAGTTCAATCTTCCCTGCCGCCCGGTCGGAAACATCAACATACCGGCTAAAACAAGAACCAGAAGCAGATTTTTTAACAATATGCCTCCTGAGCGAAGCTTAATGCACGATCTTGTTCCATTCCCTGTCGGAATGATATTGCATGAACGCGCCGTCCTCGGCCGCACGGCTTTTATAAGTAACAGGATCTATCATTATAGCTTTAGTCAGGTAATCAAGCATCATGCTCCGATCTTTTTTCAAGGCTCCCAGCACGGCCATTTCATAATAAGCCCTGCTGTAATTGGGGTTCTGTTCGATAGCCGTGCAGAAATGTTTCCCGGCGTCATCAAGCCTGCCGTCCAGGATGCGGATCCTGCCGACCCCTATATTGGCATCTTCATTGTCGGGGTCAAGAGCCAGCGCTTTTAAATACGCCGTTTCGGCCTTATCTCTTTTTCCCCTGGCCATATAATAATCCCCGACGCTTGCAATGCTGTCCGGATCATCCCCGTTATATTCAAGGGTCAATTCATACTCGGGTTCGGCAAGTTTGAATTTCCCCTGGTTCCTGTAAATCTCCGCAAGTCCCAGGTGTGCATTGCCGGATTTCGGGTTTATCGCGACCGCTTTCTTGTTGGCCTTTTCTGCGTCATCAGTTCTTCCAAGCTCATAATAAACTTCTCCGAGTCCCACCCAGGCATGTTCGCTGCGGGGGTTTATCGATAATACAACTTTATATTGTGCAACGGCTTCGCGGTATTTTTTTTGCTCGTAATACAGGTCTCCCAATCTCTGGCCTGCAGTTTCGGCATCCGGGTGCCTGTCGAGATATTCCTGCAGAAGCTTTTCGGCCTCGGGATATTTTCTCTCTTTCCTGTAAAGGTTGGCAAGATCTATAGCGCCCCCCTGGGAGTCGGGAAATTTCTCAAGCAGCTTCGCGTATAAATCACGCGCCTCGGAAAGCCTGCCCAGTTCCATAAGACAACGCCCCGCTCCAAGATACGCCTCCTGGTTTTCGGGGTTTTTCTTTAACGCTTTCATGTAAGCATCGAGCGCAGGTCCGAAATCTTTTTTCCTGAACAGCTCATCGGCATCCCCGGCCTGCCTGATATTCTCCGTCCTCACATGTACGGGTTTATTAAAATCGTTTTTCTTCTCCTGAGGTCGAACACCGGAAGATCTATGCGGACAGCCTGTAAAAATAAAAATCATTACAATAAGCAAGACGGTAACCGGTTGTAAATATTGGAACGGCCCGCTCCCTTTTACAACCTGTTTTTTCATTTATGGTTCCTTTCAAGGATGTAGAAAAACCTGGGATCGCTTCTCAGCGGCCCGAACTCAGGCTCGGTCATCACCTGTTCGGCAAGAGCCGGCTCAAGTTCCAGGGCTTTATTAAGGTAATCCAGGGCCAGGTTTCGATCCTGCTTTGCAAGCGCCGCCGCCATCCAGAAGTTAGCTTCCGATGAATCAGGCGCAGTCCTCAATACCTGGGAGAATTCCTGCTGGGCAAGCTCGGGATTATTCTGGAGAATCAAAACCCGGCCCAGTAAAATATGGACATCGACATAATAAGGATTTATGCGGGAAGCCTCCTGGAGGTACTTTTCCGCCTCTCTTATTTTCCCTGTCTTCAAATACAATTCGCCCAGCGCGACAAGGGCATCGGAATATTCGGGATTTTTCTTTACGGCTGCATGATAATATTTTTCCGCTTCCTGGAAATTTCCGAGCCTGAATGCAACTTTCCCCAACCCTACAAGGGCAGGCCCGGAACCCGGATCGACCTTAAGTGCCTTCGTATAATATTTTGCAGACTCTTCATACTTATCTTTCCCGAGATACAACTCGCCCATGCTGTTTAAAGCCTTGATATTACCGGGGTCAAGTTTGAGCGCTGCTTTAAAAGCCGTCTCTGCTTCATTGTAATGTTCATTTTCAAGGAACATCAGCCCGAGACCGATATTTGCCGTAGGGTCGCCGGGAACTTCCTTGAGCACCTGCTTGAATGCCTCTTCGGCCTCTTTGAATTTGCCTCTTTTAAAATAAACGTCGCCCAGCGCCAGCCTGGCCCTGTAGAAACGCGGCTCCAGGTCCAGGGCTTTATTGTAGCTTTCCTCGGCCAGGTCAAGCTGTCCCATGTCTGTAAGAATAAAGCCTCTTGCGGCATATCCCCTGGCGTAGTGGGGATTGGCCGCAATCTGATCGCTGGTTACCTTGAGGGCTTCCTTTTTCTTCCCCATGTTCAAGATTGAAAATGCCAGGCCGGTATAAGCCCGCATATAGTACGGGTTGAGGTCCAGGCTTTTCCTGTACGCCTCTTCAGCCTTCGGATACCCGGCCTGATCAAGGTAAACATTGCCCAGGCTTGCATAAGCCCTGTAATTTTCAGGCTGAAACTCCAGTGATTTTTTCAGGCTTAAGACAGCTTCGTCGAATTTTTTCATACAACGGTATGTTTCTCCCATACCCCATGCCGCTTCGGAAGAGCGGGGCTTAAGCTCAAGAGCCTTCTTGAAAGCGGCCAGTGCCTCGGGCAGCTTCTCAAGCTCTATATAAGTCTCGCCGATTCCGAGCAGGTCGTAAACCGAGCCGGGTTTTTTCTCCAACCTTTTCTTGAAAATATTTTCCGCGCCGGTATAATCTCCCTTATCGAGCTTTTTGAACCCAGGGTCGTCTTCCAGCGCCGGGGCCAGGATAACCCCTTCGGGCGGTTTTTTTAAAACTATATCTTTGCTTCCGCCCTGGCATCCGGCAAATAAAAAGACGATTATTAACAATACCGTCATCATGCGGCACATTGATTGTTCCTCCCTCCATCCGAAGGCATGAAAAACAAGGAAAAAGCCGCAATAATAGATGCGAACCCGAACGCATGATATGCTCCTATTCTCTGCCAGATAATTCCGACAAGTATAGGAGCCAAGAAAGACGAGAGGCCGTAAAAAGTCGAGAAAGTCCCCAGGAACTGCCCTCTCCTGTCCTCCGGGGCATACAGGCACATAACCGCGCGGCGGTTAACGAGCCATAAAGAATCGAAACACGCATAAAAAATAAAGGCGGGAAAACACCAGAAATCAGATGGAGCAATCATCAGGCTTGCGAAAGCCGCGATTAAAAAAAATACGGCAAGGAGTTGAGTTTTTTTGCCCCCTATCCTGTCCGCAACATCTCCTGCCGGATACGAAGACAAAAAATGCGCAATGGAATAGACTATAAACAAGATTCCGCCGGTTGCCGCTGAAGCTGAAAAATGCTTGTAAACGTACAGGAGCATCATGGAAATCGGAACGGCTCCCATGGCCAGCATCACGTTCGATGCCGTCATTTTTTTTATCTCTTTATGGGTCATATATGATTTTATGCCGGCCCAGAAACCCTGGTTTTCTTCGCTTTTCAAATCTGAGTTTTCTGCATTGACGATCTTATCGTCTGCGTTTTCGGATTTGCCCCTATTTTTTTCGGGCAGGAATTTCATAATAAGAAATGCCGATATAAATGTCGGTATGGCAGCCAATACGAACAGCCATCTGAATGCATGTTCGGAGAATTGTTGCCCGGGATTAAAAGACAGATGGCCGAAACTGAAGAGAGACAGAATAATCAAACCTGCAGCCGGGCCTATAACGGCGCCGAATGTATCGACCGCGTTCAGGAACCCGAACGCCTTTCCTCTGAGTTCCTGACCGATATTGTCTGCTATGGCGGCCTCCCTTGCGGGGTCGCGCATGGATCTCCCCACCTGCCTGACTGCGCGCGCGCCGGCCAGCCAGTACCAGATATTTACAAAAGCCATTAAAATCCTGGAAACCGATATCAATACATAGCCCAGTGCAACAGGCAGCTTCCGGGACCAGCGGTCCGAGAGCGCCCCGGTAAAAGTTCGGAGGATCCTGTTGACAGCTTCCACCATGCCTTCCATAATGCCGTACTGCTCCGGGCTCATGCCAAGAAAAACCGTGGCGAAAAGTGGAAGGTAAGGTGCGAACATCTCTTCACCCGTATCGTTAAGCATGGCCGCGCCGGAGAATGCGCCAAGCGTTTTAGCCGCTTTGCCTTGAAACGGGAAAACTTTCTTTAAAAAATTTTTCATTGCTTGATTCCTTGCCTGATTCGCCTTACTGTTTCGCCGAACACAGAGCTTTCGATGCTTTCTCTTCCAGGTCGGCAACCTTTAAAAGCAGTTGGGCCATCTCTTTACTATCCTTGCACATAGGAGCTTTTTCAAGCATGGATGCGCTTTGCTCATATAAATCGGAAGTTTTTTTCAGGCCTTTCTTATAAAGGTAAGCGGCTAGATAGCGCCTTCCCAGCACCTCCGTGCTGGTATCGAACAGCCGGAGCGGATCATAAAAACCCACTCCTCTCTTCAGGCGCGATGCGAATGCCCGCATATAAAAAGGAGACGACCTGGAATCCCTTTTTATGTATTCCATCAATTGTCGATCCGACGGCTGTTTTGACAGGGGTTCCAGCCACAGCATAAAATACGGCCCGAATTTTTCCCCGCCTGCTCCGCCTTCCTTCCATGCCTGAAGGAACTCTTCCCTGCCGATCTTTATCCCGCATGCCGAACTGCTGCAAAACCCCGGGTCATTAAGAACATAATTGTTTTCATCATAACCGGTTACGACCATAAAATGAGGGTTATGCCTCCTCCTCCTGATGTCGGGACGCCCTCTGTCGGCCATAAAAAATTCATCAACATGAACCATTATAGGGTGATTGAGGGTCAGCTCTTCTTTAAGCAAATCCTCAGCTTCGGACGAATTTTTGAAGTGATCTACCTTATCGGGAGGCATCCTCTTCAAAAAAGTAAATATTACTACGGGGTTGGGATTCGGGCCAATAGCCATATTGGGACGAAAACCCATCCTTCTAAAAACATTGAATGCCAGTTTCTGAGGTGGGAGACCCCCGGAAAAAAGCGAACAGCCATATCCTGCTCCCGCACCGCTGGCAAGGACTACCCGGTCGTAAGTAATATTTCGATTATAAGCCTGCATCAGCATCGCCAGCGAACCAAGGACGCAAAGCCTCCCGCAGCCATCATATACCTGGGGCACATCAAGCTGGACGCTCCCGGGAAGCTCGCCGCCCTTCGGCTTGCATGAAACTATCAATGCCAGGGGCAGCATAAATATAGCTACAATCAATATAAACCGGCCGACCGCGATCAAAGACATTTTCCCGGGTTCTATCCCGAAAATTTTATTCATAAGCCTGCCGAACACGCTCAAATCTCTCCTTGTAAATAGCTTCCACTACCTGCATTACTTCCGGCGGCAGCGTCTGCATTGTTAAGACAGGCTCGGTGCCGATAAACGACCCGGAATAAAGCGCCGCCATTTTCAAATTCTCAGGCTCCAGCAAAAATTTCGCGAGTTTCGCGGCAGTTTCCCTATGCTCCATATTCGTTACCGGCGCAATATACAATACGGTTCCGGGAACGCCTTCCCCCGGTCGATCCCCTTTTATTGCGGAGCCGTAAGATTTTAAAATGTTCAGCGATCCCGAATGTACCATTGCCAGGCCAAGATCCCCGGAATAGAGTTGTTCAAGATTGTAGCCCGAATATTTCACATTAACATTGGGCGCCAGGCGAGCAAGCATTTCACCGGCCCTGTTCAAGGCATCTGGGTCGGTGCTGTTTAAATTATAACCCGCCGCCAGCAGCCCGACAGCTATCATTTCCCTGGAATCCCATAAAACCCCGATACGGCCCGCATACTCGTTAAGCCATAGATCTTTCCAGGACTCGATCGGCTCCGGCACAAATTCAGGATTCCTGCCGAGCCATATCTCATTTGCCAGGTATGGAAACCCCCCGCTGACAAGGAGGCCGTAATCTCTGAGAGACTCGGTGTATCTCTGTTCGGCGATTACTACGTCATATTTTACATCCCCGCCGGCAAGAGCGCCTTTTATAGACTCCCCGTAATCGTACTCGTCAACCATAACCTGCGAACCGGTGTCCCTTTCGAATTGGAGCAGCAGGTGTTCGGGCAAAAGCCCTTCGGGAGCAAGGACATGAACAGGCTCGCCAGCAGGTTCCGTACAACCGGACAGCAATAAAAAAACAAATATAATAACGGCCAATCTTCTCAACGATTCAAAGACCCCTTCAGGAGAACTTTCAGTGTGGCATCTCTTTCCACGGCTTTTTTTACCTCAGGGTTTATTTTAATAAAATTCTTCAAATCCTCTTCGGCCTCTTCCTTTCTATTGAGAGCACAGAGGGCCTTAATCCTTCCCAGCCCTGCCTCCGTCATACGGGGAGCGGTACTCAGGGCATTATCAAAAAATGAAAGCGCATCCTTTGCCCTGCCTCGTTTCATCTCTATCCTGCCCATATAAACCGAAGCGTCTTCACATTCAGGATTAAGCTTCAAAGCGGCCCGGAAATATTTTTCGGACATATCGAATTTTCCTTTTTTATATTCAACCGCCCCAAGCCCTGCCAGCGCATATTCATTAAACTCATTGATCTTATGAGCTTTCTCGTAAAATTCGGTGGCTTCATTCAGCTTCCCCATGTCAAGATAAACATCCCCGAGACCCACCCAGCCGTCTTCATCCTGCGGGTTTATTTCCAACGCCCGGCGATAATATTTTTCAGCATTTTCAAGTTCTCCGCGGTTAAGAAATAAATCACCCAGGCCGAGGTTGGCGCCGCCCGATTCCGGGTTACAGGAAAGCGCTTCCTTAAATTGTTCCTCTGCTTCGTTAAATTTTCCAAGATTGAAAAAAAGCTCTCCCAGGCCGACCCTCGCATACGAATCTTTCGGATCAAGCTCCACAGCCTTCCTGTAATATTTCCCGGCGGCGTTATAGTCCCGCCTTGTAAAATAAAGACAACCCAGCGATGCGTATGCCGGGGCAAATCCCGGGTTCAAGCCGACGGCTTTTTTCAATTCGGTTTCGGCGGCATCGTACGTTTTTTTCTCGGCCAGGAGCTTCCCAAGGTCGAAGTGGGCCTGGAAAGAATCCGGGCTTTCGTCGATTTTTTTCCTGAATTCAGCTTCGGCGCCCGAAAAGTCTCTTTCCTGAAAAGCCTTCTCCCCGTCATTCCGTGGAACCATGCGGGATTTACCGCCGGTTCCGCCGGAATTACAACCGGACAGTATCAGCACAGCCCCGAGAAACACCGCCGATATGACGTTAAGGATCGAACATCTCATTTCTTTATAACCCTTACAAGTTCCTGAAACTTATTATTATTCCTTACCGGGTCAAAGCCGGGATCTCCAATTGCCCTTGCCTTTGCTTCGGGGTCGTATTTAACCGCTTCTTCAAGCCTGGCAAGAGCCTCATCCGTCCTTCCCTCCCGTGAATATAAACGGGCCAGGTAATAGAGCGCCTCCTTTGCTATATCTTCTTTTTGAAGCGCTTTCATGTATAATGCTTCGGCCCCTTTCAGATCGCCTTTTCTCTGCAGAAACTCACCTTTTATAATTAAAGGAAGCGCTGACGTGGGGTCGATTTTCTCCGCCTCCCCGAGCATTTCATAAGCTTCGTTTTTTCTCCCCGATATGAAGAGCGCCCTGGCTTTGCCCAGGACGGCCGGTTCATAGTTCGGCCGTTGCTTGAGTATCCTGTCGTATAAAACACGGGCCTCTTCCGGCTTACCGTCTTCCATAAGAAGATCGCCCATCTGGACACATGCTTCTTCCTCGTTGGGATTTATTGCAAGAGATTTCTTAAGATATTCCTCCGCTTTCTTCCTCTCCCCCAGCAGACTTTCCATGTTGGCAAGACGGTTATAGGTATTGACGGAATGACGGTTTATTTCAAGGGAGCGGTTATACATCTTGCGCGCTTTATCGTAATTTCCCGACTCGAAGTAAACATCTCCCAGCCCGAAGTGGGCATAACCGCTTTCGGGGTTAACTTCCAGCGCCTTGAGATATGCTTCTTCGGCTTCAGGCAGCCTGTCAAGCTCTATCAGCGTATGGCCCCTGTTCACCCAAGCATATTCCGACCTCGGGTTATCTTTCAATATCATGTTATAAGCGGAAAGGGCGCTTTCATACCTGCCCCGCTCATAATAAAGGTACCCGAGCCCGACATAAGCACGGTCACAATGGGGGTTGGCGGCTATGGCTTTTTGAAAATACTTTTCGGCATCCCCGTACCGTCCCAGCTTTGAGCTCACATATCCCAGCCCCACCCACGCCCTGTCCGCCGAAGGATCGATCTTCAACGCCGAGCGGTATGCCGAAAGAGATTCCTCATACTTGCCGACACGGTGGAGATGGTCCCCCAGAGTAATCCAGACCCTGGAAAATCCGGGATGTTTTTCCAGTGTCTCTTTGCTCAGCTTTATCGCCTCGTTGTATTTGCCTTCGCGGAAACAAACGTAAGTCAGGCCCGTATAGGCCTTTTCGAAATCCGGGTCCAGCCTTACGGCTTCGTTAAATTTCTCCCGCGCCTCCTCGTATCTGCCCTGCTTCGTCAATGAATATCCCATGCCCACCAGCGCATCCACGTCCTTCGGGTCCATTTCAAGCCGCTTGAAATAATATGAAGCCGCCTTAGTATATTCGCCTTCGTCGTAAAGGCGCTGCCCGGGATCTTCGATCCGGGAAACAATATCCGAGTCTAGATTGTTTTTTTTCTCCTGATCAGTAGCATTCCCTGAAATTTTCAATTCCGAAAGTTTACCATACCCCGGCTCCGACAAATTCGAAGACAATGCCGGGTTTATCTTAAGAGCGGCTGAAAGCGCCTCCCCTGCTTCGCGCATTTTGCCACAACGGGCAAGGTAGCCGGCCAGGGCAAGCCCCGGCTCCCCTCTCTGAGGCGCGACCTCCACTGCTTTCCTGAAATATTTTTCCGCAGAATCTTTATCGCCGATAGCCTCCACTACTTTTCCCTTAACCGTGTAAACGTCTTCGTCCCCCGGGGCAATCTCCATCGCCAGCTTTATCTCTTTCCCGGCGTCATCGATGCGGCCCATGCCCAGGTATGCCTCGGCAAGGCTGGTATGCGCACCGGGGTGCCCGGGATCCAGCTTTATGGCATTCTGAAGAGGCCCAACCGCGCCCCGGTAATTTCCATTCCGCATTTCTATATCTCCCAGGCCGACATACGCATCGACTTCGCCGGGATTGACAGTAAGGGCTTTCTCGAACTTTTTCCTGGCTTTTGATAGGTTGCCCGATGCAAGGTAAGCATCGGCAAGGCACACATGGGCATGCGGGTCCTCTCCGAACAACTCTATCGACTCGCTGTACAACGCGATAGCTTTCGGGTATTGTCCCGCTTCAAGATAAACGTCGCCGAGGCTCTGCAAAGCATGGTAATCACCGGGATTGGCTTTCACGGCTTTTTCAAGGAATTCTCCTGCTCCCTTGAAATTTTTCTCTTCAAGCCTTATATCGCCGAGACCCGCAAGCGCCCATGAATTCCCTGGATTTTTCTCAACGGCCTTCTTGAACAGCGCCTCGGCTTTTGTAAAATCACGTTTTCCCAACTCGATACTGCCGATGCCCGCAACCGCCAGGTCATTCTCGGGATCATCCTTTAATATTTCTTCAAGATATTTCTGTGCCTCGTCATATTTGCCTTCGGCGGCAAGGGTCAGACCCAGCCCGAGCAAGGCGGATTTATCGTGCGGGTTTTTGCCGACCATGATCCTGTAAAGCTTCTCGGCTTCGGGGAGGCGCCGGACCCGGAGGGCCGCCTCCGCCCGCGGACGGATCATGTCCCCCTGGCAGCCCGTAAATATGATCAACGCCAGCAATATATAAATTATGATTGAAGATTTTTTACTATCCGGGAATAAGGTTTTCATAACGTTCCGTTCCCTATTTAGCAGCTTTTCTTTTTTCTTTAATCTCGTCTAATCCTTCCCGGGGCCTGTTATCGACAGGGTCTTTCCGGATGCCTTTCCGATCGATTGAGATCACATTTTTATATTCCTTTTCGGCCTCAGAAAGCAGGCCGAGCTCCATAAGGGCATCTGCCATGGAAAGCCTCGCATCCCTGTCTTCCGGGTCGAGCGCAAGCGCCCCGCGGTATGCGTCACGGGCTTTTTCGTAATTGCCTTCCTCCATGTACGAATCGCCTATCCCGATATTTGCATGGACATCTCCCGGGCTTAATTTTACGGCTTTCCCGAAATATTCCCTTGCCTCCTCAAATTTCTTCAGCCTGACGCAAACATCTCCGAGACCCACAAGGGCGCGCAGGTTATCGGGACTCATCCTGAGAGCTTCCTTGAATTCCTTTTCGGCCCCGGCATAATCTTCCTGTTCGTATGCGATTATCCCCAGTCCTGCACGTGCAGAAGCCAGGTCAGGCTTTATCTTCAGGGTATAGTTATATTCTTCTTTCGCCTTGTCGTATCTTTTATTGAGCAGGTAGATGGCCGCCGTACCGAGGTGCCCTTCAACGGATTCCGGGTTATCCTTCAGCGCCTTTGAAAATTCTCTTTCCGCTTCGGCTATTTTGCCTTCATGAAGAAGCTCGAACCCCAAGCCTCCCTCTCCGTCGGTTTCTTTGTATTGTGAGGTTACATCGTCATCTTCATTAATAAACTCCTCCGGCGCATAGATAGATTTAATCGCAGATTTTATATCGGGATCATCGGGAGTGATGCGTAAGCCCTCCTGTAATTCCTTTTCGGCGGCCTTTATATCACCTTTTTTCTTCAGTATCCTGGCAAGTATGATCCTTGCCTCGGAATATGTAGGATCAAGCTTGAGTGCGTCACGCACGGCTTCCACGGCTTCCTTGTACCTGCCCTGCGCGGCAAGGGCTTCTCCCAGGCCGATATGAGAATCCTCGTCCAGCCAGTTGGCCTTGACTGCTTTACGGAAAGTCTCCTCGGATTCCTTGTATTTTCCCTGCTCCGCATAAAGCTGGCCGTAACCTACCCATGTATCCTCATAATTGGGATCGGGATTCCTTTTCAATGCCTCGCCGAAATACCTGTCGGCTTCTTCCCACCTGTGGAGATCGACGCAGATATCCCCCAGCCCGGTATATGCTCTTTCATACGACGGATCAAGTTTCAAAACCGTCCGGAACTCCTTTTCCGCATCCTGGTAACGCCTGTATTCCAGGTAAATGTCGCCCAGGCCGAAATGTGCGTCCGTCCCGCCCGAATCCTTGGAAAGGGCTGTCATATACGCCTGTTCAGATTTCTTCCAGAGCCTCTGTTTTAAATATAAATCGCCAAGCCCGGCATACGCCCTGTAAGAATCGGGGTTTATCTCAAGCGCCGAATTATAAGCTTTCTCAGATTCATCATACCTTCCGGTTTTGTAATATTTAAACGCTTCATCAAGCAGCTTGTCCTCCTTCGTTTCGGGAGTTTTCCGGAGGGCTTCAGTCCTTACCGCCTCCTGCTTCTTATCCGCCGAACAGCCCGTGAATAAACATGCCGATATTGCTATCGCCAGAACAAGTATTGTGTTTACAACTACATATCTCACCGCGATCTTTTTTCAACCTCCTCGCCACTTTTTGAAACCCTGTACAGGCGAATCTTGTACCGATTCCCCGCCCTGGGCAGGTTATATTCACCCAATAATATAACACTCAATCCATATTTATTCCTGGCGGTGCCCGAAATTGACTCGATGACCGGGAAATCTTTTTGATAAAACAGCGCATAATCCGATGAAACGAGATCTCTGAAATCCCTGAACCTTACCCCGGGATCGCCTGTGGTTACAACGGGGGTTCGGGCTTTTTCGCCGTAATACGAAAGCGATCCGAAATCCGGGAGATAAAGCTCAGAAAACCCGGCGACCAGCACCACGGGCGGCTTCCCAATGCTTCGGGCTTTCGAATCTTCTATTACCCTTGAAAGCACCCGGTTAATCGTATCTCTATGTCCGAACGATTCGGGCTGGGGTCTCATGGCTGTAAGCACGGGGATTCTGAACGCCTGAATATCATAATTATAAACGCCGACCCAGCCGCACATGCCCCATAGTCCCAGGATCATTATAATTATCCCCGCTATGACTCTCCCTGCCCGGGGGAGTGCTCCGAACCCCAGTGCAATGAAAAGTATCATATAAATAATCAATGGAAGCACATACCTGGGAAACGGGTTGTATCCGACGGACCACGATGTAAGGAAAAATGCAAAAACAAAAGCCCCGGCAAATATTAAAGCGAACCTTCGCAGGGACTTGAAGAAAAGAGAATATACGAAGCCCGCGGCCGGGAGCACAAAGCCGAGCGGGATGAACGAGTTGAGAGAGGCAAGGTTGGTTTTGAAAACTTCGAGAAATGACGCCCCCTGTGTCGAATACCAGCCGAAAAAATGGATCCTTGCTTTTTCGAAAAATTCAGGAGCCGCCCCCAGGTACCAGGGAACAAATATCCCGGCCGAAAGAACAAATGCCCCGATGAAATTATTGAAAGAATCACCGGACGAGCCTTTTTTCGATCTCATTAAGAAGTAAGAGATTAAGACACTTAAAACAATAAAAACAGGCCATATCGCCGATATGAACCGCCTTACGAAAAGAGAAGCGTCCCCGCTTTTAAAGACCCATGATATAATTACGATCAGGCCTGCGATAACCGCCATGACCGCGATTTTCAAGCCCCTTTTTTCTTTGCCCATGATGCCCGGAAGCATAATGATGACCGCGCCTGCAATGAAATAAAACAGCGAAAACTTGGCAAGCATCCCAAGGCCGAACAATATGCCGAAAGCGGCGGCCCAGCTTTTTTTGCGAAAATAATCCGAATATAAAAGCGCGGCAACGGCAAGCGCGAGAAATCCCATCATGGGGACGTCGGGGAGGAAACTCCTGCTTTCATAAAGGAACTCGGGACACGAGAGAAGGAGAAGGGCCGAAAGAAGCCCTGCAGCCCTGCCGCCGGCTTTCCTGCCCCCGAGGTACAAGCCTGCAATGGCAAGCATGACGGTTAAAGAGACCCCCAGGTAAGCAATATATTCCGATTCCCCGAAAACTCTGTACATTATGGTGCTTATCCAGAAAGGGAGCGGCGGATATTCGGCGGTATTGAACATCGATGCGGAAAATGCTCCCGATTCGAAAAGCATCCGCTTGAATTTCAGGCTCATGGTTAAAAGCATGGAGGCATCCCCGCCCGGTATCAGGGGATCAAGAGACAGCCAGTAAACCTGGAGCAGAAAAAAAGCTGTGAACATGGCCAGCAGGATGAGGCCGTCAATGATCCAGCCGGTAAAATCACCCCGAATTGATCTGCTCCCGGATATTGCCTTGCTATCGGCGTTTTCAGTTGAATGCTCGCTCAATGTTCCCACCTGGAGACTGGAAACCAGGTACCACGGTTTCTAGTTTCCAGTCTCTAGTCTCTAGTTTCTAGATCATATCATAAACAGACCTGTTATGGCAGGTTTGAATAATTGCTGCCGCCTGAAATTTGTTTCCCTCTCATAATAACAAGGTAATCTTTTCGTTAAAACGAATTTTATAGTATATTTACCGGGGAGTTTACCTTGAAAAAATTATTTTTTATCCTGGTTTTTTTGACGTGTATCCTTTTTCCCGGCGTTATAGACGCAGAGGAAAGCAAAAATCCTCTGAGCACGGAATCTGTTTCCAGGCCGCCGCTCAAAAAGCCGGTTTTATGCCCGTCCCCGTCATTTTCCCCGACAGAAGGAACATCGGTATCGCCGGACAACATATTGACGGCGCCTGCCGGAAACCCGCCTGCCGATCAAATAAAAAACGAGGACCAGGACAATTATTTTCAATCCGTCCAGCAGTTCCAGGACTGGGCCGAATTCTTTTACTTACACCCGGACCCCGACCATCTCGTCGATGCAATCAAGTTCATTTTCCGGCTACGGCTCCATGAAGCGGAGGATTTCGGGCCGACGGTCTCGGGGCTTATCGCCGGTATTTTTCACCGGTATCCCGAAAGATTGGAAGGATGGGGCGAGCCTTTAAAATGCCTTACCCCCGATGAGAAAATTTTCATCTGCTTTTCTTTGTGGCTGGCCGGGAGTCCCGAATGTTCCGGCGGCCTGAAAATGCTTACCGATACACTCCCCGACAGTCCCGACAAAGCCGATCTCATAGCCAGGATGGAAACCCCCGCCCCGCCGGTAACGGAACTGCCTTTTGTCGATGTTACTGTTATCGATACACTCTGGGGATGGTTTTATGCCACAGGGGATACCGGTTGTATTATCAGGATATTATCGGCGCTTGATCCCGACAACGATATACAGGATGATGCCATACGCATGTCTTTAATATCGAACGTTGCGGATCACGACCTCGTCCTGAAAACCCTGGAGGATCAGCTTCCGTATTGTTCCCCCGACCTTGTCGATGAAACCGTCAGCATAATAAAGCAGGCGAAAAAAGCCCGGAAGGACAAAACCGGCCCCGGTAAGTAACTGAAAAGGAAGAAGCACATCTATGCTGAAATTACCATGATCATGATTACCCGGATGTGGGAAAAATTCCAGCGGCGCCATTTTATGCTTTATTACAACCTTATCCTACCGGTTACGGCAGGCATCGGGTATCTTATTATCGCTTTATTGATAAACCGCCCGGCGCTGGGCAATTTTTCAAGCGCCTACATCGGCGAAGGCGAACTCCAGGGCTGGCTCTGGCGCTACTGGTGGATGAAACAGGTGCTTTCATCCGCATGGCATGACAGCGGGAGCATTAATTTCTGGTTATATGTATTATTTTCCGTAAGCCACCTTCCAGAGGCCGGGAACATGTTCGATCTGACTTTCATATCGTGGCCCCTGGAGTGGCTGTTCGGCCCTGCTTCAGGATATAACCTGAAGATAATACTTGTCCTTGCGGCAAACGGTGTCTGCGGATACCTGCTTTTCAGGTATCTGTCGAAAAATGAATTTGCCTCTTTTCTTGCCGGGACTTTTTTTGCGTTCAACCCTTACGTGCTCTCGGAAATCTCGACAGGCAGGGTAAGGCAGGCGCTCGTATTCTCGATTCCTGTTTTCGTGCTTTATTTTTTAAAAATGCTGAAAGACGACCGCCTCGGCATCACGCTGGCCGCGGGACTCTCTCTCGGCATCACTGCGGTCATTTACTGGTATTACGGGATGTTTTTATTATTCTGGGTCGTCATATATCTGATTTATATCTTATTTACAACAGAGCGGCATCTTTTAAACCTGAATTACGGCAAGCGGCTTTTAATCTGTGCGCTTTTCGCGCTGGTCGTCAGCCTGCCTTTTACCACCCCTTACCTGAAGCTTGCTCTTGCCAGAAACCCGCTCCCCGAAGTTACCTGGCTTGAAAGTTTCCCTTCCCTGTCGGAGGCCGAAGGTAAAATAGGCCATGCAGGGATCTCGGCGCTTAAGAGATCGTTCCGGAGGTTCCTGGACGACTCCCCGTCCGCAGATTATCTCTTTCGGACGGTGCCCAGGTACAGCATCCATTTCCTGGTTACGCTGCTTGCGCTGATCCCTTTTTATCTCAGGCAGAAAAAGCGTCCGCCGATGTGGATCTTCTGGCTGGCAGCTTTCTTGTTTTTCTATGTTTTATCTTTAGGCCCTTACCTGAAAATAGGCTACATGGGTCAGCCCGTGCGCCTGGCCGGGGGTCAGGGCATCGCGCTGCCATATATCCTGTTTTTCAAATACGTGCCGATATTTTCAAGGCTGTTCTCCCCCTGCAGAATAATCTCGATGGTGGGCCTTTGTATGGGCGTTTTGCTTTCTTATAACCTTTCTTACCTCTTCGGCATTTTAAAAGGCAGGGCAAGAATCATAGTATCGCTTATCATAGGGGCGCTTTTCCTGGGGATATTTTTCGGCTACATGGCCGTAACGCACAGGACCCCTCTCCCCGTAACGCGTCTTGAAATACCCCAATTCTATACGGATCTTGCCAATGAATCCGGGGCGGGCGTCGTCGAAATCCCGCTGGGCATGGGCGATATGGGGAATTTCTACCAAATATTCCATAACCAGAGGGTATTGCGGGGCTGGGCGGAGATCCCTCTTCCGGGAAATTTCCCCAAAGGGAATGCAAAACACCTTTCCACCCTCCCTGTATTGATAACACCTGACAATAAATTCATCGAATTACTGGAGTCGATTGACCCGGGACGCGATCCCAAAACCGTCAAAGACGTGCAGGTGCCCCCTGAAGACATTTCGGCGGTTTATAAAAGCGGTTATAAATACCTGGTACTCCATGAACTGGAGTATGTCAGGGCGGATTCGAAAAAAGGCTTCGGGCGCTTCAAATCGGCAAAAGAAAAAATTGAAAAATTGCTCGGAGCATCCATAAAATCGGAACAGGAGCCGGGTGGCGGCTATAAACGCATGGAAATGCTCGTCTTCCGGCTGAGAGGGCGAGAATAAATTCCATGCAGGAAAAATGAATTGACTATGAAGCGGAAGACATTAATTATTGACGGCATCTTGCTTGTCCTGGTTTTTTGCTTCGTAACGGGAATCCAGGCTTACTGGCTGGGCAGAAACACTTCTTTCCTCCCGGCCGATATGGACATACACCTCGGCAAGGTACACAACTATTACAACGCAATAACCGAAGGATACCCTCTCAAATCGGTTCTGGAGCGCAGGCCGAGAGAATACCCGCCGCTTTTATACATAACCGGCACTATCGCTTACAGCATTTTCAGCCCATCGGAAAAAGTCGCAAGCTTATCGGTAACGATTTTCTCCCTCCTGCTCATCCTTGCCGTTTACGGGATAGGGTTATCGCTGGGCGGCAGGTGGCTTGCCTGGATCTCCGTATTGCTTGCCATATCTTCGCCCGAATGGTTCATAAACGGCATCACCTTTCGCCATGAAGCCCCTCTCACCGCATTCCTGGCTCTTTGTTTTTTATTTTATTTCCGTTCGGAGGGTTTCAGAAACAGAAAAGATTCCATTCTATGCGGGGTTTTTGCAGGTCTTGCGGCATTATCAAAATTTTCATTTTTATTTTTTCTGATCTTCCCGTTCATATTCTGGATCATAAATATATGGATAACAGGCGAAGGAAAAAACAAAGATTACGCCCGGCGTACTGCAATAACCGCCGGGGGCTTCCTGGCGCTTGCCCTTATTGTTCTTGCCGCACGGTTAATGGGCGACAGGTTTATTATGGATCATCTGTTCACCGTTCTTATAATCTGGATCGTATTTATGGCGGGAATAGCCCTGGGCGCATACCTGCTGGAAAAAAAATTAAAGTTTTCCGGCTCTTTGAAACAAAAGTTCAACCTCTTCTATGCTTCCCTGGCGGCGGTTTTATTGGGCCTCCCCCATTACGCGGTGAACCTGGGCGAATTCAAGGCCAAGCTTGCAACAAATATGATGACCGGCGCAAACATCGCCGGGACGGATCTCCCGAACATGATATGGTATTACTTGAGCGAATTAAACCGCTTCTTTCCGCTGGCCCTGGTTTTCTTATGTTCGGGCATAATCATATCTTTTATGCCGGGATATAAAGACAAACGAAACGAAATAATATCTCTGATTCTTTCAATTACCGGCGGGGTATTCTTCCTTTCGGTTCTTGCGGCCATAAAACACCCGCATTACATCATCCCTGCCCTGCCCGCGGTGATCCTGATTTCAACTTTCTGGATGACCCGCCTGAAATACGGCTTCAGGATCGCCATTTTTACCCTTGTTGTAATTTTGTTTTTATGGCAGTCAACCGGCTGGTTCTGGCAATATAAATCGCCTCAAACATGCCCGAAGATCCCGGCTGCCACGGCTCCTTTGCCTCAGAATTTCCGGGTCGAGCCTTATCCTGAAAACTCCGACTTCCCGCTTGAAAAAGATCTTCTGGAGGCGATCCGGAAAGATAACCCTATTGCCATAAACATCGATACCGTAAGGCTCCTCGTCAAGCGCCCCTTCGAAAGCCCGCTCGACCCTCCGTATATGAGGTACCTGGCGGATATTAAAGATTATTTCAGCCTCAGCCTGATTTTCAGCTTCAGCCAGGAAATACAACAGGAAGACCTGGCCGGATGGGATTACATGATCCTCGTTGTGCCAGGGAAGAACCTGGAAAAGAAAGAACTGTTCGAAAGCCTGATAGCCAAAAAAACAGGCAAGCCCCCCGTCATCGTTAAGGAAATAAAAACCCGCTATAGGGGCGTTACTTTTATGAATTACCTGTATCGTTACCCTGTGGAGCAGGATTACAGAAAATCTGAAGACTCGCCGGGTGTTACGAAATGAAATCTCCCTGGCAAAATTACTTTGCGTTATCTCCCCCTTTTTTGCTAAAATATGCCGGTAAGATATGAATACCGCTCTTATCTCTTTATATGACCGCGAAAATAACGCCGTCCGCCTGCTGGCCGCCATCGCCAGGAAGCAGGGCCACCGGGTGCTGGAAATTTATTTCAAAGACTGGCGGAATAACAGCTTCACCCCGCCCGTCGATATAGAAAAAAACAATCTCATCAGGCTTCTCAAGGATAATGACGTCAAACTTGTCGGCATTTCCCTCCGCTCGTCCCCATACAACAGGGTGGCCGCCGAGATTACAGAGCATATAAAAAATAACCTGGATATCCCCGTCCTGTGGGGAGGAACACACGCCATCCTCTGCCCGGAAGAGTGTATCCGGGAGGCCGATTACGTATGCGTGGGAGAAGGAGATGAAACCTTCGTTTCCCTGATAAATTATATACAATCAAACCGCCCTACTGAACACATGCCGAACCTATGGGTTAAAACAGACGAGAAGATTATCAGGAACCCGGTAGGCAATGTAACCGAGGACCTGGATTCCCTGCCTTACCGCGATTACGAAACCCCCGACAAATATTTCATCGAAGGAGACAAGATAGAAACAGGCGACCCGATGCCCCAGCAAATGATCTACCAGATGATGTGCTCCCGCGGCTGCCCTTTCAGTTGTTCATTCTGTTATAACAGCGTTTTTAAATCTGAAATCTATAAGGACAAAGGCAACTATTTCCGCCTCCGCTCCATGGACAGCGTCATCGATGAGCTTAAAGAGGCGAAGCGGATCTTCCCGAACCTCAAGAAGATCAAATTTGACGACGAAGTCTTCCCGTACGAACCGGAATGGGTGGAAGAATTCTGCCGGAGGTATCCCGAAGAGATCGGCATCCCGTTCGAATGTTTTACCGAATCCAAGCTGGTATCCGAAGAATATTTCAAAAAACTCCGCGAAGCGGGCCTGAAGATAATCTACATGGGCATCCAGAATACTCATAAAATAGCTCGCACGCTTTACGATAGAAACGACCCTGAAGAAAGAACGCTTTATGCAGTCAACCTTTTTAAAAAGCTGGGGCTGGACGCCCGCTACCAGGTTATTGTAGATGACCTGGTCTCCACGGATGAAGACAGGGAATATCTTTTCAACTTTTTGATGAAATTTCCCAGGCCTTTCGCGTTGTATTTGTTTTCAATGACGGTTTATCCCCATACGGTGCTGGCCCGGAAATTGCTGGATATGGGCAAAATAACCCCGGACGATATCGAAGGCGCAGCTACCAAAACTTTCGAACAGCACAGAGTCGATGTCAATTACCCCCGGCCTCCCGACGAGAAATTCTGGATTTGCATGCTTGTGTTGATGACAAAGCCTTTCATCCCTAAAAGTTTTTTAAACTTTTTGTCGAAGAACAAACTCCTGAGGGCACATCCCTGGCCTCTCCAGGTATTTGCACAGGCGGCAAATTTCATTCACATGGGGTGGTTTGCGGGAAAAATGCTGCTGAAGGGCGAAATGTCTCCTGCGTTCTTTAAAAGATGGGCAAACCCCAGGTCATGGATAACACAATAAATTATGGAAAACCAGAAAATAGATATCCCCGCCGGTGAAAAAGCGAAAAAGAATCCGGGCAGGAAAGAAATTCGGTCTGAGAAAAAAATTTCCGGCCCTTTCAGTTTGCCGCGGGTTATTTTCTACTATTTTATTTTATCTCTCATCGTTACCTTCCCGCTCGTCCTATATCTAAAGAGCACTATCATAGGCGACTTCGCCGGGGATATGTGGAAACATATATGGGGCTTCTGGTGGATAAAAGACAACCTGATAAATTATCACACCTTCCCCAATAAGACCGAACTCCTCAACTATCCTTACGGGGGAGCGATATTTTTCATCGATTCGCTGGGAGCGATACTTTCCATCCCGCTCCAATTTATTTTCGGCCTGACAGCATCTTACAACCTTATGATTCTTTTCAATCTCACCCTCGGCGGGGTCGGGATGTTCCTGCTGGCAAGGTATTTATCGAAAAATGTTGTAGCGGCTTTTATTGCAGGCGTGATTTTTGCTTTCTCGTCATTCACGATGACACAGATAGAAAGCGGAGTTACAGAGGTTCTCAATATAGGCTGGGTGCCGCTTTACATACTTTATTTCATAAAGACGATGAAGGAGCGCAGCCTTTTAAACCCTGTCCTTGCGGCACTCTTCTTGTTTCTCTCGACTTTCGGAAGCTGGTATTTCGGAATTTTCAATATCCTTTTTACGGTAATATTCCTTTTATACTTTTTAATCAAGTCTTTCCTCAAAAACCTGTCAGAGAAAAAAATTACCGTGCGCAAGGTAATCGAGACCGCCGCTCATACGTTGTATTTGCTGGTGCTGCTCCGGGTTATCACCCACCCGCCCCAGCAGATCATATATTATTTACTGGGGCTGCTGGCTTACCCGCTGGCGTTTTTATACCTTAAAAAAGAAGGCGGCCTGGATTTTATAAAGCAGCCGCAGGTACAGAGAGCGGTAATCCTGATAACGGTTTCCTTCCTCCTGCTTTTCCCCGTAACTTATTACTTTAAGGTGTCCCTTTCCAGTCCAGATGCCCTTGTAATAAGAAACCGCACGGAAGAAAGCCTGCAATTTTACCTCAATAACCCGTTCAATGTTTCCAAGGTTATAGACTATATAATGCCGGGAAAAGGCTGGTCAACCGTCAGCTTAACGGTTGATCGCCTGACAAAGGTTTCATACGCCGGAATAATCGCTCTGGCGCTGGGCATAATTGGAATATTTCAATACAGGCGAAGGTATATGTGGGTTTTCCTTGCAGGCTCGGTAACGTTTTTTCTTTTATCCCTGGGGCCTTTCGTGTGCTTAATACAACCACACCCGGATATAAGGCTTAAAAATATTTTTTATCTTGCATTATTCAAATTGCTGCCTTTCTTTTCCGAAGTAGCCATCCCCTACAGGTTTTTCATGATGTTCATGCTGTGCCTGGCTGTGCTTGCAGCATTCGGGCTTGCGAAGCTATTGAGAGGGAAACCGGGCTATATCCAGAATACCGTTGCGGTTTTAATTACTGCAGGCATCCTTCTCGATTTAATGCTCGTATCCCCGTTGCCTTTCCCGCTTTCTTTATCAAAGCCGAGGATCTCGAATTTCTATAAAGAGCAGGGGGCAATTAAAAAACCTTACGGTCTTATCGACTTTCCGATACAACGGCAGACCGGTATGCTTTTGCCGGGCGAGTATTTCTATTACCAGATTTATCACCAGAAAGGGATACCGAATAAGGTTGAAGGAACGATACCGGTTTACGTGTATGAGAATCTGTTGACGTTGTACATGTTTAACCTGGAGAAAAAATTTGATCTCCAACTTGAAAAAGTAGCGTATGCGCCGCCCGCGAAAGAGTTGAAAAGCGCCGCCGCCGATTTGAAAGAAAAAAAGTTCAAGTATCTCGTGCTCCATCTCGATTATTATCCGGGGGAAGTACTGCCTCCAATCAGGGCCTTCCTGACTTATTTTTTCGGGGCTCCCAGATCTTATCCGCCGGATCTTGAAGTTTACCAGGTTTACTGATGGAAAATAAGACACACCCTTTAAAACCGCATCTTTATCATTCCGGCGTCCCGGATATAGATTTTCAATTGCTTGCAGAACAGGGCAGGAAAAACATCCTCCTCGATGTCGATAATACAATAGCCCTTGTAGGTTCAAATATTATAGAACCTGAAATACTGGAACATCTTAAAAAAAATATGGGCAGGGGATTTATAGAAAAAATATGCCTTGTTTCCAATACGATGGTTGGGAAAAAAAGATGCAACAGGGTACGCAAAATGGCTGAAACTCTAGGCTCGGATTATGTCTGCGCCGGGCTTTTCTGCCCGAAACCCATTTCAAAGCCTTTTAAATCCGCAATGAAAAAGATCGATGCCCAGCCTTCCTCCTGCGTCATGATAGGGGATCAGATATTTACAGACATCTTCGGTGCAAAACGCCTGGGAATATTTACGATCCTGGTTAAGCCCTTGGGGTCTGACAGCCTGGCTTCAAATATTTTTCCCAGAAGGGGCCTGGAAAAATATCTTTTAAAAATTTTCGGCCTTCGAGAAAATTAACTTTACCGTTAATTGCGCTGCTTTTCAGCCTCCGATATCAACCCGTCAATTATGCCGAGCGCCTTTTCATACTGCCTATTCTTAAGCGCCTCGTTAAATTCCTTAATGTAGCGGTCGGCCCTCGGGTTATTTATCTTATCGTCTCTCGGCACAAAAATAAAATCTCTGGCCGATTCAAGCACCATGCCGAAAACAAAATCCCTGGATTGTACATCCATCGGAGAATCTTTCAGTGCCGATTCCATCTCTCTCCGAACTTTCCTCAGTTCCTCAATCGACCCTTTCCTGTCGCCTTCCTTGATGTCCATCCTTCCCAGCAATATATGAGCCTCAAGCGATCCCGAAGAAACGATGGGGATTTCAGCGGTCTCTTTCAGGTAAACCCTGGCGTTATAATAATCACCGGCAATATAATACGACTCGCCCAGCAGGTAAAACCACTCCTGCTTCTTTATCGGGGGTAACTTTTCTACATCCTTCAAGAAAGCCGCCTCCTGAATCTCGGCTTCTTTTTTGTTTTTGGCCAGGATCAAATTTCTAAGCAGCATCATCCTGGCTTTAAGCTGGGTTTCGCCGGGTTTCGATAATCTCACGGCCTCTGAAAAATGGCGGGCCGCCCCGGATTTCAAATCCTGCTCCTTCATCTCTTCCGCGAGAAGCACATGAAGCCCGGCCATCTCATCAGGGGACAAACCCTTTATTGAAGACATCATCCTGTCAGCTTGCTCCAGGTAAGATATCGATTCCTCCGAAGGCTTGAACCTGGGTGCCTGCCCAGTATGGAATTTCAACTCCCTGGAAATCGCCTTCGCATGGAGGATCAGCGCCCGAACATTCCAGACAGGATCTCCCATGTCCCCGGAATCTTTGGCCAGCAGCCCGGAAGCGTCTTTGTATCTGCCGGAGTTAAAGTAATAATCCGCCAGTTCCAGACGCGCTCCGTGGTCATCGGCATCACGTTTCAGCATGTCAAGAAGGTATTTTTCCTTACCCGATACCCGCGGCATCTTTATAAAATAATACCCCCCGACACCGAGCAGAACAAGAAACAAAACTACTATTATTACATATATCCTTTTCATTTCAGCAAGATCATAACACGAAAGATAAATACGGTCAAAAATTTTGAACAAAAATTTCTAGCTACCGATCGGAAACTGTCCTTTACTTTTATCCAGGTTGTCATGATAGAAAATCAGGGTTTTTTTCTGTTTGTGGGTGATGTGCGGGATATTAAAAAAATTTTTAAGGAGCATCCGTGCGGCGCCGTCATCCCGGGCAGGTTCCGGTAAGCGAACCCTCAAACGGAAAGGCCGATGGCGCGGCGGGTGATTGACATTAACAAATGGCCATGAAAAAAGAAGATAACGAACTGAAAATTCTTATGGCCCTCTACGAGCCGATTATAGGCAAGGAACCGCGGCTCAGTTTTTCTTTCGACGATGTTTATGAAAAACTCACGGGCGGAGGAACCGGCATAATCATCAAGCTGCCCGGTGAGCCCCGCGAAATCGTCCTTCTTTCGATGGATCAGGAAACCGGTAACATAACTTATGCCAACCCGCTTGAAAGGTCTAAAAACGCAGCCGGTTTCACTTTTTCGGTTGATGACTTGAAAAAACTTATGGATACGGGCGGAATTGCGTTCCTCTGATAATTATCAACCCCGGCTGTCCACAGGGGCTTAAGGTCTCTTTTTTTTAGATTACTTCAGAGTTGCTTATATAACCCAAATCAATTATGCCGGTTTAAGTACCTGGATAGTATGGACTTGGCCGCCGATAATGGAAAAGCTGATTCCTTTATTGGAATAATACATGTAATAATCCAGGCCGGGCGCATCGCCTTTCTGATAACCGGAACCGAATTCCCGGATAACATCCTGGGGTAGAGACCCCGCTTTAACTCCTCTTTCAGTATGATGATACGGGTTTACGGTATATATGGAATCAATCTTCCCGTTATTGACGAGGAAACTCATCCCGGTCTTTCCGTATATGTACAATATGCCCCCGGAGATTTGCTTCTGTTCGTCGGGCTGACCCCAGCCTTTTAAAATTTTGTTCCAATCGAGTCCCAGGTTGATTCCCCCTATGCTTCTACCGGGAATTATCATGCTTGTATCAGCCTGGGAAAAAGCAATACCGGCAACCGCCAGGATTGCCAATAAGGACACAAATAAGCAAATCGTTTTCTTTTTAACCATAGCTGCCCCCTTGTAAAGAATTTTTCATTTATAAAATTCTTCCCGGCCTGTTTTAAACCTTCAATAAATTAAGAAAGAGCTTTATAACAAGCTCTTTCTTAATTTCATCATTATTAAATATATATTACTTGGATTTGACTTCGGCTCCCTTTTTAACTTGAGATTTTTCTTTTTCAGTTTCCGCC
This sequence comes from Chloroflexota bacterium, assembly GCA_023475345.1. GTDB lineage: Bacteria > Vulcanimicrobiota > JAMCWD01 > JAMCWD01 > JAMCWD01 > JAMCWD01. The sequence continues at coordinate 103,347 of JAMCWD010000001.1, read as the reverse complement.
TGTAAACCGGCTTTTTTCCTCAGCATGGTCTTTAGTTCTTCGACAAGAGGGTCCTGGCCGGGCTTGGCCGATGCATTCGAATAATAAATAAGCTTTCCATCCGTTTTCAACTGCTGAACATACTGGAGCTGCGATTTCTTGAGAACTTCTTTCATTTTTTTTCTAAGGTTTTCTATGTCCTCTTCCGAATGACGGGCCGCCTCGAGAAGGGGCGTTAATTTATCTTTCTGTGGTTTGGTAAGATTCAGCTTGGGCTCAGTCGAAAGGATCATCAAACCTTTAAGGATGAGATGAAGTTGTATTTTTCCTTGCTGCTGGCTTAAAGGCTGCCCTACACCGGGCTGCATCATGCCGGGTTCGCCAAAGCCCTGCTGCATCGTGCCCGGTTGTACCGTATTCGAAGGCTGCTGGCTGTAATTTTGCATTTTAGTATCGGCGGCGCCTGCAGGTGCGGAAGAAGGTTCGGCGCTTATCGAGGCAACAATCGAAAACAATATCCCGATGAGCAATAAAAATATGGAAATACTTCTTTTCATCTTAAGGGCTCCGCTCCTCCCTTTATGCTTTTGAGCGTCCTGTCAACAAGTTGGCTTATCTCGGCGGGCGTCGGCGCCTGTGTATCTTTCTGGCGGCTTGCCCACTTTTCAATGTATTTCATCTGCTCGTCGGTCAAAATTTCGGGGATGCCCTTCTGGGCGTTAGGGATAGCTTCTTTCATTTCTTCATCTTCCTGGATGAGAGTAAGAAGTTTTTTTGCCTGCTCACTGGTCAAACTCAATTCCTTATCGTTTGTTTTCTCAAGGAGAATGACGCCTATAAGGAAATCCCTGTATTCATCGGAGCCGCCTCCCGGAGGAGGAACTCCCCTGCCCCCCATGCCTCCCGAATTTCCGGCGGAATAAGCTGGAGCCTGGGGAGGAGCCTGCATCTCGCCGAAACCGCCCGACAAATTTTGCCCGGCTCCCTGTGCCGAACTTCCGGGGGGAACCGGCAAGGCCCCCGGGTTCTTCACGAAAGTCTGGTATGCAAGAACAAGAAGTATCAGGACCAGAACCAGGAGTATAATGTCGTTTTTATCAATCTTCATAAAACCTCACGCCGGAGTGAGCCCTGGACAATTTTATTTGGATCCCCCGCCAAGTTCCTTTTCCAATTTCTGAGAAGTTTCCACCATTCCGACTTTCTGGCTCATTTCGCTTACCTTGTCTATGTTATCCGTGACTGCGGCCTGCTGCTTTTCATTAAGCGCGCTCCAGATAGCCTTGATGCCCTGGCTGAATTCAACGGTTTCTTTATTAAGCACGGTGAAACATTCCGACAGTTTCTTTGCCTGGTCGGCCGTCAGCGCTACTTTGGGATCTTTTTGCATTGCGATAACGCCCCATGCGATATCGGGCCATGAGCCTGCTCTTACCTTGGTATTAGACATCTTCTGGCCGGAACTTACATTGTCCTTAACCGCCTTTTCCAGGTTGACCAGAACCGTTGCTATTAGTGGGTCCTGGTCGCCCTTCGATACCTGGACAAGTTTAATGCTCTGAGGCAGGACCTTCATATCCATTTTTTTAATGAAGCCGATCTGTGCCTCGCTCAATACGGGCGAAAGCTTATTTTCCTCTTCGTTTATCAATTTCATTTTTTCAGGGATCTTCTTGATTATGGGAAGCAATACCGCAGTCTGCTCCGGCGTTAGTTTCTGATCCGTGCCCTGCAAATATAAAATCCCGGCCAGTATCTTATCGTCGGCCAGAGGCCCCTGTATTTTAGGAGACTGTTTTGTCTCCCCCGGTTTCACGGCAACTTCAGCTCCCGGCTTAACGGCTTCGGGAGTTTCCACGGCAGCCTGCTCCCCTGCCGCAGTTTTGGGAGTTTCTTTGATCACGGCTTGATTGGCTGGCTGATTGACAGCGGCTTCCCTGGATTTTTTGGTCAGCCATACCACCTGGACAACTATCAAAACCAGCAGAACCAGGATAACCCATCCCAATATTTTTTTGCTCACGGAACACACCTCCTGAAATAAATGCAGCGTTTTGATCTTTGGCAAATTATACCAGAAGAACGGGAAGTTTGCAAAACGTGCCGGGGTTATCCTATCCCTTCAACAATGCCGTTGAAATGCCATAAAACCGACGATCCAGACTCGATTAAATCTTAGTTTTTAAATATTACCCCACGTTGAAAGCTTGACCCGAACCCACAAGCCGGGTATATTTTATCTCACAGGGCTAATTCGCCCTCAGTTTATCGAAGGAGGAACGCTCTTGCCTGAAAGTCCCAACCCGCAGATAACGATCCTCTTGCCTTGCTATAATGAAGAAGAGGCGCTCGGCCCCCTGATTGACGAGATACGGTTCGTAATGGCTCAGACCCTGTATGAATACGAGATCCTGATTGTCGATGACGCATCGACGGATAATTCGACAAAAGTCGCTGAAGAGAAAAACGTCAGGCTTATAAAACGAACCGTCAACGGCGGCTCCGGCGCATCAAGAAGAACCGGCATACGCGCCTCAAACGGTGAAGTTATAGTCATGATGGACGCCGACGGAAGCTACAGGCCCGAAGATATCCCCCGGATGCTGGAGCTTTTCCCCGATTATTCCCAGGTCAACGGGGCACGGACCTGCGAAAAAGGGACTTTGCCTTTTCTTCGGATCCCCGCCAAGTGGTTTATCAGAAAACTGGCTTCATACCTTGTGGGAAGGCCCATCCCGGACCTGAATACTGGATTGAAAGCCTTCAAGAAAAAAGACATGATGCGGTTTTTATGGATCATTCCCGACGGCTTCTCGTGCGTAACTACAATGACCCTAGTCTTTATGGCAAACGACCTCCCCGTAGCTTATGTGCCTGCGGGCTACCGCGAAAGAGTGGGCAAATCCAAATTCCACCCGGTAAAAGATACCGTAAATTATGTCCTGACTGTGATCCGGATGATAATGTATTTCAACCCCCTGAAAATATTCTTGCCTGTTTCGCTGATTTTATTTTTAATCGGCATAATCAAGACCTTATACGACTGGTTCTACGTCGTCCATTACATGCAGGCTTCCGATATAGTCATATTGATGACTTCTATAATTCTCGGCGGATTCGGCCTAATAGCGGATCAGTTTACGGCCCTGTTCCGCGCCCTCGGTTTTCCCCGGGAATGAGAACTAAAAATAAAAACAACCGGACGCCGATAAACAGAGAACGCCGGTATCTTATCTTAGATATCATCCTGCTCGCGCTTTTTTCCGTTATTTTCCTTCTGGTTTCGTACGAGTGGCTGAAGCTCAGCCCGAATTACTCTTACGGGGACGGCCTCGGACTGCTCAGAAAACCGGCATTCTTTTCTCTCCTGTTTAAACACGGGTTATACAGTGAAATAATTCCTGCTTTCAGCGGATACCCGCCGCTCATGCCTTTATTTACAGTCTTATTATACAGGCTGTTCGGCGAGTCGTGGACGGTATCGGTTTTTTCCCAGACCGTTTTTATAATCCCCCTGATTTTCTCAATGTATTTCCTGGGCAGGATGCTCGGCGGGAGGATGCATGGCTGGATTGTAGTTTTACTCACTGCATCTTCTCAGACCCTGTTTATTGAAAGTAAGACATACCAGATGGATTTCCCTTTAACGGCCTTTGTAGCTCTTCTTCTGCTTTTCATCTTCCTTTCCCGCGGTTATACAAGGCCCCTGCCCTCAATAGCCGTGGGCATATCACTGGGGCTCGGCTCCCTTGCGAAATACATGCTCCCCTTCGCGTTTTTCCCCCTTTTGTTCTCCGGAGCCGCCTCGCTTTATAATGCCGGGAAAAATACCCTTTCAAGGCTGATTCTTTTTATAATTTTCGGAACAGGTTCGTGGGCGGCATTACACTTTTTATTCCGCAAAGCAGGCGCCCAATTCATCTACAAGCACTATACCGGAATATCCCTGCTATGCCTCAGTATTGCAATATTTCTTACCCTCCTGCTGGTTTACATTACAACGTTAATCAAAAAAGGAGGCCTGCCGAAAACAGGCTTTGAGGAAAAAGACTGGCTGGCCCCATTTTACCTGGCTGTGATGCTTATAATGGCTTTCGGAATAGCTTTTCCATGGCACGGCGCTTTTTTCTCCGAGATCTCAGGCAAACTGGAACACCATTTCTTCGGGTATTATGCACAGAACGCTTCCATACCGTCTCTTTTATGGAGCAATGTAAAGAATCTCAATTCTTTCATGCCGCTCGCATTATTATTCATCGTGATCAGTTCCTTATACATAATTCTTTTTAAAAGAAAATTCATGCCGGTAATCCTGCTCCTTTCATTCTGGTGTGAATTCTTCTTCATTACATTTATAGAAGTGTACCCGGCGCCGCGGTACCTGCTGCCTCTGCTGCCGCTTGTAATCCTCGTCGGAACGGCATGGATGCCCCCGCTCAAAAATATTTTTAAAGTCCCTATATTCATCCTGATTGTCGTATGGGCGGTCTTACAACTCATCGGCTGGCATCCCTTCATATACAACCGGCTTCCTGAAAAATTAAACTTCGTGGAAAATATAAAGCCTGCAATAAAAGTACAGGATGAATTCTCTTTAAAAATTATCCCCCCTGTAACCGGGGACATATCTCCTGCTGCAATGCCGGCCTGGAAGAACGGCCGGATAGCCTGGGTACTGGGACTCAATACCGGTATCGATTTTCACATGAACGCGCACATATTCGAATATGAAGCAATAAGACAGGATCTAACGCCTGTTGACGGCAGGGGCGAAAAACATCTGTTCGTCGAGGAATACAATGATATCAGGATGCTGATTCACGACCTTCCCAAGTATAACTGGTGCGGTCTCATAATATCCTATGAAAATCCCGAAACTGAAAAAACCCTTATTTCGGAATTAAAGAAAAGAGGATGGACACCCGTCAAACTTGGAGAAAAAAATTTTTCATACAACGCGCCGAAAAAATCTCTTGGTTCAGGCTCAGAAAACATGAGAAATTTCACGATCAACTCTTATAAATTAATACAGCCGGAGTCCCAAAACAGGCGTCAATAGGCGTCCTCACAAAACCATGTGAACCGGCCTGCATGCCGGTCTAGTCTTTGCCCTGAACGAACCCGACAACCTGGGAACCTGCGATTGTAAGCCTTTTCAATTCGTCAAGGTTCCTCAGCTTCAAAATCCTGGAGAAGATATATCCGGGTCTGAGATAAAAAGACCTGTAAGCCCTGCGTATAAATGACGACAGTTCGTCAGGGCTTAATCCGCATAACAGCTTCGTATGCTCGCCTCCCGTATGGAGGTTCTTCATGGTAACGCCAGTTCCGTCGGCAAGCCCGGGATCTTTTTTCTTCAGATCTTCGAACAACGGCGTCCCGGGATACGGTGTAAGGATCCCCATGGTCATTATCGTCGGCTTTATATCATTGAGTATGAAATCAAGGGTTTTTCGTAAAGTGTCCTTTGTTTCACCGGGAAGGCCGGCCATAAGGTGTGCATGGGTATCTATCCCCAGTTCCCTTGCCCATCCGAAGGCTTTCCGGGTCTGCTCCAGGCTTATCCCCTTTCCGACATTATCGAGAAGTTCCTGAACACCTGATTCGACGCCGAGACGGAGCATGTGGCATCCGGCGGATTTCATATTCTCCATCAAATCCCTGTCCAGCATATCAACCCTTGTGCTTCCAATCCAGGACATGTCAATATTTCTTTCCTTAATCCCGTCGGCAATATCCATAACCCTGTCCCTGGAAGCGGTGAAGTTTTCGTCCCTGAAAAATATTTCCCGGTAGCCCGAAGCGGAAAGGAATTCGATCTCTTTCAAAACCCTGCCTGCGCTTTGCATCCGGTACTTCCTGCCGTAAAAATAAGGCGACGAACAAAATGTACAACGGCCGGGGCAGCCGCGTGAAGTGAACATGGTGGTATAAGGCATCCTTTTTATAACCGGGTTGAAATAATCAACGTTTTCGGGGAGCATTTTCCTGTCAGGGATCGGAAGCTCGTCCAGATTTTCTATCAGCGGATAAGCGTCCCGTCGTACAAATTTTTTATCTTCCAGGAAAGAAATGCCGTTTATATTTTTCCATGAATTCTTTTCTTGAGATCTTGCCGCCAGCAGATCCCTGACGATATACTCGGCCTCGCCCCCGACGGCGACATCGATGCCGGGCCTGGATAAAACCGCCTCCGGTTCCGCAGCGGCAAATCCCCCGAACACTATGGTAAAAAGCCCCGGATTTTTTTCTTTCAGCATCATGAGCAGCCCGGAATCTTCGTCAATGCTGGGAGAAGAAATTAAGACGACGGCGGCATCGGCTTCTTTTGTCCTGTCAAGAACCCGGTCAGGAGTGAGATATTCCGCGGGAGCATCTACGAGAAAAACTTCGTGCCCGGCTTGCTTCAGAACAGTGCCTACCGATAATAACGATAAAGGCGGGAATGTTATCCCGGCTATCCGCCTGCCTTTACACCAGCAGCCGTAAACAAGATCCCTGGCCACGTTGGGAGCCGCGGAGCTACCCGGGACTATAAGCGCAACCTTCATTAACAATACCTCAAAAATTATTATACTATCCGGGACACGTTCCGGCAAAGGGTTTTCCAAAGTCCATGTTCTTCCGGCAGCAAATTCGGCCTGAAGATTATTGATGGAGAATGTCTGAAATGATAACATATTAAAAGAAAGCGCCGGATCGAATACTAAAAAAATGCGGGGGAGCGCCATGAAAAAATTATTGATAACCATGATTGTAGCAGTATTAATTGCCGGGGAATTTTTTGCCGCCTGTCATGCAGACCGCAGGCCGGGGCCGGATTCAAATGCAATTAAACTGCCGCCGCCCGTGCTTAAAAGCTCCGTCTCTATTGAGGAGGCGCTTCAGAAAAGAAGGTCGATAAGGAGTTATAAGAATGAACCGCTGACACTTAAAGAAATAAGTCAACTGTTGTGGGCGGCCCAGGGCATAACCGGGGGCGGCCGCCTGAGAACCGCGCCGTCCGCAGGAGCCGTTTACCCCATGACGATATACCTAGCCGCAGGGAAAGTCGAAGGGCTGCCTCCTGCTATTTATAAATATTACCCTCACAGCCACAGCCTGGAATTTTTGAAACCGGGGGATTTCAGGGAAAATTTAAGCGAGGCCTGCTACGGCCAGTCAAGCGTTAAAAACGCCCCTGCAATAATCATATTTGCCGGGAATTTAGATAAGATGTCCAGTAAATATGGGACTAAATCCTTAAATTTCATTTGCCAGGAATCGGGTCATGCGGCCCAAAACGTTTACCTCCAGGCCGTATCCCTGAATATAGGGACCGTAGTAGTCGGCGCGTTTGAAGACGGCGAAGTTAAAAAAATTCTCAATCTCACCGGCAACGAAAAAATTCTTTATCTCATGCCCGCCGGAAAAATATAAATTAATTTTGCAAAAATATATTTCAAGAGAGGACTTGATTCGAATACCGACTAAAAAAGTTATATTAACGCAATTTTTTTTCGGCAATAATCAGCCCTGCAATAACACATACAACGTTCAAGAACTTGATTTTACAAAAATAATCCTGTATATTTTCAATGAAATCAACATGGAGGAGGATACTTGCCCGGGGAGATAATGGCTCCCGCATCAAGCCTCGAAGATCTTTCAGAGATATTCAAGGCGGGCGCAGATGCGGCTTATATCGGACTGAAAGGCTATTGCCGGTACGAGGAAGCCGGAGTCCCTCCGGAAGAAGTTCCAGCACTCGTTGATTTTGCAAGAAAAGGGGGGAAGAAACTATACCTGGCCATGAACCGGATCCCGAAAGTCGGCCGGGAAAATAATTTCTTGGATGGACTTTGCCAGGCGGTTTCCCGGGGAATAGACGGGGTCATATTGAATGATGCCGGTCTTGTATCGGAGGTAAGGAAGAGAAATCCCGACCTCTTCATAATGACCAGCATCGGAACGGCCCCGCTGAATACCGAAGAGGCACTTTTCCTGAAAGAGCTCGGCGCCGACAGGGTTCTGCTGCCGGAGGGACTGGCAAAGGAGGAAATCGGGGAGTTTTCGAAAATTCCTGATCTCAAGCTGGAGGTCTTCTGGCAGGGGCTAAAAGACTTCACTTACACCGGTAAATGCTATATAAGCAGCTATTTCCGCCAGCTTCCGGAAGGGAAAGGTTCGGCCAAACGGGGAGGATGTTTCCGGGTATGTGAGGCCGGGTATGACCTAATGGTTGATGGAAAGAATTTGCCGGTGGATATTTCACCGGAGAAATTCAGGTTTAAAGGAGATCCTGACCCGGCAATAGATTCATATAAAATTACAGGAAGTAGATCAACCGGCAAAGAATTAAGTGAAATTATTATAGAAGCCGCTGCCTGGGCAGGTGGAAATCCGGGAGGAAAATGAAGAGGTCGCATAAATGAGAAGAAAAAGAGAAAAAACCGAACTGCTTGCGCCTGGAGGTAGTTACGAAATGGCCCGGGCCGCTTATGACGCCGGGGCTGACTCGGTATATGTCGGTCCTGTCGGGTGGAGCAGGCGCAGGTCATTTTATGAGCTTTCGGATGAGGATATAAAGCGGGTAATCGACTATGCCCACGAGCACGGGAAGCTCCTCCGGGTAGCCATGAATACCCTGCCCTCAACATGGGAAATATCTAAGGGACTTCAAAAAATTGAAAACTTTATAAAAATGGGAATAGACGGTATAGTCCTGACGGATCCCGGCTTTATAAACAGGGTCCATACAAATTTTCCAGGTCTGGAAATCCATGCAAGCGTCGGTTGTAGTGCAATGAACCGCGAAGAATTCAAGTTTTATGCCGATATGGGGATCGACGTGGTAACCGTCCCGACCGAATTGAACATCAAAGAATTGAAACAACTCCAGGACGACGATGCCTGCGGGGTGGAAATCCTTGTGCATGCAAACCGGGATTTCACTTACCTGGGCCGTTGTACCATGAGCAGCTACTTCAAGCATGTCTGGAAAAAAGCCAGCGACGGCAAAAACCATTTCCACGGCAGTCCCAACAGGGGCGGGTTGTGCTGGCGCGTATGCAAAAGCCAGTGGTGCCTGACGGAAAAAACAAACGGGCGCGCTTCGGAATTCGGCTCCCCAGAAGACCTAGGAAATGTTGCATTTTTCCTGTTCGAGGAAGTCCCCGACTATATGAAAATGAAAGTTGACTGCCTCAAAATACAGGGCCGCGAATATACCGTCCCGCTCGTCTCCGATATCGTCAAATTTTACCGGGAACTGATGGACGCATGTATGGAAGGGCAAGACCCTACGAGCGACCCGGAGTGGATAAAGAGGCGCGAGGCCATGATAACCCGGCGGGACAACGAAAGAGATACGAAAACCAAAGAACTCCTTAACGAGTGTGGCGAAATAAAAACTACAACCGAACCCGTAACGGTAGGAGAAAATTAAAATGGCGAATTTCGAACTTTCAACTTCCGTCTTTACACTTTCAGAGATCCAGCGTACCGACATCTCGCCCTTCGATTCGGTTTACTTGGGAGATCCTTTTTGCAGGGACTATTCGAAGAACCTGGGCGAAAACAGGGAAGATCTGAAAAAAGCTGTAGAATTGCTGAGGAGTAATGATAAAAAAGTTTATGTTTCCTCTTATTCCGTCCCGAGGAACGATGATCTCGATGCGGCGGAACGTCTTCTCTCATGGTGTGAAGAACTGAAGGTCGATGCCGTTGAAATACATAACTTCGGGACGCTTCGCATGGCAAAGAACAGGCACCCGGGCCTCAAATTATTTGTCGGCTACCTTGCCAACGTTTACACCGAGCCTACGGTCATGAAGCTGAAGGTGTTCGGCGCTTCAAGGATCATGGGCAATTACGAGCTTTCTATGGAGGAACTGGAAACCATTAAAAACAACTGCAACATCGACGTAGAACTGCTGATCCACGGCAAGATGATCCTCGGCATTTCAGAGACCTGCCTTTTAAAACGCAGGCTGGAGCATAAGGAAGATGATTGCATGGATCTGTGCAGGCGGGATTTTCACCTGGTAAGCTCCAAAATGTTTCTGCGGACTTTCGGGCGTGTAACAATGAGCGGCAAAGACGTTTGCATGATAGAGCACCTGCCTGAAGTTATCAGGCGCGGTTTTAAAGTTTTCCGCATAGAAAGCTTTGCCGAAAACCGGGACTACGCGGGCAATGTCGGGCGCATCTACCGCAAGGCCCTTGAAGAAGCAACCGGAGGCAAGGATTTCAACCCCTATAATTATCTCCCGGAGCTTCAAAAAATTTCCAGGTCAAACCTTTGTAACGGGTATTATTTTGCTACTTCCGGCCAGGAATATGTTACCGCAGGCCAGCGTAGTTGATTTTACGAAATTGAACGATACCGAAGCCTGTTTCCGGGAAGGATACGGGCTTTTATTCTTTAATAAGGCAGTACAATGAACCCGGCAGTCCCAACAAAGAAACCTTTATTAATGGTGCCCGCAGGCAGCCTGAAAGCTGCGCAGGCTGCGCTTCGCGAAGGAGCCGATATATTTTATGCGGGAATCCGGGGGTGGTCGCTCCGCCCTACGGCATTTGAAATCGACGAAACCGAATTTCTAAAAATACTGAAATTGACAAAATTTTTTGGGAAAAAAATCTTCCTTACAATGAACTGCTTTTACAGGACAGATGAAATTCCCGCGGCCCTTGCCCTGATCGAGAAGATGAAAAACGCAGGTATAGATGCCGTCATAGCAAGCCAGCCGGGGTTAATCAGGGAAATACACCGGCGGTTCCCCGATCTTGCTATAAATGTAAGCGTACAGACTTCGGCGTCCAACAGGCAGGAGCTTGAATTTTATAAAGAACTGGGAGCATCCCTCGTAGTCCTGCCACGCAATTTTCCCGAATTGGACCCGGATCATATTAAAAAGCTTGCCGGGACAGGGGTCGGCCTCGAGATGTTCCTTGTCGGCGACGACAGCCTGAATTATGACGGAAGATGTTATTTATCCAGCTATCTTAACCAGAAAAAAATCAAGGACGACACCGAACGCAAATACTGCATGATGGGGAGCGCCAACCGTAACGGCTTCTGCTACCTCATGTGCAAGAGGGAATGTGAAGTTATGGAACCCGGCGGTGAAATTCACCGGGGCCATATCCTGCGCCGCGGAGACCTTGCTCTTTTTTCAAAATTAAAACCCCTTTCCGATGCCGGTATCGAAGTGGTAAAGATACAGGGACGGGAATTCCCGGCCGGTATGGTAAAGCTCATTGTAAGGATGACCCGCAGGCTTATAGATTCAATTGACGATGACTCTTCGGAAAAAGAATATGTCAGGGAACTGGAACACCTTGTCCGGCTGAAACAGGTAATATCGGCAAACCATCTCCGGCTGCTGGCAAAAAGCAGGTCGAGTTTCTGGAGAAATATAAGGCCGGTTATAGAAAAGCCCTGGGATAATATCCTTACCGCTCTATGGATGGCATTTCCATTTTACCGTGAACTCAGGTGGAAAAAATATCTTAACGAGGCAAATAAAATTGATACTTGAAATCTCCGTCCCGGATAAAAAATCGTTCAGCAAGCCTTCGTTATCGAATTATGACCGGCTTGTTATCGGCTATCCATTCTGCCCCGCCTATCCCGATAACCCGTCATATTCGCATGAAGCCGCAGCCGGGGCGCTGGAAGAATTCGGGAACGATTTCGATGTTGTGATATCGCTGCCCGTTTGCCCGATGGAAGAGGAGATGGAAAAAGTCGCCGCCGTACTGGAATCCGCAAAAAATTCCGGGGCAAAAGGGGTGGAGGTTCATTCCTTCGGCCTTTTGATGTGGGCTAAAAAATCCGCCCCGGAGCTTGATGTGCAGATGGGGGAATTCTCGGATATATACACCGCTTACGATGCCTGCCTGGCATACGATATGGGAGCTTCGGCGGGAATCCCGGCATGCGAAATCGATCTCGAGGAAAGGATCGTCATCCAAAAAGAATCCCCGATGGAATTGATAACGGTGGCCGCCGGAATTTTCCCGGTAGCATTTTCAAGATACTGTCATAACAACCCGGACGGGATCCCGGCCCGTTGTACCGGCTTATGCAAAAACGGCAGGACGGTAACATACGGCCCGGATCAAAAAGTGCTTCAGGCCGGGCGCGTCATCTATTCATACCGAGCATTGGACCTGCTGACCATGCTCCCGGAGTTGGTCGAAAAAGGGTTTTCGATCTTCCGCGTGAACGGCATGAGGATGAATGAAGAGCAGGTTTCAAAAACAGGCCAAATATTAAGAGCGGTACTGAGCCGCCATGGCTCGAAGCCTGCGAAGGAAGAGCTTGCATCGATGGAGGCTCTTTTCCCCGGGGGTGTCTGTAACGGTTTTTATTACGGCGCCCGCGGCCTGGACTATATTGAAAATATCATTTAGCCATTACGGCAAAAAGCTCCGGCATGCCTATCTTCACCGGCCGGACTGTTTAAATTAACGAATTAAAAAAGTAATTTACTTTGCCGTTATTTTGCCCGGGATCGGAGTATGCTTTCTCAGGATTGTCCGGACATAACAGCTTTTATAGCGGCCTTGATTTTAATTCCCTTATTACAATCAGGACACGGAACCCATCCTGTTTCCCGGCATTTGTAGCATCCGTCGCCGTGGCAGGCATCACACGGGATCTTTCCGCTGCCGTCACATGTCTTACACAAGGCCATCCCTCCTCAATAATAATATCATCTGTTACTTATATTCCCTTAACCGGCCGATATTAAACATATAAATTCAGCGCTGACGGATAAAAGTTTCATGGTAATCACAATCAGCCCGTGTGCGGGCTGCCGATTGTTCTTCGAATGGGCAGACAAAGCTTGCGCGAGGAGAAGAAAGCATGAAGAAAAAAATTGAAACCTGTAAAAAATCTCTGTATCAAAAACCGTTGGCTATATATTTAAAGTTAAGCGGATTCCATGCCGAATTGGGAAATATACTCAATCACGTTACTGCGAAAATTTCTGGCATAAGTATTATTATCATCTAATTGGTGCCTTCTCAAAACTTCGTAAATCGCTTCTTCGGCGGCGTACTTAATGCCGATTTCGCGATGTGTAACCTCAAAGAGAATTTTAAATTCCTCCATTAGTTCTTCCGAATATCTCGAGGGCATCCTCAACATTTAATCCTCTCTAAAAATATTATTGGGGGAGCCGCCACCTTTTTTCTCAAGCCGTGTTTGGTGGGGGGATGGGATAATACGGAAGGGAGTTAAAGGTTGACGAACTCCCCCAAATTCCTAGTATATTTATAACATTTATTGGTTATACAGAAAATAAGACCAAGGTATGGTTTTATTGTTAAATTATTGGTTTATTCTAATACGCAGGTATGATTCAGATCATCCCAGGTCATGAGAAACTTTTTTCAGGACATCGAGAAATATTTCTATTTCTTCAACGGTATTATAAAGATACATGCTGACCCTGCATAACCCGCCGGGACAAAGAGAGCTTACAAGGGGCTGGGCGCAGTGCATGCCGCTGCGCATGCATATATTGGCCTGCCTGTCCAGTATAAGAGAAAGTTCGTGTGGTTCCAGGCCGGATAACGAGAATAATGCCATGCCTGTATTCATCCCAGGATCAGGCGGCAGATATGCCTTTACGCCCGGTATCCCCGGCAATTTCTCATAAATAACAGATAAAAGCGCCTGCTGGTGATCTCTGATTGCTTCAAATCCTATTTCTCTCAAATAATCCGCCGCCGCAGAAAATCCAAGCACCGACTCCACGGCAGGCGTTCCAGCTTCAAGCCGCTGCGGAAGCTTATTATAAACGACTTCTTCATCTGAAACGGCGGTAACCATGCCGCCTCCGAAGGCCGGCGGGGATAACGCTTCAAGTAGTTCTTTTTTTCCGTACAGGACGCCCACCCCGGTCGGGCCGAGCATCTTGTGAGCCGAAAACGCCAGGAAATCACAACCCATGTCAACTACATCCAGGGGAATGTGAGGTGCACTCTGGGCGGCATCCACCATGACAATCGCGCCTTTATCATGGGCAATCCCTATTATCTCTTTTACGGGGTTGATCATCCCCAGCACATTCGAAACATGGGTAACGGATACCATGGCAACATCGCGGTCTATCATCGACCTGTATTTTTCCATGTCGAGAGAATACTCCGGGGTTACGGGAATTTTTTTTATTTTAAACCCGGCCCCTGCCAGATTCATCCAGGGAAGCAGGTTTGAATGATGTTCCATCTCTGTAAGGATGATAGTTTTTCTATCCCCGGCCAGCCTGGGGAGGCTTGACGCCACAATATTTATCGACTGTGTCGTATTCTGCGTAAAAATTACCTGGGAAGCCGAAGGCGAATTGATAAAAGAAGCTATGTTTTCCCTTGCCGAACCGAAAGCCCTGGAAGCCTCTTCGGACAGCCTGCAGACTCCCCTGTTGATATTGGCCGGAAACTGCCTGTGGAATGAAAGCATGGCCTCCCCTACCCTGACAGGCTTCAGCGATGTAGCGGCCGTATCCAGGTAAATGACCGGACGGCCTCCTATCAGCCTGGAGAATATAGGGAAATCTTTTCTCAAGTGTTTTAAATCAGTCATTTTTTCACTTCATCCACGAGGGGGATTTCTCCCCCGGTCTTCGCCCGGCACTCTTCGCCGCATTCCGGCAAAAAACATTTCTTCAATGCTTTTCCGCTCCTGGGACAGATCTGGGCGTCCCATAACTTAACGCTTAATTTTTTTATATAATCATAAGCCTCGTCTCCTTTATAAAAAGGCCGGGCGGAAATTTCTCCGTTTGAAAAAAGAATCACTTGTATCTCGCCGTAAGTTTTGACAAGGCCCAGCCTCGGGGAATACCTCACTTCTTCGAACTGCCCGTTATTCATCAATTCTTCGGCGACGACCTCCAGGTCGAAATCAGCTTTATATGCAGCCTTAACCATGCCCGAGTTCATGCTGATACAGGGATGAAAAAAATCCGGCATGGCTCAGGCTTCCCTTTGAACGAGAGGCTCGTAAATTTCGGGGCGGCGGTCTTTCAGGAGGTTCTTGCCGTCGCCGGTTACCAGGTCGATCATAGTCATGGGAGGGTTTTCAGGCGATGTTTTAAAACGGCGGAGATCTTCCAGGTCGAGGATGGCGGTTATTACCTCGTCTCCTTCTCCCGCCCTTGCGAAATCAAGCCTCCCGTGAAACGGGGAATAGATCCCGCTTCCTCCGAACCCCATGTCCGGGTATTGATCCTTTATCTCAAGCGGGACAGCGTTGGCGTTAAGAACAAATACCTGGTTTTCAACGGCCCTGGCCCTGCAGATAGTTTCGAGGACAGGGACCGCCTCGCCCGCCATAATGGACGGCGTAAGGATAACTTCCGCTCCTTTGACCGCAAGTATCCTGGCAACCTCCGGGAACAATATGTCATTGCAAAGGACACAGCCGACTTTTGCTCCGCATATATCGAGGATTTTAAAAGAGCCTTCTCCCGGCACTAATTTTTTTCTCTCCATATCTATGAGGTGAAGTTTTCTCTGGAAACAGATGACGCCCATGCCGGGGCCCGCCAGAAAAAGCGTATTATACCCGCTGCCGTCAGGCGCCGCCTCGGCCATGCCGCCCGCGATATATACATCGTATTTTTCCGCAAGCTCTGAAAACGGCTCCGTTACAGGCCCGGGAATAGGGTCCAGCCCGGTCTGCATAATATAGTTCGGCAAAAGAATCAAGTGGGGGTTATGCTCCCTGGCGGCTGTTTCGGCATACGAAACGCACTTTTCAAGATTTTTTTCCCGGTCACGCCTGTGAAGACCCAGTTGTATTGCGCATACTTTTATGATATCCGGTTCTTTCATTTCATCTTCCCCAGCCTGGATTTCAAATCTTTTGCGTCATCGATGTCCCTTGCCTTTATATAAACGGATTCAACCGATGAAATTATTTTTTTCGGGATCGCCAGCGGCAATTTTACCGCCTGTTCCAGGCTGTACCCGTTGACATAA
This sequence comes from Chloroflexota bacterium, assembly GCA_023475345.1. Lineage (GTDB taxonomy): Bacteria > Vulcanimicrobiota > JAMCWD01 > JAMCWD01 > JAMCWD01 > JAMCWD01. Next base: position 87,384 of record JAMCWD010000001.1, on the reverse strand, counting down.
AAATCAGGCTCGCCGTTCCTCCCGATGACCACTTCGTCCTTACAGGCAACACCGTTACAACACTGCCTGCCTGTCAAATACATGCTGTAACAGATGCGGGAAAAGCTTGCCGCCAGCCTGGAAGAAAGCAGCATGACGCCGGGATAACCCGGCTTCCGGTTTTTCTTATCCAGAATTTTAAGGGCATCGAATGTGAACAGGAATTTGTCGATGCCCCGGCCTGCCCAGAAATCGAGAGTCCCTTTTGAAAAAGGCACATCGGTAGTCGGGTAGCCGCGGGGATATCCGAACTGATCCCATACCGTCTCATAATCGCCCTCCGGTAAACTTGTAATTATACCGGGGTCATGGACGAGCAGGTTATCTATCATGTTGTTTTCAACAAGATACCTGACCAGTGCAAGCAGGCGGTCGAAATTCCTGGATGTAACATACACCGGCGTCTGGTAAGCAACTTTCAGCCCCAGGGATTTTGCCCCGGCGGCGATTGAAGGAAGTTCGTATTCCCCGTACCTGCCGGAGAGGAGATCGCAAAAAGGATGACCTATAATTACGCCGTCGGGGGAAAGCTCCCCTATACGGGATAAAAAATCCCCTTCATGCCTTTCCAGACCTATGTAAATATCCGGGCGGCCCATCAACCGGGCCTCCTTTCCGATATGTGGAGGTTGTACGAATACAGGTCCATCCCGGGCAGTTCATCCGGCAGCGAATCGATTGAATGCCTCATCGTCCGGACAGCGGTACGAATGTATTCCGTTTCTCTTTCTCGCCCCGCTATTTTAAATGCGCCGACCCCCAGCGCCATGTAAAAAATCAAGCTCTCCGAAAGGTCGGTGATGGGCCAGCATAAAAGCCTGCCGGAATTTATCAGGCGGTCATGGCTTTTGACTTCAATTCTTGACTGACAGTAAGTAAATTCGGGAGAAAACTTCAAAATATCTTTCATCCCGGACCTGGAGCGTGTCCCATGCGGCAAATTACACCTGTGGTTATCGTTAAAACATATAGGCCCGTAGGCGATCATCTCATATTCAAGGCCCTTCACCTGTTTTGTTATGGCCCGGATCTCATCGGGATGGATACCGGTATTCAGGACGAGCCTTCTGAAACCCAGCGATTTCACCCACGCGGCACCCTGAGGATTATATATCCCCAGGAAGGTGCTCGCATGGATCCTTGGGTGGTTTTCAAGCGTTACGGCAAGCGTCAGGACGGCGGGGTCCCCGATTATCAGGGCATCTACTCCCATATCGCACAGTTGTTTCAGGACGTCAAGATAAAATTTCTCTTCCCCCCAGGGCATGGCGGCATTAACCGCCACGTATAACATGCGCCCGTTATCTGCGGTAATTTCTCTTGCCCGCCGGATCTGAAGCATTGACATTTCAGCCATGCGCGGCCTCCCGGAAAGACCTGCAGGCCCTATATATACGGCATCCGCTCCTTCTTCCACCGCTGCTTCAAGATCTTTCAGGCTGCCTGCAGGGGCGACCAGTTCGGGTTTTTTCTTACAAAACTTTTTTGACTTTTGAGCCGCCATAAATCCTCTCGAAATATAAGTGAATTAATTTTATCAGAAAAACGTCCTGTTATCAAACAAACCGGCCCCTTACAAAATCTGGAAGCGAAAGGTATTTCATGACTAAAGAATAATTTATCGCATAAACATGCGGGGACAATAAAATTGATTCTGCTGATAAACCCTCCGGCTTACGATTTCAAGGCCTTCGATACATGGCTCTCGCCTTACGGGCTTTTAAGCATGGCCTCGGCCCTGAAGAAAAAAGGGCATGAAATAAAACTTTTCGATTTTCTCGACAGGCTTCATCCCGGCATAAAAAATTCTTTCATCCTGAATTCAATGGGTTTTGGCCGCGGGAAATTTTACCAGGAAGAGATCGACAGGCCGGAAATTTATAAAAATGTTCCGAGAAAATATAAAAAATACGGCCTGCCGTGGGAAATATTCGAGCGGGAATTACATTCCATGCCGCAGCCTGAAGCCGTTCTCATAACCACGCTTTTCACATACTGGTATCCGGGCGCTTTGAAAACAATAGAAAAAGTCAGGGCGGCCTTCCCCAAAAGCAAGATCCTCCTGGGCGGGATCTATCCCCTGTTGTGCCGCGATCATGCAATAAAACATTCGGGCGCGGATATCGTAGTTTCCGAAAGAAGCCTGAAAAAGGCGGTAAGCGTTATCGATGAAATATTGCCCCGGGCCGAAAATCCACCGGCAAGCGATTTCCCCATCCCCGATTACTCGTTGTACGACGAGCAGACTCATGCAGCCGTCATGCTTTCCGCGGGCTGCCCTTTCGCCTGCAGCTATTGCGCCACGCCGCTTATCGAAAAAAAGATGCGATGGGCCGATACAGACGAAGTCTTCGGCCTGGTGTCGCATCTTTACAAAGAAAAGGGCGTCCTCGATTTTGCTTTTTATGACGATGCGCTGTTATACCGGACCGAAGAACACCTGCTCCCGTTCCTGGATAAAATCCTCAGATCCGGCATCAAACCGAGATTTCATGCCCCGAATGCGCTTCATTGCAGATATTTGACGGAAGAAATAGCAGGCTATTTATACAGGACGGGCTTTCAAACAATCAGGCTTGGGCTTGAATCGGCCGATCCCAAAATGAAAGAAATCCTGGGGGGCAAAGTCGATGAGGACGAGTTCGCCGCCGCCGTCAACAGCCTGAAAAAAGCAGGCTTTACAACGGGACAGACAGGGGTTTATCTCCTGGCCGGGATCCCCGGGGTAAGCTTTTCGTCGATCGAGCACAGTATCCGCACTGTTCATAAGGCCGGGATAAAATCCTTCATAGCACAGTTCTCGCCGATACCCGGAACCGCGGCCGGGGATGAATTGCTCAAGGAAAAGATCCCGGGGTATTCCGAAGATTTCGATCCTTTATACACCAACAACACATACTGGTGGTATAAGCCGGAAATCTATAACGAACTTGAAAATTTAAGACTTCTGTCTCTGAGATTAAATGCAGAGCTTGAAAAATAAGCTATTCCGGCAGGTTTTTACTCTTCTTAGATGTCCTGTCAGGCAGCCTGTCCCCGGCTTCGAATTCAGATTTCGGAGGCGGGATATTTTTCTTCGCCATCTCTTTTTTCAAGTGTTCAAGCGCTTTCCCGGTTATAAAGAGAGCTTCTTCGTATCTGCCTTTATCCAGCAGTTTCTGGGCTTCCCGGAGGGAAGGCCCCATCTCATATTTGCCGCCGTTTTTTGACGGCAGGTTATATTCGAAGTAATCGGCTGCAAAGATCATCATGCCCAGCATGCTGCTTATCTGAAGCCTCCGCCCGGGGTCCTCACAAAACTGTCTCAGAACGGCCTGGGCCTTCTCAAGTCCTTCAATAGCTTTTTGATAATCACCTTTCAAATAATACGCATACCCCAGCAGCAAGTATGATTCGATGGAATAAAGCTTCCCTTCCCCCAGCCCGACCGACAGGTTAAGCTGTTTGATCGCCTCATCGTTTTTTCCTTGCTTGAGCAAAATTTCCGAAAGCATCCATCTTGCATAACCGTCGTCGGGATAAAGCTCAACCAGCTTCTCAAGGGTTGCTTTTTCTTCGGGAAGCCGGGATTCTTCAAAGTAAACATGTGCAAGGGACAGCCTTGCCGAATGGCTTTTCGGAGCCTGTTTCAGCGCTTCTAAATATTCCTTTTCGGCCCCGGCAAAATCTCTTTTCTCAAAACACCTGTTGGCCGCCCGGTAATGCTCGAAAGCTTTTTTTTCGCTCCCGGAAAAATCCGGCTTGTAATATCCCGATCTATCCGGGGCCGTCATCGTTTGACTTGCTTCGGGAACCGCCGCAGGTCTGCTCGCCGGGCATGCAGAAACGGGAGGAGAAGGGACGGCGCGGCTTTCGTTTTTTTCGCGCGAGCACGAAATCAATGCCGACATCAAAAGGAAAAATATAATAATTACCTTTTTCATCTTCTTCCTCTCAATACCACAATTCAGGATAATAACAGGCCTTCCGGATACAACGTTCCTCGTAAAATTCAAGATAGGCGTCATGGCAGGCTTTCATGAATTCTTTTTTTGAAATTCCCGTTTGTAGCAAATCGATTATTTTTTTGACGGTTTCAACGCCTTCAATTTTTTCCCTGGAAGGCATTTCCCTGCCGACCACCTTAAACGAGCCGATACCCGCATCAGCCAGGTCATAAAGGGCACATAACCCGCAGCCTGTAAACGACTGCCTGCGGGAATATCTTTCCCCCAGTTCTTTTTTCAATTTCCGACTACAATCGTTCTCTATTTCCACATGAAAATCAAGCCCGCACGCGATATCTTCCAGGGGTTCCCTTCCCAGCACCTGGTTTATGCCGTGCTGGAAGCGGCACATCCCGTCGATATAAGGGCAAAGCCCGCGGAAGATAAAGCTTTCAAGCTCAAGACCCGGCAGGTCCCTGCGCAATTTTCGGATTTCCGGGATCCTGATGTGGCGCGGCACGATAACCCTTGAAACTCCTGCATCCATGAAAAAACGGGCGGATGCCGTATTGAAAATATTGCCGCCTGTGCCCATAAAAAGTCTTGTTTTCAGCCCGGCCCTTTTTAATGCAAGAAGAAAAGCAACGTCTCCCAGTATGACGGCATCTATACCGACGGCTTCAGCACCTTTGACAAGCTTGATAACTTCAGGCTCCTGCTCGGCGGAATATCTTTCGTTCTGGGCAAGGAATACCACGACGCCCCTTGAATGGGCGTCTCTTACGACTCTCTCCAGTTCTTCCAGCCTTGCAAGGTGGGCGCTTCGCCCGTAACGCCGGGTAGGCGAACACACCAGGCCGTATTCCCGGTTCCATCCGGGAGGGAGAAGGCCGGTGTATATCTCTCCTGCCCCCGCCTCTATGAGCGGAATAGTTTCATCCGTCCTGCTGAGAGGGGCGCATATTTTAAGTTCCTGCATCATGCCCTCCCAGCGGATTGAAATAAACCACCCGATCAAGGCCCGGCATATCGAGAGACGGCACCGGGCCGGGGTTTTCATAAAAAACAGTTCTGCCGAACGCGGCGAGCGGCACAGGCATGTCGGGGTGGGTAAGTCTTACCGGCAGTTGTATGCAGTCTCTTTTACAACGCTTCTTTCCCTGGGAAACAGTTTCAAATACCGGGCAAATCCTGGAAAGGCTCACATAAACCCACGGGTAATAAACCGAGCCGTGAAAGCCGTCCGGCAGGCGGATATCCAACCCGTGGAGGGGATTATCCACTTCCAGCCGTGAAACCCCTCTTTCTTTCAGGAAATCCATAAAAGCGCCCGCCCCGAGAGGGACTCTCTTCCCGGTTTCCACTGCGGCGGGCTGGACTTCAGAAAGAAGGATCAGGCGAGGGCCGGATTTCTGCCGCGTCAAAGCTCTTCCGAGAACCGGCTCAAACGAGATTTTTTTCCTGTGGGTCAGGGTTACTTCATCAAGGAGTCCCCAATCCGAAAGCACGACTTCGCCTTTAATCCCCTCGTCCGAGAGACGCAGCAGGATATCCAGGCTCTTTTTTATCCCCTTATCCGAACACAACGGCGTAAGCAACGTGAAGCCGAGATTTTTTTCCTGTGCAGCATAATATACGGAACGGGCCTGCCGGAAAGAGGGCATGAGATCTTCACAGAATTCTTCTCCGAAATAAACCCTGTCAAAACCGCCGGAAAGGGAGGCGAGCTGTTCTTTGCTCCTGATAAAAACCGCAGATTGAGGCGTCACTTCTTTTCCCGCGCATCGAGAAATACGATTGGCTTATTGATCCCCTGGGGCATGACCCGTGCTCCTACTTCCGCAGGAGAAAGGACATTCACATCCACCGATATCCCCAGAGCCCCCTTAATCCTTTTTCTTAAAAGATCTGATATATGATCCTGATCTCCTTTGCCCGAACACCAGAGCCTTATGTTATCCATAAAGTTTTCAGTATAAGCTTCGATCTGGAACTGTTCGACGATTGGTTCCCTGGAAATTATCTCTTTTATCACTTCGGGATAAACCACTACACCTTTAATTTTCATCATGTGATCTATGCGGGAATAAATAGGCCCGAGCCTCTGGCCGTATGCGCCGCAGGGACAATCACCGGGGACCAGGAAGCTCAAATCGCCGATGGCATACCGCAGTATCGGGAAAGCTTCCACATTCAGCGGGGTAATGGTAATGACCCCTTTTCCGCCTTCTTTGACGGGTTCGTAAGTTTCGGGATCCACAATCTCGATAATAGTCTCGAACGGGTGTACGTGCATCCCCTGGTGTTCGGTACACTCGCCGCAAACTATGGGGCCTTCGGAGCATCCGTATGTAGAAAAAAGCTCCGCCTCCCAGATGTTCTCAATAGCCTGTCCCATCGCATTCTTTTTAAGATCCATGGACATCACATTCTCGCCTATGGTCGCAACCTTGCTCACACTATGATGAGGCAGCGAATCCCGGACGGCCGTCCCGAGCCTGACCATGAAGGACGGCACCCCATGAACTATGGTGCTGCCCAATTTTTCCATAATGTCTATCTGCTTGTCGGTAAATCCCGGCCCGAACCGCAAAACACAACAGCCGAAATCCGTATAACATAGATAAAACCCGAACCCCGCCATCCACATCCAGGAACCCAGGGGCAGGGTCATTTGAACGATGTCGGTTTTTTTCAAACCCATCAGGCTCAATGTCTGGCCGCCCCATTTACCGACTCTCTTCAAATCTTTTTTGGTCAATGGAATATAAGTGGCCTGGCCGGTAGTGCCCGATGTGGAGACGAGATCCACCCACCTGCTCCTCGGAACGGCTACGATATCCCAGTTGTTTTCCCTGAGATCCTTCTTGGTGGTTACCGGGAGGTATGAGAGATCTCTTATGGTTTTTACTTTACCCGGCAGGAACCCGGCTTTTTTCATTTTCGTATTGAAATAGCGTGAATTATCATAAGTGTATTTAACGGTGGACTTAAGCCTTTCAAGTTGTTCTTTTTTTGTTTTTGCGGGATCCTTCGGGAACGTCATGCAATCCTCCTGAGAAGTGCTTAACGGATATTATAATCTTTTTGCCGGGCGGTTTCAATTCCGGTTAATCCCGCACTGATCCGAATATAATATACGCTGAAAAAACATTTTTTCTTGATAAAAATCGGGCATTTGAGATATAATTGTGAATACAATTAAACCCCTGGAAGGAAAAGACCTTCCGTTTTTTTATGAGGAATACCGGATGCCTGAAGCACAGAAAAAATTTATTGCCGGGAAACCTTTCATCGATGTGCCGACGCTCCTGGAAATCGGCGTTGCATTATCGATGGCTTTATTGCTGGCGTTCTTTCTGAAGAAGATTTTTCTTGCCCCGGCATACGTGCCGCTATATTACATCACTTACAGAAAAGGGCCGAAGCTCGGGATGTTCGCCTGCATGGTATTTGCGTTTATAACAACGCCCCTTGCGATGACAAGCCTCCCCCACCCTATCGTCTGGATCGAAAACCCGCTCGAATATCTCATGGTGGCGCTCGCCGGATTTTTCCCGATGAGACAGGGCAAAAGCCTTTCATTTAAAGAGCTTTTCGGCAAAATGGGAGAAAACGGGATCATTTCCGGATTTAAAAGCTTAAAGGCGGATTTTTTCGGATGGTTGTATGACACAAGAGGCATAGTCATCAGTTCAATCTTAAAGTACATAGTCGTCATCCTGGGTTCGGCGGTATATGTTGTAGCTTATATGAGGCTGTCTTACCCCGGGGCGGTTATTTTTTCTATAATAATGGAATGGAAGTCGGCTTTTCCGGGATTAATATTCTGCATGGTCGTAGTCCCTGTCCTGGTCAAGTACCGCATGGATTTTAAAGACCACCGGAGGCTTCACGAATATAATTACCAGGAGGCAGGGAATGTCCCTATCGATAAGTCAAACGATCCAAAAAGCAAATGAACTGTTCGATGACCGGCGCCCTGATGAAGCAAGGGAAGTGCTGGAAAAGCTGCTCGATGAAGAGCCTGGGAACCTCGAAGCGATCCTTTTGCTCGGGGAAGTTTACGATACCATCGGCTGGCTGAAAGAAGCCGTCGAGCAATATGAAAAAGCTTACGAGATCATGCCGGATGACCGCGAAGTGTTATACCTGCTTTCCGAAGCCTGCCTGATGAATTACCTGACATTGCGTTCAAGAGAAATAGCGGGCAAAGGGCGCGAATTGTTCCCGGACGATTTCCGGTTCCCGATGGTTATTGCGGACAGCTACCTCTGGGGACTGCCCGTAGAAGGCAAGGAAGGAAAAGAAGCCGAAGAATATATCGAAGGTTCCGGGGATGCAATAGATGAATGTTTCCGGCTGAACCCCTCCAACGGCGAGCCTTACGTCATTAAAGCAGAGCTTGCCCTTCTCAAGAATGATAAAAGATCCGCCCTGGATTTTTTTGAAAAAGCCCTCGAAGGCGGGCTGGAGCTTTACTCCGACCAGGTCGATATAAGCCTCTGCCAGTCCATCCTGGCGTTTGACATCGGAGATATGGACATGGGCCGCAAATATCTCGAGCGCTGCCTGAGGCTCGTTGACGGCTGGGAAGAGCCTCATTTTCTCAAGCTGATGCTTTTCAGGGAACATGCCCTGATGCTCAGGGAACATTTCCTGGGCAAACCTATAACCCCGGACGAGATAACATCTTTCATCCCCGCCTATGAACAACTCGCCGACCGGGGATTCAAAATGCAAAAAATCTCAAGAGAAGTGCGTGACTTTTTCATCCACCTGCCCGAATACCGCTCAAGAAAACAGGCCGAAGGAATAGAAAAGCTGAAAGGCATCCTCGACACGTTTTCAGGCAAGCTGCCTCTCTGTATTATTTTCCAGTCGATCAAGAAGCCCAGCCTCAACTTCCTGCTCAATACTTACCTGAAAGAACTGGAATCGGGGGAATAGGTTTTTCGAATAACAGGCATCTTAAAGAAAGACAGGGGGTGATGAGATGTGCGGTATATGCGGCTTTTCCGGACCGCCCGATACGGGTGCCCTTTTCGGGATGGCATCGGTCATAAACCACCGTGGGCCTGATTTCCACGGCGTCCTGGAAACCCCCGAAATATCGCTTGCCCACACCCGCCTGTCGATTATCGATCTGTCCTCCAACGCAAACCAGCCTCTGTCAAATGAAGACGGAACAGCCCATCTCATATATAACGGCGAAATATATAATTACAGGGACCTCCGGGAAGAGCTTGTATACAGGGGGCACAGGTTCAAATCACAGACGGATTCCGAAGTAATAATCCACCTGTATGAAGACCTGGAGGAAGAGCTTACCACAAGGCTTAACGGGATGTATGCTTTCGCGGTATGGGACGGCAATTCGAAAACGCTCCTGCTGGCGCGAGACCCCGCCGGGATCAAGCCGTTGTATTACACCATCGCGGGCGGGAAGCTCATTTTCTCATCCGAGATAAAGTCGCTTCTTTTACATCCCGAAGTTTCGAAGGAAATCGAGCCCGCAGCGATAGACGGCCTTCTGGCCGTCCGGTACCTGCCGGGAGAAAAAACTCCTTTTAAAAAAATCTTGCGGCTGCCTCCCGGCGGCAGGCTGATCCATCATGACGGCGAGTTTAAATTGATAAAAGCAGAACCGCTGACTTTTACGGACGAAGACGACCGGAGAAGCCTCGATGACATGGCGGACGAATACCGCCGTATTCTCATGGAAACGCTGAAAGACCATCTCAACGCCGATGTCCCCGTGGGGCTTCACCTCTCTGGAGGTGTGGATTCAGCGACTCTCCTGGCAGGCATTTCCCGGCTCGGGGCAAAGGTTCACACGTTTTCCATAGGCTTCGGGACGAAAAACGATGAGCATAAGCTTGCCGAAAAACTGGCCGACCAATTCGGAACGGTGCATGAGTCCATAATAATCGGGCCGGAACATTTAAGCCTGTTTGAAGAGATAGCCGGGGTTATGGACGACCCTGTACTGGACCCCATACTCCTGCCGTTGTATGTTCTTTACAGGGAGTCGAAAAAAACGGTGAAGGTAGTGCTTACAGGCGAAGGGGCGGATGAGATGCTCGGCGGCTACCTCCATCACAGGGCGCTCAACTGGTGGGCTGGCAAGGGCAATTCCTGCATCAGAGCCGCGGCGTCGGGCATAGTACCCAGGATCCCGCCGGGATGGATTTCAAAGTTTTTCCCTTACCCCGCAAAGGTCGGAGCAAGAGGAAGAGACCGCCTTGCAAGTTTTCTCTCAAGCAAGACCCCGGGATCGGCATATCTTTCCTTCGCCCATCTTCTCACGCCCGAAGAAAGAAAAGACCTGTACAACGATGATTTCCTATCGTCCATAGGCCCTGTGAATTTCGAATCGGAATTTGCCGAAGGGCTGGGAGATCTATGTGAAAAGGGACTGCCTGCTCTTTTAAGTTTCGATGCCGGGAAGTGGCTGCCCGACTATACGATGCTGAAGCAGGACCGCCTTTCAATGGCACATTCGCTTGAAGGGAGGTATCCTTACCTTGACGGGAGGCTGGTTGAGTTTTGCTTATCGCTTCCTCCAAAGGCCAGGTTCAGTCATAACGGGGACAAATCTATCCTCCGTCATGCCGCCGCCTCCTGGCTTCCTGAAGTGGCTTACAGAAAAAAACAGGCGTTTTACTTTCCTGCCGAGATATTTCTTTCAGGCCCCGGCTCCGAATTATTCAAAGAAATCCTTTCTCCCGAAAGGATCAAAAAAAGAGGCATATTCAAGCCGGAAAAAATTATTCAGTTGATAAAAAACGCCCCGGGAGAGCCTCTGCTCCTGGGAAAACAGGTATTCGGCCTGGCCTTTGTCGAATTATGGCTTCAAAAAGCCGGGCTTTGAAACTGGATACAGGATCATGGAATTTGAAAACGATAACTACATAAATGAACTCTCCAAAAAAACTAATATAATCCTGGAAGCGGCTTCCGGGCAGATCCCGCGCCTGCTTTCTCTTCTGGACAGGAACCCCGGCTCGAAAACGCGGGGCTGTTTTGACAGGTCTTACTGGCATTACCGCGAGAGAGATTTCCCGGCGGCGTCTTTTCAGAACGGCACGCTTGTCGTCGCGTTATGCTACAAAAATAATTTCCAGGGCAACAGCCTTTATAACAATCCCCTTGCTTTATCATGGGCGCTGGACGGGCTTGAATTCTGGTGTAGCTGTCAAGGACCGGGCGGAAGTTTCGCCGAGTGGTACCCGAAGGAGCCGAGCTATGTAGTTACAGCGTTTACGGCCCATGCGGCGGCGGAAACGTACAACATGCTCAAAGATGAAATCCCGGGGGATCTTCGCAAAAAACTGGAGGACACATTGAGCAAGGCGGGGCGGTTCCTTGCCTCGCATGAAGATCTCGACGCGGCAAACCATGCAGCGGGAGGGGCCGCCGCTTTATTTACTATATCGGAAGCGCTCGGAGAGCCTAAATTCCGTAAATCCGCCGAAAAGCTGCTCGGCAAAATCCTCGAAAGACAGAACCCCGAAGGATGGTTCCCCGAATACCGGGGAGCGGACGGAGGCTACCAGAGCCTGACAATAGATTACCTGTCACGGATCTATGAGGTCACCGGAGATGAAATTTTATTCGAATCTCTTGTCAGGGCATGTAATTTTCTCGAATACATGACCTATCCCGACGGCACCTGCGGCGGAGAAACCGGAAGCAGGAGCACGAGGTTTATCATGCCTCGCGGCCTTGTGCGCCTTCATGAAAAAATAGATTCGGCAAAACGCATGCTCGGGCGTCTGGCCTGCGGCATTGAAAAAGGATCCGCATTTACTCCGGGCATCTCGGACGACCGTTACCTTGCATTTTTCTTCCTGCCCAATTTCCTGCAGGCGGGCCTTGAAATCGACGCGGTCCCGCCCTGTTTCCCAATGCCTGAATTTGAAAATATATTTTCAGCAAGCGGTATCCTGGCGGTACATGCTCCAAATTACTTCCTGTCGGCAAATTTAAAAAAAGGTGCTGCGCTGCGGCTTTATAACGGCGGCGGAGAGTTCCTTTATTCCGGGGGCGGATATACAGGTCGTGCAGGAGACAGATTAATATCTACACATAGCGTTGACCCGGAAGCCGCATGGACACAGGAAAAAAGAGGAAACGAAACCATAATCCGGGTAACATCGAATTTTCATTACGCGGGAGAAACCCGGCTCTCGCCCGGGAAATCGATATTGCTGCGGCTTTTTTCTATTTTGTTCGGATGGATACCGGGCTGTGCTTTTTGGCTTCAAAAATATTTGAGAAGCCGCCTGGTGTGGGAAACTAGGCCCGCCCCGGCCGTCCTGTCCCGCGAAATCCGCTATAGCAATGAATCCGTAACTATAAACGATGTCATTGAAACGGAAACCGGGATCTCCGGTATCGCCTCAACGAGAGAAATCCCGACAATGCTGTCGCCGACGGCTCCCTGGTTTTTCATTTCAGATTCGGCAATGACCACCGATGCGCGCATTGAAAGAAATATAGGGCCGGGTGAAAAAACCGGCTTCAGCCAGGCATTCAATTTCAGCCTGTCCGGCGGCGCTGAATGAGCCTTGAAAAACTCCCGATTCCGATCCCTGTTTTCCTGGCGATTTTATCTTTAATCAGCATCGCCGTAATTTTTTTCATCGACCGATTCCTGATGAAAAAAATAAGGCCGGGCAAATCAAAGGCTGCGTATATATCTCAGGCAATTGTCATCAAGGTTATTCTCCTGGTATTATTTTTCCTCGTCCTGGAAACCGGTTTGAAAATATATACCGGCAACGAACTGTTCAATATCACCGAGCAACACATTTACGACCCTGTCCTGCTCTGGCGCTGGAAACCGGGCACGGAATTAGTCGAGCAGTCTTATGACAGAGAAAGAAAAGGCCTGTGGGAAGTCAAAATAAATTCCCGGGGCATCCGGGAAGACGATTTCCCTCTCGAGAAGCCGCCAGGCACTTACCGTATCGCTTTTTCAGGGGATTCGTGGACTTTCGGGTTCGGCGTCGATAAAGAAGATCGCTTCAGCGATATAGTGCGGAAAAAGCTCCGGGAGATCCGCCCGGATCTTAAAATCGAAACCATTAATACCGGAATTATCGGGTATTGTACCAACCAGAGCATAAATATCCTGGAAGACACTGGTTTCCGTTATTCTCCTGATCTTGTAATTTCCCTTACTAACAGAAACGAACACCTTGAAAGCCTTTTTCACAGGAGAAGCAATAACCCGGCCATGGTATTTTTGCGGAGCCTGCTTTCCAGGTCCAGGTTATACATGTATTTCTGGCAACTCCAGAACCCCGACCTGTTTGCCCGTGACACCACCCGGAAAAACGACGACGTTCACGCATACGAGAGAGATGACCTGAGAGACTTGGTCCGGACATGCCGCGAAAAAAATATTAAATTAATGCTGGTCTTCATGGATTGGGACGCTCTCGGAAACCCACAGCGGGAAGTAGCCGAAGAAAAAAAAGTCCCTTACGCTGAAATCGTCATACCGGACAGGGAGCGAAACTCGTTTTTTCTCGACCATAACCACCCGGACGCCGGGGGTCACAGGATAATAGCCGATGAGCTTGTCAAAGCCATTGATAAATATCACTTCCTGCCGGAGAAAAAATGAGCATGGATCCTTTCCTCCAAAAAGTTACGGCTTTCGTTGTGCCGGTTTCGCTCATAACTCTACTCGTGCTGCTGGTTTTCGACCGCATTTTCATGGACAGGATAAACCGTATCCGTGTAAAGCATATCAGGGTTCCCGCAGCCGTCATCGAAAAAGTTCTGCTGGTATTCATATTTTTCATAGTCCTGGAAATCGGACTCCGGATATACGCCGGTGACAAAATTTATGACCTCAGCGAAAACTATACTTATGACCCGGCGCTGCTCTGGCGCTGGAAGCCCAACCTGAAAGAAACCAGGAAAGGCCTGGACGAAAAAGAGTCAAATTCCTGGACCATAGAAACAAATTCACAGGGGCTCCGGGAAGACGATCTCCCCCTTGAAAAATCCCCCGGGACTTACCGCATCGTCTTTACGGGGGATTCGTGGACGTTCGGTTTCGGCGTCGATAAAGGGGAGCGGTTCAGCTCCCTGGCAGGGGAAAAGCTGAACGAATTATACCCGGGCATGAAGATCGAAACTATAAATACCGGGGCTATCGGATATTGCTTCAACCAGAGCCTGAATATATTGAAAAATACCGGGCTCAAATACCATCCCGATCTTGTCGTTTCGGTCAAAAACCGTAACGAAAGCATCGAGAGTCTTTTTTACAGCAGAAGCAACAACCCGGGCGCCGTCAGGCTCAGGAAATTGCTTTCCGGCTCAATGCTTTATATGTTCATCTGGCGGCAACAAAACTCCGACCTGTTTTCCCGCCCCGGAAAGAAAAAAGGGGACGACGTCCAGGAATACGAGAGGAAAGACATCCGCGAGCTTGTTGACCTGTGCTGCAGCAAAAATATAAAAGTCCTGCTGGTTATGCTCGATTGGGACAGGCATGGAAACCCTCAGCAGGAAGTGGCCGAAGAAAAAAAAGTCCCTTATGCCGAAATCGTAATCCCGGACAGGGAAAAATATTCTTTCTTCCGTGATCCGGACCATCCGAACGAAGAAGGCCATGAACTCATTGCCGAAAAAACCGTTAAAGCAATTGTCGAATATAAATTCTTATACCGCGAAAAATAATTTACTTTTATTTTATGCTGGACTTTAAAGATGGGACTTGATAACATAAGAGTAGAGTAAAGGCGGCATCCTGATATTCTTCCATATAAGTTTAAGTGACTACCCAGACAGGAACCCTTTATAAAACATCGAATTTTAACCTGGAGGTGTTTTATGAAGCCAGATTACCTGGACCCCGCAGTTGACAATAAATCCCCTGATGAAATGGAGCCCATAATCCTGGAACGCCTCCGGGAGCAAGTAATTCATGCCCTGAGTAACTCCGTTTATTATAAAGAACTTTTCAAGAATGCGGGCGTTTGTGAAAAAGATATAAATTCGCTTTCCGACCTTCAAAAGCTGCCTTTCTCAAACCGGGACGACCTTGAGAAAAACAACCGGGACTTCATGTGCCGCCCGATGGATGAAATATCCGATATCTCGCGCACGTCGGGCACGACAGGGGACCCTATATATATGGCGATGTCATATGAAGACCTCAGCCATGCCGCAGGCATGACTTCCCGGCTTTTAAACGGCCTGAACATCGGGAAAGGCGACCGCGTAGCCATACTGACCCCTTTAAACGACCTCGTCAACCCGTCGATTGTTTTTGAAAGATCGTTCCGGGACTTCATGGGGCTGCCTACATTCAGGATAGGCTCGATATCCAAAAACAAGCAATTAACGTATCTTCGGGATTTCGGAGTTACCACCGTAAATGCCGCTCCGAGTTTGCTGCTGGCCCTTGCACAATCGATGGACAAGCACAGGTTCGAGCCTGCCGATTTCAAGCTGAAAAGCGCCCTTCTCATAGGCCAGCCTCTTTACGGCCCGGGCTGGGAGCCCCTGGAGCTTAAAAAACGCATCGAAGAAATCTGGGGGATCAAGGTTTATTCGGGCTACGGCTCGACGGAGATGTCCTCTTACTGCGTCGAGTGTGAAAAAGGAGCGGGGCAGCATATACAATGGGAAAGCCTGATAATTGAAATTGTCGATCCCGATACCGGGGTTGTACTGCCTCCGGGCAAAACAGGTGAAGTGGTAATAACCACGCTTTACCGTGAAGCGATGCCGTTAATACGATACCGGTCGGGCGATATAAGCAGCCTTGAGACCGGCGAATGCGAATGCGGCAGGAAAAGCCCGCGGCTGATGGCGGTGCTGGGCCGCAAAGACGAATTTTTCAAAATCAACGGGATAGGCTTATTCCCGATACAGATGGAAAACTGTGTTATGAAAGTCCCCGAGGTAGATGCATACCAGATCCAGGTTTATACCGACATGTCCGGCCAGGATCAAATCGATGTATTCTTCTCAACTTCAAGCGAGCCTGAAGCCGTTACCAGAAAGGTATCGGCACAATTCACGGACGATCTGGAACTCTCGCCCGTTGCGCTTGCAAGGGACAGGACCGAAATCGAATGGCGGTTGTACAAGCACGGCAGCAACAAGCCCAACCGCTTCGAAGACCTGAGAGTTAAAAACTAGCTTTTTCGCATGCCCGGATGAAACCCGGCCATATCATTATTCCGGCAGTAGTGTCCGATGTTTATTTGTTTGGTTGAACAAAACTCTTCCTCTATGTTAGAATGTTGTGAATAATGAGAAAGGTTTTCTTATGGGAATAATTCCCCGATTTTCCTTGAATATCACATGGTCTGAACTTGGGTCATCGGCTTCCGGCATAATATCGTCTCCCGGGCCGGAAGTCATATCCGAATTTGAGAAGAATTTCGCTTCTTATATCGGCGTGCCTCATGCCCTGTATGTCGATTCCGCAAGGAGCGGTCTTTTCTCGGTTTTATCTTCCGTTAAATCAGGCAGGAAAGGCGTAATTCTATCGGCTTTCAACCACCCCAGCATCCCCTCGGCCATACTTGCCGCAGGGCTTGAGCCGGTCTTCGCAGATACCGATCCTGCCCAGGCGTCAATTAATCCTGAATCTATCTCCGAAGAAGATCTCGACAAATCCTGCGCCGTAATAATCACCCATCTTTACGGGGTCCCCGGCCCCCTGGATGAGATCTTGTCCCTGAAAGAAAGACACGGGTTTTACCTGGTCGAGGATTGCGCCCAGAGCTGCGGCGCTTCATATCATGGGAAAATGACAGGTTCATTCGGCGATGCGGCCATTTTCAGCTTCGCCCTGACGAAGAATTTCTCGACACTGGGCGGTGGCATGATCGTCCTGAAGGATGAATCCGCTGCCCGTGAACTGGAAAACCTGCTGAATTCGAAACAGGCTCCCGGAGGCTCGAAGCTCTTTTCTAAAATAGGGATGGCAGCCGCAATGAAGGTAGCGACCAACCCTTTAATTTTCACCTTTTCAATTTATCCGGCGCTCCGCCTGGGATACGCGACCGGCAAAGATATATTACACCCGATGTTCGAAGAAAAACCTTCTCCAATAAAAAAGACGCCGCTTCGCCCTCCTGCTCTGGGGGCGGCGCTCGGCAATATCATACTCCCCCGCCTTGACGAGTATAACAAAAAGAGAGAGTTTCTCGGGAGGAAACTGCTGGAACTGCTGAAAGGCGCTGAAAATATCGGGCTGCCTGAAATCCCAGATGACTCCTCCCCTGTTTTCATGAGCTTTGTTATAAGGGCCAAAAATCGAGTAAAACTTGCAAAAGCATTGCTGCGAGCGGGTTTTGACACGTCCCCCGGCTACCTGAAAAACTGCGCCGGGCTTCCCGAGTTTGAAAATTTCCACAGGGAATGCCCGGGCGCAAGCGAACTTGAAGAACAGCAGCTCCACCTGCCGGTATATCCCGGATGCTCCGAAACCGATATTTCCCGGCTCGCCCGGGTTATAAAAAAGGAGGCCGCCCGCCTGTGAAGCTAAAGACCATCATGCGGGCCGGGACGGGGGTGCTGACCGGCAGGCTGACCGGTAGCCCCAGGCCTATGTTCATGATCCTGGCTATAACAAACCGTTGTGATGCAAAATGCTCATATTGCAACATCCCGCACAGGAAACAGCGCGAGATGACCACCGAAGAAATCTTCAGTCTCCTGGAACAAGCTGCGGCTCTGGGCGTCCAACGTGTGGGAATATGGGGCGGGGAGCCTCTTGTACGGGCCGATATCGGTGATATCATCAAGAAAGCTAAAGAACTGGAGCTTTATGTTACCCTGGACACAAACGGCTTCCTTTTGCCGAAACGCATCCACGAATTTCCGAACCTGGATCATATAATAATTTCGCTTGACGGGGATGAAGCCGCCCATGAAGCGAACAGGGAGCCGGGCAGCCATAAAAAGGTCATGGCGGCCATAGAGGCGGCGGCTCCGAAAATTAAAACCTGGACCATCACAGTGTTGACGAAAAACAACCTGGATCAGATCGACTGGATCATCGATCAGGCCGAGAAGCTCGGCTTTGTTGCAACATTCCAGGTGCTTCATCACAACCCGGCGATGGGAGACAGCCTGACGCTCCTGCCGGAACCCGGGGAGTATCGCAAGGCCCTGGAGTATATTATGCAAAGAAAAAAAGACGGAGCGCCGGTCGGCACTTCCACCGCCTGTCTCAACCATCTGAAAAACTGGAGCAACTACAGGGAAATATCTAAAAAAGAACCCGGCCATGTATGCTGGGCGGGCAAATTCTTTTTCAACGTGGACGCCGACGGCAGTATATATCCCTGCTCCCTCCTGGTCGATCAGCAGGAAGCTCCCAACTTCCTTGAGACCGGCCTCAAAAAAGCCGTAAATTCGCTCAAAGCGCCTCCCTGCAATTCGTGCCTTGCAACCTGCTACACCGATTATAAGCTTCTCTTCAACCTTCATTTCCCGACAATCCTGGAATGGGTAAACGCAGTCCGCCGCTGGGGGAAGCAATGACGGAACTGATCCGGGAAACAACAAGCTTATGTCCCGAATGCGGGCTGGACCTGCCCGCACGCATCGAAAAACATCCCGACGGGGTTTATCTCGTCCGCGAATGTCCCGAACACGGGACGATAAAAGTACAACTCTCATCACACCCGGAGGATTATGCCGGGCTTGACAGGTACTATTTTTCGGTAATGAACCGCCCGCTTCGCCAAAGGGATTATATTATACGGCTCACCGAGCGCTGTGATTTACAATGCCCTATTTGCCTTGCGTCCGCAGGCGAGTTCTCCTCTCATCCCGACCTCCCGCTTTCAAGATACAGGCAGCTTTTGAAAGACGAAGGTGGACGGAAATTAAAGATAGATCTAATGAGCGCGGAGCCGACAATCCGCGAGGATCTTCCGGAATTCATAAAGGAAGCCAAAAAAGACGGCCACATAGTCGCACTCCACACGAACGGCATAAGGATCTCCGATTTCGATTACCTTAAATCCCTTGCCGATGCCGGCCTGGACGAAGTCCACTTACAACTGGATGGATTTTCCGAGCAAACGAACATGGCACTGCGAGGCAAAGAACTCCTGGACATCAAGATGAAAACCCTTGAGAACCTGGAGCGCCTTGAGCTGGCAACAGATATAGTCATGGTAGTTTCAAAAGGCCTTAACGAAGACCAGATCCGCCCGATGCTGGACTGGTTCGAGCACAAGCCGTATGCCCGCGAACTGTTCTTCCTGGGATTGAGGTCTCTCGGGCGGGCCAGGGACAGGAAACATTCCGAATGCGTCATGCCCTCCGAAGTCATCGACATGGTGGAAAACGCATCCGGCGGCCTCGTTACAAGAGAAAAAGTTCATAAATTTCAGAAGTTATACTTTGCCCTGCTTTCTTTCCTGGGCGTCAGGAAATGCCTCTATATCCAGCACTACCTGTTGCTCAGAACCCCCGCGGGATATAGCGACGTTTACGATCTCTTCGATTGGGACAGGCTCGAAAAGCATCTTAACCGGCTTCCGGGCGCGTTGAAAAAAGGATCTGCCGGCAAATTCCTATGGGGACTGGGCCTGCTGCCCCTTTTAGTCAACAGGAAAAGCCTGCCGTACATAATCGACTTGGGGAAGCTCCAGCTCCGGCTCAGGATGGGATTCGACATATCCCGCGTACCGGGAAGGACTCTCCTTCTGGGATTCATTACGGCCTGCGACCCGCTGATCCTTGATCAGATGGTTGCCGATTACTGCGGCAAGGGAGAGCTTTCAACCGACGTCGGGTTCGAGCAATCCGGTGCGAGGGCAAATGTAAAAAGAGAATTTTTGTGGAAAAAAGAGCGGTGCGCCGACCGGGAGGTGAGCCGCAAGTGAACATCATGTCCCCGGTCAGCAGCGCAAACGAAGTAGATGACCTCATGGAGGCCGGAGCACGGGAGCTATACTGCGGGGTGCTTTCCAGGGGGTGGTCTGCGGATTATACCAACATCGCCGCGCCGAACCGCCGCGAATGGACAGTTTCGAATCTTAAAGACCTGATGGAGTTGAAAAATGTCATAGCCCTTGCGCATAGCTGGAAAGGGAAGGTCAACCTGGTCCTCAACGCCCTTTATACAAGAAAACAGTATCCGAAGCTGTGCGAGTTCCTGAAAGAAGTAAGGCCCATGAACCCCGATGCCGTAATAGTTGCGGACCCGGGTTTGATGCTTCTCATAAGACAGATGAGATGGGACATCCCGATACATGCTTCAACCGGTTGTACCGTTTTTAACGTCCGGGCCGCAAGGTTCTTCCATCAGATGGGAGCAACCCGTGTCATATTCCCGCGCCAGAATACCGTAAGCGAGATGGTGGACCTTGCCGGTAAGATAGATTTCATGGAAAAAGAAGCTTTTATCTTCAATTCCGGCTGCAGGAATATCGACGGCTTCTGCACTTTCCATCATGGCGTTAACGAAGTATTGAAAAAAGATTCGTGGAAACTGCTCAAAAAGCTGGGGCTGGATTTCAGGTTCTTAACAATGCTCAGGCGGCTTCCGCGAAGCACCGCCATAAAGCTCACGAGAGCCGTCGATTGTATGCCTGATTCGGCCTGTTTGCTCAATTATAAGGTCGAGTTCGACAAAGGAGGAGACGATCCGGACACAAAGGCGCTTAAATCCTGGCTGGAATCGGGCTTCAATTTCTTTTTCGGGCTTGATACCTGCGGCTCATGCGCCCTTTATAAGCTTTACCATGCAGGCATCGACGCGGTGAAAATAGTCGGCAGGGAAAACCCCACAGATAAAAAACTCCGCGATATCCGCTACATCGCCGGCATGCTGAAATATCTCGAGGAAAAAAAGCCCGGCGAAGAAGAGTTTAAATCCGTTTGCCGCAAGGAATACGGGAGAGTTTTCGGCTACCCCTGCGGCTGCTGGTGCTATTATCCCGAAGTCCTGGAGGGAGAGAAGCTTTGATGGAATCAGCAATCTTCGTTACCCGGACATCGCGTCTTCATCACTGGAATCCCACCTACAGCAGGCTTTATTACGGCCAGGAGTTCTGCGAAAGGCTGGTGCCTTCCGAAGCCGATCTTATAACCGTCTCGGAATTTGTCTCCCAGAACAGGGTAAATTCGTTCACTTTCGTTACACCGTTCGTAACCGAAAAAGGCTATGAGAAATTAACTGGGCTTGTGCCCTTGCTGGACGAGTTGTTCCCGGGCTGTGAGGTGGCGATCAACGACTGGGGCGTTTTCTCTTATTTCATGGAGCATGGTGGTCATCCTGTAGTCCTCGGCAGGCTTCTTACAAAACAAAAGCGAGGGCCGAGGATCCTCAATTTAACGGACAAAATCCCCGAAGCCGCGCTTGATCATTTCAAGATGGCGGCCGTTGACAGCCCGATAATGACATCGTTCCTCAGGCAAAACAGCGTCGGCAGGGTTGAACTTGACAACCTGTTATTCGGCATAAAAAGAGAGAAACAGGATCTGGCCGCATCGCTCTATTACCCATATGGTTATATAAGCACTACCAGGATCTGCCTTTTTTCGTCATGGGGGAAAAGGCACCCGCGCGCAATAGCCGCCTGTGCAAAGGAGTGCCGGGAAAAGCAGGTACGGCTTACCCACCGCTCCATGCCAGTCCCCTTGATCCTTAAAGGCAATGCTATATTCTACGAAAAAAAGGAACTGCCGGAAGACCTTGAATCCCTCAATATCGATCGGCTGGTTTACCAGCCGGAGGTGCCCGCCGGATGAGAATAACGCTGGTAAATCCGCCGAATGAAAACCTGATTCACACTGAAGTCCCGCCCCGGCTGAACGCCGAGGTATGTAGCCTGCCGCCTCTGGGCCTGCTTTATATAGAGGCCGCCGCCTCAGGGGCCGGCCCGCACGAAATCGAAATTCTCGATGCGCGCGCGCACAGGTGGGACCACGATCTCCTCCAGGA
Organism: Chloroflexota bacterium; assembly: GCA_023475345.1. Classification (GTDB taxonomy): domain Bacteria; phylum Vulcanimicrobiota; class JAMCWD01; order JAMCWD01; family JAMCWD01; genus JAMCWD01. The sequence goes on along the minus strand of JAMCWD010000001.1, from coordinate 65,469 downwards.
TAAAATCTTTGCATCGAAACCCGACATCCTCGGCATCACCGGACATACGCATAACCTGCTGGACATGCTGGAGATCTCCCGCAGGGCTAAAGAAAAAAAACCTGAGCTTTTCATAACATGGGGAGGATCTCACGCTTCGATTTTCCCCGATCAGTCCATAGCTTTCGAAGAAGTCGATGCGGTAGTCGTAGGCGAAGGCGAGGACAGCTTTCCCGAACTGGTCTCCGTGCTGGAACGAGGGGAAGATATTTCAGGGATCCCCGGCGTGCTCAGCAAGAAAGACGGCACGGTTCAGGGAGAAAAAAACAGGGCGCTTCCGGACATAAACAAGATTCCCGTACCGCGGCGCGAGATTCTGGGGATTGAGCCTTATTACTATGTACTGGGGAAATCCGTTGTTGCAACAAGCCTTTCATCCAGCAGGGGGTGCCCGTTCCACTGCACTTTCTGCTCGACGCCGGGCAAAAGGTTCAGATCCCGCTCCGCAGAGAGCATCGTCCGGGAGATGCGGACCTGCGCCGGCCTGGGAATACGGGAAATATACTTCATTGACGATACTTTCAATACCGACAGGCAGCGGGTGCTGGATATCTGCCGCAAAATCAACGATGAGGGCATCGATGTATCGTGGAATATCCGCGGCAGAATAAACCTTCTCGACCAGGAAGTCCTCGACGCCTTAAAATCAGCCGGTTGTACCCGGGTACAGGTCGGCGTGGAGACGGCAAGCCAGGAGGGACTAAAGCGGCTCCGTAAAGAAATCACACCGCAGGAAGTTATCGACGGGTTCAAAAGGATCAAAAAAAGCGGGATAACGTCGGCCGCTTATTTCATGATAGGGTGCCCCCATGAAAAATCAAAAGACGACGTTTTCGAGACTATTGAATTTGCAAAAAATTTAAACCCGGATTACTGCCTTTTCGGGATCCTCACCCCGTACCCGGGAACTAAAATTTACGATGAGGGAGTTGAAGCAGGCGTTCTCGACCCCGGCGCCTGGGACAGCTTCCTGAAAAATCCATATCCCGGCTTTTCGCCTCCCGTATGGAAAGAGTTCCTGTCTGAGGAAGAACTCCTGGAACTCCTGGACATCGCCTATAAAAAATTCTATTTAAGACCCGGGTTCATCCTGAAAAATCTTTTCCAGGTACGGGGTACAAAAGATCTCATGCGGAAGGCAAAAGCGGGACTTTCAATAATGTTCCCGGGAGGACATGAAGAATGAACATGATACGGCTTTCAAGGGCATGGCTTTTGAAAGACCGCCCTGTTTACGTCCATTACGGCCTTACCCACCGTTGTAACCTCCGGTGCAAAATGTGCTCTTTATGGCAGGAGCAAAGAGAAGAACTCGATCTTCTGCGAATTGAAAAACTCGCTGTAAACCTGGCATCTCTCGGTTGTATCTATGTAAGCATAGGAGGCGGCGAGCCCGCTTTAAGGGAGGACCTGCCCCAAATAATAAAAGTCTTTACGGGCAGGGGAATAAGGGCGCGTGTTTTAACGAACGGTATAGATCTCCCGTTTGAAAAATTCGAAAAAATATTGGAGCAGGGCAAAACGGATATCTCCGTTTCGCTTGACAGCCTCGATCCGGAAAAAGTTTCAGACATTTGCGGGCGGAAAGACGCCTTTGAAAAAATCCAGGAAACGCTGGGTTTCCTTTCCCCTATCCTGAAAAAAACAGGGGGGAGCGGCCTTATAAACTGCGTCGTATCGTCGGTCAACCTTGAAGAACTGCCGTCGCTTGCCGAATTCGCTTCCGGCTACGGCTTCAGCATTTCCTTCGTTCCCCTTGAGCGGCAGGTTTTCGGAGGCAAAGAACTTGCCTGCCGGGACGGGATGGAAGAGATGTTCACCGGCCCTGAAAATGAAAAGGCCGTTACCGGGATATACAACGAGCTGATCAGGCTCAAAAAATCCGGCGGGGCGGTCTTCAACAGCACAAGGTTCCTGGAATTATGCCGCGACGCCCTTTTAGGCAAGACCGTTTCGTGGGACTGCAGGGCGGGCAGGTTGTTTTTCTCCATAGACCCGGAAGGGAACTTTTCCGTCTGTCACAGGTTCAGGGGCTACGGCGAAAGCCCCCATGCCGTACCTGCATGGAACGAGGATTTCCCGAAACTGTTCATGGGCCGGGAATTGCAAAAGGAAAGCGCGAATAGAGTAAGGGGATGCCCCGGATGCCTCAGGCCGTGCTGGGCTGAGATAGGACTCGCATTTACCAGTCCGAAAGCGGCCTTTGAAAGATTGATTGGAGGAGCGTTAAAATAATGCTTGAAACCGGACACATTGATTACGACCATATCCCGTCGGATGAAATCAAAGAGATCCAGTACCGGAACCTGTCCTGGCAGCTTGAGCACGCCTATAACAACAGCCCTTTTTATAACAGGCTTTATAAAAAACTGGACATCTACCCGTCCGATCTGAAGAGCATCGGCGACATTACCTCCCTCCCGTCAATAAGCAGGGAAGATCTCTCTGAAAACAATTTCGAATTCCTGGCGGTCCCCAGGGATAAGGTGGCAGATGTTTCCAGGACATCAGGTACTACGGGCAACAGCATATATGTTTACCTGTCGCATAAGGATCTCCGGCACGCATGCTGGTTATGCGCCCGCCAGTATGTCAGCCTGGGAGTCGAAGGCTGGGGAGCAGGGCTGGCGCTGCTTTTGCCCGCAGACGAGCTGATCAATCCCAGCCTCGCCCAGGAAATAGCCTTCAGGGACATGATGGGCCTCCCCTTCTACCGCATAGGCGCAATCTCCCGCGACAAGCAGCTTAAATATTTGCAGGATCTGGCGCCCGGCAGCGTCGATGCGACTCCCAGCTCCCTGCTCACCCTCGGGGAATTTATAAAATCCAAAGGGATTGATCCTCGGTCTCTGAACATCCTGAGGGCCCACCTTCTGGGGCAGCCCTTATACGGGGCCGGATGGAAGCCTCTCGTCCTGAAAACGAAACTTGAAGAATTATGGGGCTGTGAAGTAATATCGGCTTACGGAACGACCGAGCTGTTCTCCGGCAATATCGAGTGTTCGGCCCATGCCGGGCATCACATACCGCACGAAAGCGTGTTGGTTGAAATAATCGACCCGGATACCGGCAAGCCGCTCCCGCCCGGCATGTCGGGGGAAGTCGTAATAACGACGCTTTACCGCGAAGCCATGCCGCTTATCCGCTACCGGACAAAAGACATAAGCTGGCTGGAGATCGGACCGTGCGCATGCGGCGCAACAACCCCCCGCGTCATGGCCGTCCTGGGCAGAAAAGACGATTTCCTGAAAATCAAAGGTACCGGCATGTTCCCCGGCGACCTCGAAAATTCGATAATGAAGGTTGACGGAATCACGGGCTACCTGATCAAAGCTTATATAGACGAATCGGGCCAGGAGCTTGTCGAGATAATAATTGCATCGGGGCTTGAACCTGAAACAATTGTGAGCCGTGTTAAAGCACAGGTCAAAGCCGATACAATGGTCACCCCGAAGGTTACGGTCGATTCAATGGAAGCCGTAAACGCGCAGGTGTTTTCGCCAGGATCCCGCAAGCCCCGCAGGTTCCACGATCTGAGAAAAAGATAAGTCCCGGCGCTCAAAGCCATGCGAAGCAAAATCCGGGTTTTTCTTTTAGGAAAATGTGCTTCAGTCTATAATTCTGAATTAAGGGTATAATCAGGTATAGGACCGTCCCGATTATTCGGCCATAATTGTGGGGGATTGGGGTGTTCCTGTTACAAACAGCCGGAACAACAGTTCCCTGTTTTTTACAGCAGGAATATTAAATAGTGTTGATATTACACTACAATTCGTATGTATTAGTTCTCCGGGCCTATTGAAAATAATCCCACCGGGGTATTGGCAATTGCTCAAAACATGATAAAATAAAATCAGCCGGGAAGAGGCGCTATAATAAGATTAATAATATAATAAATATCATCCTCTTAACGGTTTTTTCTTTTTAAGAGATCTTGTCATCCCCGTGACGGCCGTAAATCAAATCTTCGCCGGTGTTTCATTTTTCATTAATTCGAAAAGCCCTGCCGCCGAGGTGCCGCACAATGCTCCGATGCTGAGCACCGCTACTCGCCAACCTCCTCCATCCGGATGGTTTTCATTACAGAGTTCAGAAAGGCTATGGACTTTCGCCCCGGTATTCCCTAGAATGTTATTAAATTGCTTGCTTGAGAATATATGAGAAAAAGTTTTTTATCGGTTTTATTTTTTTGGATATTTATCGGCGCGTACATGGCCTCGGCCGGATCGCTTGAACTAATAGACGTCCAACCGCAGGACGGCTCGACTGTTTACAGTTCCCGGCCCAAGATCTCCATCGAATTCAAAGACGCGGAAAACCTGGCGCAGACCCTGAAAAATGTCCGCATCGAACTGGACGGGGAGGACATTTCACCGATGATGCTGCGAATGGGGCGTTACCTGATATACGTCCCGGAAGCCCCTCTTTCCAATGGAAAACATAGACTTGGAGTAGAATGCCGGAGCGAAAAAGACGCTTCCTGCAAAATTATTTCTTTCGATGTAGCTTTGCCCCGGCTGATTAAAAGCATCTCTCACAACGGGCTGGAGCCTCTTGTTGCGGATGATATCCTGGAGGTGGTCATGGATGCCCCGCCCGGAGGCAGGGCGGATTTCTCGTTCGGCGATCTTCTCGAGAAATTCCCGATGAGCGAGATCAAGCCCGGTATATACAAAGGAGCATACAAGATCCCGTTCGGTGAGATGAAAAGCAACGCGAGGCTTACCGGCTATTACACTTCGCCTTCGGGAAAAATCGATATGCTGGAGTCCGAACAGCCCCTGAATATACAGGCGCTGTTTTTCAAGGTACACATAACTTCACCCCGGTCGGGTACCGAAGTGAATAATTATTTTTCCATCGAAGGCAAAACCAGGCCCAATTCGCGGGTATATGTTATCCCCAGCGCTTCCATACAGGGGCTGGATACAGGCACTTCCGGCTCCGGCGGCGGTTCCGGCAGAAGGCCGGGCGGGGGTTCAAGTACAAGCACAAACATGGGAACCATAACGGCCGACGCCGATAAAAACGGCGATTTCAAAGTCTTTTATGGGTTCCCCTTAAGAATCAAGGGAATGAAATTTAATTTTACCATTTATGCCGACGACCCCGACGGCAACCGTTCTTTATATGACACATTCTGGGTAAGGGTCAAGTAAATTGTTCCCGGATTAAGGGCTGTATCCGGCCGCCATATATCACTTCCCGGGTTTATAATATCTTTCTTTTTCGCTGAAAACGCATCCGCAGTAAGGCTGAAGGTATAACTGTCTTTCCCTTGCTTCATCGTGCCCTTTGCGGAAACCCGGCCTGAAATCCCTGAAATAAAAAGGCACGCCGTATCTCTGGCCTGCGGCGTCCCCTATTTGCCTTATCAAATCGAGATCCTGGTAAGGGCTGCACAAGAGGGTGGTGGTAAACGCATCGGCCCCTGCCTGCTTTGCGAATTCCGCCGAACGGGAAAGGCGTAAAAAATAACAGGCCTCACACCGGTTGGTTTCTTTGCCGTTTATCTTCTCGAAAAATTTTTCCGGCAGGTACTCCGCCTCTAAACGCGCCGGGATGCCGTCCTCTTCTACAAGCTTCCGGACCGACAGGAGACGCTTCTCAAATTCTTTGTACGGGTGAATATTCGGGTTGAAGAAGTGAGCCGTTATCGAGCAATCACCCGGAAGCTGGCTTATAACTGTCAAAACACAGGGAGCGCAGCAGGAATGAAGGATCAGGTTCAACAGTCTTCGCGTCCCCCTTCGAGGCGGACAAACCCCTGGCCTGTTTCGATAGCATAAAGAACCGTGCCCGGGATATGGCTTATTTTAGAAAAATCAAATACCAGGCGGCTTTTACAGATGGAAAATACTTCTTCAGGTATCTCTTTCTGGATCATCGACATGAAAACGCCTATTATAAACTGGGGGATGGGAATAAAATGCAGGAGCGACATCCTGGATGGTAATATTTCGAGCCTGCCTTTATTCACCGTTGGTTCAAGCGAAAATTCGAAGGGCAGGTTTATAAAGCTTTTCTTGATATGGCCGGAAACGTTGAAGCGCCCGGGCGCTATCTCGGCTTTAAGGTCATGGACGCCTTCCTGCCCCAGGATGTGGGCAAAAGACATTATCAGCCGCTTTATAAGCTCTTCATAAAGAATTACGTCAAAACCGTCAAGAAAAAATTCCGATATTGCCTTAAGATCTTTTTTCTCTTCGCTCTCAGGTTCACAAGCTGCTTTTTCTTCTTCAGATTTTTCATCCGAACACTCTGTTTCTTTTTCGGCGATGGCGGCACCGCCAGGTTTTTCCTGACCCGGCTCTTTGTCTTCTACCGTTGCACTTGCTTCGGAGCCGGTATTTTCTTCTGTTCCGGCAGGCTGTGGCTTTTCTTCACATTTTTCTGCGGTTTCAGCCTCCGCCGAAGACGGTGCGGCTTGCTTAACATCGGTATCGGATGCGGCCGGTTGCCCGCGCCTGCCCTTTTTCTTGTCTTTCGACTTGTCCGTGCTTTTTTCTCCGGATATTTCTTCGCAAGAAGAAATATCCTTGCCAAAGCCATCCAGCGGTATCCCCAGCTCCAGCCTGTTAAATACGATAAGAGACCTTTTACCCTTTACAACGTTAAGGCTATCAAGCTCCAATTGCCAGTAACCGGGCACGTCTTTCCTCGGCACAAGGTGGAGACCCCCCAGGTGAACTCCATCAACCACGTTCAGAATATTCATATTTTTCACCTTTTTACTATTTATTGCCCCCGGGTCGTTAATCGGACTTCGATTCGGATTTCGATTCTGTTGCTGCGGTGGATGTTGTATCAGATTTAGCTGCAGATTTTTCTTCTTTTTTCGTTCCTGAAGGGGCGGTTTCCTTTTCCTTTTTCCCGGAAACAGCTCCTGCTTTTGAGCCGCTCCTGCCGTAGTCGTTAACGTGAAAACCCCCGCCTTTGAAGATAATTCCAACAGGCGATATGATGCGGTGCATATCACTGCCGCATTTTTCACATGTTTGCTTCAAGGGCTTTGTGCCTGCCTGGAGCACTTCCGTGTCGTGGCCGCATTTGTTACAGCGATATTGATATATGGGCATTCCGACCTCCATATGATATTGCTTTTTACGTCAACGGTATTTTATTATATCACGGAAGATACCGAACGGCAATTTGGATTATCCTGCCGGTAAAGGATCCTGTCCGCATACTCGTTAATGCAATGCCGTCCCTGCGGGTTAAACGCATTTTGAGGCGGTTTTCAGCTTGCTGAAGGCCGTTTTGTGAATTTTTTGTAGAATTTTGCCTGAAACAGGAAAATCTCTCAAAAATGCCTCAACTTTGAGTGGTTCCCTGTGTTTTGCATTAAACCGCAATTCTCCTGAACCTCGTCATAAAAATATACGGGGCAGAAAATTACGGAATAGTAAAAAAGAATGGCGGGCCAGGCAGGACTTGAACCCACGGCATTCGGTTTTGGAGACCGACGTTCTACCACTGAACTACTGGCCCGCAAGTCATAATATAACTCACCGCTTATCTCGTGTCAACATGCGGTTCTGACGACACGCATCCCGTCGGCAAGTCTCCGTGCCGATGAAAGAAAGCGCCCCGTCTTAAAAAATTTTCTTGGTCCTGTTTTTCTTCACATCGACAATATAAACGTGATAAGAATAACATCCGGCGCCGACGGAGCCTTCCTGTTTTATCCCGTCCCCTCTCAAGCCTATGACCACTCTGTCTCCTTCCGGGTCCCATGCCATTGTCGAGCCGTCGTATTCAGAAGGGGGGCCGCCGCCCGGCCCGGGAACTTTCAACTCCGTTATGTCGCCGTTATTAAAGTTTATCACACAAAACCTGTCACCGACCTCCCTTACCAGCAGCCTTGAAGAATCCGGCGACCATTGGACATCATAGGGAAATACCGGGAACGATTTCTTTTCCTTGCCGCCGCTGTTATATGCTTCCAGTCCGAACGGAAGGCCGCCTTCGGAGTTCACCAGCTTGCATGCCACCCAGCGGCCGTCGGGCGACCATGCGGGCGTATCGGCGAATACGCCTGGCGTTTCAACGGCGTATGTCAATATTCCCCCGGTAACCAGATCCCAGAAACCGGCTGCATTTACGCCGTCGGGAAAAGTGAACGCAAAAGCAATGCGGTGACTGTTGCCCGACCACACCGGGCGCCCGATGTTTGCCATATAAGGCGGGGGCGGCTGGGCGGGCTCAAGCCTGTTTCCGTAAAGCGCCTTGTATGCCGCGAGGGTATGATTTTCCCAGAAAACCAGGTAGGCATCGTCGTACGAGAAACCCCAGTAATCCGCCGTCTCGGCCTGTCTTATCTCGACCGGCATCGTGCCGTCGGCGAGGTACAACGTTATATGGTTTCTTGAAAGCGGAGTGAAACTGACCCTTGTCCCCGCCGTCGAAACCCGCGGCGAGTGTGCGGCATACATTATCATTTTCTGGTTCTCCGCTTCTGACACTCGGCTCCAGACGGAAGGCACCATGCCGTTGCGGTCTTTTGTATAATAAAAAATCCCGGCATCGTTCGAAATCGAGATGTCGCTCCCCTGGCATAAAACTCTCGAAGATATGCCGAACGGGGCCATCAACTCATAGTCATAGACGTTGTAAGAGTTTTCGTCGCCGGGTCTTTTTTCTGATACCAGGTTCTCAACCAGCATCGAGCGCCCTTTGTTCATCCAGTTTACAAATTTTTTGCCGGGAACAAACGAGAGGATTCCTTTCATGTTAAATACCCATACACCGGCGGGCTTGAAGCATCCCGATAAAACCACGTCATTGCCGTTCTGTGAAAAAAACAACGCGGGCTTGTTTTCTTTACAGACCTCTCCGTTTAATATCGGCACTGTTTTTCTCGCATGTATCTTCAGCGGGGTTATTAATAATAAGATTAACGACATTGCTATTAAAAATCTTTTGTTCATACTTGGTTTTTTCTTGTAAAAGGCTATCTTCCCTTTATTGATTTTATCAAAATCTATTGTTCGGATCCGGATTTTGCGGTATAACATTTAATGAGAACTTTTTAACAACTTGCTTTACAGGAGTTTTACGTGACCGGCAGATTTTCAAGAAAGACTTTGATATTTATTCTTCTCTTTGCGCTTGTGTTTGAGGTTTTATGGATAGTTTATATGACGAATAAGGACTCTTACTCTTTAAATAAACAGGCCGGTAACGGATCGACCTCACAACCTTCTGATAAAAGTGGAGACGCCTATTACAATCGTCAGGTTCCTTTCAATAGTCAGCCTTCCGGTTCTCCTCGCCCCGCAGAAAACTTCAAAAGTTCTTATCCGGGCATGCCGCGCAATAACGGTTTCCGTAACCCTCCCCCTGGATTTCAGCAAGAAGATTTCAATAAACAGGCCCCTTATGATAATACACGTCGTGCGCCGAAACGTAGAAACAACGGCCATTTTTAAAAAAGTATCATTCGGATGAACTGTTTTCTTTTTTTTTCAGGCTCGGAAAACCTTTTGATTATTTTTTTAATTCAACGCGTTGTCTTTTTTGCTTGCACTATTAAAGTTCATGTGAGGCCGTTCCCTTAACTTTTTTCTTTTGTTCAGCGGGACTGCTTCGTCCTTATTTTGTCGCTCCTCTATTATAAGATTTTCGTACGCTCTTAGAGCAACTTCAGATATTTTTTGGTAACTTCCGCCGAGGTCTTCCTTCAACCTGTTATAAGCTTCGTGCCTTAATTTTGTTCTTTCAGTTTTGGTCATGCTTTCTTTAGAGTCTTCGATGGAATTTTTTTTATTAAAAACATCACCGCTTATCATTTCGGTATTTTCTTCTTTTGTTTTTTTTTCTTCTTTCACTTTTTTATTTTTTTCGTAAAGCGGGTAATCGTTTTCTATTGCTTTTATCAGGAATCCAGCCTGGTTATTAAATTTAATACCTCTTTTTGTCAGTCTTTTTAAAAGCTCAATTTTCTCTCTTATGCGACTTTCATCCCACTTAGTGACGAGTTCCTCAGCAGTCGATTCAAAAATTCCTATAGTCACAAGATCAATGATCAGATCTTTTTTATTTATATTTATTAGATCATGATCTTGATCATATAATTTAGATTCTTTTGATTGATCTTTTTCTGGATAATTTTTATCTTTATAATTTAAAATTACGACTTCACATGGGGTTTTTATCAGGCGTTCCGGTAAAAATTCCATCGTGATAAATTTGGTTCTAGTGTTATTATTTATTATTTTAACAAAGCCTTTTTCTTCGAAAAAATTTATAGATTTAACCAATAGGCGGCTTGGTATCCCGGAAATATCCGAAATATCTCCGATGCCGAGAGAAATTACATTAGACATCAGCCGGGAAGATACAAGCAATAAAAAAGATGCCAGCTTGACGTCATCAAGCGAGGAAGATTCCGGAATAAATTTTTCTAAAAAAAGATGATAAATATTATTTTCCAAAACCATTACACCCCTTTTCAGTGCCGCTCGGTTGTGTGCTATAAGTTCACCAGGCAACGGTATCGCCGCGGCGTATTTTTATACGACCGTTTGACGCCGGTCTTTTTTGAGATTTTATCAGCGAGAAAAAGACCGGTCAAATTTTAGGCACTCCGGCATCAGGACACTAAAGCATCGGGTGATATAAGCACCGAAAGTGCTTATAGATAGAGTATCAAAGCCTTTTAATTAGTAGCACAAGTTAGTTATATATTAATGAGCCAAAAATCAAAAAGCCGGGAATATTATCAACAAAACGAATAACAACAAATCAAAAAGAGTAATAATATATATAATAATAATACCAAGCATAAAGAATATAGCAATAAAATAAATAAGAGACATAATAAACAACATATATAATCAAAACACAAATATAAACAGCAGAAAGCACATCGGCAAGAAAACACAAAGAACAAAAAGCCATAACACATATATGACAAGCACGTTATCATAAAAAGGCGGAGGTGCTGAGCACCGGGGGCCTGCGAGGTTTTTAAGGGAAAGTTGCTGCCGGGCTTTTTTGTAATGAGCTACGCTCGTGGATACAACGCGGCATCAGGACGACGGAGGCTTGATAAATAACGACAGGGGTTAAATCCAGCCCTCTTTCAGACATTTGACCACGGCCTCGGTTCGGTCGTTTACCTGTAGCTTCTGAAACATGTTGCTTATGTGGTTTTTGACGGTGTTCTCGCTGATGCTCAAAATATAGGCGATTTCCTTGTTCTCTTTTCCTTCCGAAACAAGCGAGAGGATTTCGCGCTCGCGGTTGGTCAGCGGGCACAGGCGGTCGCTCAGTTTACGGCTTTTATCGTTCAGGCGCGACGCGCGGTCGAAGTCGCGGAGAGGTGCGCCGGTTGCGACGGCCGGAACGAGGCTCTGTTCGTCAAGAGATGTCCATATCGCTTTCTCGAGTTCTTCAAAACTGGCGTGCTTTACAACGTAACCGGAAGCGCCAGCTTTTACCGACTCAAACACCGAGGGCACGTCATCCGCAACGGTCAGCATGACAATTTTTATTCCGGGGACCGCTTCCTTGATTTTTTTACAGGCTTCTATTCCTCCTATGCCCGGCATCTGAATGTCCATTAATATGACATCGGGGAGGATGCTTTTTGCTTTTTCAAAAGCTTCTTCTCCGCTTTTCACCTCGCCGACCACCTCCATGTTCGGAGTGCGCGAGATGATGCTGACAAGTCCCTCCCGGAACATGGAATGGTCGTCTGCAATCATAACCCGGATCTTATTTTTTTCCGCCATTGTTATCCTCCCTGGTTTCTGAGGCATTGAACAATATTGAAAGCTCAGTGCCAACCATATTATCCATTTTCGATTTAATTACAAGTTCCCCTCCCAGAAGAGAAGCTTTATCTTTCATATCGGCAACCCCGAGGCCGGGCGAAAGGAGTTCGTCGGCGAGAAAGCCACAGCCGTCGTCTTTCACAGATATTTTCCATTTCCCGCCGGAAACGTTTTTGAGGGAAACTTCCATGCTGTTTGCCCGTGCATGTTTGAAGGCATTGGTCAGCGACTCCTGGACAAAGTAAAAAAGCAGGAGTTCCCGGTCTGCCTCGATGCCGAATCCTTCATCAATGTCTAATTTTATCGGGAGATCGATCATTTCGGAAAATTGCCGTACATATTCTTTGAGCGCGTTGACAAGATCAAGGCGCTCCAGGATGACCGGCCTTAATTCCAGGATGCTCCTTCTCAGGTCTTTAATGGTTATGGTAAGGAGATCCCGGCATGTTTCAATTTCGCTTTTTGCATCATCCCTGGATTCGTCGAGCAGCCTTCCGGCCATGCCCAGCCGCATGTTCAGCGTTGCAAGGGCCTGCGCAAGGCTGTCATGGAGATTTGTTGCAAGCCTGTTGCGGGCATCACGGAGGGAAAGCATCCTTGTCTGCCGGACAAGGCGGGCGTGATCTTCAACCTGGGAAGTTATATCGAGAAAGGCGTGCGCCCGGCCGATAATCTTGTTATTGACTATATCTCTGACAGGGACGCTGATCCAGCGAACATGTATATTGCCTGGGATGGTAAGCTCAAGGGTTTTGTTCAGAAGCTCGTCCGGCGAATCGGACGCATGTTTTAGCTCCTCTCTAAGAACCGGGTCCAGATCCATTTCCTGTAGAGTTTTGCCTACCCAGTGGGCCCTTTTTACACCGAGAAACTTTTCCCCTGTCTTTCCGAATTCCACAATCCGGCCGTCGAGATCCGTTACGATGATGCTGGCTATTTCCGAATCTATAACCGCCTTCGTAAATCCCAGCATGCCCGAAAACTGCCGGTTTACAGCCTGTAATTTGTCTATGTGCCTGAACAAGAAAAGCGAAACGAGACCGGCGGCCAGGAAAACCGAAAACATTACGGCATCGCCTGTAACCAGGTTCATGTTGAGGCCGGTATAAGATTCGTGAATGTTGTGGCGGAGGACTGCGCATATTACAACCGCTAACAGCCCGTACAGGTCGAAAAAATGAACTGCGGCAATAATGGGTATTATATAAAGAAAATCAAGGTGGAGGCCCGTTACGGGGCCGAGGCGATCGACATAACCGGCCAGGGCTGTAAGTAAAATTACGAGGAGAACCGAAAGTTCCCATCGCAGCCAGTTGCCAAGCGCGGTCTTTTTCCACATTACTTAATTATTTTACCTCGTACGGGCTGTTTCATATCCACGGCTTTCACCGGAAGGACAGGTTCATGACGAAAACTTTTGCAACAAATGCCCGTATTATCTTTGATGCAAGATTCTTCTTTCAACGGCTTTGTCCCTGCAAAATCACGGGCGACGACGATTCCCGAGAGCGAAAAAACACATTTGAATTATACACCATTAATCGTATTAATTTCAGACGGGGCTTTAAAAGCCGGGCGCGTTTCTTGGCAGCATTTTGCTATTATGCTACAATGTTTCCCACAACGAAGGAAAGAGCAGATGAAAGTCGCACTGATAATCCCGAGAGGCGCGGAAAGGAATACTCAGGATCTTACGATTCGTGAGATCCTTGACGTTTTACAGGAAGACATAACCCTTATAGGTGACGATACGGAGTTTGTCCCCAACCTCGGCATGTTGACGCTTGCCGGCCTTTTTCCCGGGGATACCGAACTCCATTACCTTGAAGAGGAATATATCCCGGTTGACGAGGTTGAGGAGAAGCTGTTCGGGGAACATTTTGATCTGGCCTGTTTCACCGGGTACAACCCCCAGGCGTACCGTGCTTATGAGCTTGCCGCCAGGTACAGGGAAGCAGGGACGCCGACAATTATGGGCGGCATGCACGCAAGCGGCATACCGGAGGAAGCCGCCCGGTTTATGGACGCGGTGTATATCGGCGAAGCGGAAGATAGTTTCCGTGAAGTCCTGGAAGATCTCGGTAAGGGGACACTCAAGAAGTTTTACCGTTCGCCCAACCGGTCGGAGTTGACGGTTTCCCCTGCTCCCAGGTTTGATCTGGTTCCGAACCTGGAAATGTATAACAAGATACCCCTCATTGCAACGCGGGGATGCCCGTTTTCATGTGAGTTTTGCTGCTTCCCCAATACTTACGGCAGGAGTTTCAGAAAGAAAAATATCGATCAGGTGATCGAGGAAATAGAGACGGTTAAGAAACTCCATCCCAGGCCGTATTTTTCTTTTTCCGACGAAAACATGCTGGCGGATCACCGCTATGCGCGGGATCTTGTAAGGGAGTTCGTCCCGCTAGGGATAGACTGGGAATGTTATTGCGACATCTCAATTGCGGATGACGACGAGCTTTTGAAGCTTCTTGCGGATTCGAATTGCAGGCTGGTCCAGGTAGGACTTGAGACGCTGGACCCGGAGAACATGAAAGATGTGGAACCCTGGAAAGGGGAGCGGATCAAGCGGTACCCGGAGATTATAAAAAAGGTCCAATCTTACGGGGTGCCTTTTATGGGCATGTTCATCGTGGGGATGGATTATGATGATCCCGGCGTATTCAGGAGGCTGTTCGGGTTCGTGCTGGATACCGGCCTTGCGGAGATGGATTTTGCCATTTTGACTCCCATGCCGGGCACGAAACTTTTTTCAAGGCTGAAATCGGAAGACCGGATCCTCTCGGAGGACTGGAACAGGTACACCTGGACCCATGCCAATTTCAAGCCAGCGAAGATGACCCCGGAAGAACTGGAGCGCGGGATATTGTGGCTGTTTTCAAGGTTTACCGGCCTGGCGGCAAAGATTAAAAAAAAGCAGGGATGCGCGCCCCTACAGTTTCATGTGAAACAGCAACTCGAAACGGGCGCCTGAGGATGTTATATAAAGAGCTAAGGGGGCCTGTTGTGAAGAAAATATTGGTACTGACAAGCCGTAAGGCCCTGGGGGATATTGTTGCAAAAAAACTTTCTCCCAGGGGATATGAAGTCCGGGTATTGGACAACAGCTCCGGGGCCGGCCCGCTGATTAAAGATAAAAAAGTGAATTTTGTATTGTTCGACGTCGAGCTTGCGCTTCTGGAAGGGCCGAAAGCTCTGGATACGGCAAGGGCGCAGAACCCGGACGTCCCCGTGGTGGTAACTTCACTGATCCGGCCGGAAGATTAGCCGGGCGGCGGGGGCGCTTTTTGTCTTCGATTTTAAAACAAGGGGGAACTCCGGGCATTAAGAAACCTTTTTAAGCACGATATAGCCGTTTTTCAGGCCGTTTTAGCCTCTTGCGAGGGTTTCTTACCGATTGTAAGCTTTAAAGGCCCGACAGGAAGGCCTGGAGGAAGAGGAAAACCACCGAAAAATTTGCGGGCGGGGACAGTTTGCGAACCACTCTTGCCGGGCATGAACTTGATTATAAAGCGCCGATCCTTGACTATCGAATAAACCCGTTGCTATTATGAACACATGAAAAAGGTCGATATAAAGCTAGGATATTCCTGCAATAACGATTGTATTCATTGTGTAACGCAGGATTTTCGCGAAACGTGTATTGCGTCCGGACTCCCCGAGGATCTTTCAACCGAAGATTACGAGAAAGAACTTAAGGACAGCCGCGACAGGGGATATGAGATGATAGTCCTTACAGGCGGCGAGCCGACAATACGCAAAGACCTGTTGTATCTTATCCGCCGGGCCAGGGATATGGGGTTTTCGATCCAGATGCAAACCAACGGGAGGCGCTTTGCCGATATCGATTTTGTGCGGCAGATGCTTTCCATAGCCCCGATCCATATATGTATCGCCCTTCACGGCCATAATGCCGAAATCCATGACGCGATAAGCCGGAGACAGGGGAGCTTTGATCAAACGGTGGCCGGGATAAAAAACATGGTTTGTATGGGACGGCCTCCTTCCGTTAAGGCGGTCATATCCAGGCTTAATTGCGCCTGCCTGCCCGAAACGGTCAGATTTATGATCTCCCTGGGCGTAAAGCATATAAGCCTGACGTTCCCTCACGGCTGCGGAAACGCCAGGAAATATTACAGGGAAATAGTCCCCGGGTATTCGGAGGTCAGGCCTTTCGTTATCGAGGCGCTGAATATTATTTTGAAGCACGACATATCGGTCGACACCGAGGCGTTCCCGTTCTGCATCCTGCCCGGATACGAAAGATATGCGGTTGAAGCATATCTCGATTCGGAAAGAGAAACTTTGCTGAAACAGTACGGGGACAAAGAAGGCGAGAGGGAATGGGACAAGGTCCGGAAAGAAATCAAGAAGAAGTTCCAACAATGCTCTCGTTGTAAATATGATATTTTATGCGAAGGCCCTTGGCGGGAATACCCCGAAATCTTCGGAGAGGATGAATTTTGCCCGGTTCCGGGGGAGAAGCTGACAGGCTTTGACGCTCTTAAGCGGGCCCCGTCGGCGTGTGAACGAAAAGCTCCGGTATTTGAAACCCTTCCGTTATTGCCGTCCTGCTAGGGACAAGCCCTGACCCCCGAAACCTCGAAACGTGCAGAGATTTTTAGATAGCCTCGACGGAGAGGCTGGAGATTATTTCAGCAAGGGCTTGATTTCAGGGTCTTCGGAAGCATCTTTTTTCAGAGAGGGGTCCTGCTTCAGGGCGGATTCAAGTTCTTTTCCGGCTTCTTTCATTTTGCCGGTTCTGGCAAGAACCCTGGCTAGGCCGAGGCGGGCCCCCGGCATGTCAGGCTCTTTTTCAAGCGCCTTGCGAAAATTCTTTTCTGCGCCCGGCAGGTCGTTGTTAATCAGATCAAGCTCACCGAGGCCGGTAAGCGCGTACTCGTATTCCGGGCTTTCTTTGAGAGCCTCGTTGAAAAAACTGCGAGCCTCTTCATAGTTTCTCCTTGCGAGACTTATTTTTCCAAGACCGACAAGGGCATCCTCCATATCGGGATATTTATCCCTGAGGCCGTTGAAGACCTGTTCGGCTTCGTCCAGCCTCCCGCTTCTAACAAGCAGGTTTCCGAGCGCAACCTCCGCATCTTTGAATGTCGGCTTCAATTCGAGGGCCTTGCGGTATATCGATTCGGCACCCTCTATGTCGCCTTTTCTGTATAATGCATCCCCCATGCCCAGGTAGGCGTTTTCGCTGGACGGATTGACTTTAAGGGCATTTTTGAATTCAGTTACCGCATTGTCATATCCGCCGGTAACGATATAAAGGTTCCCAAGACGGTTGTCTGCTTCCTCGAATTGGGGGTTGAGCTTCAATACCTTGCGATAATAATCTTCCGCTTCCTTGAAGCGTCCGCCTTCTTTTGCGATATCGCCGAGGCCGATATAAGGGTCCTCGTAGCTGGGATTTACCGCCATCGCCTGCCTGTAAAGCTCTTCGGCCTTTTTCGGGTTTCCTTTCTCCATGTATATAAAAGCCATGAAGCTGTAAGCGTCTTCGTTTTCACGGTTTAAGACGAGGACTTTTTCGAATTCCTTCAGGGCCTCGTCGTATCGCCCCTGTTCTTCGTAAACATTTCCCATCTCGACATGGGAATCGTCGTTGTGCGGGTTGATATACATCGCTCGGCGAAGGGCGTCCTCTGCATTTTTATACTCTCCAAGGTTGAGGTAAACTTCCCCCATCACGATGTAAGCCCGCTCGTTTTCCGGGTTGTCGCGGATTATGTCCTTGAACATTTGAAGAGCTTCTTTGAGCCGTCGCTGGTGATAATACATCTCGGCAAGGCTGACGCGGGTGCTCAGGAAATCGGGATTATCTTTGAGCAACTTCTGGTAAATTTCATTTGCTTTTTCAAAACGGCGCGTCATGCGGTAAGCGTCTGCAAGAGCGTTCCACGCATCGGCATCCGCCGGGGCCAGGCGGACCGCTTCTTTAAGGTGCTTAAAAGCTTTGTCGAATTTTTTCATCTCGAGGTACGTCTGACCCAGCGCCCATTGGGCTTTTACGTTGTTAGGATCAAGCGTAACGGCTTTTTCCAGCGTCTTTGCCGCAAGGGTAAACCTGTAATCCTTGAGGCGGAGATACCCGAGATCGTAAACGGCCTGCGCGTCATCGGGATTTTTCTTAAGAGTGTCCAGGAGAGCCTTTTCCCTTGCGTCTATCTCTTTTCGGGCCTGCTCGGGGTTTTTCCATAAGGGGGTAGGGGAGGGGAAAAGATCCGGTGAAGCTGACGGGGCGCTCACCGGCCGTGCCCCGGCGGGGATGGCGTGTTCTTTATTCCCGGCGCCGGAACAGCCGGAAACAAAGATTATAAACGAAAGAAATAAAATTGTAATACAGGTTGTTTTATTCATGCCGTTTCACAGATCCTTGTGCTTTTTCATTGGTTTTCCTGCCGCCTTTTTCGTTTCCCTGTACCGGGGGGTTCCTGTCGATGGATTTTATGATGCCGTCGAGTATTGATGCGGCACCGTTCAGATCGCCGCGCTCGAGAAGGTAATGTGATTTTCTGATCCTCGAAGCAAGACCGGGCACTTCTTTTTCCAGGGGGATCCTGTCGAACCCTTCGATTTTCCAGTCTTCGAAAGAAGGCCTTGATTCGTTTTTACCCGGCGCCTCGTCGGAGTTATAAGGGAAAGTGGCCGTAATCATGCCGAAAAGATCCCTGACGTCTTCGTCAGGACCCTTCCCGATATTTCTGACAAGTTCTTTATTTACCCGCCCGAGGAGGGCCGCCGATTCTTCGTACCTGCCCTGCATCATGTAAACGCGCGCAAGCCAGATGTAAGGCTGGAGAGTGTCAACCATCGCGGGGTGTTCCTGCTGGGCGACTTTTTTGATCAGCAATTTTATCTCCCGCTCCGCAGACGGGAAATCCCTGCTCATGAACAGGATCTTGGCAAGCGTGAAACGGCTGGGTTCGCTGTAAACGGCCTGTGACCGAAGGAGTGTTAGGATCTCATTCCCGGGAAGAGGATCGCTGCCCGACAGGGTTTTCTCAAGATCCGCCGTAAGATTTTTCGCCAGTTTTTTGGAGATCTTCCCATTCGCAGATGTTAATGTTTCCCTGACGCGGGCGGGCTCATCCCCGGCCGACAACAATTCTGAGATAAAGGCGGCGCTTTCGTTATCCGGCTCTGCGTCCAGTAGTTGCCGGGCATTTTTCCGGTCGACATCGTGGAGGACCAGGCAGATGTGATAAACCTTGAAAAGCAGGTCTTTATTTTCGGGATCGATATTAAGGGCGTATGAATACTCGAGCAGGGACTCGCCGTATGAATTATTGTCGAAGAAGATATCGCCTCTCATTATATGCGGTTCGGGCCAGCCCGGGTCGATAGAGGCCGCTCGGTCCAGGAGCGACAGCGCCTCGCCTGTTTTTCCCGAAGCATATCGCGATGCGGCAAGCCCCGTCAGGGCTTTGTGATCGGCAGGGGTTTCGGAAAGGACGGCCGCAAACTCCCCCGCAGCCTGTTCATACCTGCCGTATCGGTATAAAAGACCGGCAAGCTCCAGGCGCAATGAAGGATCTTCTTTTTGCCGCATCGCCCGGAGGAGCCGCATTTGTGCGTTTTCGAAATCTTTTTTGCGCGTGTCCCATTGCGCTTCCTGTATTACAACGGCCACAGACGGGGGATCTTTTTCATTGATTTCTCTGATGTATTTTTCAGCCTGAATGTAATAAGACGATTTGTCTTCAGGAGAAGGCATGGGTGCCGGCTGCTCTGCCGGTTGTTTTCCGGCACAACCCGGGACAGGGACAAAAACCAGCAGCAAAAAGAAAAGAAGCAATCCGTGTTTCACTGACTCCCCCCCGCCAGCTCGAGAAGCTCCCGGAACATTTTCTCTCTTTGTTTATCGCCAGTTTTCTTTGCCGCTTCTATAGCGGCTGTCAACTCTTCTTTTCCGATCCTTTCAGGAACAAGCTTTGCCGCCAGTTCAAGATAATCCAGGGCCAGTGAAGGGCTGCCCTCTTCAAGGTAAGCCCGGAAAAGAATCAAGGAGGCGTTTCCCCTCGGGCCGATGCTTCCTTCCGGGTCTGCGATTTTTTTATATTCGTCAATTGCGGCTTTCTTATTACCGAAGTCATAAAGGAGTTTTGCGGACTCCAGCGGATACCTGGAAGCCGCCCATTGAAACTCCGCTTTTTTGTATTTCGCCAGGTTTACGGCGGCCATTCCTATTTTTGCCGGGACGGAAGCAGGGTCTGTTTTAAGAACTTTCTCATACTGCCCCTGCGCGGCATTGATATTGCCGGATTCCAGCAGCGCGTCTCCCAGCGCGGCGGCGATCCTTATGTCATCGGGGTTTTCGGCCCTTGCTTTCGTTAATTCCTCGGCCGCCGCACGGGCCTGACCGCGCAGCAGGAGCAGCCGGGAATAAAGCAGGTTGGCATCGGGATCATTCGGAGCGCGCATGAGGATATTTTTAAGGGCTGTCTGCGCCGCGGGAAGGTACTGTTTGGAAACCAGCCCGGAAACTTTCATGAGATCTTCTTTTTTGGCGCGGGCATGAGATTTCTGACATCCCGCATTTATAAGCAATGCCAAGATTACCATGGCTGAAAGAAATAATATATTCAAATGCTTGTTTTGTGCCATCTCGTTAAAAACCGGCTCTTTGTCGGTAGGGATAAAGTATAACAATACCGGGCGTTTTTTTCAACGAACAGGGGGACGCCGGAACCGGCTTTAGCCGGAGCTTAAGGGAATTCCCAGCATTCCGTAAGCCGTTTCGCCGTAAGATTCCAGGAAGGTGGGATGGGCATGTATCATATCTGCAAGATCCGAAATGGTCGAGCCGGTTTTTATGGCAAGAACACCCTCGTGTATCATTTCGCTTGCATGTGCCGATATGATCTGGACACCGAGGATTTTATCGTCTTTCCCGGCGATGATTTTTATAAAGCCCTCGATTTCGTCCTGCGCGTGGGCGCGGCCCAGTGTCCGCATCAGCACTTTGCCCATTTTGTTTTCAGGGATTTCGCCTTCGTCTTTCCCCGCCCATGCGGCTTCAGGATGGGTATAAACGGCAAAGGGCACAAGGGATAAATCACAGGCGATTTTTTCTCCGGCTATATTCCGCACGGCGGTTACCCCCTGGTGGAATGCCGAATGAGCAAGCATCGGGCTCCCGGTCGTTATATCGCCGACTGCGTATATCCCGGGGACATTCGTTTCGAGATATTCATTGACGGGGATGGTGAAGCGATCAAGTTTTATGCCACATTCTTCCAGGCCCATATCATCAGTGTTGAGCTTCCGTCCCGCCGCCTGCAGGATCACCGGAAACCGTTCCTTTGTCCCGTCTTGAAACGTAACTTCGTCGTCGGATATCGATTCGATTCTTGTAGAAGTCAAAATGCGGATGCTTTTTTTCTTTAGTTCTCTATGGAGCGCATCCGATATTTCGTTCGGTCCGCCGGGCAGGACTCGTGCCATCATTTCAACAACGGTTACTTTACAACCAAGCTCGCTGAAAAAGCAGGCGAACTCAAGGCCCACCGCCCCCGCCCCGATAATGAGCATGGAAGGAGGCACTTCTCTGATGTCCAGCGCATCGTCGCTGGTTATAAGGCAGGGACTTTCGAACAGCTTCAAAGGCTCGCTGCCGGTAGCGATAATTATGGCGTCGCTCTCAAGAATTTTATCGCCGACCTGTATTTTTTTTCCGGGCAGAAGGCGGCCTCTGCCTTTAACCACCTCGATTTTCCGCCTTTTCATAAGGCCTTCCAGCCCTGTCCTCAAAATATTTACCACTTTATTTTTCCGCCCGATTATGTCCGGCATGGAGTAGCCCGGCGAGGAACAGGTTATCCCGATATTACGGCTGCTTTTCAAACTGTCATATAACCGGGAGGAGTTCAATAAGGTTTTTGTGGGAATACAACCGCGGTTAAGACATGTCCCGCCCATCTGTCTTTCTTCGATTACGGTGGGGGAGAGACCAAGGGCGGATGCGGCAAATGCGGCGGTATATCCCCCGGGGCCGCCGCCCAGTATCAATACTCTTTTTTGCATAAAATACTCCGTTATTTTTTTATAGATTTCAATAGCCCCTTTTTTGCTCCTGCATTTAACCGGGCTGCGGCGGTTTTAATATGGCGGCGACAGGCGGGCAAATCCCGGCTGCGATATTACGAGATGAATCCGTGTCCAAAAGTCATGAACATAAAAGGGTTAAGGGCCACGATGACTAATTAACCGGGAAGCACGTCAGGCCGTCCGGGAACGCGGGAAGCCTGCGGGTTATATTCGCTGAAACTGATTTTAAGAGATGGTTGAAATGTCCCGAAATTTTGAAAATCTCATGAAAGCAGAGAATCGAAAAAAAGGCATTACGCGGCCGCAGTTGGCGGTTATTTTCCTCGTGGCGCTGGTGGTTATAGTATTGGCTTTTATCGGGATAGTCCGGTTGAGTAAAAATTTTATAATCAAAAATCAGCCGCCCCGGAAAGCCGAGGGACCCACTCAGGAAGCCGTTAAAATTGAGTATAAAAAATATTCCGGCATGGAAGAATATGCGAAAGATCCCGCTGTGAAAAAGTTCATTTCAAAACTGGGGAGCGGCGAGGATATATCGGACTCAGAGATGGCGGGCCGTTGTAGTGAATTTATATATGCCGTTAACCACGATCCCGAGTTTAATTCGAGGTTGAAGGAAAAAATACGCCTTTCACTTTACAGGGACGCATTCGAAGATCTCATGAAACTGGACCCCAATGTCCGTGCGTATATTGAAAAATATGGGAACGACGAAGACGATATCGATTATGAAGAAGCGCTCAGGCAGACTTCATTCTCGGAGGACACGGCGGATATGGAAGCCAGAAAAGCCCTGTCTGCCGCGAAGACCGCGGTGTTGTATCAAAAAAAGTATGATTATTCAAAGGCTGCTGAAGAGGCAAAAAAAATTCCCGAAGGGGAAAGAGACGTGCTTATTTGGGGGATGGCCATAATCGACAATAGCAGTCATGAAGTGGAAAAGAATATCGTTCGATTCGATAAAAGAGAAGCCCGGCAGGCAATGGCGGTTTTTATAAGAAACTTGCTTAATAGAAATCGAAGCATCGGCGAGCAGGTGAATTCTTACAGCCTTTTCGGTCAGTGCAGTTTTAAATATGGCGAGCAGGCCCAGGACAAGACAATTTCGGAAGCCTTTATAAAAATATATGAGGATATCAATCTGGAGCTCGGCCCGTTTGCCAGGAAAAACGATTGGGCACAACCGGTTATTGATCTGGGGCTGTTGTACAAGCAAAAAAAAGACTACGAAAAAGCCGTAAAATACCTGCATGAGGGATTGGAAATATGCAAAAAGACCAATATGCCGGTAGCGGCGATAAACAATGCGCTCGAAGATATTTACAGGCAGCAGAAAATATCTTCTAAAAATTCTCAGCGGGGCAGTGGCAAGGCGGACAATAAATTCATCACTCTTGACGAATATGCAAAAGATCCCACTACAAGGGAATTTCTAAACCGTGGGATATATACGGCTTCGCACGAAGCGTTTTCAGGCGAACTGGAAAAATTTGCGGACATCTTGATAAATGACCGAAATTTTTGGAGCGGGATGGAAAAAAACAAGCCGAGCATAGAGCTTTTCGACCAGGCGTTCAAATTATTATCGGAATCGGACCCCCGGGTAAAAAAATATATAGATGATTGTATTCGGAAGCGGAAAGTGATCGATTACGAAACGGCGTTAAAGCAAAGCACTCTGAAAAAGGATACGAAGGAGTATGTAACAGCGGCGGTGTCCGTGTTATACATGAAGGGACTTTTGAATGATGCGGAAGAAACGGCGAGAAAGCTTCCGAGAGAAGAAGAAGATATGCACATTTTCGGGATGGTTTTTATAGATCTTGCCGCGGACAAGCTCCAGCAGCAGCGCAAAATGGAGGAAGGCACGAAATATCTTCGCGAATCGGCCTCCGTTTTCATAAGAAATATCACGAGTCCCGAGAGACCCCCGGGCGAAAAACTCAATTCCTGTCATCTTCTGGCCCAGTGCGCATTACTGTCGCGTTTAACTACGATAGACGAGCGTTATAAGAAGAAATATACCGGCATCGGAAAAAAGATTTTAAAAACGCTCCTGCCTTTTGCCGACGAATTACACTGGACACAAGTTTTTATGGATTATTCAAGGTTATGCGGAGAGGAAGGCAACTTGGAAGACGCTGAAAAGTATGCGCTTAAATCTATTGAATCCGCGAGGCAGGAATGCATTCCCATGGAGCCCTCGATTAAAAGCGTTATAGAATTTTATAAAGCCCGCCGCGAATTTGATAAAGCTGAAAAATACGAAAAAATGCTTGATAATATCAGGGCGATCCAGGCCAAATAATCGTACCCGTATTTTTTAACGGAGCCTTCCGATGGCATAAAGACAGCCGTCCCCGCTGCCGACATAGATCGTTCCGTCCCTGCCCATCGCCGGACTTGACGCACGTATGTCGAGGCTTGTATCCACTTCGAATTTCGGAGGCGTTTTTTTATCTCCCCAGAGATTTTTTTGCCATAGTTGTTTGCCTTCGCTGCTGAAAGAATGTAAAACCGATTCATCGTCCATGATATATATGTTTCCCTGCCCGTCAACAAGTGGGGAGCCGGACATCCCGGCCCTCCCTTTGAAGCTCCATAAAACCGTTCCATGCCTGTTTACTGCGAACAGGACAGGAAACGAATTTACCCCGCTGCCGGACGCCGCAGGCCGGTCGAGCCACGAAGCGGGATAATAGATGGTGCCTCCCGCCGCCGTTGTCGCGGGTGTCCCGACAACTACATTATAGGCGGGCGCTTTCCATGTAACGGCGCCTTCGGGAGAAATCCTGTAAAGCTGGCAGTCGCAGGAACCCCAGTAAATATCGTTTTCAGGAGATACCGAAGCGCTGCCTGAAACCTCAAGGCCGGTTTTTACCTTCCACAACAGGCTGCCTTCGGGCGATAAGCAATAGAAATAATAATCCTCCGCCCCGAATAGGATGTTCCCTTCTCCTGTTATTGCCGGGCTGGAGATGACCGAGTCGCCGGCTTTATATTTCCAGATTAATTTTCCGTCCTGCGATATGCAGTAAAGGGTCCCGTCATTGGAGCCGAAAAGGACCCGGCCCTTTTTGTCCAGCGTAGGAGATGAGAAAACAGCATCTTCCGTCCCGAACTTAAATTTGAATTCGCCGTCTTTGCTCATGAAATAAAAGTTCCCGTCGGCGGAACCGACGGCACAACCGCCGTCAGGCAGGATACAGGGAGTGGAAATCACTTCCCCGCCGGTCTTATATTTCCATATAACCTCCCCCTGACCGGCGACCGCATATATGTTATAGTCGTTGCTGCCGAAATAAACCTTTCCGCTCCCCGCAAGGACCGGCGATGATACGACCGGGCCGCCCGTCTGGTAGCGCCATTTGATATCGCATGCTCCCTGGCCTTTGAATTCGCTGTTCCCCCTGTGATGCGGGCCGCCCATAAACGAGGGCCAGATCGCTTCTACTGCAGTAAGCGATGTTGAAGCGGTTTTATCTTTTGAGCAGCCTGCTCCGGCAACCATGCCGGTTATTGTTAAAACCATAATTATAAATACGGTTATATGGTGCATAATTACATTTTACCCACAGACGGCTTTTATCCTTTTGCATAGAAGGAGTAAGCCCTGCATGGTGTAATAGAATATACCAGTATGATCACAGAAAAGGAAACCCTCATACCGGTCTCGGAAGCTTCTGAAATCCTGGGCGTGCCGCCCGGGAAAATCAGGGATTTGCTTCGCAGCGGTGATCTTCAGGGGATAAAAGACAAGGGCCGCTGGCTTATTAATCTGGAACAGCTTTCAAGTCTTGATGAAAACGATTTGCCGGGGGAGGAAAACGGCAAAGTTGTTCCTTTCATCAAGTGGGCGGGCGGCAAAACTCAGATGCTGAGGAAGTATCACGGCCTTTTCCCTTCGAATTTCAGGCAGTACGTGGAGCCTTTTTGCGGCGGGGCGGCGGTGTTTTTCCATCTTTATTCAAACGGATTCATCAGGGGAAATGCCCAGGTACTGCTTCTCGACTTGAACGAGGAACTGGTTAATACATTCATAGTCGTCCGCGATTATGTGGAGGATCTTATCAGGGAATTGAAAGACGAGCGGTATGAAAATACCAGGGAGACTTTCGAGAAGATACGCTCACAACAGCCGCGGGCTCCGGTATTGAGAGCGGCCCGGACGATTTATCTCAACCGGACCTGCTTTAACGGCCTTTACAGGGTTAACGGGAAAGGGGAGTTCAACGTCCCGTTCGGGAAACATAAAAACCCGGTTATCTGTAATGAAGCCTCTCTCAAGGCGGCCTCCGTGGCGCTTTCCAGGGCCGTGATAAAAGCTGGCGATTTTGAAATCGCAAAAAAACATGCGGGAATAAAAGATTTCGTTTACATGGACCCGCCTTATTTCCCGGTATCGGAAACCGCAGGCTTCACCCGCTATACTGCCGGTACATTTACCGAGGAAGACCATGCAAGGCTTGCCGTCATGTACAGGGAGCTTGACAGGCGGGGCTGTTTTCTCATGCTTTCGAATTCGGATACCGGCCGGATAAGGGAGTTATATTCGGGATATAAAATCGTGGAGATGGAAGGGCGCCGCAATATCAACAGCAGGGCCGACGGGAGGGGCGCCGTGAGCGAGCTTGTCATATTGAATTATGAACCGGGCGGAATTAATTGAAAGCCTGATTTTCTTATTCCTCAAATTTTTCGGATACAATTAATCTCCCTGCGAAAAAATAAAACATTTCAATTCCTGCCCGGACACGATGCCGCTCTTGCTTTCGCTTTGTTTTGATCATCATTAAACGACGGGTATCTTCGGATCGGGTGCCGCGTACCTTTCGGCAAGCCTGATTTTTTGCTAAAATGTCCACATGGCTCTGGATCTTTTGCTTTTACATGTTCCGCGCCTGGGGGCCGTCTATGAACCCCTCGGCGAATTTTCTTTTATCAACCTGATGCCGATGGGCATGTTTTCGCTCGCCGATTCTGCCCGCCGCAAAGGCTATAAGACAAGGATCCTGCATTACCAGGTGGAGGAAATCGCAGACAGGGAATTTTCATTGAAAAAATTCCTTTCGCACAACAGGCCCCGCGTTATAGGCATGTCCCTTTCATGGCACCCCCAGAGCGCCAGCGTTATCGAGACTGCAAAAAGCATAAAAAAAGATTTCCCCGAAACTTTTATAGTGCTGGGGGGCTTTACGGCGTCCGCTTACCCCGGCGAGATATTGGGCGCGCATTCTGAAATAGACGCCGTTATCAGGGGAGAAGGGGAGGAGCCGCTGGCGGCGCTTCTCGATTCCCTGGCCGCCGGGAAAAAAGATTTTGAAGATGTCCCGAACCTTGCATGGCGACGGGGAAACGAGGTTGTATCCAATCCGCTGACATGGCATGCTTCCCTGGAAGACCTTTCGTCATACCGCTTTTCGGATTTAAGCCTTCTGAACCATTACAGGATATACCGCAGCAGTATCGGGCTTCCGCCGTTATGGCTGAAAGGCGCATCCCGGAGCGAGATGCGGGCGAAGACCCGGAGGTTCACGGGGATTTTTTGCCTTGAAGTGGGCAGGGGCTGTTCGGTTAATTGTACCTGGTGTGGGGGCGGCAAAGACGCACAGTTGAAGCTTGCCGGGAGAAAAAAACCGGTTTTCACATCTCCCGAATCGGCGCTGGATTCGGTTAAGGAAGCTCTTTCATTCGGCTATCCCACGATATACATGTCATTTGATCCTTATCCTAAAAAGCCTGACTTTTACCTGGAATTTTTTCGCCTGCTCCGAAAATCCGGGATCAAGCCCGATGCGTATTTTGAAAGCTGGTCGCTGCCGGTTCCTGAATTTATCGAGGAATTCGGAGCGACTTTCAAGCCGGGCTCCCTCATCGGCGTTTCGCCGGAATCCGGCAGCGAAGCCGTCCGCAATCTCAACAAGGGCATGTCTTATTCGAATTCCAGCCTGTTTAAAACTCTTGACAGGATGAAGAAGCACGGGGTTTCGGCAGATATCACGTTTTCAATAGGGATCCCCGGCGAAGGCCCGGCGGAGCTTGAAGAGACCAGGAAAATGGCCGATGTGCTTAAATCGCATGCCGCAGCGGACCATGTAATGACAATGCTTATCAGCATGGAGCCTTTCTCGCCCTGGAACCTGGACCCGGGGCGGTACGGCGTGGTCCACGACAAGAATAAATTCAAATCGTTCAGGGAATCATCGGGCGATCCGGCTAAAGATCCTTTCAGTTACCTGGGCTATACTTACAACGGGATAGCCCCCGATAAGTTTGACAGGTACATACAGGATATGCGCTGTGCGGGGTTCTGCCCGCTGCCCTGGATGGCCCCGGGCCTTTCATGTTCCAGGCGTTGTTCCGGAAAATAAAAAAACCGGAGATAACCCCCGGCTTTTAAAAGACGATCAAAAACCGGCTTACGTATATGACGCTGTTTTTTCTCCTCTTGCCACCTGGTCAACTATGCCTGCAATTATCGTCCTGATGGGCGCATTATCTGTTTTCATAATCTGCCGCGCGGAGCTTCCTTCGTCCATCACAAGCACCACATCGCCGATGCCCGCGTTGAATTTACAATCGACCGCCATCTGGATCTTCCCTTTCAGCTTCCCAGTTATTTCATCCATCGGCTGTACCAGCAGCAGCTTGCTGTTTTCAAGGCTGGGGTGTTTACGCGTGGCCCATACGTTTCCGACCACTCGTGCTATGAACAAGCTTATCCTCCGATTAACTTTTTTTCAAGATATGTTCCGTCGATTATGCCTACTACCGCGGCATCCACCGGTGGAATGGCGGGGACTGCAACGGCAGCTTCTCTTGACTGGACGTAAAATATGAATTCGCCTGCCCCGGCGCCGACGGCATCCATGGCTACAAGGGGATCTCCCTCTTCCGGCTTCCCTTCCCAGTCGGCGGGCTGGATCAACAGCAGTTTCATGCCGACAAGGCCGGGATCTTTTTGAGTACAGACAACCCGTCCGATTACTCGACCGGCATGCATACTATTCTTCCTTGCTCTTGTCGTAGATGTTTTTTCCGTCTTTTTCGATAAGGTCAACGATCCCCATGATCACGCAGTCGCAGGGGGTATTCTTGGTCAACTCGGTCTGGCGGGCGGACGAGCCGCTTGCAAACAGGATAAGCTCGCCTTCTCCCGCGCCTACCGCATCAACCGCAACCTGCGGCGAACCCTCCGGCTCGAATTTAATGTTGACCGGTTGTATCAGCAGGAACTTCCGTCCCTCTATGATCGGGTCTTTTTGAGTGGATACCACCGTACCCGTAATTCTGGCGAATTTCATTGCCGCCTCCGTTACTTGATGTAAATAATCACTTGCTTCCCGTCATCACAACGGCTGACGGCGACGGCGCATTTCGTGAATTTGCCGTTCGCCCTTTTGATGTACGGCATGTGGTTCACTTCCATGTCTTCGCAGATCATTGTTGCGGTATAGTACGGCGGGTAAAATATCGCGTACTGGACACCGTTTGCGCCGACGAAGTTCTTGACATATTTCCTGGAAAGCTCGCTGACGGTTTTGTAATAATCCCAGTCCCACTCAAGCGGCCACCCGGTTTGTTTTTTGACAAATTCGAAGATAGCTTTGGCATCCGCTTGGCTGCGGACCCCGTGATCGAGGGTTTGCTGCGTGGTTGCCCCGTAATCGGGCTGGGGGATGTCGGTAACCGCCGCAGGTCCGCCGGGTTCTTCCGGCTTGAAATGAGGCTTGTAATTGGCGGTGATGAAGTTTTGTATTGCAGGGAGCACTTCATCCACCATGTCCAGCAGCAGGTATTTGCGCTCTGAATAGAAGCCCTCTGTGGCAACGGCCTTGGTCCCTGCAAAGAGGTAACTTGCCGCCCGTTCGGATTTTTTCGATTCCCATTCCTGGAGCATTTTGCCACTGTTGGGGTTCATGAGGATGGAATGGATCCTGCCGTCTATTTTTACCGTGCTTCCGAAAATGAAACCTCCTACATTTTTGGCCAGCCAGTCCAGGTTGTTCAAAACGAGATAATCGGCGCCGACCTGGCTTATTTCATTTATATAAGCGTTGGGATCTTTTTCAGAGAGCGGGTAAGGGAAATAATCCGAAAAATTGGAAGCGATAACGACCGCGTATTTCCCGGAATAGAAAAGCCTGTTCTGGAGGTAAATAGTCGCCTGATCGGCCAGAGAGGCGTTATCTCCGGTATGATCGACGAAGCCTGTATTTATGACTATCGGCAGGTTCCTGGCCTCGTCTATGGGCATTCGCATACAGTATGCTTTAACTTCCGGCGATTTTGTGGGCAGTTCCAGGTACGGGGGCTTGGGATCAAGCCCCAGGCGGAGGCTGAGAGAAGCGCGTAATTGTAACGAGACGAGATCGGCCATCTTGTTCCATGCCTGCATCCTGGCGTCATCACGGTTGCTTGTCGATGTCCCCTTTGTCTTCAGTTCGATATAATCCACAGGGGTCTGGAAATTTACTTCCACAAGCATGCCGGAGAATCGGAGTTCATAAACATAAGTGCGGGGCGCCGTTGCCGTCTTGTCGTCAGGATCGTGCTCAACGTAGCTTTTTGCCTCTATTGTTCTTCCATGCAATACGTAATCGCATTTGCGGTCGCGCGCAAGCTGGCAGTCGTCGGCGATAGCGGCCGATTCCCGCTCGGGAAGATACATAACTTCATAAATCGAAGCGTCGCGGAGACGATCTTTTACGATAGTTGTAAATTGTTCCGCATCCTTGCCCGTAAGCTCCCCGGCGAGCAGCGGGATAAGAATATTTACTATCTTGCTCTGTAGTTTTTGAATCTCCAGGTCCGAAAGCCTTCCTTCGTTGCTGTTGGGAGCAAGCTCTTTTACGGAGTTGAACTCGGTAATCGCCTGGCGGTTCATGCCGAGGGCCTCCAGCGTCAGGCCCATGTAATAGTGGGCTTCCGCGTAATTCGGGTTCAGCCTGATCGCTTCCCGGAAAGACTGGGACGCGGAGGTATAATTCAAACCGTTATAAAATGTCTTACCTTCGTTGAAAAAATCTTCGGCGGACTTGTCGTCGGCGAAAGCCGCCATCCCCATAACAAGAATAGCCGTGAGTACCAGAACAGCTATAACGATACTTTTTCTCTTCATTATCTTGCCCCCTTTATGTACCGGCTCTGGAATTAAAAAACCGGTTTTTTGGAATTTCCCCAAATCCGCCTGATTCCCTGCTTGGCATTTTTTTAAGTCCCGATTTAAAGGATTGGAGCCTGTTTCGGCGAAAAAATAAATATTAAAATTGAAATAAGGAGGATGGGGTATGAAAAATTTTGGAAAGTATTTTGTTATACTGGCATTAATCGGATTTTTCGCCGGGATTTTGTCTATCGGCATTTTAAGCGCACAGATTATTAGAGTCAATGAAAAAGTAGTAATTGTTAAGGCAGACCGCCAGAACAACAGGCTGGAAGTCCGGGTCCATCCGGACGACAACCCCAGTATTCAATATGTCCTTATGGATGACCAGACGAAATTTTCGGCAGGCAACAAAGAACTTACTTTTGACGAAGCATGGAGCAGGTTCAAGAAAGATATGATTGTACGGGTAAAGGGTGGGTACACTGTAGATTTGAAAATCAAGGCAAGGTATATCTACTGGTAAAAAAGAGTTTATCGCGCCTGAAACCCCGCTTTATAGCGGGGTTTTTGTTTTTGCGGTTAAAACCGATGTACGCACAGATCCCCGCGGACGCCCCGGCTTCACCGGGATTATTCCGGCCTTAGAGATTCAAAAAGGCGGGAAACGCTTTCTTTATGACGAAACTCCGTAAGAAGAAGTTGTTCGGAGGATATCGGAGATGAAAGTTCTCCTGGTAAATTCTCCCTGGCAAAAAGTCAAAACGAATTTATGGCGTTACGTGTCCGGGGTATCTCCCAATTCCGGGCTGGCATCCCTGGCGGCTTATATATTACAGGCGGGTGCTGAAGTTGATTTCATAGACGCGGCTGCGGAAGGCCTTTCACCGGGGGAGGTCCCCTCCGGGGTGAAGTCTGCCAACTATGATTATATAGGCATATCCTCCGCGACAAGCGCTTTTCCGCTTGCGCTTCTTACCGCGAAAGCCCTTAAGGCGGCTTTCCCGCAGGCTAAGATGGTTTTGGGCGGCTGCCATCCTACGGCGATGCCAGAGGAGGCTCTTGCATCCCCCGATGTTGATTTTGTAGTCAGGGGAGAAGGGGAGGAGACGTTCCTGGAACTTATTTCGGGTAAAGATCCGGCAAAAATTCAGGGGCTTTCGTACAGGATCGAAAACGAACATGTGAATAATCCCTGCAGGGAGTTGCTGCCGGATCTCGATGTGTTGCCGGTTCCCGCATACCATCTTCTTCCCATGCATCTGTACAGGCCCCCTCTCGGCGGCTACCGCGCGATGCCCGCAATAAGCATGATGACGGCGCGCGGGTGCCCTGGCCGTTGTACTTTTTGCTTTCACAGGCTCTGGGGAGGGAAGATAAGAAGCAGGTCGCCGGAAAAAGTTATGGAAGAAATCGATTACCTGAGGAGCAACTTCGGGATCCGCGAGATTACTTTTTATGACGACACGTTTACCTTCAACAAGAAAAGGACACGCGAACTCTGCCTGAAGCTTGCCGGGCTACGTCCGAAATTGTCATGGGCATGTGAGGCAAGGGTGGATACCGTGGACACGGAGACACTGGGACTTATGGCGGAAGCGGGATGCCACCAGGTATGTTTCGGAATAGAATCCGCCAGTAACGAGGTCCTTGAAAACCTGAACAAGAGAATAAACCTTGACACGGTAAGCGGCGTTGTCCGGGAGGCCCAGAAGGCAGGGATGAATGTCAGGTGTGCGTTTATGGTCGGCAACCCGGGAGACAACAGGGAAACGATGGAACAAACTCTCAAGCTGGCCAGGGATCTGAAGCCCGACGTGGTCCAGTTCAATATAACCACGCCTTTCCCCGGAACGGAGATGTTCGATTGGGCCGATGAAAAAGGGTGCCTCATTACGAAAGATTGGTCGTTGTATGACCATGCGCATGCTGTTATGAACCTGCCGGGAGCGCCTCCGGAGCTTGTTGAAGATTACTATAACGAGTCACATCGGAATTTTTACATGAGACCGGAATTTATTATCAGGAAAGCCCTGAAAATCCGCTCCCCCAGGGAAGCATGGATGAATGCGAAAGCCTTTTTTTCGATCCTGTTACAACCGAGGGAATAAGGGATTCAAGCTCCGTTCAACAAGTTTGAGAATAACAAAAAGGGCACGCATATCCGTGCCCTTTTGAACATTTGACCGGCTCCGGTTATTTAATCAGCGGCCCCGTTTTCCGGTTCGTCAGAATCTTCGCCGGTGTCCGGATGTTTTTCTTTGGTGTGTTCTATTATCCTGACTTCCTGGGTTATAGGCTCGAATATCTGCGCGGCGTAAAGCGTTTTTGCGCCGAAGGTTATATGATCTTTTGCCATGTTCAGCGTTTCTCCGCTCCGATCCGTTATAAACTGTCTCAGGAGCGCCACCCCGTCAAGGATCTTGTTCAGGCCGGTATCGACGATATTTTTCATGTTATCCGCAGCTTCTTTTAATGCTTCGCAGAAAACGATATCGCTTTCATCGAGAAGTTCGGAGGGATCATTAAGGGCTTCGGCCTGTTCGTCGAGGTTGTCTGTTTCGACCTCGGGAAGGGATTCAAGATTTCTTTTACACTCTTCCATCAAGGCTTCCATCCAGTCAAGCACCTGTTCGAATTCTTCGACGCCGATCCTGCCCGAAGCGAAGTTGTCGGAGGCATTGAGGATCCTGGCGATATTTGAAGTAAGCGGGATCTCTTCAATTTGTGCATCGGGCGTTTCGCTGACCTGCATGGTATAAGATTCGTAATCCTCGTCAAACCGGGGCATTGTTGCCCCGCAGGATTCGCAGAATCTCAGGTTTCTGGGGTTGGTATGCCCGCACTTGATACATGTGATTTTACCTTCGGTATCTTCAACGCGCTTGAATATCGATTGAAGCCTATCGAGTTCCTCAGCCGCCTCTATCAGGGATTTTTGAGCGTTGTCAAGCCTTTCAGTTTCTTTGTCGTTAAGATATTCTTCGGCCTCTTTTATTCCGAGTTCTAATAGGCCGAGAGCATCCGTGAGGGTGGGGATCTCCTCTGTAATAACGGAGGAAGACGTGGAAAGGGAATCGATTTTTTCGACTTGACGCCTTAATTTGTTGAAGTTTTCTTTAACGATTTTAATATTGTCTTCAAGGATTTTCGGAGGGTAAATTCCTTTTCTTATGCCGTCGAATGTATTTATCAGTAGGTTGATATAAGGGGATGTTGTAGGGTTTTCCAGGTATTTTGCGACATTATATTCTGTCAGGCCTTTATTTAGGAAATCAAATGCATTTACGAACAATGCGATGCCTTTGTCAAGATCTTCCGGGTCTCCGGAATCGGCGAATCGGGAATATATTTCTGCAGCTTCGAGAAAAAGAATATACGCAAATTTCATTTTTTTACGTCCGGATTCGCCGGGCTCTTCTTCTAAG
Organism: Chloroflexota bacterium; assembly: GCA_023475345.1. Taxonomy (GTDB): domain Bacteria; phylum Vulcanimicrobiota; class JAMCWD01; order JAMCWD01; family JAMCWD01; genus JAMCWD01. The sequence goes on along the minus strand of JAMCWD010000001.1, from coordinate 31,051 downwards.
AGCTTCTGTTCTTCTATGGCTTTACTGAAAAATTGCCGGGCTCTTAAGGCAAATCCTTTTAGAAATTCCTTGGGAAGGCTCCCTGATTTCAGGGCAACCGAAAGATGGGCTACGACATTTACGAACGGGTATTTGCTGGGACCGGAGTGAAGGTAATGCGTGTTGAATCTCTGGAGGGCAAAGGTTAATTCCCAGACGGAACGGATAATTTTTTCTTCCCCTTCTTTTAAAATTTCTGTATCATAATTTTCAAGATATGTTGAGATATGTTGTAATGCCTCTTCATAATCTGCGTATGCAGATTCCATGTCGGATATGTCAGCTTCAAAATCAGCTAATGTTTTTGAATCCGCATTTTCTCTCTGGTTTTCAAGATTTGCTCTTGTTTCTTCCAGTTCGGCGGTCATTTTATCGATAGTTTTGCTTAATAACTCGTTATAGTCTTTGCCATTTATGATTTCTTCGATGAGGTGAACGAGAGCATTGGCAATAGGAGAGAGAGTAGGCTCGACCTGACCCGTATTTTTCATTTTCATTCTCCTTTAAAAAATTTATTTATAATTGAAAAAAAAGCCGGTTTTTAAAGCCGGCTTTTTTTGAGAGATTGTTTCTTTATAGTTTAATGTCGTATTCTTTGAGCAGATCTTTGAACTCGTCAGGCATTTTTGTGCTGGAATTCATAATGGAACTCAGGTCGTAATTGCTGCTGCCGCTCGATGGCAAATCAATGTCGTATTTATCGAGCAGATCTTTAAACTCGTCCGGCATATCCGCGTTGAAGGATTTTGTGAGAGAACTCAGATCAAAACCAAAATTACTGGATACACCGGAATTATATTGTTCAAGCAGTTTCTGAAAATCATTTGATATTTCCATGTTACCGGCGCTGATTAAAGAACTCGGGTCAAAGTTGCTCGACGAATTGTATTTTTCAAGCAGAGCTTTATACTCGTCCGGCAGTTCCGAGCTGAAGGAACTTGAGAGAGAATTCAGGTTAAAGCTGCTCGATGAACCGGAACTGTATTGTTCAAGCAGTTCTTTATAATTGCCCGGCATTTCCAGACTGCCGGAACTGGAACCAATAAGAGAATTCAGGCTCGAGTTGCTTCCCGACATGCTCGATGTGGCAGAACCAAGATTTGCCATGAAGGATTCATAAGTTGCGCTTGTTTTGCTCGGGTCAATCCCGTATTGTGCATATGTGTCATATATGGCGGCGGCATTTGCCTGATCCTGAGCCGCCAGGCCCAACATCGTCATCCCGGGGACATATCCTGTTCCGGTGCCGGTTGAGGGCAGAAGATTTCCTGTAGAAAAACCGGTGTTGTAAGAATTCATATTATTCATGGCAGCCTGGGTGCTTTTTACAATGTCGTTCATCTGGTTGAAGCTGCCGATAGCCCCTCCGAGGGCGCTTCCGGTTACTGCGCCTGCAACAGCTCCAACAGGGCCGGCGACAATCGCTCCCACCACTGTTCCTGCAAGTCCTCCTGCCAGCGACCCGGTTACGGGATTGCCCAGCGCTGCGGTCGCTACCGTCTTTGCTCCGCTGACAACGGTTTTAGCGACATCTACAGTCTTATTTACGACTGTTTTGCCGACATTAACTACCGTATTGGCTACGTTTTTTGCCGTCTCTACAGTCTTTGTTACAACGGTCTTTCCTGTATTAACCGCCGTTGTAACCACTTTGGTTGCAGTGTCAGCAACCTTTTGTACGACGGCCTGACCTGTATTCACTACTGCATTAACTACATTTTTAGCTCCATCTATAAGGTTTCCGAAAAATCCCATCTTAAATCACCTCTTTACATATCATATCTTTTCAATACAATATCACGAGTTTATGGCCAGTTGTCAAGTGGTGATTCACATATTTATAAAAAATCAAAAAATTATCCCAGGCTCATTCTCTGGACACCACGGGCGGGATCGTGCTATGTTTTTGTATAATTTATAAACGGCGGCGAAAATGAAAATAAAAAAACTGATCGCTTATTCATCCGGTATCGCTGTGATAGCAATAATTTTTATTTTATTATTTAATCTCGGAAAAAATATAATTACAACGGGCCGTGAGACGCCGGAGCCGGAAATTGAAATCAGGCTGGATTGTCCGGTCCAGTCGCTGGCCCGGTCGTCCGAAGGGACACTTGCTGCAGGAGGCGCCGACGGGACTATACGTCTTTACGATGAAAAATCCGGGAAACTCATAACCGGCGGGAGGTCCGCCGGAGACGATATTATGGCGATATCTTTTTCAAGGGATGGAAAAAGAGTCGCAGCAGGTTCGTGGCAGGGCGAAATATCGATATTTGATGCGGGCTCGCTTAAAACCATTGCCAGGACCGGGGGGGAAGTCTGCAGGCCTTTGAGGTCTCTCAGTTTTTCGCCCGACGGCAAAACCGTTCTTGCAGGTGATGAGCAAGGGATGCTTTCGGTATTTGATGCCGGCACCGGCAGGCTTCTTAAAAAAATGCCGGTTCAGAAGGACTGGGTGAACAAAATCAATTTTTCAAATGACGGGAAATATTTCCTTACAAGCTCCTGTGATGATACCGCGACATTGTGGAGGAGCAGCGATTTTTCAATGGTTCGTTCCCATAACTGCGGCTCGGATGTCCTCAACGTGCTTTTTTCTCCTGACGGCAAAACTTTTGCGTGCGGGACAGAGAGGGCCGCAGTCCCGATCTGGGAAACATCTACCGGCAGGAAAATAGCCAATCTGCGCAATCATACGGCGAATGTCAGGCATCTGGCGTTTTCGGCTGACGGGCGGTTTCTTGCTTCCGGCGGCGCCGATACTTTCGTGGTAGTCTGGGATCTTAAAAAAAATAACAGGCCTTTCAGGATACCGGGAGGCATGAAAGATGTTACGGGGCTGGTCTTTTTGCCCGGGGGCAGGCTGGCTGTATCTTCAGCCGATGATACCGTGAAAATCTGGGACCTTGTAGAATTGATGGAAGGCGAAAAACCGGTGAAATTCACAGGGGGCGATGCCGATCTTACCATATTTGATTATGCGCTTGTATTTTCACCGGACGGGAAAACGGTCGCTACGGGGGCAGGGAGCGGCATTATAAGGCTCTGGAAAACGGAAGACGGCTCTTTTATCAGGGAATTGAGAGGTCACGACAAAGCGGTTTTTGCACTTGACTGGGACCCGATAACAGGCAGGCTCCTGAGCGCTTCCGAAGACTGCACTGTAGGGATATGGGACCCGAAAAGCGGCAGGAGAGAAAAAACTATAGAAGCCGGCCGGAAAGCGATGGTCGGGATAGAATCAAGCCCGGGCGGAAAACACTTTGTAACCGGATCCAGAGACAACACCGTCAGGCTCTGGAAAGATGACGGCACTCTTCTCAATACCTTCACGGGATATAAGGATAATGTCCATGTACTGAAATTTGTTCCTGAGAAAAGGATGCTTTTGACGGTCGATGAGACGGGAAAAGTTATTATCTGGGATTTTGCAGCCGGGAAAAAAATAGCCGAATATGACGTCGGCCGCCAGGTTCTTTCGGGAGATTTACACGTATTCAATAACAGCGGCCCGGCGGCCGGACGGGATGGAAGCATTGTTTTTGCTTTCAACAAAAAGCCTCATAACCGGGTCTATCTTTCCGATCCCGAAAAAGGGTTGATAACGGCTGAGTTGAAAGGCCACCCCGGAGAAGTGACCGCCGTTGCTTATTCTTCGAAAGGGATGCTTGCATCCGGTGATTATAAGGGCGTTATTTTGCTATGGGAAGACAATAAACAGGCAAAAAAATTGATATGCCCCGGCGGCAAAATCCAGAACCTCGATTTTTCGCCCGACGGGAGTGTCCTGGCTTCCGGGACTTACGACGGCCGCGTAATTTTATGGGATACAAAGACAGGCCGTATAAAAGCCGTAATTAAAGGCTGATAATATTTCAATCACTGAATCTGGATCTGCTCTATTTTCCCGTATTGATTGATCACGAAATTAATGCCGATACCCGGGAAATGAATAATATATCCATCATGGCCGGGACGCTTCAGCCTTTGGCCGTCCCCGAATTCCATACTGATCTTCTGAGCGTTATCTCCGACCCTGATTCCTTTTTCCGTATGGTAATAGGGGTTGGCGCAGTAAATAACATAAATAATATCCTTTTTAACCAGGAAGCCCATTTTATAGAGATTGAAAGAACAGAGATACCCGTCGATTCTCTTATTTTCTTCGATGTTATCCACCTGGTCAGGTTTCCCCCACCGGCTTTCATAAGGATGATAAACATCCCCGATATGTATCTCCCCTACTTGTTTTCCCGGAACAATCAGGCTGTCACCTGTTTGATTACAACGAGCCGCGTGAAAGCAAAAGATAAGGAGCGCCAGGATTAAAAGAAGCAAAAGCTTCAAAGCTCTAATCTTAAAACGGCAGTCCGGCTTTGTGCTCGACTTTCTTTGGGGCGATCCCGAGTTTTTTAAAATGCCGCTTGAATACTTCATGGAAATGTCCGGTTCTTCTTTTAAGAACTTCAATATCGGTCATTTCTCTAAAAAGCCATAAAAGACCTTCAAGAACTTCGTCCGGTGTCATCTTTGAGGTTCGAAAGTTTACATGGATCCAGGTGAACCTGTCCCAGTTCCTTGTCAGGATCCTTCCCTCGGATTCCATCCTGTCCCAGAATTTGGTTCCGGGGAAAGGGCAGAGAGATGAAACTTCTATATCGAAGAGCTGTGTTTCATCGGCAAATTTTTTTATTCTGCGGAAAACCGAGTGGTCGTCCCCGTCGAATCCGACGATGAAAAGCCCTGTTACTCCGATCCCGTGGTCCTGGATTGTTTTTACCGATTCGCGGTAATTTTCCACCTGTTTCCCCTTCCAGATGTTCAGGGAAGACAGGCTTTCCGCGTCCAGGGACTCAAGCCCGATAAGCATGGTTGCGCAGCCGGACTTGCGGAGCAAATCGAGTAGTTCCGGGTCCCTTGCAATTGAGATGTCGCAATATCCTTCCCATACTATGTTCAGGGGAATAAGCTCCCGGATAAGCTCTTTTCCGAATTTTCTGTTTATGAACATGTTTTCATCGGCAAAAGATATGAACGGGTCATCGACCATTTCTTTTATAATCTTGATTTCGTTTATGACCTGTTCCACCGTTTTATGCCGGTGTATCGGCCCGTACAACTCGTGAATAAAACAAAAATCACATCTTCTGGGACACCCGCGTGTAGCCTGTACCGGGTAGCGGTTGAATTTGTCGATGTAAGGTTTCATGAGATCGAAACGCGGGGGAGGGAGGACCGTAAGATCGACCATTTTTTCGGACCTGTATATATTTTTGGGCAGGCCTGAAATAAAATCATTAACAAATTGGGGAAATATCTCTTCGCCTTCGCCCAGGAGTATGTAATCTGCGTGCTGGAGAGCTTCTTCCGGGCAGGCCGTCGGGTGTATCCCCCCGAGCGCTACCGGTATTCCCCGGGATCGGAAAAGATCTGCGAGTTCGTAGCCGCGGCTTGCCTGGGCGTTTATCAGGCTCATTGCGACAAGGTCGAAATCCGCGCGGTCCGGGAATGCCGCCCTCTCTTCGGGCGACAGGTATTCCTCGTCTATATATTCGATTTCTATATCGCCGGGGAGGCACGCGGCGATTGACAGAAGCCCGAGGTTGGGCATCCATTCCATCTCCTCCATCAGGAAACACAGGTGCCGGTGGAGCCTGGACTCTATATCTTCAAAAAGTCCGAATTCAAAAAACCGTTCTGCACCAAGCGGGCTTACGAGGGCTATTTTCATTTTTCTGTTTCTCCATCCAGGACATCGAATTTTGTTTTCCGGCGGATTTCTTCAGCGAAGGCTTCGCCCTGTTTTTTTATCGGGGTTACAGCAACAACAGGAAGGTTCGGGTATTTCGCCTTAAGCTCCAGGAACGGCCCTGCGCCTCCTCTTAATGCTGCTTCCACATCATACATGACGAAAATTACAGGCTCGGATTCCATCAATTTCAGGGCTGAAGCTCCGTCGGGAACCGAGATAAGCTTGTAGCCTCCTTCATCCAGGAGAGGTGTTATTTTTTCTACCATTTTAAGATTCTGGTTGATATACAGGATAGATTTCAAAATATCCCCCATGAAAAAACTTCAATTTTTTCCGGATAAAAAAAGGATATCCGTGGGTTTTACGGAGAACATTGTAACACAATAGAAAAAAAAGGGTCAATCCGGAAGAGGATGCAGGTTGTTTTTTGCGAATAAATCCTTAGTAAAATAATTATAATATTAGGAGGAAAAAAAATGGCATTATCGGCTTACGTATTATTGAGGGCGGTTCCGGGAAAAGTATTTGACGTGGTCAAAGAAGCGAAAAAAATCCCCGGGGTTAAAAGCGCCGACGCGGTATCGGGCCCGATTGACGCGGTGTTGCACGTATCAAGCGGCAACATAAAAACGCTCGGCAAGCTGGTTAACGAAAAAATACAGAAGATTGACGGTGTCAGGAGCACGATGACCTGCCTTATCGCGTAATTTTCATCGTGTGTGGGGGGCGAAAGGTGGATGATTTATGGCAATTTATCTTGACAGCGCAGATCCTGAGGAAATAAAAAGATCCGCTGAATGGCCCTTTCTTGCAGGCGTAACCTGCAATCCGAGCCTTATTTCCAGAGCCTTGAAGAAAAACAAGGTAACGCAGGCGGAGTTTTTCGATCACCTGGAAAAAATATTTGCACTGACGCACGGACGCGTTTTTGTTCAGACAAATTTCTGGGACGAAAGCTCGATGCTGAACGAGGCGGACAGGCTGAACTCGGCTTTTCAGGACAGGCTCATTATAAAGGTGCCCTTTTGCGAAGAAGGTATCAAGGCCGTTCATGTCTTGAAGGACAGGGGAATGACGGTTGCGATGACGGCTATCTTTAACCCGCTCCAGGCCTATCTTTCCGCAATGTCAGGGGTCGATTTCGTTATCCCTTATTGTAATCGTATGGGACGCGTGGGCCAGGACGGAGTTGAGATGGTGCGGCAAAGCGTTGTATTGCTCATGTCACAGGCATCCGCGGCCCAGATCCTTGTTGCCAGCATACGCACTCAAACGCAGATACTGCATCTTCTCGATGCAGGGGTGAACCACCTGACACTACCGTTCTCTTTGTTTGAAGAGATAATAGCACACCCGTTGAGCTGGGAAGCAGCCGAGCTTTTCAGCCACGATCTCCAGGTGCTGGTCCCCAGGGAAAAAGCGGAGAAACACCACAAGAAGGAAGAGACGCCGCCGGCGTTTGATACCGATTTTTTTGATGCCTGACCCGAATGCTTCTTGCATACTCAAACAGGAATAGGTTATATTCCTCTCATGAGTATAATCGGGATTCTTCCCGCATATAATGAAGCATCTTATCTCCCGCGTGTGCTTGAGGAAATAAAAGGACTTGCCGATCTCTGGATCCTCGTCGATGACGGCTCTACAGACGGAAGCGGCGGGATTTTAAAAGAGTGGGCAGGCAAGAACCCTGCTGTATTTCTGTCGGTTCCTGCCAACAAAGGCAAAGCCCATGCGCTTAAACTGGCGTTTCAGGTAATTTTGGAGAAAATGACGCCGGGCGAAGTCCTGCCTGATGATATAGTCTATACTACAGATGCCGACGGGCAAATTTCCAGGGAAGCCGTTTTGCATGCCGTTGAGGAGTTCAAGAGATCCGGTACGGATGTGCTGGTATGCAGAAGAGATTTTTCCATTTATCCTTCTTTCAAAGTCCTGGGCAACAGGCTCCTCGCATGGAACGCATCCTTTCTTTCCGGCTTTAAGTATAAAGATTCCGAATGCGGCCTCAGGATAATGCGCGCAGGTGTAATACGTGCGTTTGTCCCGTTTTTCAAAGGCGTCAGGTACAGCGCAGAACAGGAGATGAGCGTCCTCTGTCCCCGCCTGGGTTTTAAAGTAAGCAACGATTATGAAATAAGCCCCCGCTTTTACAGGTCGAATACCCGCATACTCGATTTCCTGGTTAATATCTCAATGGGCTGGGCGGCGTTTTTTTCAACGGTCGGCCTTTCGAAAAACAGGAGCAGGAAGTAATTATGCCCGGCAGCATCTTTTTATTGTTCCGCAATCCCAACAGCCTGGAGGCCGCGAAGGAATATCTTATTGCATCTGGGCCTGCAGTGCTGAACCTGCTGCTGGCTTTTTTCATACTGTTTTTCGTTCTCGGCATCCCACGCATTTACGGAGAATTGAAAAAAATCTCCGCGAAATCATGGCTGGTTCTCCTGCTGATCCTTATAATGGGCGTCTGGTTCAGGCTTTTCCTTGCCCCCAGGGAACCCCAGGTTTATTTCGATGAAATTACATTTTTAGAGATGGCCAAAAGCATTGCATTGACAGGGAGCGCATTAATAAATTCCGGCGGCGCCATCCCGTCTTTTTTGCCCGCGCCGATGGGATGGGAAACCATCCTCTCGTGGGCTTTCAGGTTTTTCGGCCCGGCTGCCGATACGGCCTTTTTTCTTAATATCGCCTTTTCAAGCCTTACCATTATTTTGTTTTTTCTTCTCGGGCGTTTTCTTCTGAAATCTGATCAGGGCACCCTGTTTTCTGCATTTCTTTTTGCCGTACTTCCCGTCGGGCTGAGGATCGCAGGGAGTTCCGCGCTGTGTCCTTCGGCTCTTTTCTTTTTCCTTTTTACCCTCTGGATATACTCGGTTCAATCGGAACAGCAGTCTATGGAACTGAGGTTCCTGGCCTTTTTTTCAATGCTTCTGCTCCTTAATATCCGCCAGGAAGCTTTGTTCTTCTTTTTGCCGGTGATATTTTTATTTGTGTTACTGTTCTGCCGTCGCCCGAATTTCAAAGATCCGTTCACTTACGCAGGCATGGCATTTTTTGCTTATTTTTCCATACCGTATTTTCTTGCCGTATGGTACGGTCTCGTGGCAGGCTTTTATTATTTCTACGAGCCGGTCCAGCAGATCAAGCTGCATGTAAGGCAGAATTATTATGGTAACCTGCTATTTTTTGTACAAAACAAGATCCACCCCGTATTGATAACAATACTTGCGGTAATCGGGGGCTGGTTTTTTAGAAAAGAGAAGAAACCGCTTGTTTTTATGCTGGCATGGTTCATATACGGCTATTTGTTTTATTCGGCAAACCCGTCGTGCGATTTATCACAACTTCATACATGGGACAGTTGGAGGATAGCTTTGTTTTTCATATCCCCGGTCCTGTTCCTGGGAGGATACGGGATCTCGGTTCTTGCAGGATCAAGATCGCTTATAATAAAGGCCGCGGCGGTTCTGCTGGCGGTTTATTTGTTATTAATCCCCTGGAGTTTTTCTTCTTTTATATTCGGCCAGAACCACTATTCCAGGTTTTATAACTCGATGAAAATCTTTTCCAGGATTACCGGGAAGGCTCCTTTGATTTTTGCCTACGGGGACACGCCTTATGCCACGCGGTATAACCTGGCTTTAATTGCAAGGTGGGCGATCCCTTCATCTCGTGTCCATGTAGCGTCCGATGACCCTGGCAGCCTTTTAAGCATTACGGGGAAAAGGCCTGTATATATGGTCGCCCAGGGAGCATTGCCCGGAGAGTATTACAGGCATTTCAAAATAAAAATTATTAAAGAGCACGTGATCATTCAAGGACAAAAGCTCAACAGGCTTTACCTGCTGGAACCCGTGGAATAAGAGCGGGCTTAAGCTCCGCCGGTTTTTGATTTTGCCGAAAATCCGCCGGTGAGTTCCTGGATCAAAATCTTTAAATGACCCAGCCCGACCGGGATCGAAAGAGCCTTGCTTTCTCCCCCGATCCTGTCTCCTTCCCTGGTCGGTATCTCGGCTATTTTAAAGCCTGCTTTCATGCTCCTTGTAGTCATCTGGTATTCTATCGGGAACCGGGTTTCGGTGAGTTTCAGTTTATTGAAAGCCTCCCGCCGTATGGCCCTGAAGCCGTTGATAGTATCGGTAACGTAAGGCCCCCGGTTAAAAAACTTGTTTGCAAGCCATGTATAAGTCTTGTTGGCCCATAACCTTAAAGGGAAAGCCGATTCGTCTTCTTCGTTCCTTGCGCCACTTGCAAACCTGGAAGCGATTGCCAGGTCCGCGCCTCCTTCAAGCTTGTCCAGCAGCCTTGTGATATCCGCCGGGTCCTCGTTCCCGTCGGGGCTGAAAAAAATGAGCCACCGGCTCTTGCTGTTCCTCTCCGCAACCCGGAACGCTTCTCCCCGCCCTTTTTTCTCCTGCCCGACTATCCTGAGCCCCTTTTCTTGTAAAAATTCGACAGTGCCGTCGGTGGAACCGCCGTCAACAACAACGACTTCCTCCATCTGTGAAAAAGGGATCTCATCGTAAAGGGCCTTGATCCCCTCGATTTCATTCAGTGTAAGTAATACCAGGCATGCAGGATACGCCATAAACTTATTTTCTTCCCTGTTTATAAATTACCCTTTTTGTATTCGGGGAAATTCTTTCTCAAATTGTCAGGACGGCTGAAAGCCACTCCGTCATACCGGGCTTTTGGTAAAAACCGGTGTCCCGGGTGGTCTGGAAAGGTGGTATCGGGGGATAGCCGGTTGTACATTCTGTTTCTTTAGTAAAAAGATCTGACCTGCCGGGGGGGATGTGTGGATAACTTTTAAAGACGCCGGTTTGGCGCGTAAGATTATATTAATAAAACCGGCATTGTACGATTAGCTTTCGCGGAATCTGATATTACGCCAATAAGAAAAGACCCCGCCGGGGCAGGGCCTTTTTCGCTCTGTCTTCTTTCGGATTATACGGTAACTTCTTCCGGTATGGCGAACTTTTCGTTCTTTTTCATCAATTCTTCCGGTACCGGGCGCATGAATTCGACCCCGATCATTTCCTTCAGGTAATTTTTAACGACCCTGTTCCAGTATTCTTTCGTAATGTAGAAGACTTTGGCGCCTCCCAGTTCGTGCTGGTATTCGGGCCACGGGTACATCGGCTGGGCCATCCCGATGCCCCAGCGCTTGAACCCGTTGTAGCTTTCGTAGGTCGCCCAGAACTCTTCCTGCTCTAGGATGTCGAAGCAGTATTCGCATTTTGCATAATACATCGTCGCGCCCATCCTGAGGCCGCGATGGAATGCCATCGAATGGAGGCTTATGTTGATATCCTCGTTCATGAGGCGGCCGTTACAGAAACCTGCTATCTTGCCGTCAACAAGGCCGAGCAGTGTATAAGGGTCTTTGAGGCGTTTCCGGTACCAGCCGAGGACTTCCGCATATACCCTTGCACCGACGATATCATAAAAATCGTGATCCACATCCAGGTAAGGCCTGATGACCTTGAGGAGATCGGGAGCCTCGTCCAGTCTTGCCGGGCGGATTACCATCTTCTCGCCTGTTTTGTATTCGCAGTAACATGGCGGATAAGGCGGAACGTCCATCGCAGGCGCCTGGAGCAGCGGCTCCAGCTCCCTTACATTGAACGTTACTTTTTCCTGAGATACTTGTTCCGGGACTTCAAGAATCATTTTAGTTCCCTCCTGTAAAATTACTTATGGGGGATTCCCCCTCATAAAGCTCAATGTTATTTGCTACTATTTTACCGAAAACGGGGAAATCCTCTTCAAGAATTTAAAAAACAGGCAGGAGATCTTTTCCCCGAAAAACGGGCGGCGGTTATGGAATCGTCGTAAAGCATGATTCAAAACAGGTTTTTAATTCTGAGCAGGAACACTTTGCCAAGATATTTAACAAGCATGACGGTACTTATTTTGGAGGCACCCGCCCTTCGCTCTTTGAAAATTATCGGGGCTTCGGCTATTTTCAGGCCGCGTTTCCTTGCATAAAACAAGCTTTCGGTTACTACGAACGGGTCGCGGGCCTTGAGGTTATCAAGCTCGATTTTTTCGAGAGCCTCCTTTTTGAAAGCCCTGAAGCCCGATTGAGGGTCCTGTATGGATGTCCCAAGCATGAACTGGAGGTATTTTCTGGCAAGGTCGGAGGCCATGTCCCTGATGGCCGACCTGCCTTCGATGCCGCCGCCTTCCACATATCTTGAGCCGATTATAATATCGGCGTCCTTCAGGGCTTCTACGAGACAGGGGATAGAGGAAGGTTCGTGGGAGAAATCGGCATCCATCTCTATTACGATGTCGGCGCCCGCTTCAAGCGCGGCTTTCATCCCCTGTGTCCCGCTTGCGCCCCGCCCGGTGCGGATAGGATTCTTGATTACCGTCACGCGGGGATCATCGATCTTTCGGGCAAGGTCCGCCGTCCCGTCAGGCGAGTTGTCATCCACGACTATCGCATGATATTCAGGCCCCAACGCCAGGATCTCTTTCAGCAGATCCGCAATGTTTTCAGCTTCGTTATATGTGGGAAGAACAGCAGTAATTTTCATCTCAGCAATTTCTTGATAGCCGGCAGGACTTTTTCAGGCTCCAGTCTTTCCATACAACTGGGTGAAACCTTGCATTCAGGCAGGTAGCATGTAATGCAGGGCATATCCACCGCCATCTTTATGCCTCTCCCGAAAGTATCTATTTCCGGCATGGAGGTCGGCCCGAACAGGGCGACCACCTTTTTCCCCAGCCCGAACGCCGCGTGCATCGGCATCGTATCGGGGGTCAGCAAAAGGTCACAGAGGTCCAGGTATGCGAAAAACTGCCTTAGAGAATTGTCGGAACCCGTTGATATAACACGGCCCGGTGCTTCTTTTTCCAGGTATTGTATTGTTTCGGCTTCTTCCGGGCCGCCATATAGTAGAATCCTGCCAGGCAGTTCGTCTTTCATCAACTGAAGAAGCTTCAAGTAGTTTTCCTTTGGCCAGCGTTTGCTTTTCCAGCGTCCCCCAGCCCCGGTAAAAAACCCGATCAGAAGTTCTTCATTTTCCAGATGGTTTCTCAGACTGAATTCTTCAACTTTTTTCATCTCGTCTTCGCCGTAGGCAACAAGGTAGTTATGCGACAGGAGCGGCAGGTCACAGATATCCGAGAATATCTCGAGATAAGTTCTCCTGTTGGCTTTTTTGACCGGATCGGAAAGGCTCATGAGGAGATAATTCGCAGAAGGCGGGTCGAACGCCATGAGGGTGCCGTCGGGAGAAAGACCGAAGCCGTGTTTTTCAGCCGCTTTGATTTTTGTCGCCAGGGCTCCTGCGGCTATGGATACTTCCAGTGAATATAACATGTCGAACTTTTCGACATCGAGTATAAGCATCGTTTCAGAGTTCAAAGTCATAACTCTGTCCAGTCCCGGTGCTCCGGCAAGATACCCGGCGTTCGATTGATCGACTATCCATGTAATGTGAGCATCGGGATATTTTTCTCTGAGCGCGGCTATTAAGGGAGTTGTTCTGAGTACGTCTCCAAGAGCGCCCAGCTTTATGATGACTACCCGTTTTTCAATTTTGGCATAATGATCACACGTGCAGGAAACGCCTTCTTTTTTGTGATAAATGCAGGGGCGGTCACCCGGGAAGAATCGGCAGTCCTCGGCTATTTTATACTCGTTGCCCGGCCTGGAATAAAATCGGCTCATCTTTCTGGAATCCTCCGGAATATATCGAAGTAAAGTTTCCGCACACGGTCGTATATTCCTATCTTCCGGACAAGATTTACCACGAAGTCTTCGAATTTGCCTTTCGAAAGCCGGCCGTGGGCGCGTTTCAGCATGTCCCTGACAGGCAGGTTATAAGGGCAGATCTCCTCACACTTGCCGCAGTCCAGACAACTGTCCGCAAGCTTCTCAAGAGACTTGTATTCGTTCCGGGCGTAAGTGGCGTTAAGGATCAAATATTCCTCACAACGGAAAACATCAGATATCTTAAGCTCCTGGGGACATACGCCCTCGCAGTACCGGCATCTCCTGCAGAATTGATCCGGCAGATTTTTAATCTCTTCTGACAGGGCCAGTTTTTCTTCGCCTGCCAGGGAGCGGTATTCCCCGGCCACTTTGATATCCAGCGCCATCTGCTCCGGCGTAACGCAGCCCGGTATGACGGTGCTTATATCGTGCGACAGGATGAAAGAAAGCGCGCTTTCGACGCTTTTGAGCCTTCCGCCGCACAGGGGTTTCATAATTATAGACCCTATATCGAGCTCTTTACATACGGGAGTTATTTTCTCGTAAAATTCGGTCTCCGCCGGGTTGAAGGGATATTGGACGGTGTCGAACTTATTCGTTCTCAGGACTTCCTCAAGGATTTTAGGGTTGTGTGATGTTACGCCGATATGTCCTATTACGCCCTGTTTTTTTGCCGAAAGTATGGCGGCATAAGCGCCGTTTGGCCCGAGGACGTTTTCAAGCTCGTACAGGTACTGGATGTGATGGATCTGGTAAAGGTCGATGTAGTCGGTCTTAAGAGCGGAGAGGCTTCTTTCGATCTCTTTTTCCATCTGGGCCGCCGAGCGGAGATATGATTTCGTCGCCAGGTAACATTCTTTCCTGCGGGTTTTCATTACCTCGCCGATTATCTCTTCGGAATCGAAATAAGCCCTGGCGCTTTCGATGAAATTAACCCCGGCGTCCAGCGCCATGTTTATGACTTTTAACGCCTGGTCCTTGCTTTTCCGGTACTGGCCTATGAACCCTATGCCGCCCAGTCCCAGGGCGGATACCATCAGGCCGGTACGGCCCAGGCGGCGTTTCTCCATCAGATTCTCCGTACATCGGGACGGACGGATTTCAGCTTGATTATCGACATGCCCCCCGCCGCCATCCTTACAAGCTCCGGAATGGATTTGACGGTTAACAGGGTTTTAAGTATCTTGCGAGGAGAGAGGTAAAAATCCTGGTGTAATATTTTCATGACATCGACAAGCTCATCTTTGGTAAGATGCTCTTCCCACACCGTCGGCAGGTCGTAATCCACCGCCGGGTTATCCATGAATTTGTCCCAGCAATCGGCTTCCCACAATCCCAGTTCTACGCCTTTTTTGAAAATCGGCGCATCGGGGTAAGGCGAAAAAAGCGAGTGGACGACATAATCGGGATCCAGTTTTCTTATAAAATCCTTGATTTTCAAAACGTCGTCTTTTGATTTTTCATAAGGACAGCCCACCATCATGTAAGCTATGGCCCGGATTTTTGCTTTCTTTGTCCATTCGAACGCATTGAAAATATCTTCCATCGATGCTTTTTTGTTGAGATATTTCAGGCCTTCATCGGTGGCGGTTTCCACCCCGTAATGAATTTTGGTACAACCGGCCTCTCGTGCAAGTTTGAGCATTTCCGGGGTAACGGTATGGCATGCCGCCTTGAATCCCCATTCGAACTTTATCTTGCGTTTCAATATCTCGTTACAGATGTCGATAACCCGCCCCGGGCTGGAGTTGAACGTGTCGTCGATGAAAAGGATCTCTTTTATTCCCAGGTTTTCGACACAGTCTTCGACTTCATCGACTACATTGCCGGGGGAGCGGGTCCTGTAATTTTTGTGTGTCGAGCAAAAAACACAGCGGTGGGGGCAGCCCCGGCTCGTTATGAGGGTGGTCCCTCTGTCCCGTCTCATGGCGGGGGTGTAGTATTTATGTTGTATCAGGGATTTTCTGTCGGGGAAGGGGAGGGAATCAAGGTCATGGACGGGGTCTCTGACGGGAGTTTCGATTATTTCGCCGTCTTTTTTGAAAAGGACTCCGGCGACTTCCGAGGGATCTTTTTCGCCTGACAGAGCGGAGAGCCAATCCATAAAGGTTTCTTCCCCGTCGCCCCGGACGACGCTGT
The DNA here is from genome assembly GCA_023475345.1 of Chloroflexota bacterium. GTDB lineage: Bacteria > Vulcanimicrobiota > JAMCWD01 > JAMCWD01 > JAMCWD01 > JAMCWD01. Next base: position 15,383 of record JAMCWD010000001.1, on the reverse strand, counting down.
CCACGCCTTCCATCGCCGCCGCCTTGTGGGGATAGACATAAGTATGTGGGCCGCCGATAACGGTGTGAATGTCCGGGGAAGTTTTCTTGATCTCTTTCATGATCATGGATACGTCGGCCAGGTTGTGGGTAAGTGTCAGGACGCCGACGACATCGGCCCCGATCTCTTTAGCTTTTTCTGCGACCGCCGGGGGCCGGAGGTTTTCGGCAAAACAATCCATCAGGTGGATTTCGTGGCCGGTATTTTTTTTGAGGTAGGCGGAGACAGTCATGATGCCGAGCGGGGGGAACATGTAAATGTCCCGGGTATTGAATATGTCCGGGATCCCGGCCCAGACCTGGTGATTTTTCGGAGGGTTTACCAGAAGGACTTTCATACGGGAGGATTATAGCAAAAAGGGGAGTTGATTCGCAAATATTGGAAATGAAGGTAAGCAAAGCATATAAATTTTTGTGCCGCCATGATTTTCTTGACCTTGTCGAATTTCCTGTGCTATTATTATTTTCAGTTTGCCTTTCATTGTATGTATTTATTTTTGGAGGCGGCATGAAAAATATTCTTGTGGTCAGCGTAAACGAGGAGTTGATTGGTAAGATAAAGGATGTACTCGTTCCCCAGGGTTACGAGGTCCTCCATGCCGGCACTCCCGAGAAGGCGAAGGAAGCCGTGGAATCGAAGGATCGCGACATCCAGTTCGTCCTCTACGACGCGGATATCGCAATGAGCGGCGGCATGGATACACTGCTTTATCTCAAGGATCAATACCCCGAACTGCCCGTTATTACGGCCACCGCCATGCATAAGGATACCGGCCCGCTACACTTGCAGTCGAATAAAACCCCGGAAAAAGAAAGTGAGCCGGAATAAACAAGATCATCGCCGGAAGTTAGGAGAGAAAAATCAAATGAAGGTCGGCCTGATAAGTCCCAGGGGGACAGAGCGCAACCAGCAAAATAACATCTTTTTCGAAATCTATAAGAACCTGCTCCCAGTAGTAAGTTTCATGATTGACGATATTGAGTTCATTCCCAACCTGGGGCTTTTACAGATAGCGGCTTACCTGGATGACCGCTTCGAGGTAAAATATATCGACGAGGATTATATCGATATAAGCACCGCTGAGCCTGTTATTTTCGATGAAGATTTCGACCTGGTCTGCATTTCGGCATGTAATAACCAGGCGTTCCGCGCTTATGAGATAGCCGATAAATACAGGGAACTGGGCAAGACCGTGGTTATGGGAGGATTCCATCCCAGCGCCCTGCCACATGAAGCAAAACAACATGCGGACGCCGTCGTCGTCGGAGAGGGAGAAGACACGTTCCCCGTCCTGGTGGAAGACTGGCTTAAGGGCGAGTTGAAGCCGTTCTATTACTCTTCAGGCGATATCGACCTCACGACAATTCCCATGCCCAGGTACGATGCCATCGGCAATATCACCCGCTTCAACAAGATGCCTGTTTTCGCAACGAGGGGATGCCCCCGCTTCTGTGATTACTGTTGTATTAAAACGCTTTACGGGCCGAGATACCGCAAGAAGAACATCCAGCAGGTGGTCGATGAGATCAACGAGTTGAAACGGTTGTATCCGCGGCCGTATCCTTTCATTACTTTCGGGGATGAAAATTTGCTTGCCGATCACGAGTGGTCGAAAGAACTGGTACGCGCATTGATTGATCTCAATATCCGCTGGGAATGTTACTGTGATATGTCCGTAGCCGAGGATGACGAACTGCTGGAGCTTTTGTATCAGAGCAATTGTACCGAGCTTTTAATCGGTTTTGAAAGCGTTATTCCCGAAACATTGAAGCATAATGCACCCTGGAAAGGCAAGAGGGTCCACGAATATGCAAAGGCAATCGAAAAGATCCAGTCGCACGGTGTGGGAATTATGGGGCTTTTCATCGTCGGGTTCGACCAGGACGGCCCGGACGTTTTCGACCGGTTATCCGAATTTATCAGGGAAACAAACCTTTTCGACATAGATTTCGCAGTACTGTGCCCGATACCCGGCACCCGCGTTTACGACAGGCTGAAGGCCGACGGCCGGATACTGACCGAGAACTGGAACAAATATACATGGCTCCATGTCAATTACCAGCCCAAGCAAATGACCCCCAGGCAGGTCCAGGAGGGCCTGATAAGACTTTTTAAAGAATTTTCGACAATGGAGATGCTCGAAAAAAGAAGAAAGTATTTCCGCAATATTTACCAGCGGCTTGCAGGCGAAAACCCGCCCCACTTCAAGTTCGAACAGGCTTATGTAAAGGCGCAGGATAAAATTATAAAGCCCGAAAAAAAAGATGATCTTATTTTAAAAGAATCCTGAGACACAGACCGGGGTTTTTCCAGCACCCGTCCGGGAAACGCCGGGTTCTCTTTTGGTTGCTTACAGTTCCGCCGTTAAGCTTATTTATCGCCGGAGAAATATTCTCCCAGTATCAGGAATAAAATGCGGGTCCCGTTTCTTATCCTGTTGAAGTGAGTGCTCCCGTGGAGGCGCTTTTCCCTTATAATCGGCACTTCGACGATTTTCAGGCCGTGCTTTATGGCCCGGATGAGCATCTGGGTTTCTATCTCGTATTCCGTTGCGGTTAAAGGGATCGGGGCTATTTTTGCCTTTCTTATCGCCCTGAATCCCGACTGTGAATCGGTTATCCCGGCTTTGAAAAGAAAATTAATAAGCCAGGACATAAAAAGATTTCCTATCCTGTTCAGCCCTGAGATCGCGCCTTCTTTACAACGGCCCATGAATTTCGATCCGTTTACGAAATCGGCCCCGGTTTCAAAAGGCTCCAGCAGCAAAGGTATTTCGGAAGGCGGGTCCTGGCCGTCGGCGTCCAGGAAAATTATGATATCGCCCTTAGCCGCCGCCATGCCTGTACGGAGCGCCGCCCCCTTGCCCCTGTTTGTTTCGTGCCGGATTACCTGTGCCCCATGCTCTTCCGCTACACGGGCCGTGTTGTCTTTTGAGCCGTCGTCAACCACTATGAGCTGGCGGAGGTCAGGCAGGGTTTTCTTTACCCCGTCGAGGACGGCGGGAAGGTTTTTCTCTTCTTCATAAGCGGCGATTATTACAGAGAGGTCGAGGTCGCTCATTTATTTTCATCTTCTTCGAAAAGGTTCCCCGCCCCGTAAAAAGTTTTGAATTTCGGAGAAAGGGAAGAAAAATATTTCCGCCGAATTTTCCTCATGCGGGGGGAGTTATATTCTTTGTGGAGCCATTCCAGGCCGTCCATGATCTCCTTCGGGGTGAGGTTTTTCGGCTTGAAATTTACCTGAAACCATGAGTAACGGCGCCAGTCCTCGGATAAGATCCTTCCTTCGCTCTTCAGCCGCTCGTATAACGGCGTCCCCGGCATCGGGGTAAGCGTTGCGGCATCGAGCTCGAAAGGCAGGGCTTCTTCGATAAAATCTCTCAGCCGGGCGAAAGTGCCACTGTCGTCATGATCGAACCCCACCACGAAACATGCAAGCACGCCTATGCCGTGCTCCTGTATCGTCCTTATGGCCTTCAGGTAATTTTTACCCTGCTCCCGTTTCCAGTTACATGCTTCTTCAAGAGATCCCGGCAATACGCTTTCGAAGCCGATAATCAATTCCTCACAACCGGATTCCGCAAGCAAATCCAGCATTTTTTCATCTTTATAAACAGAACTGTCGCAATAACATTCCCAGCATATCCCCAGGGGGATCAAAGCTTTTGCAAGTTCCCGGCCGTATTTGCAATCCACCAGCATGTTCTCGTCGGCAAAAGATATGAACGGGTCGGGCAGAAGCTCCTTTACCATCTTGATTTCTTCGACGATTTTATCGATGGGTTTCTTCCGGTACTTCGGCCCGTAAACTTTCCTCAGGCAGCAGAAATTACAATCATGAGAACAGCCCCTGGTTGCAAAAAGAGGGATCTTGGTGTACCAGTCGAGACCTTTTACAAGGCCCAGCGCGGGAGGCGGGACAAAGGACAAATCGACTTTTCCGCCGGAAGTATAAACGGGCTTGAGATTCCCTTTCCGGGCGTCATCGAGCATCAGGGGGAATATATCTTCACCTTCGCCTACCGCGACAGCGTCCGCGTGCATGCCGGCTTCTCCGGGCAGCGCGCTTGCATGGAACCCTCCCATAATGACAGGGATACCGCGTGAGCGGAAGCGGTCGGCGATTTCGTAAGCGCGGAGAGCCTGATGGTTCATCGCTGTCAGGCATACAAGGTCGAAATCTTCGTCAAGATAGGCTAAAGGCTTGCCTTCGAGAGTCAGGCGGTCTTCATCGATGAACTCGGCCTCGTCTTCGCCGGGGATATAAGATGCAAGCGAAAGGAGGGCCAGGTTCGGGAAAGTTTCTATATCATCAATGCCGGAGATGATATTCTGGGAATCGCGGTCATGATGATACTGTATGCTGTGGGGATGGACCAGCGCGATCCTCAAATTTTCGTTACCTCGTAGGAGAGGGTCTGGAGACCTCCCCCCAGTTTATAATCAAGAACTACCCTGATTTTATCCCACTCTTCGACTTTTATATCAGGAAACGGCAGGATAAGCGGCGGGTTGAACCAGTGGCTTCCCCTGCACACTATGCCCGGCACAAGGAGGGTTTCGCTCTCTATCTTTAATGAATTCACAACGCCGTTGGAAATGACCGAAACCTCCATCTCCCGGTGGACTAAAGGATCGAGAGTTTCATGAAAATCCATTTCATGATAGGCCAGGGGCTTTGAAAACAGCCTGTCAACTTTCCGCACCTCGGTAGTTTCAAAGTGAGGGAGAGGGAAAGAAAAGCTGTAAAAAATATAATCACAATATGCCAGGGCTACCGTGGAAACGACTTTTTGAGGGAGTATGCGGCCGCCCGGCTTTAACACCCTGTCGAGCACGTTTCTCAGCACGGGCACCTGCGGCTCCTGGATCATTGCGGTGTCCAGCATTTCCGCGATGACGACGTCGGCCTTTTCCGGGATGTCCACGTTCCTGGCTTCCTGGTTCAGGACAGTTATCTTGTCTGACAGCCCGGCACACTTTATTCTCCATGCCGAGTATTCGGCCATGTTCCGGACTTTTTCAACGGCGTAAACTTTCTTTGCCCTGCTTGCTGCGAACATTGATAATATGCCCGTGCCGCTTCCCAGCTCCAGCACTACATCGCCCTCTTTAACCTCGCGAAGGATGGCCTCACGCCAGACGCCTACTCTCGAGTCGCAAAGCAGGTTGAAATGATGCTGGAAAAGAAAACTCTCCCAGGGGGGATCCTGGGGATAATAGACCTTACAATCTTTTATAGTTGTATCTTCCGTCATTTTAAATAGTTTAAACGAAAATCGTTTTCTTATTATAGGAAAAAACATGGCATGGCGTCAAATTTTTCACCAAAACTCGAATTCGGAAATTATTCGGCAGGAAACGTTATTTGTATTTAGGTTTTTACCAGTCTCGCGTTTGTTATAAAAATTTTTCGATGAAGATCTCGTCGAAATATATGCCGTTGAGCTTTGCCTGGCGTGAGGCTCTGCCTAAGATCTTGAACCCGAGTTTGTTATAAAACTTGAGAGCGGGCTTATTTATTGCAAGAACATAAGTGAGTATTTTTTCGAAACCCAATTCTTTTGCTTTTTCAAATGTTTTCTGTGAAAGCTGCATCCCTATACCGCTTCCCTGCATGGCAATATCTACATAAGTTCCGATTGATGCGACATGATCCATGGCATGTGTGAACGAGGCAAAACTCTCAAGCACCTGGAACCCCAGGATCTTTCCGTTGTCGCCAACGGCGACATGGAATATCCCTCCTGCCGGGAATTTTTTCAGGAATTCTTTCTCTTGTTCAACAGCGAACGGCGTATCAAACACCGTCAATCCTCCCTGTTTTATAATCGGATTTAAGACATTGACGATTCCTTCGGCGTCTTCAATACACATATCCCGAACAGTTATTTTCAATGAAATCCACCCCTTCAGATATAATAAATTTCTTCCTGGATTATTGTTGAGAAGAAAACCTATTTTCTCCTCAACAATATGTAATTATCCATCCAGGCTTTTTTCAGAGGCTTCATGCCGTTGTGTTCGAACCAGCCGATGAATTCGAGCTTTTTATTGCTCTCCACGAGGGCCAGAAATTCCTGGGGGAAAATTATTTTCTTGTCGATTTTATGCCCGAAATTAAGCTTCTTTCCGTGATCATCGACAACGAATTCGAGAGTTTCGGTAACTACCTGTTTTAAGGTGTCCTTCAATTCGATCTTATAAGTGGTTCTGACTTTGATGCCGTCTTTTTCCATAGTCCAGACCTGTGGCTCGAAAAGATTTTTATCCGCCCAGTCGAGGGCAAAGTTTTCTATGAAGTAAAGGCCGCCCTTTTGGACGGAATTGCCTACGCTGTCGAGGTGTTTCAGGAAGTCCAGGCTGCTTTTGAAATAGCCTATGGTACCCATCATGATGAAAGCAAAACAGCCTTTTTTCGTCAATTTGAAATCGGTCATATCGGCTCTTATCGTTTCGATCCTCAGCCCTTCTCTTTTTGCTTTTTTCCGCAGGTATCCAAGCATCGCCGCGCTTTTATCCAGGCCGACTGCTTCATGGCCTCTTTTTGCAAGCTCAAGCAACTGGAGCCCCGGCCCACAACCGATGTCCAGGAATCTCCCGGCCTTTGCTTCGCCGTATTTTTTTATGAGCTTTTCAAAAAGATCAACCTGCTCTTTCGGATTGACGAAGCCGAAAGCAATTTCGTAATAAAGGGGCCGGTTATATGTTTGCATGCTTATACGAATCTCCTCGTCAAGAAATTCTGTACAATAAAACTGCGATCCTTTCCATTTTTGAAAAAACAGAAAAATTTAATACAAAGATTTGTTTTCAAAACGGGTTTTGTGATAAAATCCAGGGAAGCGGCATGAAAAAAATAATATTATTAATAATCGCAATCTTTTTTTTAATTGGAGCGGCCTATGCCCGTCCTGCCGCCATAATTAAGGGCGGCGACGTTTTCAATCTTGAGGGAACCCTCACTTATACCAACAGGTCGGACCAGCCCGAGAATGTAATAATATCGGTGCCGGAGTTGAGGAGTGTCCCGCCGTATCAGGAAGTGTTATGGCTGAAATATAATTATAAAGGCGGCCTGCTGGAAGGGACGAAAGGAGAGCGCTGGCGAGTATTCACCTATTCCAAGCTGCCCCCGGGCAAGACCGCGAAGATAGTATTTACCGCGAAAATAAAAATCTACGATGTTGTATTTCCTCTTGATGCGGATATTGTCCGCGAGCCGGGCAAAGAATTGCTTGCCAACCTTTCATACTGGCTCGCGCCCGATTCTTATATCCAGTCGGACGCGCCGGGGATCAAAGGGCTTGCCCTGAGCCTTACCGGCGGGATTAAAAACCCTTATTATAAAACGCTTGCTTTATATGATTATGTCCGTGAGAATATCAAATTCGATTTGACCTTAAAGCCGGTTACCGCCCTGGAAGTATTGAAGAACCGGATAGCCCAGTGTTCCGACGCCACTTATTATTTGATGGCGCTTTTAAGGGCGGCGGGGATCCCGGCCAGGTTCGTAAACGGCATCCATATCAACCCGGGAGAAGGCAAGGTACCACTGACTCATGCATGGACGGAAATTTACCTGGAGCCTTACGGATGGGTTCCCGTCGATGTTACCCTGGGGAGATTTCCATCCAACCGCCTGGTAGGTTTCGGTGAGCAGTCGGGAGGTTATGTTATTTTCAACAGGGATGTGAAGCATTGTTTCAAGATAGAGAACAGGGACATGAAAAAATTGTCCGGGAAAATGAAATGGAAAATGTTTGCCGAAAGGCTTGGGACTATAAAAGACCCCAGGCCGCTGAATCTCAAGCTCCGGATACCTGAAAACCCGTCCCAATCGTGGGATACCGCCGGGGACAGGCAGATCAGGATAACTATGGAGCTTGTTAACAAAGCCGGGTCGGCCGGGGATTTAAAGGCCGCGCAGGGCCTTCTTGAAAAGGAGATAGAAAGGGTGCCCGATTATATCCCCGCCCACAGAAAGCTTGTAGAGGTTGTACAGTCTCAAAACGGGCTGAGGGGGCTGTTGAATACATATGAACAGTTGCTTAAAAATAAGCCGGGAAGCCCGGGCCTGCTTTACGGTGCTGGAATTACCAGCTTTTCCCTCGGCCGATACGAGCCGGCAATCGAATACTTGAGAAAGTCGGTTCACAAATTAAAGCATCCGAGTGTATATCTTGCTCTCGGCCTGGCTTATATGGACAGCAAACAGTTCAGGAAGTCTTTCGGCGCGTTAGACGAGGCGCTGGCGCTTGACCCCAACAATATTAATGTAAATGGCGCGCTGGCGAATTTATTGACCTACGATACGGACTGGCTCAGCCTTGCCGAGTTTTGCGCCTCCGCCTCCGAAAGGGTGAGCAACTCGTTTTTCCCCGGCCAGGCCGCTTACGCATACACCAAGATCGAACGTTTTAAGGACGCTGTTCCCTGGGCGGAAAAAGCAGTCCAAATGGATGATTCTCTCGGCTGGTACAAGGCGCTTCTGGGCTGGTGCTATATGGAAACCGGCAAAAAAGAAGAAGGTAAAAAACTGGTAAAGGAAGCCTTGAAACAGGATACCGGTTTTATGGACAGGAAATTTTACGAGGAATTGATTAAAAAATAGACCTGTCGGAAATTTGCCGGAATGATGTTCGCCGATGTTCTCTTGAAATCCAAATTCAGCTTGTCATTAAACGCCTGTGGAGTTACAATGGCATCATGAATGTTACCTTCGTTCATCAGGGCCGCGAGAACCTGGGTCTTGAGATGCTTTCGGCCATGCTCAAGCAGGCCGGGCATAGGGTAACCCTGGCGTACGACATGGGCCTTTTCGGCAAAAATGATAACGTTTTTTACATACCGGCGCTTGAAAAGATTTTTTCCCAGGAAAAAGAAGTCCTGAAAACCATACTTGATTCGAAGCCCGATGTCATTGCGTTCTCCTCGTTTACAGGGACGCATAAATGGTGCCTCGACATCGCCCGGAAGGTGAAGCAAAAACTCGATGTCCCTGTAATTTTCGGGGGAGTTCATCCTACCCTTGTGCCCGACAGGGTGATGGAGAAGGCCGCGGTCGATTATGTGATAACAGGCGAAGGGGAGATCGCTTTCCCGGCATTTCTTTCCGCCGTCGAAAAAAAAGAAGATTTTAGGTCGGTGCCCAACCTTGTATGGAGGAGAGGTGGTGAGATCATCCGGAATTCCATGTCTCCTCCTGTGAATGACCTGGACTCTCTCCCTTATCCCGATAAAGATCTCTTTGCACCGTATCTTCCGCTTGAAGACGATTACGTGATTATGACAAGCAGGGGTTGCCCGAACCGCTGTGTTTATTGCGGGGAAAGCCATACGAACAGGCTTTATAATTACAGGTATTTCCGCCGCCGGAGCGCCGCCGGTTCGCTTGACGAGCTTAAGGAAATGAAAAGCCGTTATAAATTCAGGACGGTCTCATTCAACGACCCCATTTTTTTCACCGACAGGAAATGGCTTTTTGAGTTCCTGGAAGGTTATCGAAGCGAGATAAATCTGCCTTTCCGCTGCTTCGGCCAGGTCCGCTACCTGGATGATGAGATTGCAGAGCTTTTGAAGGAATCGGGCTGTTATTGCGTTGAGTTCGGACTGCAGACATGGAACGAAAAGATCAGGGAGGAATTGAATATAGCTCCCGGCGGCAACGAGTTGTTCCTTTCGGCATTCAAGACATGTGACCGTTACGGGCTTTTATATGATGTTGACCACATGTTCGGGATCCCGGGGGAAAGCATCGAAGATTTTAAATCCGGCGCGCTGCTTTATGCCGGCCTGCGCCGTCTTAACAGGATAAAAGTCCATCATCTTTCATATTTCCCCCGGCTCCCGGCGGTCGAAATGGCAAAGAATAAGGGTATTCTTAACGAATCGGACATAGAGGCGCTGGAAAACGCCGAAGAAGCAGGAGACTTCTTCCATCCTGAAAAAGAAAACCCGGATCTTAAAGGCTACAGGGTTTTATACAAGATACTGCCGATGCTTTCTCCCGCGAAAATAAATAAAATCATTAACGGCAGGGGACTTGAAAAGCTGGGCCGCATGCCCGGCCCGGCGGTTAATTTTCTCCAGCTTATGCTTGCCGTAAAGAAAAGGGATTTCAGGTTTCGGCTATATTTCAAGTATTACCCCCTGCGGATTTACAGGAAATTCTTTCCGCCTCGTAAAGGTATCGAAAATGAATCTTAAAAATGTTTTCAAAACTTTGAAGGGGATGTTCGCAGGCGCGATAGGGAAGAAGAGGACGCCTCTTTTTGTAAGCTGGGAAATTACGGCAAGGTGCCCGTCCTGTTGTATTTATTGCGGGAAAGATCAGCAGCCTCCGGGAGACGAGTTCGATACGAAGGACGCTGTTTCGCTTGTTGAAGAAATAGGGAAGCTTGGTTGTATTCGCGTGTCTCTCACGGGGGGAGAGCCGATGCTGAGGGAGGATCTCCCGGAGATAATATCCGCCTGCAAGGACGCCGGGATAGAAGTCAATATAAATACGTCGGGGAGGGGGGCCGCTGCAAGATTAAAGGAGCTTAAAGGCGTCTCCGGCATCACTTTGAGCCTCGACGGCATCGAAGAGGTAAACGATTCCATCCGGGGGGAAGGCTCTTTTAAAGATGTCATGGATACCGTAGCCGGGGCTAGAAAAATCGGCATCTCAGTTTCCCTGATGTGCGTTCTTTCAAGCGAAAACATCGACAGGCTTCCCGAATTCCTGGAGTTTATAAAGAAAGAAAAGCTCCCGTCCGCTTTCCAGCCCGCCGATAAATTTTTATTGAGAGGAAACAGCGAAAACCCGGCAGCGCCGGGGACGGAAGATCTGAAAAAGGCCGTTAATCTTTTGCTTGGCGAGAAGAAAAACAATTTATACATAGATTCGCCGAACGGCCTGCTGAGGCATTTCGGTGATTATCCGGAAAGCGCGCCTCTTGCCTGCGGTGGAGGGTTCATTTTTTGCAGGGTTGACCCGGCGGGCAGGGTATGGCGTTGTGGCCGGGTCCGGCCTGAAGGCGAGGGTCTGGATTTCAGGGCCGGGGGCTTCAAGAAAGCTTTCGAAACGATGCCCGCCATGCGGTGTTCAAATTGTTTCGGAGCAGGGCAGGCATGGGTCAACCTTTTTTGGTCGCGTCTCGTTTCAAAGGACTGGGGAAAATGAAAAAGCCCGCGCTTTTCAATGTTCTTTTTACTTTCGGCGTTACCATTCTTATTTTTTACCTCCTTTTCAAGGTCATCGAGCCGAAGGCGGTCTTCGACGCCCTGGAAAAGGCCGATATTAACAGGAGCCCCTGGCTCATCATACCGATCTTGCTTAATATGCTCGCCCCTACGGACAAATGGAGGCGCATTTTAAGATCGCTCGGTTGTAAAATATCTTTCCGGGAGATGCTCGTGGTGATGATGGGCTGCATGCCCATAAAGCTGGTAATCCCCGGCAAGATAGGTGAAATCGCAAGGGCTGTTTACCTTTCATCCCGGAAAAAGCTCCCGCTTGCTACAGGCATCGGGGTAATCGCTTTCAACAAGGTCTTGATCCTAATGGCGCTTTGCTTTTTTGTCCTTGCCGGCAGGATTATAGGCTCCCTGTCCCCGGTATGGATGCTCCCGGCGGGTCTTGCCCTGCTCATTCTGATACTCTGGGGGCTGGACGTGCCCCTGGACATGATTATTTCAAAAAGCAAAGGGGAAAGCAAATTCGGAATGATCCTGAAGGATATGGGGAAGGCGTTCGTCGGTCTCAAGAGGATACAACGGGTGGGCTTTTTCTTTTATACCCTGTTTTCCGAATCGAATTTCGTTATTACGGCTCTTCTTCTTTTCTGGATTTTCCATCTGAACGTCCCTTTCTACGATGCCATATCGCTTGCCCCGCTTGCGGTTCTGATAGGCCAGCTTCCTATCGGCATATCGGGGTTCGGCACCAGGGAAGCGGCTTTTGTCGTACTGTTTCAGCCCTGGGCAGGCGCGGATACACTGCTCGCACTGGCCCTGACGTATTCTTTCGTCGAATATATATTCCCGACTTTCATAGGACTTTTCTTCATGCCGAAGTTCCTGGCCGGACTGCCTCCCGGCACACTGGATGAAGAAGAAGATAAAAATTAAAAATTTGTTTATAAAGGCTGATATTACAGGCGCCGGACAGGTTCGGATCTTAAAAAATAGCATAAAATCAGGACTTTTTAATCTTTCTGCAGGGGATATTGCAAAATCGCCTGTCTCATACAGAGAATTTAGGAGGTGCCCCCGTATGGGATATGTGGATAACTTGTCCTGTAAGAAACTATCAAAGGTTCCGGCCTGAAAAAAACAGCCTGCCCGGAAACCTGTTTACCTGGCCCCGGCCAGGGAATATAGCTTCCCGTCCTCGCTGTAAATATATAATGCGCCATGTGGGGCAAGACACGGGGTCCCGTATATCGGGCCGCTCGTCCTGAAAACCCACTTCTTCTCCCCGTAAGGGTTGAGACAGTAAACGAACCCTTTGTCGCTCGCCGCGTATAAGTTGCCGTTCCCGTCAACAAGTACGCTCCCCCAGATCTCCCCGTCGAGGGCTGTCCTCCATATAAGATGGCCGTCTTTCATATCCAGGGCATAAACGCATTTATCCCGGCTGCCGGTATAAAGCGTCCCGTCCTGCCCGATGGCAGGGCTGCCCCTGACCATGCCGCCGGTCTTGAACTTCCACCTGTCTTTCCCGTTTATCGTAAAGGAATAAATATAACCGTCGCTTGAACCTACAAAGCCCGTCCCGTCGCCGGGAAAAGCAGGGGAGGAGCGCACCTCGCCCTTCGTCTGAATTTTCCAGCGGAATTCGCCGTTCTTATTGACCGAATACAACGCCCCGTCATTGCTTCCTATATAAAGGCTGCCTTTTTCATCAGACCCGAAAGACGAGCGGATAGGCCCGCCAGTGGAATAGCTCCACCTCAATTTACCGTTACGGTCGAGGGCATAAAGGTTGTAGTCTTCGGAGCCGAAGCAGATAAGGCCGCCGGGAGTTATCAAAGGCGACGACTCCACGAAATCACCGGTCCCGTATTTCCACAGGAGTTTGCCGCCGGGGGACAGCGCCCTGAAATATTTGTCGTTGCTCCCGAAGTATATAGTGCCGTCGTCTCCGATGGCGGGGGTTGACCTGACCCTGTCGCCCGTGGGGAATTCCCATAATTTTTTGCCGCCGGGGTCGAGGCAGTAAAGGCTCATATCCTCCGAGCCGAAATAAAGGTTTCCCCTCCTGTCGATAACCGGCCCCGATGTAATATACGGGGTGCTGATATGATACCGCGTATTGAAAGCCCATATAAGGCCGGGGGGAGTTACAGGCCCTCTGTACGGGACCGCCCCGGTGTTATGTATATCGAAGCGGAACCGGGGGAAGATGGCTCCGTTTTTTCCGGCCGCCGATACTAAAAGGAAAGTTATAGATAAAATCAAAAAAAGTAAAATCAGGGCCGCCGGGATTTTTTTCACTTTCCCGGCTCCAGCGACTTTTTCCTGGCAAGGAACAGGCCCAGCGCGGTAAGCGCCCAGGCGATTGCAAAGCCAAGTTCCACCGTTTCGTATCCGAACTCGGTGTAGTCTCTCTGTGAGAGGAAGAACATGACTTCAAGGGCAAAAACTATGATAATGCCTGCTGCGACGGGGTTCCCGGGGCACGGGAAATTGATTTTCCAGAAGAAATTTTTAACTTTATCGGATAAAAATGAAAGGGCGGGGAGGAAAAGCCCCCAGCTTAAAACCACCGCGAGGGTTATCTCGTCTTCGTACGGCTCGAAGAAATAAAGGTTATGGATGTTTATGCTCTCGTTGGAGTTATATTTCATGAAGAATTCGGGGATGTGTTCGGCAAAAATCCTCTGGCCCCAGGATATCTCTTCCCCGGCCACCCAGAAGGAGAAAATAGCAAGCAGGAGCAGGAGCCAGGCTTTATGCCCTTTTCGCCACAACAGGATGAAAGTGGCTATGAAAAAGGCGCATGCAATGAGGTGGCAGATTATGGTTATAATTTCTGACGGGCCGTCGTCCATGTAAAAGCGGTACAGGAGGCCGGGCGTCCTGGACATGACCAGAAGGACCACCGCCAGAAGCGAAAATATGGGAAACGCCCATGTCTCGACGGGTGATCTTACAGGTTCGTCAAATTTGCTTGAATTGCTGTTTGTGCTCATCGGGAAAAATTATAGCACTTTTGGAAGATTTGATCACGGGGCACAGGGGTGGCTGCTCGCTTGAATAGTTTCTAGGATGATTATTTTTATCATAGATGTAAAAAGGGCTTTGATCCATAGACATAAGATTAGAATAGTGAAAACTCCAAAGGATATTGCTGGAGGGAACCGAAATTTTATCAACGGCTAAAGCATTCCTATAAATGTATTCTTTTCGGCGTTGACGAATCTTGATATGGAAACGCTAAAAAATTTAGAGTGGGGAGAAGACAATGGAAATTTCGGGGACAAATAAAAAGAAAAGAACCTTTTTATTAGGTGCGGGGTTTTCCAACGCAGTAGCAGATGGGCCTTTAATGAAAGATATCTGGTCTAACATAGAAAAAGTCTATGAAAAAGAGAAAAAAAGAGTGGTTAGTCAAGGCAGAATAAACTACAGGCTGAAATGGTTCGAGAAATTAGAAAGTTTTATAAAAGAACTTGAAGAGAAATCTATTGAAAACTTTATGCATTATGATTTTGATTATAGCAAGGTAACGATAAAAGAAAACATTGAGTATTTATTTACATTAATTGATCTCCATTTATCAGGGGCTGAAGTTCAATTTGAAAAAGCCGGATCTGATATTCCTCCCTATCCTGCAATACCTTTTTCAATGTCCGAACGTGAATTAAAAGAAAGAAAGTCTCATCTTATAACCTTTCTTTATATAGTTCTTGAAGGACTGAAAGGAAATAATTTTGCCGATGAATTTGCCGGAATCATTGATGAGAAAAGCGATGAAATTATTACCTTCAATTATGATTTAGTCTTGGAAAAAGCCCTCCTTAATAAGAACAAATGGTCTCCTTTAGGTGGATATGTGGCAGTTAATAAATTTAAAAATGATAATGACATGGAAAAACTTGAGAGAGCTAATATGCATTCCAGGATAAAGATCCACAAGATGCATGGTTCTATTAATTGGGTGAATGTTATGTTTCATCAAGACGATATATTTACAGGCGATATTTTTATAGAATTGGACAATAGGGAAAGGTAATTGCCTAGAATTTGATCCCATGATAAGGTGGTGTCATGGAGATCGAAGCTTATGAGGACTTGATTCGTAACGAGTCGGTGGCTCGAAAATACTTGTTGGGATTTTGCTGGAAAAACCAACAA